>NZ_DATMYD010000086.1:0-46272 GCF_035561155.1 Sporomusa sp. | reverse complement strand
TCATTACATACCAGTAATGATATATTACTTTTTTTATGATGAAAGGAAATTTTGCATGTCAAATTTACAAGATCAAATTACTGAATTAAAAAAACGCAACAAACTGTACGAAGAAATTCTTGATATGATGTTTCCTTCCATTTGCATTGATGATATGAATGGAGAAATAGTTTGGCTTAACCATGTTATGATGGAGGTTCTGAGAGATTTTGAGACGTTGGGAGATGTTGATCGTTCAGATGTCGTAGGTCAAAAAGTCGATAAAGTCATTCAAGATTTTGATTTTAAAAACAGCACTCTTGCATATACCAGAAAGAGCGGAAATCGCTCGGACGAACATTTTGTTCTTTCCACCGATAACACCGGTCGCCAAGTAGTCCACACTATGCAAACTTATCCCTTCTATTATGCAGGCAAGTTAGAATATATATATACGTTAGGATATTTAATTGATTTATATGAGAAAGAGTTTAATAGGTTTTCCGAATATAGGCGAAAGTTATTACTGGATAAAACAAAAAATTTGGGCGATACGCATTTTACTCTCTATGACATCGTGGGCGGCAGCCAAAAGATAAAGGAGTTAATTGCTCTGTCCAGACAGGCAGCGTTAACGAATTCCCCCATTTTGCTATATGGCGAGACCGGCACCGGCAAAGAGCTTTTTGCCCAGGGTATTCATAACGCCAGTTTATGTAACAAGGGGCGTTTTGTGGCGGTAAACTGTGCCGCAATTCCTGAAAGCCTTATCGAAACCATATTATTCGGTTCGAAAAAAGGAGCATTTACCGGCGCTCTCGATAAACCCGGGATTTTTGAAGATGCAACTAACGGCACTGTTTTCCTGGACGAACTGGATTCATTACCCTTATCTACGCAAGGCAAATTACTGAGAGTTTTGCAAGAAAAGCAGACTTATAGAATTGGTGATACACAAAATTACCCGATCAATTGCCGAATATTAAGCGCAACAAATCGTGAGCCGCGTCAACTGGTAGAAAACGGATTACTTAGACAAGATTTGTATTATCGGCTTGCTGTTGTGGTTTTAGAAATTCCGCCGCTGGTAGATAGGGAAAATGACATAACAGAATTAGCAAACCATTTTATTCAAAAATTCAATCAGGAGTTTAAACGCCAAATAACACACATTGATGATGATGTACTTACTGCTTTCTATGGCTATTCCTGGCCGGGCAATGTACGGGAACTGGAACATATAATTGAACAGATGATGATTTTTACAAATTATCCTCAAAAGAATCTTTCCCTGGATAATTTGCCACAGTATTTCAAAAAATTATTTACCATTCAACATCAAGACTCTAAAGATGACTTAGAAGATTCGTTGCATCAGAGCCTGGAGAATTTCGAAAAAAAAATTTTAGCAAAAACTTTGATGCAAACACAATGGAATATATCTCAAGCAGCACGGAAATTGGGTATCCATAGAGAAGCGCTTCATTATCGTATTAATAAATTTGGTTTAAAAAAATAAGTCATATACCTAGAGAAGGGCGGGTCCGGCTCATACAAGAAAAAGCTCCACAGCGGAAATATGCCGCTATAGAGCTTCGCGATTACAGATAACAGCTGGAATCGATTAGACTACTCACTTATTATGTTGAATGCGTTCAGCTACTTTATTCCATTCATGCTTATCAAGAAAACTGCCTGGTATATTGTCTTCCATCTCTCTAAACATGGCGTACGGCACACTAAATGATAGCAGATCGGCGTCGATATAAGGACGTGCCGAAATATCCGTCATTCCAATAACCGCCCTCGGGCGTTCCTGGGACGCTTCATTCCAGGCAAGCAGACAAGCAGTCATACAGCCTGACGCAAAGGGTGCAACAACATTATCATAGCCAGGACGACCATAATTGGCCAACACAACAAGCGCAGTCAATTGGTCAGGGTTGGCGTAAAGCACAACTACTTTCGGTTCTTCAGCATCAACTTCGGTCAGCGGTGTAAATACAACGTATTGCTCCGGTATACTAACAAGCGGAAATGACTCCATCCACTCTTTTGCCAGTTTAGGTGTCTTTTTGAAAGCCTCCGGCTCGGGTATTCCGTCTACCGGGGGTAATCCTTCTTTTCCTGTAGACAAAAAATACTCAAAGCCTTCCGAAAACTGATTTTTCAGTCCTAAGCCGATGCCGCCTCCCTCACAGCCAAACGTAGTACGGCTGAAAACGACCCGACGCCCCTTGGCAGCAGCTGTTAGCATAGCTGCAACACACCCCCAGCGTCCCTCCTTAAACTCCAGAGCACCTTGCGGTTTCTCGTTGGTAAATAGAATGGCGATAGGAGAATACTTGAGTTTTAGCCTCTGCGCAATTTCACTTTGCATAACGGATTGCCTCCTTTTTTGTGTTGACTGTTTCCTATTCACTCAACTGTTTGCTTAGGTTTACAATCCCCCTTTCTCACTAAATATAGCGACCTTAAACTGACCCGGGTCAATTACAGGGTAAAAAAAGATGCGTAATTCTTACGCGAGCCTATTATGGGCTATGGATAATTCGAGTACACCTTCCTTGATTCCCAGGATTTTTTCTAACACGGCTTGGGCAATTTTTCTTTTGTTGGTAAAGACTTCGGAAGGTTCCTGGAAAATAGAGGCTTCCCATAAACAGCTCAGCGTACTCCAGAAAAACGTAATGGTTTCTTTTATACAAACCACATGCATGGTTTCTTCCTGATTGCCCTGTTGAATTATGTCAGCAAGCAGCGGGTTAAAGACGTTTTCGACCTGATTTCCCCATGCTTTATAATCTAAATTGAAATTTTCTTCATCCCACAGCCTTTTAAAAAGAAGATCAAGCTGACTGGGAAGAAACAGATACTTAATAAATAATTGTAGTTTGGGCAAGGCAGTGAGCTGACGGCTTTCCTCTTTGAAGGAAGTGGCCTGATCAGTTGCCCAGCGGTTGTAAATCGCTTCCAGGATAGCTTCTTTGGAAGGAAAATAATAGTAGAAGGTACCTTTAGCAACGCCGGCTTTTTTTACAATATCAATGATCATGGTTGTTTGGTAGCCAGTGGAAGTAAATAACTCCAGCGCTGCATCCATCAGCTCTGCCCGCCGGACTTCAGCTTCTTTTATGATTCTTGCAATGATAAACACCTCTTAACTGGTCTTTCCGATCCTATTATCAAAGAGATGCGGAAGTAGTTTACTAGCAGTCGCAAAACTGACCTGGGTCAATTTGATTTTATAAAAATAGTATCTGTATTGTCAAGAAAAAAGTTGCGGAATGGATGCACCATTGGAATTGATTCTTCATTTTACGAATTCGGAGACTTGATAGAGTAATTCGAATTTTGCCGCCTACCAAAAATCTGATAAAGAAACCAATAGATGATGAAAAACAATATTGACGATATATACATGATTGAATAACTGGTCATCGCAGCTATAGCCCCCAACAAAATAGCGCCTAACCCAATTCCTAAATCAAAAGAATTAAAAAAAGTTCCCATTGCGTGTTCGCGCCGATTCACCGGCACAACATTGATGCACCAAGCCTGTAAAGCAGGGAATGCGGCCCCCATACCTGTTCCATACAAAGCGGCGGCGATAATGAGGGAAGTCGTGGTCGAAGCCGTAGCCAACAAAAAAGTGCCAGTACTGCAAAGAATGGCAGAAGCTCCGATAATAATTCCCGGTCCTTTATGATCAAATATCTTCCCCGCGACAAAGCGTACAAGTAATCCAGCTACGGCACTCACAAAAAAGAAGTAGGCAATATTGGGAATTGCGGCTTCTTGCGCAAATAACACAACAAAAGACAGAACACCTCCGAAAGACATGCCGAGCAATAAGGCTAGGATAGACTGCAGCAATACGCTTTTTTCTATGAAGATATCAATCAGCGAGTTCTTTTCCTGTATTTCCCCCTGGAGAGGTTTTATTTCATCTTCAGTTACCAGTGGACTATCAACTGCCCAAGTAATGAAAACGGTAAATAGCAAAATGAGTGTACCGACTCCAAAGACGCTGTCAAAACCATGCTGATCCATGAGCCAGATACCCAGAAAAGGACCAATCGAAATACCGATGGTTTCGCCTACCCCGAAATAACCAAGCCCTTCACCCCGCCGGTTTGCCGGGATAAAGGCAGCGGCAAAGGTCGCGTATAGCGTAGTTGCCACGCCAAATCCCAAGCCATGCAGCAGGCGGATAGCAAACGTGCTTAGACTGGAGGTACTCCAATAATAACAGGCAGTAGCCAGCATGCAACCTGCGACGCCTAAAACCAGCAATGTTTTTTTATTAATGGCATTCCCCAGATTGCCGGTTAGCACGCGGATAAATATAGCTGAGAATGTAAAAGCCCCCATAATAAGACCGACTTGCGAACTGGTTCCTCCATTCTTAGCTATGAATACCGGCAATGTAGGCATTAACATATCAAAAACCATAAACATCAATAAATTTGATACAGCTAGAATAATAAAATCTTTATTCCACAAACTTTGTCCTGTAGCAATATCGTTCATATTAATCCTCCTCTTCCTTTTGTGAATTGATAAGCCCATTCCAGTAAATGTCCCAGAATATACGTAATGAATGATCAAAGTCCTGTGGTGTTTCAAAAAATAGTTGTGTAAATAAACCATCCAATAACGTGATAAAAGAAGTTGGCCCATCATCCGGATTAATGCGTAAATTGGGTTCTTCCAAAAATTTCGGTTGTAAACATTTTTTTAAATGAGTAAGGAACAAATGATAATTTTGCGAGAAGTAATTCTGAAGCAAATTCGGAGGAATAAAAGTTAGTAAGAACATGAAACCATTGCTGTCATTGTCAAGATAGCGCTGTTTATAATCAAGCAATAAAAGGTATAGCGTATCTTTTAACGATAACTCTTTGTATTTATCGAAAAAGAACTGTAAAAAGCCGATTTCCTCTTCAAGTACCGTTTTGTTAACTTCTAATAATAAATCATCTTTGCTCTTGAAGTGGAAATAGAGCGACTGTTTTTTCATTCCCGCCTCTTGGGCAATATGAGATAGTTTTGTTCCTTCATAGCCGAATTTTAAAAAATGCTTAATAGCTATTTTTATTAAGTTATGTTCGCACATAAATCCTCCAAAATAGATTAATTCACCTGACCACGGTCAGGTGAATTAATCTTAGCATAAGTAAAATGATCTATCAACCGAATTAATTGAAAAAAAAGTGTCGATTAATTACACGTCTTAAGAATGCTCCCGCATTTCATCTTGATGACCAATGTGGCCATAATTTTATGTTAATGTAGCCTCCACCAACTACGGATGCGAGATCCATATTTATTTTTGAACCATTCCTACTTCTTTTGTTGATCGAAGCAGATTTGGCGCAGAATATTAGATAAAAAAGACCTCTATTCCAGGCACATAGTGCTGAAATAAAGGTCTCGCTATAGCAGTCTACTTATTTACTGATACCAGCAATTTCTTCGTATAGAGCAATCGATGGTTTTTCTGACAACAAACTGGCAATCGTTTTAAACAACTCTTTCAGATATGGTGTAGACCCGTGAAAATCGAGCGCGGCTTTATCAACATACTTTTCATAAAAAAGAAACTTACTTGCATCCTCCTGCGAACGGTGCAGAACATATTGCAGCGTACCCTGTTCAACTTCCACCTTGGGTATTACCGATTTTAGGGCATTTTCAAGCTCTAGTTCTTTACCTTCTTTAGCCTTCATCGTAGCTACTAAAACAATCATGAAAATCCTCCATTCATCTAGATACTAGCTTTTATTTTTTCAGTTTTAAACCAAGGGAATATGCCTTTCCTAAATTCTCTCCTGTTCCATAATACTCCCTTTCTGGCGGGCTATATGAAAGCGGGTCTACTTTTCCCAAAACCGGTAGACCATTGTCGCCTAAAACAGCTTCGTCTGCTTTTACATCCACTATCTCCCCAATAAACTGGGTATGAAGACCAAGTTCGATAGTATGCAGCAACCGGCATTCCAATATCAGCGGAAACTCCTGGACATACGGAGCGTCAACCAGATCGCTTTTAACAGGAGTCAGACCGGCAACCGTAAATTTATCTGTGTCTTTCCCGCTAGCAATGCCAGCATAATCAGCTTCACTGACATACTTCCGGGAGGGTATGCTGATAGTAAACGCCTTATGTTTGAGAATATTGTCGTAGGAGGCGCGGATCTTTTGCAAAGACACCGCCACACACGGAGGCGCTGAGCAACAAATACTACCCCAGGCGGCAGTCATTATGTTCGGTTCACCATTCTCCCCATATGTTCCTACCACCCAAACGGGAGTAGGCATGGCAAAGGTCTTCGCGCCTATTGATTTTTTCATAGCTCCACTTCCTTTACTATTGTTTAAGCTTCCCAAATATTTTTATCTGATGTAATGATAGATAATAATATACTTTTTTGCAAGTACGCACTTTTTTGTAGCATAGTTTCTATTTAGGTACTGCTAAAAAATCGATCCCACCCATCGACAATTAATCCAAAATTTTGGTTAGCGCCGCATGACAATAGATATCTTGGGAAAACTAAGAAAAACCAAAGGAGGCTAAAACTATGGCATTACAACTTACCCAAAAAGAAACACAACTGCTGGAAGACCAAAAAACCCATGAGAAAGTATGTATCGAAAAGT
This sequence comes from Sporomusa sp., assembly GCF_035561155.1. GTDB lineage: Bacteria > Bacillota > Negativicutes > Sporomusales > Sporomusaceae > Sporomusa. The sequence goes on along the minus strand of NZ_DATMYD010000086.1, from coordinate 39,627 downwards.
ATCAACAATATGCCTCGCAAGCTAGCGACCCACAGCTTAAGCAGTTATTTCAATCTTTCGCCCAGCAGGAACAGCAGCACCTAAACACGATTACGTCCATAATGAACGGACAAGTTCCCACTATGAATCAAGGGCAACAGGCACAACAATCATCTCAATCTCAATCCAATCAAGCAACTAATCTAACTTCACAGTCTTCACCTTCTTCTGCCACCGCCAGTAATGCAGACGCCATGATCTGCAACGATATGCTGATGACAGAGAAATATGTCTCTAACGCATATGACACAGCCATTTTTGAATTCAAAGACACCAATGTGCGCCAGGCCTTGAACCATATCCAAAAAGAAGAGCAAAAACACGGCGAAGGTATATTCAACTATCTAAGCAGTAAAGGTATGTACAACGTACAATAACGAAACACTCATCTGAAATAATAAAGACTGCCTACAGGCAGTCTTTATTATTTATTGGAATACAACTGAGCATGTCGCTGTATCCAGGCTGTCATGCATGTTCCATTTTTGTATGGTATACCTGTGCACGATCAGCATAGGCCTGTGCATAACTAGAATATAATTCTTCAATATCTAAGATGAAGAGTTCAGGGTTTTTCAGCAAATCAAGTTCCACAATCCGATTGATGTCACTACCGTCTTCACTGGACGTAACGCGAACTACGGGAGTCGTTTTGCTTTTTAATCCAACGCCAAGGATCAAGCCGCTTTGCTGGTTATTAAGCCGAACCGTTTTACCCATGGGGTAGATGGCAACATTCTGATTAAACCTTTCTACAATAGCCGGATTAAAATACTCTCCTGCAGCTTTGTTCAGAATAGCGACTGCATAATATACAGGTGTAGGTAGACGATGAGGCATCCCGACGATCAAGCGGTCATAGACATCGGCAATGCTGATAATTTGAGCATACTCGGAGATGGCGTCCCCCTTAAGACCCATGGGATAGCCGCTGCCGTTCCAACGTTCATGATGTTGAAAACAAGCGTTAATAACATCGGTTGACAGGGTACGATTTTCCCGCAGAACCTCCAAAGAGTAGAAAGAATGTCGTCGGTACTCTTCTCTTTCATGTTTTGTTAAATAGTTGGGAAACTGCAGCGCTAATTGCCTGGGAAATTTAATCTTGCCGACATCATGAAGCATGGCTGCTAAACCCAGTTCACCTAACTGCTTGGCATCATACCCCATAGCAAGCCCGGTCATAACTGACAAAATACAAGTATTGACGGCATGAGAAAACATATACTCTTCTTTACGGCGTAAATCCAGAAGGTGAATCATATTTTCCGGTTTCTGGCTAAGCTGGTCAATTAAATCACTGACAATATTTTTGACTCTATCGAGTTGTATGCCTTTCCCGACACGAAAATGGTTAATTACCTCATGTGCAGCGTCCATCGCTTCTTGCTTATGTTTTGGATCATAGAAATCTTCTTCATCCTCAACTGTATCTCCAGTTTCTGTTTCGCCAACAAACAAAGAAGTAATCCCTTTTTTACGAAGATACTCAATGTACCGTTCCTTCACTTCTGTGCCCTCATGGAGTAAAACTGTGCCATCAGCTAAAATGAGTGGTTTTGAAAGGTACATACCTGGCTGTATTTCCTCTAAAGTTATACTCTGCATTGGAACTCACCTCCCATGAAACCCTGTTACTCAGCAGTTCTCTTGTATATCTCTATTATATATATCGAAGATAGAGCACAAATTCTTAAAGCAACATGGGAAAGTTTACTATGGCCTACCTTTGGCCCTACGCTCTACAGTATATACCGAGAGGTTTTTCCAGCGGTTGTCATACTTTTGTCATATATCTATGGTAATCTTTGGGTAGGTCAATGGAAAACACCGGTTCATCTAGTGGATGATCAGTAGTTACTCACTTCTTCCGGTAATCCGGTGCACAGGCATTATTAAATGGCCTACCATAATTTAATACCATAATTAGGGAGGATACATGATGAAGAAGAAAATTTTAACGATTCTCACGGGAGCCATGTTAACCGCAAGTGTCAGCTTCGCCGCTCCAATTACTGACTTACAGCACGGTGAAAGCACTATTGGTTACAATTACTATAACTTAGATGCCAATGGAGAAAATATTGACACAGATAGTTTCTATCTGGAAAACGCAATCGCAGATAAAGTGATTGTCGGCGTTGAAAGAAACTCCTACTCTATTCCAGGCTATGACACCAAAACAACTGATGTCTATGCGCACTACAAGCTTGACCCGAATCTTCGTCTCATTGTTGGCAGCCGTGACTACAGTGACGGCCCAAATAAAATGTTTTACGGTATAGGGGCCAGTACTAACTTAGCCCCGAAGGTTGATGGCTACGCCTCGGTGACGACAAGCAGTATTGCTACAGAGTGGCAAACAGGAGTAAACTACAAGTTGACTAATCAAGCTTCGCTCCATCTTGGCTACAAATCATACAAAGAAGACGGTGCCGCAACGCTTGATGGTATAGGGTTTGGTGCTAACTATAAGTTCTAACTTATCCTGGATAGGACCTAATTCTGTCTAAGCTAAAATAAACTATACTAAGCAAAATACTACCAGAAGCAGTCTCTATATGACTGACTCTGGTAGTATTTTTTATCAATATTCTGCCATGCGCTTATTTACTATTCTGCTGCATCTCCACCTTTGGAAAGCTGCTTACCTTCAGTATTCATTATATTTGTACCGGTATGGTAAGGACTATCAACATTCACGGTAGGTTCAGCTACAGAAATACCTTTTTTGATAAGCACGTCGCGCAGGATCCATGGCTTATCCGTGATAAGGCCATCAACGCCCATGTCAATGAGCATGTTCATCGCTTTGGGGCTGTTAACAGTCCAGGGAACAACCTTCATCTTCAGGTCATGGGCTTCACTAACCAGCTGGGGAGACAATTCCTCCCAGTACGGAGATACAATGTCCGCTCCAATATCTTTAGCAGCTTTTACATAATTACCATGATAATTATTAATGTTTAGGCCCGCCAGCCAAGGGGATGGCTTTTTGTCGCCAATCTTCAGGTAACAGCCGTCTACCCATCCCCAAGAAGGCTGCTCGCAGGTCAAAGCGACCAGGGCAATATTCGAATCAAGTCTATGCATAATTTTAAGTGTTCTCCAGTCAAATGACTGCAAGAATACCCTATCTTCCATATGATACTTCTTTACAACTTCATAGACTGCTTTTACAAACTTCTCCGGGTCAGGGTTATTCTTATAATTTGGATCAGCCGGATCGGCATATGATTTGGTCTCAATGTTAAAAAATATTTTGTCATTGCCATAGGAATTTGCTAACTCGAATACCTCTTCCAGTGTAGGTATTTTTGTTCCCGGAACAGACACCTGGGTTTTGCCATGACCTTCATAATAATCACCAGCCGCCGAATTCATGGTTCCAACATCAAACCGTTTAACTTCCGCCAACGTCATGGTTCGAATATCATATGTTCCACCTTGCACATATTTGCCGTCCGGCCCTTTAGCAAGGTTTGGATTCATCACAGGATTATGGCTAACTACAATTTGACCGTCTTTGGTCATCTGTAAATCCATTTCCAATGTCGTTACGCCTAGTTCCAGGGCATAAGCAAATGAGACCAGCGTATTCTCCGGACGAGCATCGCGTCCACCGCGATGGGCTTCAAAATCAAAAATCTGGGGGTTAGCTTTAGCCTGCGCTACCTGCACATCAGCAAAAGTGATGCCTGTCGTTAACATTACTGTCGCTGCACCTGCCGCCAGGAAGCGTTTCCAATATTTCTTTTGGTTTTTCATTTAATAATCTCCTCCCCTAACAATAAAATCAAGCTGTCTCAATTATCATATTTAACGCAATATTCCACCATCAGTAAATTACTGATTTTCCCATAAGAAAAAACGCAAAAAATGAGTAAGAAAAATTCCTACTCATTTTTCACAATAGAACAATTCAAAAAAAAGAGCCTCTCGGCCCTATAATCTGCAGACAGCAAGTCGTTCTTTGACTTTCTCTTGAGAAGTTATTAAAAACGTTTGCCCTTTAAAATCATTAATCGGTCCTGGGGTTATTACTCTCTCGACTACTAAGTCCCAGATTACCTCGTTTATCAGAAATATATCACTTTGCGCCAAATTTGTCTCTACCAAACCCAACGTCTTGTAAATATCACTAATTGCAAAAGTGTTAAAATTCCAATCATAGAGAGACTCTAGCATCCTCTCCAGTATTTCACATTTATTTATAACAATCACCTCTTTGTTATTTTCTTACATACTTCGGCAAAACCTAAATAGTTCCTTTGCTTACCATGAAAAAAGAGCCCGAAGGCTCTTAAATCTTTCGATTCTCTATAAGATACAAAAACATATAGGCCGTGATTACAATACCGATCATTAACCCCGACATCATACCAGTTGTGAAAGAGTGTATTGACATTCTCATCACTCCTTGTTTTTGCTTAGGTTACCTATGTATCTTTAAATTTTATTTGAAAAACGGCAAAAAAATAACTGCCAGCGCGTGGATCGCCGGCAGTTTTCTTTGCGATTTTAATTAACAAAATCAATCCCACTCAAATGTCATAGTAACGGTCAATTGATCACCATCTGGTTTAATACTATAGTAAGAACAAGATGACAGCACTTTTTGAAAAGATCTAAATTGTTTTGGAGATTCTCCAGTAATTTCGGGGACTCTAATAATAACAAGTGCTTTATTCTGAAAGTTTTCCACGATACTTACGTTATTTGAAACCAGCTTAATACCAGATAAGATTCGAATAAAGGCTGATCGCTTCACAGGTAGACCCCCCCTTGTATTTGATGTTATCTATAATTATACCACATTACATAAAGACTGCGCAGATTATTAATCCACCAGTATTTGGACAGGTCTCTCACAAGATCAGCCGCCCTTTAGGCGGCTCATACCAGTTAACTGCCTGGTCTTCATAGAACTTTAAGAATTTAGATGCGCGAAACTTAAATTTGACTAACTTTTTTGCATAACCCATCTTGACATTATATATATCTGGAATCATAGTAAGATTAAGGAAGAAATCCAGGAGGTGGAAAAACATGTCATTGATAAGCCTCAATATTTCAAGCATGGATTATCAATCTTCAAAATCACAAACGGCATATAGTACAGCTACAAATCGGCTTACATCAGGCCTCCGAATAAGTTCTGATGGTACTGATGATGCAGCTGGACTGGTAGTTAACGAGAAGAATAAATCTACCACTGACGATTTAAATAAGCGGATTGGCCCTGCCTATTCAGTAGAGTTAAGTAGCAACCAGAATGCAACAGTATCATTACAAAACCAGTCATCCCGTTTGTCAGAAAGCGAATCTAGAATACTTGATGCAGACGTAGCAGCAGAAGCGGCAAACCTCGTAAACTTACAAACATCACAGCAATCAGGTATTGCAGCATTGGCGCAGTCAAATTCTGCTCCTAAAGCATTACTTTCTCTTTTAAGGGGATAGCACTGTCTTATCAAATAGAGATATATGCATTTTGAATTGTTACGGTTGAAAAACCCTACTTGAACTTGCTATATTGCAAACAAATATGCACTACCAGTTGACGTTTGTTTTTGAGTATACTATAATTTATTTAACTGAAATATCCAAATGGTAATGATGAATGAAAGTAATTGCCTGTTGTTATACAGAGAGCTAGTGGCTGGTGCAAACTAGTTGGCAACGGTAATGAAGTTCCTTTCTGAACTGCAGGCTGAAAGTTACAGTAGGCCGCGCCGTAAAGCTACGTTATAGCTGCTGAGTAGATGTATCCTGAACTATTTTCTTTGATACATCAATTTGGGTGGTACCACGGCTATGTCGTCCCTAATTTAGGGACGATTTTTTATTTCTATTTATATAAGGAGTTGAGCTCATGAGAAGAAAATTCTTACCCATTTCAGCGCTGATATTATTGTTACTGCTGTTAACTACCAGCGCATTCGCCAGTGTAAGCTACCTAGGTCCCGCGGGAACATACACTGAAGAAGCAACCATTCTCTTTTTTGGTGAAAAAGAATCCATTACCCCGGCGACAACAGTGCCCGAAGCGTTAAACCTTGTAAAAAGTGGACAGTGCCAATACGCAGTAGTACCTGTTGAGAATACAATCGGTGGACCAGTCTATAACTATCTGGATGCAGTAGTTAACGATGCTGATTTAGTTGTCATCGGTGAGGTAAACCTACCGATCCGGCAGACTTTGCTTGCCTTGCCTGGAGCTAATATTAAGGAAATAAAAACAATCATGTCCCACCCGCAGGGCATCGCCCAAAGTAAAGACTGGGTAAAAGTTAACCTACCAGGAGCTAAACTAGTCGAAGTCTCAAGTACAGCGGAAGCGGCAAAACGTGTTTCTGAAATGGGTGATAATACTGCTGCAGCAATTGCCGCCTCTCGTACCGCGCAGGTATACAATTTATCAATTCTTGCAAACGATCTTCAGTACACCAAGGATAATGTTACCCGTTTCTGGGTAATCACTTTAAAACAAAACCAGGTTCAAGGAAATGAACGCTCAGCCCTGGTCGCGCAGGGTCCGGCACAATATCTGCCAGGTCTTCTATCCGATATCAGCCGCAAAGGATATAAAGTGGTTAGTATACATGATCGACCTGCTAAAACACTCCTTGGAGAATACATCTATGTTGTCGAATTAACAGGCGGTAAGCCTGGCGAGTTAAATGAAGTAAGCAAAAAATACGAGAAAAATTTGAAAATCAGGATACTCGGATCATTTAACGCTAAGTAATGTTCTCAACTGTCGCACTATACTCAACTACTAAGCTCGCGTTTGTTGGAGGAAACCAAACCTACATAACAAAAAGAACCCGCGAAATTCGCGGGTTCTTCATCATTTCGAAAACAAAACCGCCCACGAGGTCAGGCGGTGTAAGATTTACTAGTTTTAGGTAGAATTAGTACCATAAGAAATAAGATTAAGCAGAAATCGACTTTTAAAACAGCAATTGTTTATAGTGATGAATGCTGCCCCGTGATCCAAATGTAAGACAACAGGAATATCGTATTTATCCACGGCTGCCTTGGCCATGGCAACCGTAAATTCCAATCCCATATATTTTAAGGCTCCCTCAGAAACTCCAAAGATTACTGGTGACCGCTCCTCAGCGGCCGCTTCAATGATTGCCTGCGTGAACTCTAAATTATTTATATTGAACCAGCCAACTGCATACTTTTTTGCCTGCGCAACAACTACTTAAATCGCCCATAGATACTAAAAACATCATATCCGTCCTTTCTATTTTCGTTTAAAATCATTAGTAAGACTAGATTGACAAACTATGAGCTAATTCATATAAAGATAACTGCAAGCAATGCTTCTGGCTTAAAGCCTCCTCTAGCGGCACCGCAACCATTTGTTTGTTTTGCACACCAACCATAACCCCGAACTGCCCCTCTATAAGAAGATCGACGGCCTTTGCTCCCATTTGACTGCCCAGTATCCGGTCAAAAGCAGATGGGGGCCCCCCACGCTGGAGATGACCAAGCACAGTGACTCTCGTTTCAAATCCCGTTCTTTCGCGAATGATTTCACCAATTTTACTGCCTGAGGAAACACCTTCTGCCACAATTATAATACTGTGTTTTTTGCCACGTTTTTGTCCTTGAGACAAACGGAAGACAATATCGTCCATATCTGCTTCTGTTTCCGGAATCAAAACTGATTCAGCGCCACCGGCCACTCCGGACCACAAGGCGATATCCCCTGCATGCCTTCCCATTACTTCAATCACATAGGTCCGTTCATGAGATGCCGCAGTATCCCTAATTTTATCAATGGCATAAATTGCCGTATTGACTGCAGTATCAAAACCAATCGTATAATCTGTGCAGGCAATATCATTATCGATCGTACCCGGTATACCAATGGCGGGAAAACCCAGTTTTGTCAATTTAAGTGCTCCATTGAAGGATCCGTCTCCCCCAATGACCACTAGCCCGTCTATTTCATGTTCTCTCAGATTACGTAAGCCCTGTTTCTGTCCATCCTCTGTTTTAAAACCCTCACAGCGGGCGGTTTGAAGAATAGTGCCACCTCGATGGATAATGTCTCCCACACTACCTAATCCTAAAGGAATGTAGTCACCATCTATTAACCCCTGATATCCATGTTTGATTCCTACTACTTCCATTTGCTTGAATATTCCCCTTCTCACCACGGCTCGAATGGCCGCATTCATCCCTGGGGCGTCTCCGCCGCTTGTCAAGACGGCTATCTTTTTCATTTTACTCCCTCCCTGAAGGTTCATAGTCGATCACAGTCAAAAAACCAGTAATCGTTCAATCACAAATAGTCCTACACAGTGTATCTGTTCCCTATTCTCATCGCAACCGGGCAATAGCTGGGACTTGTTGTTCAACGAAATTCTTTATTTCTTCGGCGTTATCCATCCCCAGGACAGCCTGGACTATGCGCTGCGCTTCTTTGTAGGTTAACTGGCTTAGTAAAGAGCGGGCAGGCAGAATCGAACTTGCGCTCATACTAAACTCATCCAGTCCCATACCCAGCAAAATGGGTATAGCCACTAAATCACCAGCCATCTCTCCACACATACCAGCCCATTTTCCCGCTTTATGAGCTGCTGTAATGACGCCTTGGATCAGGCGTAACACCGCTGGATTAAACGGTTGATAAAGATACGCCACTTTTTCATTCATCCGGTCGGCAGCCATAGTGTACTGAACTAAGTCATTTGTCCCGATACTGAAAAAATCAACTTCTTTTATAAATTGATCGGCTAAAACGGCGACAGCAGGAATTTCGACCATGATGCCGACTTCCATTTTTGCGTTAAAAGGAATATTCTCACTGGCCAATTCTTGTTTAACCGCTTCAAGCATCTGATTCGCCGCTCTAAGTTCTTGCATTGTAGCAATCATCGGATACATTAACTTAATGTTGCCATAGGCGCTGGCGCGCAAAATCGCCCTAAGCTGGGTCTTGAAGATTTCGGTCCGGTCAAGGCAAAGGCGAATAGCCCGGTATCCTAGGAAAGGATTCATTTCCTTAGGCATATCCAGATAAGATAATTCTTTGTCGCCACCAATATCCAGGGTGCGGATGACAACAGGCCTTTGCGTTCCAAACATCATTGCAACCGCTTTATATGATTCAAATTGTTCTACTTCAGAAGGCAGTTCATCCCTGCCCATATATAAGAACTCGGTACGGTATAATCCAACTCCCTCGGCGCCGTTAGCTATTGCCCCTTTCGCATTTTCTGGATTTCCAATATTTGCTGAAAGTTCTACTTGAATCCCGTCCTGGGTAATAGAAGGTTGATTTACTAGTCTTTTGACTTCTCTTTGGCGTACTTCGGACTCAACTTTCTTTTCCCGGTATTTTTCGATCAAATCGTCTGATGGATTTACAAAAACGGTTCCTTCATAGCCGTCAACAATCACAAAATCTCCTGGTGCAGCCTTCTCCGTAATATCCTTCAGCCCGACAACGGCAGGAATCTCCAGCGAGCGGGCCATAATCGCAGAGTGAGAAGTACGCCCGCCAATATTCGTCACAAAACCAACCACTTTATTACGGTCTAATTGAGCCGTATCCGAGGGTGTCAAGTCATGTGCAAACAAAACCACATTCTCCGCAACATCCGCTAAAGATATCGACTGAACGCCTAAGAGCCGCTTAAGCAGCCGTTGGCTGACATCCCTTAGGTCAGCAACACGTTCACGAATATACTCGTCCTCAATACCGGCAAAAACATTTAGAAATTGTTCCGTCACTTCTTGGACAGCCGCCTCCGCATTCATTGCTTCCACTTTAATTTTTTCTTTAATACCACCGATATATTCGGGATCATTAAGCACCATGATATGGGCGGCAAAGATAGCCGCTTTATCCTCGCCAAGTTTTTGCCGGGTTGTCTCCTGAATTTCTTTGATTTCCCGAGTTGCCTGGCAAAGAGCTGCTTCAAGGCGCTCTATTTCGGCATCCACACCTTCTGATGAGATGGTTCGCTTACTCACCAGTATTTCTTGTTCTTGTAATAGCAAGGCCGTTCCCAGAGCATAACCTGAGGCGGCAGCAATTCCTTGATATGCCATTGTCGCTCTCCCTCCCATTACTCCGCAAGTGATTCCAGAAAATCACTAATGGCTAGCAAAGCTTCCGCTTCTTGTTCGCCAGCCGTAATGATGGTCACTTGTTCATTTGCGCCTATTCCTAAAGCAAGTACATTCATGATGCTTTTCGCATTGGCCTTTTTATCCCCTTTGACCAAAGTAATTTCGCAAGGGAAACCACTTGCCTTTTGCACAAGCATGGCTGCCGGCCGTGCATGTAGCCCTGTAGGATTTTTAATCATAACTGTTCTTTCCATTTATCATCAACATCCCTTCGATAATTTTTATCTTGCTTCATTCATTGTTTTCTGACCTGAATACGCTGTGCAATTCCCCCCCTTCTTTATTGCAAAATAAACAAAAAAGCATGAGCCAACACCCCAATAAATAGTATCCACTATCATTGGAACATGTACTCATGCCTGATCGAGTCAGTCACACGTCTCAACCTATTTAATTTTTTGTATGATCCAGAATCCATCCCTAAACCCTTTTATTTGAATAGAAAACCCAGAGCCGACCCCTGTAGTAAATTACTTTTAGCTCTTAACCGATTCTGTATCACTGCGACTTCAATAATGCTGGCTAGATTTCGCCCAGGACGAACCGGAATAGTGATTTCGGGAATCGCCCTCCCTAAGATTTCGCGTGTTTGAGGCGGGTCTATTCCCAAGCGATCGTACATTTTCCCTTGCTGCCATTCTTCCAAATGAACAATTAAATGAATATCTTTTTCATCCCGTACAGCGCCTGCGCCAAACAACAGCGTAACATCAACAATTCCGATACCGCGTAGCTCCAACAAATGGCGAATATTACTCGGAGCTGTGCCCCGTATACTTTCTTCATCGACCCGCCGCACTTCCACAGCATCATCGGCAACCAACAAATGCCCGCTTTTTATTAATTCCAAAGCTGTTTCACTTTTTCCGATCCCGCTCTCTCCGGTAATTAAGACACCAACACCATATACATCTACTAATACGCCATGAACAAGCATACTTGGCGCCAAATGATTGGTAAGATAGCGAATTAGCAAATAGAAAAGTTGAGTAGTAGAGCGGTGCGTCGTTAACAGGGGAATATTCCGCTCATCGGCTATTTCGATAAACTCTGAGGGAATCGGCAATCCCCGGGTAATAATTACACAGGGGATTTCAGCAACCATTACTTGGGCAAGGTGTTTACGCCGCACAGATTCGTCCAGTTGTTGGATGAGACCCAGTTCAGTTCGTCCGTATACCTGAATACGCGCTGGAGTCAAATATGTTAAAAATCCTACCAGTTCCGCGCTAGGACGTTTTAAGCTATAATCTGTAATTTCTTTGTTTAATCCGTTTTGCCCCGCTTGGACCTTAAAATCAAATTCATCAACTAATTGACTAACTTGCAACATATCCTTATCACTCTTACCTTATTATTATTTTCTCTCACTATTTGACCATATTATTCCGTTTAAATTGTAAGATTGTATCTTCTCCCGCAGTTACCTCTTCAGCAGGAGTTACCTCTACCTCTTTCATTCCGGGGATAACGATAGATACTATCGCTAATGAATCAGTCGTTGCAATATTTCGCGAATCTGTTTCAAAAATTTTTTGTCCTACAACAATTTGTTGCCCTTTAGCAATCAGAAATTTATATTTCTGATCCGCCAACAAAGCCGTATTGGTTAACGAATGAATTACCACCTCGTATCCGTCTTCTGTTTTTATCGTCAAGGCGGGTTCCGTAGAAGGCAGCTGAGTCACTTTACCAGCTACAGGCGCCAGGCAAAGAGCATCCGAAGTTTGGATTGCCACACCGTTTCCTAGCGAAGATTGTTCAAAACCGCTATCCGCCAATTCCTTTAGTTGAATGATCTTGCCGCTTACAGGTGCTATAATTCTTATGCGAGTATCATTAGTCGCTGCATAACCGGGTTTATAGTCACTCGCCACAATGCTGGCAAGCGGGCTTCCCACAAGCCTGCTGATTTCCTCTTTTAAATTGTCAGATTGCGTACCAAAAATGATTTGCAGGTTCCTGCCCATCTCCATAATTCCAGCCGCACCTAACGCCTGCAACCTATACTTTTTAACCAGTCCCGGTTGTTTAACGGTAACCCGCAGCCGGGAGATACAAGCATCCAGCGCATCAATATTGGTACCCCCGCCCAGCGCTTCCAATACTTTGGGGGCCAAATCCTCAGCAGTAAATTTCTCCATCTCACTCGCCGTTTCATCCTCCCGCCCGGGCGTTTTCAAATTTAGCTTATTTATCACCACATGAAAAACGCCAAAGTACAGAATGCCGATAGCCAAACCAATCGGCCATAGCAACAGCTGATTATGCCCATACTTATAGGATAACAAATAGTCAATGAACGACGCGGAAAAAGTAAACCCTAAATGAACATCTAATAGACTTGTAACTAAACCGGAAATACCAGCCATTAACACATGAAATACAAACAACTGCGGCGCTGCAAAAACAAATGCAAACTCAATCGGCTCGGTAATTCCTGTTAAAAAAGAGGTTAACGCCGCGCTGGCCATAAATCCTGCAATGCTTTTTTTACGTTCTGGCCGTGCATTATGATAAATCGCTAACGCCGCGGCAGGCAGCCCGAACATCATAATTGGAAATTCACTGGCCATAAAGACCCCTGCCGTCGGATCACCAGCAAAATAGCGATAAAAATCGCCTTTAATACTCTGCCCATCGGCTGTCATATAATGACCAAACTCATATAAAAAAGCAGGATAATATACATGATGCAACCCGACAGGTATCAGCAGCCGTTTACCGGCGGCAAATAAGGCCGGGCCAGCACTCGAGCTAACGGCAGCATGACCCACTATATCAATAGCATACTGAAGTCCTGGCCAAATAATTTTGAAAATCAACGCAATGACTACGCCAGCGACTGCCGTGATAATCGGCACAAAACGCTTTCCAGCAAAGAAACCTAGAAATTCTGGCAGCCTGATTTGATAAAACTGCTTATACAAAATGGCAGCAGTAATCCCCATAACAATGCCGGAGAATACCCCGGTATCCATACCGGGACTTAAAGACTTCAGTACGGCGAGCATTATCAGTTGCCCGACAACAGCGGCTAAGGCTGCAACCGCTTGTCCGCCGGAAAAACCAATTGCCACACCAACCGCAAATATTAGCGGCAAATTTGCAAAAACTGCCAAACCGGCTTCCCTAACTGCAGGCATATTGAGCAAATCTTTTTCCCCGAACCGTAAGAGTAATCCGGCCGCCGGCAAAACAGATACGGGGAGCATCAATGATTGTCCGAGCACTTGTAGATATTTAAATGTATCTCTCATTCACTTTCCCCTAATATTTTACTAGTATTGAGAAAATGTTTACAGAAAAGCACCTGTGCTCCTGGGGGTGCTTTTCTGTAAAATATCCAATTCTTACAACTTAGTTTAACGAAATATCAACCTTTTGTCCACGTTTCACAGTCTTCCCTTCCGGCACCGTAACGGTTTTGCCTGAAAGATTAGTAAAAATAACCGGCGTTATAACAGAGGGCACCTTAGCTCGCACTAACTCTAAATCCACTTTGAGCAGTGGCTGTCCGGCTTTTACTTTATCGCCCACATTGACAAGCGCAGTAAAACCTTCTCCCTTTAAATTCACAGTATCAATGCCAAAATGGACAATCAGTTCCAGACCGTTATCTGCCGTAATGCCAACAGCATGCTTGCTATCAAGTATAGTACTCACAGTTCCGTCAACCGGTGATACTACCTCTCCGTTAATAGGCTCAACGGCAAACCCATCGCCCACTATCTTTTGCGAGAATACCTGATCAGGAACTTGACTTAGACTTAAAATTTTCCCATCCAGCGGAGCAACAAAACCATCAAGTAATTGATTCCTCTTTGTCGCTGGTAGTTGATTAGTTTCCGAAGTTACCGGGATAACATCCGCCGCAGCCTGAGAAAATTTTCCGTCAATGATATCCTTGATTTGTGTTTTTAACAGATCCGACTTTGGCCCAAAAATAACTTGCAGATTATCGCCGATTACCATTACGCCGGATGCACCAAGTTTTTTCAATTTATCTTTATCTACATTGCCGATATTTTTTACACTGACACGCAAACGGGTAATACAAGCATCCAAGTGAGTAAGATTTTCTTTGCCGCCTAAAGCCTGTAATACTTCTGCCGCCAAGCTTACACTTGCCGCCTCACTGGAAACCACATTCACTTCTTCGTCTTCCCTGCCTGGCGTCTTGAGATTCCATTTACGAATGGCAAACCGGAACCCAAAGTAATAAATAACGGAGAAAGCCAAACCGACAGGAATAACCAGCCACCAATCTGTACGATTTGGAATAACTCCAAAAAGCAGATAGTCTATTACGCCGCCAGAGAATGTCATACCGATTTTTACATTCAAAATATGCATGATCATAAATGACAGGCCGGCAAAGATAGTATGGATACCAAACAGTACCGGAGCGACAAACAGGAAGGAAAATTCAATCGGCTCAGTAATACCGGTTAAGAAAGATGTCAACGCCGCAGAACCCATAATACCGGCAATAGCAGCTTTTTTCTCCGGCCTTGCCTCATGATAAATTGCAAGCGCTGCTGCCGGTAGACCAAACATCATGAATGGGAATTTACCTGTCATAAACGTGCCAGCTGTAAACTGAACGCCATCTTTTAGCTGCGCAAAGAAAATGCTCTGGTCACCATTGACGATTTGACCGTTTTTGCTTACATACTCTCCAAATTGATACCAGAACGGGTTGTAGAAGATGTGGTGAAGGCCGAACGGAATGAGCGCACGTTCAATGACACCAAAAATAAAAGCCGCAGCTGTTTTATTGGTATCAATCATATTACGTGAGAACGAAGTGAGTCCCCCCTGTATCAGCGGCCAAACAAAAGTCATTGCAATTCCCAAGAAAACAGCCGCTGCTGCAGTAACAATCGGTACAAACCGTTTTCCGGCAAAAAAACCCAAATAGGAAGGCAACTCAATATTGTAAAAACGTTTATATATTTGGGAAGCCATAACACCAACAAGAATACCACCAAAAACACCGGTTTGTAGGGTTGGAATGCCCAGCACACTGCTATATGCCGGATTACTACCAGTCACCATATCCGGAGTAATCCCTGTTACAAGTCCCATGGTTACATTCATGATTAGGAAACCAACTATCGCTGCCAACCCGGCAACGCCTTCGCCACCAGCCAGGCCTACCGCTACACCAACCGCAAATAACAAGGAAAGATTCGAGAAAATGATCCCACCGGACTGCTCCATTACTTTTGCAAATGCATGAAGCACCTGATTATCCAAAGCAGGAATAATATTAATTGCTGCCGGATTTTGCATTGCATTACCAAGAGCCAACAATATTCCTGCCGCAGGCAATAATGCAACAGGAAGCATTAAAGATTTACCTACTTGCTGTAAAACGCCAAATGATTTTTTTATCATTGTTATTTCCCTCTCTTTATCTAATATTAATAGTATTTGTAGTAACAGCGATAACATTGCAAAGTTGGAGCCTCACCTCCCTACAAAGCTATCTGTATCATAAAGGAAACACGGCTTGCGCCGAGCCTTTGGCGACAGCGGAAGTCGATGTTGCCCTTATCCAGGAGAAAGTTATACTTTCTATCAGGATAAGAAACCTTTGCTCTCCGCAAGACCCTGGTTATGGCGAAACCTTAGCATAATAGAAAAGGCATGGTTGTAGCGAGGGGGATTCCCCTCCGAAACAACTCATGCCTGCTTTACCAGTAACACGTTGATTATCTAGTTTAAAAAGTTTAGTCTGTCCTGCAGCGAAGCCGCTCTAAATGGATGGTTAAATAACCTATTTCCGCATCCGGGACTTCTATCCCTAAGCCTGTCCCCATAATATCGCCCACGTGTCTAGCCATCTGGTAAGATTCCGCAAACTTTTCCTTTAATTGTTCGATAATCGGATTCTCAATGGTCATTTTGGTTATTAACCTATTTATACAACTCTGCAGATGAGAAAGAAGCCGAGTATAATTAAGACCCCCGCGTTCTTTCAACGGACCAACCTTAGTTTCCAGATACTTTACCACCTGGTTGATGATTTCAGAATGTTTTAGGCTTTCACCTACAGGACGATTATGTCTGGCCGAATGCAAGTGTAAAGCGATAAAGCCAATTTCTTCATGGGGAATGGTGACTTTTAGCCTCTCAGCAATCAGATTCGCCCCCTGCTCGGCAATGCTGAATTCTGTCGGATACATGGCTTTAATTTCGGAAATAAAGGGATTCTTAATCTCCATTCCTTGCGAAAGACGAATTAAGGTAAAATTAATGTGGTCTGCCAACCCCAGATAGACACGGGAATGCAATACTTCTCCGAGATGGAGTTTAACTAACTTAATAATTTCTTCCGTGACCTGCATAACAGCCGGATCAACCCGCTCGATCAAGTCTAAAGCTTGTTCTTCGCCGCCTTCAGGAACGACAAAAATCTTTTCATATTTCGGGTTGGTTAACAGATCCCTTTCTTTACGGCCAAAGCCCAAGCCTTTACCAAGAAGAATGACATCATTTCCTTTGACCGTTTTTACTAATACTGCATTATTGCTTAGTATCCGTTGAACGGTAAATGGACCGTGAGATATAGCCATTCGCTATGCCTCCAATCTACAAAAATAATAGCCAGTAAGAATAATTATTGGATAAACCAACATCATTTATTCTTACTGGCTAATGCCGTTAACGTAACACGCCAGCTGTCTATCTTTTTTTCATATTGTAGCATGTGTTTATAAAATATACAAGGTATATTTTGAAATAAATATATATTCTAAATATGCAGCCTATTCTCCTTTATTAAGCGCTTTTTTCAGATGAAGCAGCAGAGCAGTCCCTTGTCTTCTTCAAGCCTTCTTAACTAAAAATATCCTAATAGGCCATTGTTCTATCTAGGACTAATTCTTCTTGGGGACAGCAACAATATATATGTTCTTCACTAAATGTCCGGGTTTAATATACTGAGCATCAAACCACATATCTCGGAACCGCCAAGCGTTAAAGGAAGATATTCCGTCCGGGTTATTGACCGTGGTCCAATGAACAGCCGGATCGGCAAAGAAGATGGTGTCGACGCCTTTCTCCGGTGATTCGTAGGCTGCATAGTAACCAGTAACGACTACCCAGTGGCCTCCCCAGTCAATCCATTCAACAAGGGTAGGGATTCCTTTTTTTAAGTTTTCCCGGAGCATTTCCAAGCTTCCGTTATAACCGAGCATTACCTCAAAACCGTTTTTCTTTAACCAGGTTTCCATCTGTTGGGGGGTAGTGCCAGGATGTTTAGAGTTAATATCGCCAGTACCCATCCCTTTGGCGATCAGCATTTCGGTATCATGGTTCATCGATTGGTCACTTAGGACATTGTACCAGCGCAAAAGTGACATAACGGCAGCCGGGCCACATGTATAATCAGTCGTCTGTTGATAGCCTTTGACCCCAAGAGATAGGTAGTACGGGTTGGGATTCATTTCGTAATAGTTGGCTGCGCCAGTTGAGTTTGGTGGTGGTAGGATAGGTTCTTCCCCTGCGAGGCTTGCCGTGGTAAAGCAGGCAAGGAAAATGATGCAGAGCAAGGCAGTCCTCCAACGGTTAAGATACACCAGTTTGATAAACATGCTAACCCTCCTTAACCATATGAACTCTTTTACATATAAATTGTAGCACAAAGAGGGGTTAGAGATAATATTTTTTTATAAAATATTTACACATTTGCCTGTAAATGCAAATCAATGACCCTTAAAATAACTATTCTGCTATCTATCCGATAGCAGAAACTTTCACTTGACTCACTAAATGTGGAAACCCCTTTGCTTTAAATTCAAAAATTATTAACCCTTCATCAAGGCCTTCGGGACACGAGTAAATCTTTGAAACAAAAAACTCTAAGCCATATTGGCAAAAAGTGGTCCATAACTGGCATGGTAGTTCTTCTAACTCCTTAAATGTTATTAAGAACCGCTCATCATAGTGCCCTTCAAAAAGTTTTTTTCTCCATAGACCATCTTGACTAATTGCTGTCACTACTTCTTCTAGATATTTTTCGTGGAGTTTCTCTGCTATAGCGAATTTCATTTATTGCCATTTCCTACTTTCTTATCAATGGTGTATGTTTTTTTAATAGTTAACTACCAATTTTTCAGTTAGGGCATCATACATATAGTACTCAATTCTTATTTTATCCTATTTGTCAAATATACCTTCCTAGTAATCTCCACTTCTTCTGAAGTAGGGTTTTAGCTAGTGGAGGGAGCAATTCTTGTAAAAAAAAAGAAAACCCGCTAATTATTCCTGGAAAAGTTGGCTAATTAGCGGGTTTATAACTTTTTAAAATTCCGGATGTGCATGGTAGTGGTTATGCTGTTATGGCAATGTTACTCTCATTCCTTGATTGATACTATCAGAACTACCAGAAATCACTTCACAAATAGAAATTTTCTCCTTAACAGATACTACGCGAATACGAGCTTTCTCTGTGACCATTTCATCGAGAACCTCACCAGTAGTAGGATCTCTCAATACCTCAGCCGAACCTACTATAAACTCTTGATCCATTTTAACACCTTCGCGAGTTCCTCGATTAATATATATATATCCATTATTATTCATAACAACAGCGCCAGTCCATCTGATCTTGGGTAATTGAGTAGTCATCCACTCTACACCCTGTGTGGCAGCATTCTCAACAGCCTTACCCAGATTTTGCGCACCGTAGTTACCGAATACTGCTCCACCACCACCAAATACCATACCACCTTTTTCAGCTTTTCCAATAACGCTTTTAGAAGCTAAAACTTGTCCGGTACCAGCCTCAACAATATACATAGTAATATTGATCTCAGACTTTGCGTTACTGCCACCGAGATAAATACCACCGATAGCTAGTCCTCCGGCTTGGCCTCCCGTATTTTGAACGTGTGTAATAACTCCCTTTACTAAAAGTTGAGCTGGAATTACATGGGGGTTGGGGTTACGTTCATTAGCCGCCTCTCTACGCATATCATTCTCAGCAAGAACAATAAATTTCCCTGAATGGTTCAGTATATCTGTCAAAACAGTACCCCACGCATCACCCAGGCTAAACTGTCCGGACCAGTTAGAACGGTTTTCGAAATTGGATACTACAATAGTGTACTTCAAACCATTATCGGCAGCCAATACTGCTTGAGGAAAGCTAATACCGACAATAAAAATAGAAACTGCCATCAAAAATAAGATTCTGGATTTACTGTAGCGTTTCATTTACATCCTCCTAACTAATTTGTTCCCTATTAAATTTTTATAAGCATTCCCTTTTTTCCCATATAAGATTCAACACGCAATGAGCATTTTGCCAATAATTATTCCCTCCGGCTAATCCTTCATAAAAAAACAGCTATTTGCCACAAAGGCAAAAGCTGTTTCCTACTTTTGAAAATATTCGGTTTTGCATGATGGAGACGATCAAACATTATCACGGCGCTGAATGTCGATCAGTTGGCGTGATTCCTCCAGCGGCATTACCTGCTCCAAATTGACCGTTCTGGTCGGGAACGGAATTATTATTCCTTCCTGTTTGTAACGGGAATGAAGTCTCTTGATGAATTCGTGGCGGATGAGGTGCTGGTCTGTTACAGTCTTTACCCGCAGGATAACATTGAAGTCAATGCTGGACTCGGCGAAACTGAAGTATCGGACGCACGGCTCAAAACTGTTGACGCCTCCCTCCGTTTCTTGGAGAATTTCTTTTGCAATCGCGACAGTAACTTTTTCCACATGATCCAAATCACTTTCATAACTGACTCCTATGGGGATGGCGATGGAACATTCAGCAAACGGTTGCGCATAATTGGTGATTGTGGATGAAGCAAATTTTTGGTTGGGTATGACCACCATGTTCTCAGTGGAAGTTTTTATTGTGGTATTGCGCCAGTTCATGTCCACTATATGGCCTTCTTCGCCGGTCGACAGTTTAACGAAGTCACCTATCTTGATTTGTTTGGCCACCAGAATATTAATGCCGGAAAATAAATTCGCCAGAGTGTCCTGCAGCGCCAAAGCGACAGCCAAGCCGCCAACGCCCAAAGCGGTGAGCAACGGAGAGATCGCAACTCCGAAAGATTCAAGCAAAAACAATATGCCGATGGTGTAAACGGTCAGGTCAATTGTTGTGGCTAAGATCGAAGTGGAAGCAAAGGCTCCGGATGTTTTTCCGAACTTTTGCTTAAGATAGCCGGAGGCCAGACGCGCGACCAAGAGGGTTAGGGACAGAATGACAAAGGAGTGGAATAGCCTTTGGAGAAATAGTAGCGGCCGCGGTGGAATTGTCAGGATTTCCATAACAGCGTAGAGGCCAATGAGAATGCCCAATAACGTAGGTATTCCCCTAAATGTTTGTTGCAACAGAGGATAAGAGAAGTTGGTTCTTCTAGCGACTATTTTGAGCAGTTTGTAAAATACCAGCCGGATTATGATGATGCCTAACGCTAAACTACTGAAGTAAACCACCAAATGCGTTTTGAAGCCGCCGTTTATAATTCTGTTTCCTATTTCAGTGAAAGATTCAAGCATTGTTTCCTCCCATAACATAGAAAAATGATTTTACATAACATATTGTTTCGTTAACTGCCCCTTTTTTCCCTGCCATTGTATATTCTCATTATCCTGGAAAAATTTGAACATAATCAAAAAGTCCTTAAAAAAGCGTTTTTTAAATACATCAAAAAACAAGAGCTCCTTATTTAAGGAGCTCAATATGATTCTTCCTAACGGTAATAATTAAAATCATATTTAATTTCGAGATCATCAAATCAGTTCAGATTTAGGTGTGATTCGGAAGTATTATATAGACTCTGATTAGATTTAGCTTTATACCACGCCGCATACATTGTGGGTAATACCAAGAGTGTCAATATAGTTGCACCAAATAACCCGCTAGCGATGGCGACAGCCATAGGCCCCCAAAATATACTGGAAACCAGGGGGATCATCCCCAGGATAGCCGCTGCTGCTGTTAATAATATTGGTCGAAAGCGAATGAGAGTAGCATTGATAATAGCATCCCATAATGTTTCGCCGGTAGCTAGCTGCTGATCAATCTGATCCATCAAGATGACTGAGTTTCGCATAATAATTCCGGCCAAGGCCAAAATTCCCAACTGAACGACAAAGCCCATAGGCTTTCCTGTTAACAACAGTCCAATAGTAACACCGATGATACCAAGCGGAGCAGTCAGCAGAGTTAATACCATCTTAGGGATATTCTGTAGCTGAATAATTAATAGGATCATAATCGCTATAATCATTACCGGTACAGGCTTGGAGATAAACTCGGAAGCTTTGATGCTGGATTCCTTCGAACCATCGTACTCTATACTATAGCCAAGTGGCAGCGAAGCCTGCAGTTCGTCAAGACTCTTGTATACTTGTTCCGTAACATCGTCACCGGTTAGGCCGGGTTTAATTTCTGCCTGAACGATAATCATGGGCTTTAGATTATACCGGTAAACCAATCCCTCTTCTGCATCAAATTTGATTTTTGCAATTTGATCAAGAGGAACATACTTACCATTGCCAATATGAATGTTGAGGTCTTTCAGACGGGATGGATCATTACGATTCTCGGCATCAAAGCGGAAAACCATACTAATGGTTTTATCACGGTCCCGAAATTCGGAAATCGGCGCACCAGACAATTGTGTTTGAAGAGAAGTGGACAAAGTTTGCGAAGCGATACCTAACTTTCTAGCTTTATCCTGATCAATTTCCAGATGGATCACTTTACTTTTTTCATACCAGTTTAAATTTGTACTTGTTACGCTAGGATTAGCCGCCATATTTTTTTCAACCTGCTTGGCGATTTCCCGGACTTTATCGTGGTCGATCCCTTTGACACGCAGCATAACCGGATAGTCAGCGCTCGGGCCATTAGCAATGACCTTACTATGGGCCAGAACATCGGGGAATTCATCATTTAGAAGTTTTCTTAGTTTGATCTGCAATTGGTCACGAGCCACAGCATCTTTGGCCACAATCACAAACTCTGAAAAGTTAGTTTTGTTGAATGTAGGCTCAAAACTTAAAACGAAACGGGGAGCGCCTTCACCTACGTGATAAGTATAGAAATCAATCAACGGATCTCTATCTAATTTTTCAGCAAACTGCCGCGCGATTTCTTCACTGCTTTTGACATTAGCACCTTCTGGCAGTTGTAACTGAATGATGAGCTCCGGGCGGGTAGATGCCGGAAAAAATTCTTGTCTAACTAATCCCAGTAAACCAATAGATGCAAAAAAGCATCCCGCGGTAGCGGTTAACACTAGTTTGCGGTGGTTCAAGCACCAAATTAAAACTTTTTTAAACAATAGATAAAATCTAGAGTTATGTAAGTTAGCCCCATCTTCGTCATGGGTTTTAGGCTTAATTTTTATGAATAAGTAACCTAATAATGGCGTGGCCGTACCGGCGACGATCCATGAGGTGAGTAACGAAATAGCTACAACAGAGAAGATGGTGGTACAATACTCAGAAGCGCTGCCTGGTGCGAAACCAACAGGGATAAACCCTGCGACTGTAACAAGCTCACCCGTTAAGCGCGGATATGCGGTGGAAGTATAGGCAAAGCAAGCAGCATCAAATCTGCTCCAGCCTTCTTCCAGCTTAACAACCATGGTTTCAATGGTGATAATTGCATCGTCAACTAACAGTCCTAATGCAATAATAAGGGCTCCCAAAGATATTCTCTGCAGGTCAATCCCCATAAGGTTCATAAAGGTAAATACGATCGCAATAACCAAGGGAATGCTTAGCGCCACGATTATGCCGGAGCGCACGCCAAGACTGGCAAAGCTTACAATAAGGACAATAATGATAGCTTCAGCCAACGATTTGACAAACTCATTAATTGAAGTTTCTACTACCTTCGGTTGATTGACAGTCTGATGAAGCTCTAGTCCGGCAGGAAGTTCTTTCTTGATCTGCGCGATTGTTTTCTCTAGGTTTTCCCCAAGGGTAAGAATATTACCGCCTGGTTCCATAGCTAACGAAATTCCCAGGGCCGGTACGCCATTATAATAAAATTTAGGGTCGCTTGGCTCCGCGTAGGCCCGGGTGACTTTGGCTATATCGCCTAAACGGAAGGTACGGCCGCCTGCTTGAATCGGTGTCTCGCGCAGTTGGTCAAGATTTTCAAATATACCAGTAACCCGCAAGTACATATTATCAGTGGCTGTTTCAAGCATACCGGCAGCAGACAGGGAATTCTGGGTCTGCAAGGTGGCAGTGATTAAGCTGGGATCGATCCCTAATTGAGCGAGCTTACTATTTTCTATTTCAATATAAATTTTCTCAGTTTGAACCCCTAGTAACTGCACTTTTTTTACGCTGGAAACACCGAGTAGGATACGACGAATTCTCTCGGCTTTTTCCCGCATTTCTTCATAAGAATAACCGTCACCGGTTAAGGCATACACAACACCGTAGACTTCATCAAACCGGTCATTAAACTGGGGCGGCATGACTCCGCTTGGTAATGAACTGGTCATATCATTAACCATGTTGCGGGCTTCTACCCACCTGCCGCGAACTTCCGCCTTCGGTACCGTATCTTTGAGATTGACGTAAATGACACTGAACCCAGGGGTTGAATAGCTTTTCAGGAAATCAAGGCCAGGCAAATCCTGAAGCTTTTTTTCAACCTTGTCGGTAACCTGCTCTTCTATTTGACGGGCAGTAGCTCCTGGCCAGGCAACCGTTACCACCATCTGTTTGATCGTAAAATCAGGGTCCTCCATACGGCCTAACTTATTATAAGAAAAGATGCCGGCAAGAAAGAAAAGAAAGATAAAGAAATAAATAAAGTGTTTATGTTCAAGAGACCATTTTGTTAAATTAAAACCATTCATAACGAGTCACCACCGAATTTTACCATTTGCCCTTCTTTGAGTTTATGTACTCCGGCGATTACGATCCGGTCCCCTTGCTGAAGGCCGCTTACTACTTGAATGGTTCCGTTACCGAAGCCGCCAGTTTGAATTGGGCAGAGTGTCAGTGTGTCCTCTTTTATCACCCACACTTTGGGCGTATTGCCATCTTGATAGACAGCGGCCAACGGAATCATTACATTGGGCTGTGTATTGTTGTCACCTACGATAACGGCAGCAGTCATTCCTAGTTTTATTTCCGCCGGCAGGTTGATCAGGCTAATACGGACTTTAAAGGTACGAGTGGCTTGATCTGCCATGGGAGCAACCTCTCTAATAGTGCCATTGACAGTAACATTGGGCAGCGCCCAAAAAGTAACTATAATTCGCCCGGCTTTCCGCAATTCTTCTATACGGTTTTCCGGGACACTAATTTCCACCTCACGTTCACCATCTTGCACTACAGTAATAACGGTCTGTCCGGCAGTCACCACTTGTCCCATTTCAGCAGTTATACTGGTAACAACGCCCGGTTTGTCGGCCCGTAAGAGACTATAATCTAATTGATTACTGCCTTGTGCATATTGGGCGGAAGCCTGCCGCACAACAGCGAGAGCGACTTCATAGGAGCTGGTATATTGGTCATATTGGGCGCGGCTGATCGCACCGGTTTCTAAGAGCTGGCGATAGCGCTGCAGATTGCTTTCAGCAAGCTTAAGCTGCGACTCAGCCGAAGCTACCTGGGCTGAACTGCTGCTTACGTTTTGTTGAAGATCTCTCGGATCAATTTGCATTAAGACATCACCGGCATTAACTGTGCTGCCAAGTTGAACGTTACGTTTTAAAATTTTCCCACTGACCTGAAAGCCGAGTTGACTTTCAAATCGTCCGCGAACTTCTCCTGAATATGTATAGCCTTGTGCTGCTCCTGTAGTACCAATAACAGCGGTGCGCACTATTGTAATGTCTTCAACTGCCTGTTTACTATTGTTATGTTTTGCCCAGACGAGACTGCCGCCGATAACGCCTGCGGCGACTCCTAACACAATTAAGCCATAAACTAATTTCTTCCCGGGCAATTTGGCTAAAAATTTTAGCTGCATCATTGGTTTGCTCCTTTACTTTCGTTATATTTCAAAGGGATACACTGAAAAACCGGTTTTTCGTATGCCAGGAGATGAATCATCTGGCCGGCACAGATAAGTTCGATTCTTCCGACCTGTCTACCTTCCCAAGTCCAGGTCTGCTTCAATTCGGATACTAGTTGACTAATTTGGTCCTGTGACAGCGAGGAATCTGCTGCGACAGGGATTCCTTGAACAATAGTGGTACACACTTTTTCTCCTCCCAAATGATAAATTTCAGGTGCTAAATTGATAAATTTGTTAATTGACTTGATTCAATTAATTGGCGAAAAAAAGCGCTCATTCAGGTTTCTGAAAGGCGTTTTTCGTTTTCTAATACAATTCGTTATTTATAAGAATCTGTATAGTATCCTGCTCCGCTCCTAAGGCAGTTTCAATAAGCTTTTCTGCCAATTTAAATTGATAACGAAGGATTTCTACAGGTACTCTTTCATAAATTGCATTAATCAAAGAATCAAGAATGGATAGAACTATATTTACTACAGCTTGTGGATGAGCCGCATGATAAAAGTGTTCACGGTTTCCTTCCTCGATAATTTCCAGCAATAATGGTGCCAATAACCGGTCACCTTGCCGGGATAACTTATCTAGGAAATGTATTGTTCCATCATTATAAAGGAATTCAAAAGTCAAACCATCCTCATGATACAGCGATTGAAATAAGGTCTGTATGACAACCTGGAATTTATTGCACAAAGGGATCTTATTGGAATGAATCATCATTTTGATTTTCGATATATAGTCAGACAGTACCCGGTTAATTAAAGCCTCTAATAATTCTTCTTTGGATTTAAAGTAGTAATAAATCGTCCCCTGGGCGACTCCCAGCTTTTTAGCGATGTCACTAATTGCCGTTTCATGATAACCCTTTGAATAAAACAATGGTTCAGCAGCATTTAAAATTTCAGTAATACGTATTTGGGGATCTTGTGGCGGTCTAGCCATTGTTATCACCTCATTAATTGACTCGATTCAAATTATATAATAATTAAGCGAAAATCGTCAACATATATTTTCCATTATTTTTACAACATCAAAATAAACTTCTATTTCGAAACGGTACTGCCGCTAGTAATATGAAAAAGACTGCCGACAATACTTTGTCAACAGCCTGGAAAATATATTGGAATCTTCTTATTCGGCATCCAAATTGATTATACATGCGGCTAGTAGTTTAGCCCGCTCAAACAGGCTTTCCACAATGGCGAACTCCTCCGGGCTATGATTTCTGCCGCCTTTAACGCCCATGGCGCAGACAGTGGGTACGCCGGCCATTACGCTGTAAGCCGAATCTGCTCCGCCGCCGACCAGTTTGGCGTAGGGAGTCCCTAGCCCCATTTCCTCATAGGTCTTTTGGACAATGGAAAAAAGTTCATCACCGCCTGGCGTTCTTTTCATCGGGGCTATGCCAGGAATCTCAGCAATCGTGGTAGTTGTTCCCTGGACATATGTTTTAGCAGCTGCTTCCTTCATTTGCCGGCGAATTTCCGGCAATAATGCAGGATCAAGATACCGGACATCCACGACAATTTTGGCCTGCCCTGGCACTGCGTTTGGTACTGTTCCGCCCTCAATCACACCTACGTTAAACGTTGTACCGGTCTCCCAGTTTGTCAAATTCTGAATATCGATTACTTTATTGGCTACTTCCAGAATGGCACTCCGCCCGTTCTCCGGCTCGTTGCCGGCGTGTACGGCAACACCTTTAACTTCCAGTTCAAATAGAGCCGTTCCCTTTCTTCCGACAACGATCGCGTCATCGGTAAACCCTGTTTCAAAGTTAAACGCAGCCGCCGCGCCCCGCGCTTCTGCCATAAACGTCTCAGCCGCATTGGATTTCACGTGGGCTACCTCTTCATCACCGGCCAGAATCATCTTCAGCGGCCGTGTGTTATATCGGGCTGCCTGCAGCGCCTTCATGGCATATAGTGCAGCCACAATCCCGCCCTTCATGTCGAGGACACCCGGCCCATAAGCGACACCGTCCCGAATCATAAATGGCCGGTTGGCAACAGTGCCCACTGGAAAAACGGTATCCATATGACCAAGGAACAAAACTTTCGGTTCTTTTCTATCAGCGCCTATCTCACCGATTATCATGTTTCCGGCCTGCTCCATCTCAATGATCCGGGTAACGGCCCCTTGGCTTGCCAGCACTTGCTGAATCCTGTTTGTAACCGCATCAATTCCCTGCTTATACTGTGACCCGCTTTCCATGTTGACAAGCTCCTGCCATAACGTCAACATTTCATCCCGGTGTTCATCAATAAATTGGAACGCTTGCTCCTTCTGACTATTCATATGCTCCTCCTATCCTATTCCTCTTTTGCCATGGAAAGCAATTTTTGGCCAACATACTTTAATGTGATCACCCGTTCGGTAATAGATTCGGTCGCCTTGGCTTGTTCTTTGGTAATGCCTGCTGTTTGCTGAGCATGATTAATAACCAGTTCCATCGACGACTTTAACTCCCGGAGGGTGACCTGAATATCTTTGGCGGAATGATGACTCTGGTCGGAAAGTTTGCGAACCTCTTCGGCTACGACGGCAAACCCTCTGCCTTGCTCACCAACTCTGGCAGCCTCAATAGCGGCATTAAGGCCGAGCAGATTTGTCTGACTGGCTATCTGCTGAATGGTTGATATAACCGTATCGGTATTATTAACATTAACCGACACACGGTCAGATAAATCAGCGACATCCTGCATAGTTGCAGCCAGATCCTCCTGGGAAGCGTTCAGTTCCTCAATCGTGGCTGCGATGGTTGTAATCGAATCGTTAACTTGCTGTGCTTGCTCAAGCAGCATTGCCTTATTTTCCGCTGCCTGCAGCTCCCAGCGGAAAAGACCTGTGGCAATCTTGGCGATAGGTTTGGAATAGATAGGGTCTCCGCCTATACCAAAACTGCCAACCCACTCGTTTTTATATACAATCGGCAGATGAACACCCATTTTAACAGTCCCACCCGAACGCTGCTCGTCTTCAGCGGTTACAATTCGATGCTCGATTTTCTCGGTAAGTACCTTTTGCGAGCCACTGTGAACTTTGCCCACTCTTGAAAGGTCTTTGGCGGCAACAATGATCCCTTCATGGTCACAGATAACCGCACTTAGTTCTGTTTCCTGAAAAATAAAATCCACAATTTTGTCGGCAATAGCCTTATCCAATGCCATCCTCCTCCGCTAAGAACCTCCAGCATAATGCCCTTTGATTATACTGTATAGGCTTACAGGGAAGATACGAGCTGCCCCGCTTCTTCCCTGTACTCAGGGTAAGAATACCCTGCTTAGCTTATAAAATTATTACCAATGCCATGATTCTTAGAGTTATAGATAAGCAATAGCTTCAATTTCAACCGAAACGTCTTTAGGCAGCCGGGCTACCTGGACACACCCCCTGGCCGGAGCAGCCTGTGAAAAATATTCTCCATACACTTGGTTTACTGCTTGGAAATCATTCATGTCGCTAAGGAACACGGTAGTCTTTACAACATTCCCCAAATTTAGATTTTCGCTTTTTAAAATTGCTGTAATATTATCTAAAACCTGTTTAGTCTGGGCCGCAACACTGCCGGGCACTACAGTTCCAGTGGCGGGCTCAACGGGTATCTGACCGGAAATAAATAGGAAGCCGCCTGCTTTTATTGCCTGCGAGTAAGGTCCTATTGCTGCCGGCGCCTGATCGGTATTAACAACGCATTTCATAGAGTAATTCCTCCTATTTTCCGCTGGCCTTTGCGGTTTACTATCTTTATTGATTAGCCAAATTCTTATATTTCGCCAATTTTTCCTTGGCATCCTGTTCGGTTTTGGCGAATAACTCCTCGGCCAAATCGGGGTATTGCTGTTTCAAAGCCGAATAACGTACTTCACCCATGAGGAACTCTTTAAAGTCCATGGTCGGTTCTTTGGAGTCCAGGGTGAACGGATTGCTGCCTGCTTCTTTTAGCTCTGGGTTATAACGGTACATCGCCCAATAGCCGCTGTCCACTGCACGCTTGGCCTCGAGCTGGCTGCAACCCATGCCTACTTTCATCCCGTGGTTGATACAGGGAGCATAGGCAATAATCAGGGACGGACCCGGATACGCCTCCGCCTCGGCAATGGCCTTGAGAGTTTGGTTCTTGTCAGCCCCCATGGCAATTTGCGCCACATAGACGTAGCCATAACTCATGGCTATCATGCCCAGATCTTTCTTCTTGGTCTTTTTACCGCTGGCGGCAAATTTAGCAATAGCCGCGGTTGGGGTAGCTTTGGAAGACTGGCCGCCTGTGTTGGAATATACTTCGGTATCAAACACCAGCACATTGACATCTTCACCAGAGGCCAGCACATGGTCCAAACCGCCAAAACCGATATCATAAGCCCAGCCGTCACCGCCAAATATCCATTGCGAACGCTTAACGAGGAAGTCTTTATTGTTATAGATTTCATTGAGCAGCACGTCACTGCCCTTTACTTGTTCTAACAGTGTAATCAGTTTATCCGCCCGTTCTCTTGTGCCTTCGGCCTTATCGATATTGGTTAGCCAAGCTTCACAAGCGGTTTTAAAATCTTCTCCCAAATCCAGTTTCGCAGCCTTTTCTATTGCCAAGGCGACTTGTTTTCTAAGCTGCTTGCCAGCCATCATCATACCTAAGCCGTATTCCGCATTATCTTCAAACAGGGAATTGCCCCACGCCGGTCCATGACCACGATGGTTAGTGGTATATGGCATTGACGGGACGCTGTCGGCCCAAACCGAGGAACAGCCTGTGGCATTGGCCACCATCATGCGGTCGCCGAAGAGCTGTGTCACTAGCTTGGCATACGGCGTTTCACCGCAGCCGGCGCAGGCCCCGGAGAATTCTAAGAGCGGCTGCTCAAACTGGCTGCCTTTTACCGTAAAGCTATTTAGCGGATTGGTTTTCGGCGCGATTGTCATCGCATAATCCCAAAGCGGTGCTTGCTGCAATTGGGTTGCCAGTGGTTTCATTACCAACGCTTTTTCTTTCGCCGGACAAATTTGGACGCAATTGCCGCAGCCGGTACAATCGTAAGGGGAGACTGCCATCGCGAAATACAGGTTTTTCTGTCCATTGCAAGGTTTGGCCGTAAAGCCGGCGGGAGTCTGCTGCTGTTCTTCCTCGGTTAAGAGTACCGGCCTGATCGCAGCGTGCGGGCAGATATAGGCGCACTGATTGCATTGAATACATGGTTCTGCTTGCCACTCAGGCACGTCAATCGCAATGCCCCGCTTTTCATAGGCGGCGGTTCCCATAGGATAGGAACCGTCTTCCAGACCAATAAAGGCGCTAACCGGTAATTTATCGCCTTCCTGCCGGTTCATCGGGATGAGGATATTTTTAATGAATGCCGGCACTTCTTTACCATGGGTTTCGGTTTCCTTTGCCGTCTGCCAGGAAGCAGGAATAGCGGCCTTCACAATGGCGTTTATCCCCTGGTCTACGGCAGCATTGTTCATGGCAACCACTTTTTCGCCTTTTTTGCCATAGGATTTTTGAATTGCTTCTTTGAGGTATTTTACAGCGTCTTCTTCCGGAATAATCCCGGCAATCTTGAAAAAGGCCGCCTGCATGATCATGTTGATCCTGCCGCCAAGACCGATTTCCTGCGCAATCTTTACAGCGTCAATTATGTACATCTGTATGTTATTGACGGCAAGGTATCTTTTCATCGCCGCCGGCAGATTTTGATCCAGTTCGGCTTCGCTCCACTGGCAGTTCAGCAGGAAGCTGCCGCCTGGTTTCAATCCTTCCAAAACATTGTAGTTATACACATAGGACTGATTGTGGCAAGCAATAAAATCAGCTTTATTAATGAGATAGGGAGATTTTATCGGCTTTTTGCCAAACCGCAAATGGGAAATGGTAACGCCGCCGGACTTCTTGGCATCATAGGCAAAATAGGCCTGGGCATACATATCGGTGTGATCGCCGATAATCTTAATGGTATTTTTATTGGCGCCTACCGTTCCATCTGAGCCAATCCCCCAAAATTTGCAGGCTTTCGTTCCTGCGGCAGTGGTATCAATATCTTCGCCGAACGGTAGAGAGGTATAATTTACATCATCGATAATCCCGACAGTAAAGTTGTCCCGGGGCTTGTCGGCTTTAAGATTTTCAAAAACACCATGAATATGGCTGGGGATTACATCTTTGCCGCCGACACCACAGCGTCCGCCAACAATAAGTGGCTGCCACTCTTTGCCGTAAAATGCGCTTTTGACATCCAGGTAAAGAGGCTCAGCCAACGAACCCATTTCCTTTGTTCTGTCCAATACGGCAATTTTTTGTACTGTAGCTGGTATATATTTAAAGAAATGTTCCAGCGAAAACGGTCGATAGAGATGTACTGTCAGCAAGCCTACTTTTTCGCCTTGGGCATTGAGATAATCCACAACTTCTTCAATGGCTTCACACATCGAGCCCATGGCAATAATCATTCGCTCGGCATCAGGCGCACCATGATAGTTGAACAAATGGTATTCCCGGCCTGTTAGTTTACTAATTTCAGCCATATAGCCTTCTACGATTGCCGGGATATCCTTATGGAAACGGTTAGCTACTTCTCTTTGCTGGAAATGAATATCAATACCCTGCACGGTGCCTTTCGTCAAGGGATGATCGGGATTGAGCGCCCGTTTTCTAAAGGTATCGACAGCATCCCGGTCTAACAGTTTATCTAATTCCTCATATTCAAGAACTTCAATTTTTTGCACTTCATGTGAGGTTCTAAACCCATCAAAGAAATTGAGAAACGGCACCCGACCTTTAATGGCTGACAAATGCGCCACTGCCGCCAAGTCCATAACTTGCTGGACACTGCTTTCAGCCAACATGGCAAAACCGGTTTGCCTTGCAGCCATAACATCAGAATGATCGCCAAATATACTGATGGCATTGGCGCCGACTACTCTGGCACTGACATGGAAGACGCTAGGTAATAATTCCCCAGCAATTTTATACATATTGGGAATCATCAGCAAAAGTCCCTGCGAGGCGGTATAGGTAGTAGTCAGTGCGCCGGCCTGCAAAGAACCGTGAACCGCGCCGGCGGCGCCGCCCTCGGACTGCATTTCCACAACCTCTACTGTTTGCCCGAACAGGTTCTTTTTCCCCTGAGCGGCCCATTCATCCACACTTTCCGCCATATTTGATGACGGTGTAATTGGAAAGATGGCTGCCACATCGGTAAATGCATAAGATATGTATGCTGCTGCCGTATTTCCGTCCATAGTTTTCATGTTTCTTTTCATATTCTTCGTCAATCCTCTCGCCTCGATCAAGTATCTATTTCGTATCACTCACAAAGCCAAGGAGGCAGGCTTGTCTGGTTTAGCAGCACAAATTCTGCCTCCTTCCTCTCTCCCTGTAGAAGTTATCCGTTTAATCCCATAACATTCAAAACCAATCTGGTCAACAACATAACAACCGCAGCATCTACAAGCGGAACACATATTAGCAGCGAATGCCATTTCTTATTGACATTTGAAACAATTACAATACGCACAAAGTGACCAATCAGCGTTCCCATGGTTACACACGCAGGAAACAGGATTGTCGCCTGAGCAGCAGTTATAGCACCTTTAGAATACAGGGTAGCCGCGGTAGCACAACCTGCAGCTTTGGCAAAGAATGCGGCAACCAGAGCAAATATAGCCTCACCCGGCAGACCAAATACGGCCATTACTGGCTCAAGTATTTTACCGACACTCTGCATCAGCCCGGTGATATCCAAAAACTGAATGAGCACATACGCCAAAACCATGGCCGGAGCAATCATTTCGGCACCAATATAAAAGCCTTTTTTGGCTCCTGCCACAAATTCTTCTACTACACTAGGCTTAACTTTCTGCAGGTCCATTCCTGCGGCACTCTGATTAGCCATTTGCCCCGCTCCCTTCTACCCTGTTTTTGGATGCCTGCCATTTTAGATATAAGCGAACCAGATTAGCGCCCATGACTTTAACAATAAAGATCAATCCGATAATAATCCCCACCGGCAAAACGCTGATAGGCAACAAGGCGGCTCCGGTACCGAAGGTGTTGGTAACCGGGGCAGACCCGGCATACTGGTAGGCAACAAATATTGCTCGTTCTTCTTCAGTCATCAGTTTGTCTTCCACTAATTCCTTAGTCATGACTGCCGCAACATCAGAACTGGTGATACTGCTGACAAAAGCCAGCCCGCTGGCACCCGGAATCCCCATGAAAGGCTGTAGAATTGGACGAAATAATACTTCAGCCGCCCGCAAAGCACCAAGTGACTCGGCAACTTGAATACATCCCAGTGCAAACATCAGCGTCGGGAACAGCGTCAAAGCAAACATGAAACCATCACGCGCCCCGGTCCCCCCTTTACCGGTAAAGATTACCCCCTTGGCCACTTGCCCGAAGTCTCCCGTAAGCACCTGGAAATCCAGCGCTCGCAAAGGGCTGTCAATCTTTGCAAATATACCGGAAAAAGAAATAAGCAATATGATTAAGGATAACCAACCCTTCCAGGTAACCTTGTACTTTTCCTGATTTTCCTCTGCCATGTGCTCTCCTCCTGATCAATTAAAAATTTCTAATGCTCTAGGATCACCATATCCAAATACGGGTAATTACAGGCTGTCCAGCTTAAGTACGCAGTCGATCATCAGTTTGGCTCTTTCAAACAGGCTGTCGACAATGGCATATTCCTCCGGACTGTGATTGCGTCCGCCCTTTACTCCCATAGCACATACCGTTGGCACCCCGGCCAAAACAGTATAAGCCGAATCAGAACCGCCGCCCACCCGCTTGGCATAAGGCGTTCCAAAACCGTTTTCTTCATAGGCTTTTTTCACTATCTCAAATAACTGCATAACTCCATCGGTTGTCTTCATCGGCTTGATGCCATCCATGAAAGTAACCGTGGCAGCCGTGCCTTCCACGTACACTTTGGCGGCTACGTCTTCGATCTGTTTAATAATGTCCGGCAAGTCATCCGGGTTTTTATAACGCACATCAATATAAATTTTGGCATAGTCGGGAACGGCAGTGGATGTTGTACCGCCTTGCATAACTCCTACATTGAAACTGATGCCCTTTTCCCAGTCGGTTAAGTTTTGCACAGCAATAATTTTGTGCGCCATTTCCAAAATGGCGCTCCGGCCATTTTCCGGATCATTGCCCGCGTGGGCGGCGACACCTTTTACTTCCAGCATAATCCGGGCGACACCCTTGCGACCGACAACAATTCCATTGTCGACAAAACCTGTCTCCACATTAAACGCCGCCGCATAGCCCTTTGCTTCCTCAATAAATATTTCAGGTGCATTAGAATGTGCGTGTAAAACCTCTTCATCCCCAGCCAGAAGGACTTTCAGCGAACGCGAGTCATAGCCGGCAGATTTCAACGCTTTTATAGCATAAATAGCAGCCACAATACCGCCTTTCATGTCAAGAACGCCTGGCCCGTAAGCGATACCGTCCTTGATGGTAAAAGGGCGCTCTGCGATTGCCCCTGCCGGACAAGCAGTATCCATATGTCCCATAAATATTACGCCCGGCTGGGATTTTCTTTCGCCAAGCTCGGCAATTAGCATACTGCCGGCATTTTCGAACTCGACCAGGCGGGAAGCCGCGCCTTCCTTATCAAGTATCTGTTTAAAGCGGTCGGCAACTTTGTTAATTCCCTGTTTTTCGTGCGGGCCGCTCTCCATCGAAACAACCTCTTCCCATAGTGACACCATTTCGTCACGATGCTCGTCTACAAACTGAAATGCTTTCTGTTTTTTGTCATTCATTTTTGCCTTGTCCTCCCGTTATTTATATTAGAATTGGAACTTTTCTTGAGTTCCAATGTGGAACCCGATAGTTAAGTTTTAATATTTAAAAGTTATTATTTATTCTGTTAATTGTACAGTTATAAAAGTGCTTTAAATGAAGAGGTTAGTCAATATTCCCCATTTAAAGCACCTTTGCTTTATAACCCCAAAATTTTTCTTCACCCGGAAATACCGAGAGATATCATTAAGCTACTTAAAGTCTATAATGCTGATACCATAGTTAGATATTGTTCTTTTTGCGTCTTCAATTTTAGCAACGTCAGGAGTTGTGAATGTCTGGCCATGAGTTCCAATTGCACTATACTTCGACTCGCCGAAATCATGATAAGGCAGAAGTTCGACACCCACCACACGCGTATGTGTAAGATATTCACACATTTCTTTGATGTTTTGCTCATTGGCGTTAACTTCTTCAATAAACGGCACGCGAACAATAGTATTCGGATGCATCCGGGATATCTGCTTGACATTTTCTAAAATCTTACGGTTACTGATTCCAGTCATTTTCTTATGAACCTCGTCGTCCATATGCTTGATATCTACAAAAACGCAATCCAGATATTCAAAGATGTCCTTTACTTGTTCAAAATCAAAATAACCACTAGTTTCAACAGCAGTATCAATACCCAGTTGGTTGCAGGCTGCTACAAGCTGCCGCAAAAATTCAGACTGGGCAAAGGGTTCTCCCCCAGAAAAGGTAACCCCGCCTCCGGACTCCCGATAGAAGACAGTATCTCTTTTAATTACTTTTAGAACATCTTCCACCGTCACCGTAGAGCCTATCATTTTCCGGGCGCCTGTCGGGCATACTTTACAGCACGCAGCGCAGCCGTAACATTTATCACGCACAAAACGGGTTGTATTTTCCTCTATGGAAATTGCACCATTACTGCAAACCGAAAAACAACGCTTACAATTAGTACATTTCTCATGAAAAAACAATACTTCAGGATTTTTGTTCCACGACTCCGGATTTGAGCACCATTTACATCTTAGTGGGCAGCCTTTAAAGAAAACAGTGCTTCTGATCCCTTCGCCGTCATTAATTGACCAGCGCTGTATTTGAAATATGTTGCCGCTACATTGCTTCATAGGTAGTTCTTTCAATAATCGCATCCTGAGCTTCACGGGACAGGTTGACAAACTGTGTACTATAACCGGCCACTCTGACAAGCAAATCCTTATAATCTTCTGGATGTTCCTGTGCTTTTCTCAATACTTCAGTGGAAATCACATTAAACTGAACATGAAAAGCGCCAAGCGCGAAGTACGCTCTGATAATAGCCGCCAAGTTTTTCAGGTCTCTGTCTGATTTCAATAAGTCAGGAGATAATTTTACATTCATCAGTGTACCACCGGAATGCACGTCATGATTGATTTTAGCAACAGAACGCATCGCAGCGGTGGGACTTGTCAAATCAGTACCTGCATGTGGTGAAACGCCTTCTGTCAAAGGTGTCTTTGCTTTTCTGCCGTCCGGTGTCGCACCAATTATACTCCCCGCAGGAATATAGTTGGAAATACCCATGAACGCCGAATTGAAAGGTGATCCAAAATAATCTTTATAAGCTCGTACTTCCCGGTAGTAAAAATCACTTATTTCGGCAGCTATTAAATCAACATAGTCATCATCATTGCCATACTTCGGACAAGCAAGCGCGGCTTGTCTCATTTCTGCATAACCTTCCCAGTCGGCATCCAAAGCCTTACCGATTTCTTCTAACGTATATTTTTTATCCTCAAACACCAGTTTCTTGACCATTGCTAACGAGTTGGCAGAGTCGGCTATCCCTATTCCGGTAAGAACCGGTCCTAGATTATATTTAGCTCCGCCTTTGCTAAGGTCTTTTCCCTGCTCCATACATCCTTCCACAAGCATGGAAAGGTATGGCCTTGGTACCATTTCCGCATGAATCTGCTGGGCGGTAATTGATCCGATTACAGAATGCTTTACCAGATAAGCAAGCTGGTTATAAAAGGCTGCTTTTACTTCTTCATAGCTCTTAAACTCAGAAATAGGGATTTCAGCAAGGCCCATATCTTTTCCAGAGATGCGGCTTTTACCGCTATTCAAGGCAAATTCAAGGGCGGCGGCGAAATTAATATTAACTGCCGAGGTCCACTTGCCAATTTTCCTAAAGTGCGGCACCACACAGCCGCAGTTACTCCAATCGCGTGCATCTTCAGGTGATAAACCTTCCGCAAGCAACATGGCCGCCCCAACCCTGTCGTTGTGTACGGCAGGGAATCCTGTCCCGACACGAATCAGTTTGCATACGGCTAAGAGAAATTCATCCGGACTATCAGGGTGAATCCGCACACTCAAGCCTGGCTGGTGTGTTTTTACGTTCTCAGTGGCTTTAAGACACATGTAGGAAAGTTCATTTGTTGCATCCTGACCATCTCTTGTTCTACCGCCCAGAGTCAAATTCTGGAATGAATTATATCCGGCAAAAAATTTTGCGGTATTACTCGAAATAGCCCATACCCATTCAGAAAGCTTAATCCAAAGCGCCTCAATTAATTCTTGCGCTTTTTCCGCAGTTACACTGCCTGCTTTTATATCACCAGAATAGTAGGGATACATATATTGGTCAAATCTGCCCAGATTCAAGGCCAGGGAGTTCTCGGACAGTATCGAGCCAAGCTGGGTAAACCATACAGTTTGTGCCGCTTCATAAAAAGTTTCCGGGGGCTGTTCCGGTACCTTACGGCAAATCCTTGCAATTTCAAGCAGTTCTTCTTTGCGAAGACTATCCTTCTCGACTTGCGCTAGTTGCATGGCCTTATCCGCATAGCGGTTAGCCAAAATGACAATTCCTTCGCATACCAACACTGCAGCGTTATAAAAGTCGATTTTTTCCAAGGCCTCGGCGCTAAGCGGTTCCACGCTTTGTAACTGCTTGAGCGCCTCTTCCTTAAGCCCGCCAAAGCCTTTTTTAAAGATGATATCCTGATAATCGGCAGTAATTTCGCCAATTGCGTTTCTCCATTTGGAATCATTGTCGATAATGCCTGTATCAATCAAAATTTTTGCCGTTTCCGGATTGATGCGTGACAGAAAATTTTCCTCCAAAGATTTGCCCTTCCAGTAAGGAAAAATCTCTTTACGCAAGATATTTTTTGCTTCTTGATCAATACAATAGGGGTCCTGGTCTCGGCTTTCAAAGGAATCCATTTCCTCATCGACCCATTTCCAGGAATATTCGGGACAAACAGCCCCGGTCTTTAGGAATTCACCGACAGATCCAACAATAAGTTCATTGTCAAAAATGGTTACAGGAATACTCTTACACACATCCTGAAATGCTTTTGCCCGTCGTCTAATAACTGATTCACCTTCAGATTTTTGGTGTGATGCCGTAAAAGCCATTGCCCGATGAATACTAATAGATGGCTTAGCATCAATGTACAACTTTTTGAAATCTTCAATTCGTTTGCTTGACATATTCGTCCCTCCCCGGATTTAGATACACTCCCTGATATCGAGATTCATCGATTTTCGATTTTCGAAAGTATGCAATAAATGAAAACATTATTCATGTAATCACTTAGCTTAAGTATTCAATCAAATTAATGCTTGCATCAGCCATATGCTTGCGTAATATTTTTTGGGCACCTTTAATATTCCCCTGGACACAAGCACTTAGTAAGGCACGATGTTCTTCTTGCGATTTTGTCTGATAATGCAGCGTTGTCAAATATAAACGCATATAGCGCTCAACATTGTTATGCATGTTTTGAATTAATGAAAGCAACTTTGGCCTATTTGCGGGCCTATACAGAGTTTCGTGAAACTGCCAATTCAGTTCACTCCAATGCTTACTCAGGGTTTCTTCATCTGCTTTTTTTAAAATTTCTTCTGCCTCTACCAAATCTGCTTTAGTCAAATTCGGAATAGCCAACTCTAGTGCCCCTAATTCTAAAAAAAGTCGTATATCAAATATCTCCTGAGCTTCATCTGCGGATAATTCAGTAACCACCGCCCCACGATTAGGATAAAAACTCACCAATCCCTCTGCTTCCAAGTTTTTTAATCCTTCTCTAAGAGCACTCATGCTTACGCTAAATTTCGTAGCTAATTCCTCCTGTTTGAGTTGGACTCCCCCGCTCAGTTCCCCAGACAGAATGGATTCGCGCAGAATATTGGTAATCATGCCAGGCAGCGTACGATATGAAGTTTTTATCTGACCAGTGAAGTTATTTTTCATGCTTTAAATATAAAACTTTTTATTGGGTTTGTAAACTCCATTTTCGATTGTATAATGTATACATTCGAAAATATCACCCTTTGTTCAAAAGGCTGATAGCTGCTACGTGGCATATTGTTCTGGATTAAATAAATCCCCTCCTTCACGAATTTCCTGTATCCTACTTACCTGAAAATCACTTTTAAGATAGTAAATAGCTCATTGTGGAATCGTTCCGCAATCCGTCACCAATCGAGTAGGAGCTGAGTAATTATTTACTCAGCGACCTCTCACACCACCGTACGTACCGTTCGGTATACGGCGGTTCAATAGAATTAGTGTATTAATGAATATCTTTCACTTATGGTGATAAAGCCTAATTTCCTTAGG
>NZ_DATMYD010000085.1:0-38425 GCF_035561155.1 Sporomusa sp. | reverse complement strand
AGCTAACTTAACTATACCGCACTTAATTATCGATATTCAATAGCTTATCAGTACTTTTTTATTCGTCTATTTGATAGGCTTATTTTGTTGTGCGTTTTTTTGAGACCTTCAGTATATTTTTTTTCACAATAACCGTCCCTTGGCGCCAGAATTCGCCGTTCCTTCGCTAACCCAGCCCGATACCGGGTGGGTGCTTGGGCGCATTTTCTGCCAGTTGGCATTTTTCGAGGGGGCATTCATCATTATAATCGCACTCTATTTCTTCAACATGGTAGTGCGGCACAGCTTCACCTGGAATGCGGGTTTCCCGGTACACGGCAATAATGCTGTGGCGCCTTTTAAGATATGGGCAATCGCCATATAATATAGTGGGAGCACGTTTGGCCATGTTATCACCTCCGTATCGTATTGCGTGTTCGTAATGCCAGGAATATAATAGAGAGTACTATACTAAATGCTAAAACTGGCAGCAAGGCCAGTTCAGTAATAATTAGGGGGTCTTAGTATCAATTTCCAGGATATTACCTTGGCGCAAAAACCCTTATTTGATAAGTATTTTAGCCAGCGGCGCTACGAAAATGCTCATTTAAACTTCACCAACTTATTTATGTGGCGCAACATATATTCCATTAAGTGGGCTGAGAAAAACGGTTGCCTGCTGATCAAAGCTGGCTATGATGGTCAGCAGTATATGCTTCAGCCGGTGGGCCCTGACGAGGCAATAGTACCTGTACTGGAAGAAATGGCCGATCTCTTTGCCGCGCAAAACATGCCCTTCGTCATCCGGGGGGTGGAAAAATTTATGGTTGATCTTATTGAAAAATGGCGGCCTGGTCAGTTTAATTTTACCGGGGACCGTGACAACTTTGATTATGTCTATCATAGCAAGGATTTAATTGAATTAAAAGGCCGTAAATATCATAGCAAGAAAAATCATATTAACAGCTTTCTTCGTACCTACAGCAATTATCAATATGAGCCGCTAACCCCAGAGTGGGTTCCGCACTGTATCGAAAATCAGCTTGAGTGGTGCAGGAAAAAAGGTTGTGACGACGACCCGACATTACGGGGAGAAAGAGACGCCATTATTGAGGTGCTTACCCATTGGACTGAGCTTAATTTGGTTGGTGGACTGATTACCATTGGTGGCAAAGTGGAGGCATTTACCTTTGGCGAACAGCTAAACAGCAATATGGCTGTCATCCATGTGGAAAAAGCCAACCCAGATATTCGCGGGGTGTATCCGGTCATTAATCAGAAGTTTTGTGAAAATGCCTGGCAGCACCTTGAGTATATCAACCGGGAAGAGGATATGGGGCTGGAAGGCTTGCGTAAAGCCAAAGAGTCGTATTATCCGGTAAAAATGATCGAAAAATTTATTACTACTTTCAAATAGTAAACCAACTACCGGGCAAACTATTCTAGATGGTGCTAAAAGACCTGTAGCGATAGCTACAGGTCCAAAAATTTTGGCCGGAAACACCCTATACTTTTCGATTTGTTATGGTATAATTTTTAAAGGATTTTTTGTTGATTTCTAGAACTGTTTGTATTTACATAGCGAAAATAGTATGGTTCGCTGCGGTGCTTTTGGTTGTAGCCAATATTTTATCTGTGAGGAGAAGAACAAGCAAGATGGAAATTAAATCAATTAAAAAGTTAAAGCTCTACGGATTTAATAATCTCACCAAAACAGTCAGTTTTAATATGTATGATATCTGTTATGCGAAAACCCCGCAGCACCGTCACTCATATATAGAATATATTGATGAGGAATATAGCGCCGAACGTCTGACCAATATTCTGACAGAAGTGGCTAATATGATAGGGGCTAATATCTTAAACATTGCCAAGCAGGACTATGACCCTCAGGGTGCCAGTGTTACCATGCTGATCTCAGAGGAGCCGGTCAACCAGCCTGGTGAACCCGTAGATACTGAGGACTGCGGTGAGTGTGAGCTCAACGAACCAATGCCTGATGCTGTTGTTTGTCATTTGGATAAGAGCCATATCACTGTTCATACGTATCCTGAAAGCCATCCGGACGAAGGGATCAGTACTTTCCGGGCCGATATTGATGTTTCTACCTGTGGCCAGATTTCGCCGCTCAAGGCGCTTAATTTTCTAATTAATACCTTTCATCCTGACATCGCCGCTATTGATTACCGGGTGCGCGGTTTTACCCGTGACGTGAACGGTAAAAAGTTCTTCATTGACCATAAGATAAATTCGATCCAAAACTATATTTCCAGCGACAACCGTGACTTGTACCAAATGATCGATGTGAACGTGTATCAGGAAAACATCTTCCACACCAAGATGCTCTTGAAGGAGTTCGACCTGGATAACTACTTGTTTGGTACAGCCAAAAAAGAATTGATGGTCGGTGAAAAGAAAAAAATTAAACAGCGGCTTAAAAAAGAAATGGCTGAAATTTTCTATGGTAAAAATATACCAAAAGTGAATCTTAAATTATAGGTACATTAAAATCCCCCATATGGGGGATTTTATTTTTATGAAACTATTATTACATCCCCTGTCTGTACGAATTTTTCATTGGGTTATGTTTTCGGCCGTCGTGTATTTAGTGATAACCGGGCTATATTTGCATGACCCCTGGGGTGGTCTGCCTTATGGCTTAATACGCAAAACCCACAGCATTGCCGGGATATTTCTTATACTAAATCTATTTGGGCAGATTTACTATTATATTGTTACCGGTAAATATACTGAAGTGTTGTTTACATCACGGGATATTCCCAATATACGCAGCTTTTTCCGGTATGCGTTGTTTATCACTGAAAACCACCCTAACTATGGCCGCTATAACCCTGGGCAAAAAGTACTGTTTACTTCCTGGGGATTGGTCGTTTTGTTATCAGGCTTTGCCGCCTTGCCGCACTTTTTTCCGGAGCATGCCTCCTGGCTCAGCAGACCGTTCGGCGGACTTATGGGAAGCAGGATCATTTTTTACGCTATTGCCATGTTTTTTTTAGCAACTATTCCGCTGCATTTATATTTGGTCTTTACCGAAGAACCGGCTAAGCTTCAGGCCATGTTTTCCGGCTATGTCAAGAAAGAACCCAAGGGGCAAGGCTCCGGAGAGTGAGAGACTCCTGCTGCGTTCACTAATGTTGTCAGCACTTGACGACCAGCATCCATGCCCTGGGCACCGATGAGTAAAATCAAATCACCTGGGACTGCCTCATTCAGGGCGGCCCTAATGGCTTTAGTCAGGGTACTGAGGTATGTATAACTGACTTTCAGGTTGTTGAGAGTCGTTAAAAAAGCCATTCGCTCCTCGTCTGATACGGCATCGGCCTGACTAACATGGTCGGTACTAGCGGTAATGACAAGGTTAAATGGTAATGTGCGCCCCCTGCAGGCAATGACAGCGGCATTGGCCGCATTAATCGCCGGTCCGCGTTGACCGCGAATCGCGTTGACGACAATTAGCCGGTTATAACGGAATGCTGCAATAGTATCGAACACTGCGTCAATACTCCCAGGGTTTAAGGCGGTATCATCGACAATGGTCAAACCCGCAGTGTGGAAAACATTCATTCGCCGTTCGACTCCCTTAAAGTTGGCCAGCGCATCGGCAATGACCTCTGGCGCGATATCCTGGATAAGGGCAGCAGTCGACGCAAGCAGTGCATTTTCAATATTATGGCGTCCAGGAATGGACAACCTGAAGGCGTGTCTGGCAATTGGTAATGACTGACCGCTGGTCGTGGTCAGCGGCTTATTTATTTCCAGGATAAATAAGCTGCCATACGCGGTAACCTGGGTTATCCGGGCTAAGACGTCAGCCTGACTGTCAAAGCCGACTGTAATCTGATGTCCCGAAAACCGGCTGGCGATTGCCTGGCAGTAAGGGTCAGCAATATTAATAATTAGCGGTGTTGCTGGGTCAAGCAAGTCCAAAAACCTGGATTTTGCTTCCAGATAGCTGGCAAAGCTGCCGTGGAAGTCAAGATGATCGGCACAGACATTACTAAGCAGTCCTACTGCGAAGCGGACATGCGCCACGCGGTGCATGTCAACACCCTGGGCCGATACCTCCATTGCGGCATGGGTTACTTTGTTCTCAACCATTTGCGCAAGGTATTTATGAATACTAACCGCATCCGGTGTTGTAAGGGTACTGGGGAAAGAACTTTTTCCGGTATTGACGCGAACTGTGCCAATGAGTCCGGTTTGGCAGCCGGCTTGATAAAAAATATGCTCTAGCATACAGGCAATGGTAGTTTTTCCATTTGAGCCTGTTATACCAACTAGATTGAGCTTGTGTGACGGGTTATCATAAAAGGCGGCTGCCAGCTCAGACAGCGCCAACCTGGCGTCCTGTACAGAAATGACCGGAATCAAGAGCGGTGGCAAGCGATCCGGGCAATCGGTCACAACAGCCAGCGCACCTTTAGCGGCAGCCGCTTGCGCAAATGCATTTCCGTCCGCTTGGCGGCCGCGAATGGCGACAAAAATACAGCCTTGTTTTACTTTGTCCGAGTGGCAGGTAATTCCTGTGGCTCTAGCGGCAATATCGCAAAAGTCCTGCATACCACTTCCCCCTTACCAGCAAACATGATACTCCAAGGTATTCACATTACTGGCAGGAGGTGAGCCCTGATAAAAAAACTTTTTTTGATTCTTTCAATGCTAATTAGTGTCGGGCTATTCTTAAGCGTCGGCTGTGGTCTAAACCCCCCGGCCCCCAAACCGGAAGATAAGCTGGTGGCAGAGGGTGTCTATGTCGAAGGACAGCCGGCCGGCGGCTTGTCTGCTGAGGAAGCCGGCAAACTGTTGACAAATTTGGCTAAAGCCAAGGATGTACCAGCAGTTAATGCTGG
Organism: Sporomusa sp.; assembly: GCF_035561155.1. Classification (GTDB taxonomy): domain Bacteria; phylum Bacillota; class Negativicutes; order Sporomusales; family Sporomusaceae; genus Sporomusa. The sequence goes on along the minus strand of NZ_DATMYD010000085.1, from coordinate 33,575 downwards.
TTTTGACCCGGTGACAGGCGGTGTGATCCCTGAGCGGCCAGGTCAGCGGCTTGATGTTTCAGCAACCCTGAGTGAATTGTTAGCAGCCCCGTCTGGCAGCAGTATTACGGTGGTTTACCAGCCCTTTTTGCCAGAGATAACCCGGGATGCTCTGGCGCGTGCCCGCCGATTGAGTGCCTATACTACGCCTATTTTGGACAAGAGTCCCGGACGACTGGTCAACATCCGGCTTACAGCAAAGCTGGTCAATAACACCTTGATTGCCCCGGGGCAAGAATTCTCCTTCAATCAGGTAACAGGTGAGCCGACGGAGGCACGCGGCTTCCAGTCGGCCATTGTATTTGGCGATAGTGGGCAGAAGGAACAAGGACTGGGCGGCGGCATGTGCCAAGTGTCATCTACTCTATATAATGCTGCTTTGGCCGCTGAACTCAAAGTGACTGAACGCCACCCCCATTCTAAGCCGGTTACCTATGTACCACCAGGAAAAGACGCTACAACCTACACTGATAAAGATCTCCGTTTTCTTAATACAACGCGCTGGCGGCTGCTAATCCGGGCCTTTGTTCACGACGAAAGCTCTAAGATGACCGTTGATTTGTGGGCTTTGCCTGACGCATAAGCTAGAATCTGTCCTGGCATACTAATGGTGAGGTGGGAGTGCATGAAAAAAACAACATTGAATACCGCACTAGTCGTAGGAACAGCATTTCTATTCATCACGGGAGCATACACGCTACTCAAGCCTCCCGCCCCAAAACCTGCACCGGCACCGCCGGCGCCTACCGAACAAGCACCTGCGCCGATTCCGGGCGTACCGGCTTTTGATGTCTCAAAATATCCTAGTGAGCCACAGGTAAGTGTATACCTGGCAGATAAGGGTTCTGTCACTACCATGGCTCTGGAAAAGTACATCGAGGGTGTTATTGCGCAAGAGATGGAGCCTGATTGGCCGATGGAGGCGTTAGCTGCCCAGGCCATTGCTTCGCGGACACTGACAATGAGCGCCATCGAGGCAGGTACAATTAAGAGACTGCACAATGCTGATGTCAGCACGTCCAAAGATGAACTTCAGGCCTATGCACCGCAAAAAGTCAATGATAGTGTGCGGCAAGCTGTAAATAGTACGCGCGGGGAGGTCTTGTTGTATGCTGGCGGTCTTGTTAATGCAATTTATAGTTCCTGTAACGGGCAGATTGGTGCAACCAGGGAAGAGAGCTTCCCGACAGAGATTGACCACCCGACACCGTATTTTCAGCCTGTGACTGACAATTGTTTTCAGTACGCGCCTGAAAACATAAAATCGTGGACGGTTAAAATTCCGGCAACACAGGTTGCAGCAGCTATTGGCTATAGCGGCAACCCTGACGATATCCGCATATTGGAGAAAGGACCCTCAGGCCGGATTCTCTATATTGGTGCCGGCAATAAAAAAATCTATGGCTCTGATTTCCGGCGTGCTGTTGGCTATGACCAGCTCAAATCAACGCTGGTTACCGAAATGACTTATGATGGCGGCAATTTTGTCTTTAAGGGCCAGGGCTGGGGTAATGGCGTTGGACTATGCCAATGGGGTGCGTATACCTTTGCCAAAGAAGGCAAGCAGGCTAAAGACATTATCAAATATTACTACCCTGGTGCTGAAGTAAAAAAACTATGGCAATAGAGTCGATATAGTGAATTTTAATTCAAGTTTTGCATACATTAATTACGCGAGGTAGTATGGCGGCTACCTCCCGGGGAATGCGCCGCTTGTCTGGTACGCACGGACAGGCGGCGCAAGCTATTTTTTCGGCTATAAGGAAAGGGTATTGGTGCAGACATCAACCAGTAGCTTAGTGCAGTCCTTAGAAGATAATGTAATAGTGTTGCCTCAAGCACCACATAGTGAGATTGCCATACTAGCGTTAGCGATGATCAGAGAACTGCGTTCTCGCCCACGTCATTGCGAACATAGTGGCAATCTCGCTTTTAATTTTCTTAAGAATTTTTTGCAGGGAATATTGGCAGCTGCTTTCGACTACGCTATAATATTATAGTTAAGGTACTTTGAAAGGATTGAGTCTGATAGAGGCGCTAAACGGCAATACTGGTATTGACCATGTCCTGATTACTGTGACCGGTTCCCAGCGGGACGCTCATGGCGAAGAAAATACAATCGAGCTGTTTACTCACGGGCGTAGTCATTGCAAGAACGGTGTTCACTATATCAGTTATCAGGAGACTGAGGTTAGCGGCATGGAGGGCGCCACTACGCTGTTAAAAATATATCCAGACTATTGTTTGCTGGTTCGTATGGGCCGAGTGGAACAGCGGCAAGAATTCCGTATTGGCAAATGCTGTTCTTCCAGCTATGTTACGCCATATGGCACGATGAAAATGGGTGTGCGAACAACGCGTCTGACCGTAACCCGTACCGCAGATAACAGCAGGGTTACCGGAGTAAACATTGAATACGAACTTGAAATTGACGGACAATGGCAAAGTGCCAATACGCTTGCCGTCATTGTACAGGGGGATAAGAAGAATGGACATTAGACAACAGCTCATCGCTGCAATTGGGCAAGCAGCTGCAAAAGCCATGGCTGACGGCGTATTTGCCGCTCAGCAGTTGCCTGACATAGCGCTCGAAGTTCCGCCGCAAAAAGAGTTTGGCGACTATGCCACCAATTTTGCTATGCAGTCCGCCAAGGCGGCAAAAACCAATCCACGTCTCATTGCTCAGGCTATTGTCGAGCGACTTGACGCATCCTGGCTGGAAAAGGCTGTCATTGCCGGTCCTGGCTTCATTAATTTTTATTTAAAGTCTGACTGGCTGTATCAGGAACTGGCCAAAATGCTAGCGGCCGGTGATGATTTTGGCCAGACAAATTCGGGACAGGGAGAACGGGTTCAGGTAGAGTTCGTCAGCGCTAACCCTACTGGACCACTGCATGTGGGGCATGGCCGGGGCGCGGCTGTCGGCAGTGCATTGGTTAACCTTTTAAGAGCGGCTGGTTATCAGGTTGAAGCTGAATTCTACATAAACGACGCTGGCAATCAGATTGACAATCTGGCAGCTTCGGTCAATGCCCGTTACCTCGAACTTCTAGGACAAGCGGCCGAGTTTCCTGAAGACGGCTACCACGGGCGCGATATCGTTGATACTGCGCAAAGAATTATTAACCATCATGGCGATAAGTATCTGGCGCTGCCAGCAGCTGAGCGCCTAGCTGAATTTAAAGAACTGGCGCTCGTTGAAAAACTGGCCGGCCTAAAAGAAGATTTGGAGCAATTTGGGGTCGCGTTTGACGTCTGGTATAGTGAGCGCACGCTGCACCAAAGCCGGGCTGTAACTGAGACATGTGAACTCTTAAAAGGCAACGGCAATATGTATGAAAAAGACGGGGCGCTGTGGCTCAAATCGACAGTCTATGGTGATGACAAAGACCGGGTAGTTATCCGGGACAACGGCGTACCCACTTATCTTGCGGCTGACATTGCTTATCACCGTGACAAATTTGCCCGTGGCTTTAACCGGGTCATTAACATCTGGGGTGCTGACCATCACGGTTATATCAGCCGGGTTAAAGCAGCGATTGCGGCTATGGGGTATAACCCGGATAACCTGGAAGTACTTATACTGCAAATGGTCAGTCTGTATCAAAACGGCGAACTGGTCAAAATGTCCAAACGGACAGGCCAGGGCGTAACCTTAAGCGAACTGATCGAGGAAGTCGGCAGGGACGCAGCCCGCTTTTTCTTCATCATGCGTTCCATTGACAGCCAGCTTGACTTTGATCTTGATTTGGCTAAATCACATTCGAATGACAATCCGGTCTATTACATTCAGTACGCTCACGCACGGATATGCAGTATTTTCCGGCAGGTTGCCGAGGCTGGAATTAATGTGTCCGAAGCCAGGGCAAGCAATAACAATTCGCTCAGCTTGTTGACCGAACCAATTGAAATTGACCTGATTAAAAAGATGGCAAAGTTTCCGGAAGAAGTTGCCAGTGCGGCCCGGGAACGTGCGCCACACCGTATTGCCCGCTATGCGCATGAGGTGGCCGGTATGTTCCATACCTTCTATAACCAGTGCCGGATTATGGGGGTAGAACCCGACTTGCAAATCGCCCGCATTGCGCTTGTAACAGCCGTAAAGTCAACCATCAGACAGGCGCTAAAGATCCTGGGAGTGGCCGCTCCGGAAAAAATGTAGCAGGAATTTGCCTCTGCTTGTTGAATATAAAGTGAAACTTGCCGCCTGCGGGCGGCCTAGCTGAACTAATCCAGAGCTTAGCAATACTTATGCCGCCGCTTAAAAAAAACGGGGGGTATCAGTGATGTGTAGCTCCAGGATAGCAGCGGATTGTTGAGTGCGGAGGTTAAAATTATGGCAAATAATATATCAAAAAAAGATGTTGCGGAAGTCAGCTTAGCGTATCAAATTTTAAAGACAGCAGGCCATCCGTTATACTACCGGGATTTAATTGACAGGGTAGTTGCCGAAAAGGGCAGTACAGTTCGCCCGCAAGCACATATTATTGCTGAAATTCATACCCAGATTAATTTAGACAGCCGGTTTGTTCATACCGGCAAAAGTACTTGGGGACTGACCGAGTGGTCGCCGCAGCGCATTAGCCTCCGCGAAGCAGAGGAAACGGCGGCTGCCCGTCAGGATGATGTACGGCGGGAGAAACTATTGGCCGCCATTCAGCAGGATTTTGATCATGAGGATGCCGGCCTCGCTGAAGAGCCGGCTGATTTGATTGAAGGCGATACTGAAGAGGAAGATGAAGAAGAGTTGGAAACTAGCTGATGGTAGCTATCGGATAAAAACATTAAATAATTGGTAAAACTAGCTTTATTAAGACAGTTAATTGTGGGAAAGTAGTAGGAGGATATTTTTTTATGGCTAAATATATTTTTGTGACCGGCGGTGTTGTATCTTCGCTTGGCAAGGGGATTACCGCTGCATCGCTTGGGCGTCTCCTTAAAAGCCGCGGGCTCAAAGTTACCATTCAGAAGTTTGACCCGTACATAAACTTTGATCCAGGTACCATGAGCCCCTATCAGCACGGCGAGGTATTCGTTACTGAAGATGGCGGTGAGACCGACCTGGACCTTGGTCATTATGAACGGTTTATTGATATTAACTTGAGCAAAAGCTCAAATGTTACAGCCGGCAAGATATATTGGTCGGTGATTAACAAGGAACGTAAAGGTGATTATTTGGGTAGTACCGTCCAGGTAATTCCCCATATTACCAATGAGATTAAAGAGCGCATCTACCGGGTTGGCAAAGAAGACAATGCCGATATTGTTATTACCGAAATTGGCGGCACAGTCGGCGATATCGAAAGCCTGCCGTTTCTGGAAGCCATCCGTCAGGTTAAGAAAGAAGTAGGCCGCGGTGGTGTACTCTATATACATGTTACACTTGTGCCGTATATTTCGGCAGCAGGTGAGCTGAAAACCAAGCCCACCCAGCATAGTGTAAAAGAACTCCGGAGTATCGGTATTCACCCTGATGTCATTGTGTGCCGAACCGAACATGAAATTTCGCCTGAAATGAAAGAAAAACTGGCACTATTTTGTGATATTGACGGTGACGCCGTTATCCAGAACAAAAATGCCGCCAGCATCTATCAGGTACCACTCATGCTGGAAAAAGAAGGCCTAGATCGCATTGCGATGGAGAAACTAAACATTGAGGACACCGGTGCCGACATGACCGAATGGCGGCAGATGGTGGACAAGATTGTACATCCGTCACGTAGTGTACGCATTGCCATTGTCGGCAAATATGTTGCACTGCAGGATGCTTACATGAGTGTATCTGAAGCGTTGCGGCATGGCGGTATTGCCAATGATGCAGCTATTGAAATAAAGTGGATTAACGCTGAGGATATTGAAGATGAGCAGGCTGACCTTGCCTCATATCTGGGTGATGTTGATGGGATTTTAGTACCAGGTGGCTTTGGCGACCGGGGCGTGGAGGGTAAACTCAAAGCTATCCGCTATGCCCGGGAGAATAAAGTTCCATTCTTTGGCCTGTGTCTCGGTATGCAGACAGCTGTTATTGAATTTGCGCGGAATGTCTGTGGTTTAACTGATGCTCACAGTTCGGAATTTAACCCGGAGACACCGCATCCGGTCATCGACCTTATGCCGGAACAGATGGCAGTTGAAGATAAAGGCGGCACAATGCGCCTTGGTGTTTACCCCTGTAAGGTGACTGAGAACACACTTACCTATAAAGCCTATCAGGACGAGATTATTTACGAACGCCATCGTCACCGTTTCGAATTTAATAATGCCTACCGTGAGCAACTCTCGGCAGCTGGGCTTCTTATCAGTGGTACGTTGCCTAACGGGCGGCTTGTCGAAATCGTAGAAGTAAAAGATCACCCCTGGTTTGTCGGTACCCAATTCCATCCGGAATTTAAGTCGCGTCCGACTGCGCCACATCCTTTATTTAGGGATTTTGTCAAGGCATCGCTGGCGAATAAACAGGGTAAGCTATAACGAAGAGAAAACTGTTGGATAATCTCCAACAGTTTTCTTTTAACTATATGAAATCCAGTAAAGATTTTCTCTCCGGCATGCTATTAGTAATGCTCCGCCACTGGCGTTTGACTTATGCTTATACTAACAGTATCCCCTAATCTTTAGTGGAAGCTATATATCGGATGTATTAAAGAATCGCTAACCCTGGCGCACATTCTTCAATGCTAAAAAGGTCAACATAAGGAGGCAAGATTGTGTTCAAAAGATCAGTGATCCTCTTCCTGGCATTAATTATCGGCATATCGATGATTGCCGCACTATTTATCACGCCAGGGCTCAAACAGAAGAAAATGGTTGGCAGCGATAAATTGGCCATTATTTATGTGGAAGGTATGATTATCGGCGGCCGCGGTCAAGTTGGATTATTTAGCGAGGGCGGTGGTACAGACCATCTGATTCGTCAACTCCATGCTGCCCGGGACGACTCATCTGTCAAGGCTGTTGTACTCAGGATTAATAGTCCCGGCGGCACTGTTCCTGCCTCACAGGAAGTCGGGGAGGAACTCAAAAAACTCCGGGCTGCAGGCAAACCGGTTATCACCTCGATGGCCGACATGGCCGCCTCAGGCGGCTATTGGCTAGCTGCCTGCACTGATAAAATATATGCTAACCCCTCCACCATAACTGGCAGCCTTGGTGTATATATGCCGTATTCTAACTGGGAAGAATTATATAAAAAAATTGGTGTACGGCAGGAAAAAATTAAAAGCGGGCCGCATAAAGATATCTTATCACCAGATCGGCAGCTGACGACGGAGGAACGGGCCATCGTTCAGGCCATGGTTGATGATATGTACAATCAGTTTGTTGATGTAATCGCTGATGGGCGACACCTTGATCCAGACAAAGTGCGCCAACTGGCTGATGGGCGTATTTATACTGGACGCCAGGCCAAGGAATTGGGTCTTGTCGATGAACTGGGCAATATGTATGATGCGATTGACGGAGCTGCCGCGATGGTTGGCATTCAAGGCAAGCCTGAGATTGTCGAATATGGAAAAACTAGTGCCCTCGAAGCATTGTTAGGCGCTCAGGACAGTTTAAACTCAGAACAGATTATGCTTAAACGCCTAAAAGAAATGCTCTCGGCCAGTCCGTCGGCCATGCCCCAGAGCAATTAAGGGGGGGGCGAGTTTATGGGAAGTTTTATCGAGACAATCTATGATGTATTATTTAAACCTAAGGAAGCTATGCAGTATATTGCCGAAAAAAAATTAACCAGGCAAGCGGTAGCTATGTTTACCATAGGCATGCTTGTGCCGGTGTGGGCGTTATATGCGGGTATCAAGGGCACTGCAGGCGTGCCGGCCCTGGGTATTTTCTTTATCCTTCATATCATCGGCAGTTTTGTTTTCTGGATACTCAGTGCGGCGATATTGGCCTTTATTGCCGAGCTGGCAGGCGGCCGGGGAACGCCAGTTGGCCTGTTTTCCGCGTTAGGCTTTTCTCACCTGCCCAGGGTAGTTGTCATGCCGCTATGGGTGATTGTATCCCTGCTGCCGGCAGGTGTGCAGGGAGTCTTTTTCGGTATCATTGGCGTATTTGTTGTGATTTGGACACTGTCTTTACATATCATCGCCCTGCGGGGCGCGTATGGACTGTCAGGCGCAAAAGCCGTACTTGTACTTATGGCGCCATTACTGGCGCTTATTGGCACAATCGCTGCGATTATCATTTTTGCCGGATCAGCCCTGATACACTTACCGTTTCATGTTTAACGGGCTCGGTAGAGGTAAATCTCCCATGGCGACCAGGCCTCGGTAAACCGTTGTAAAAACTCAAGATTGTTTTCCTCATAGTTTGTTATTTCGGCGGCCGATAAAATATATTGGCCGCCTAATCTTTTGAAGGCCGCTATGTCAAGTTCCATATGATTTAGTTTTAACTGATATGACTTTCTTACCTGATAGTATTCAAGCTCAGCCGGAAAGATATAGCAGGTTATACCCCAATAGTCGAAATACCGTTGCCAGAAGGGGTTCTTGGCCAGCTCTTTGGCCATGATCTGCCGGAAAGCGTGCTTATATTCAAGTGGATAAATATTGAGTCGCCCATCAAGTGTGTAAAAACCGTTATACTGAGTAATGGCAGGATAGAGGCCAATGCTGACAATCCGATATTCCTGCTTGGGCCGGCCGATGTAGTTATCTACCTTCTCAAGCAGGCTGTCGGAAAAAAATTCCCCATAACTTATGTTCTCATACAGCCAGGCGTTCTCCATAACCGAGACGCCTGTTTGCTCTTTTAGAGCCAGATAGTATTCGCTATTATTGCCAAATAAAAAACCAAGCTGCAGCACAAGCAGCAATACCACCAGCAGCCGGCCAATGTAGCGGATATTAGCGATAACGGACAGGGTCAGGGCAAAAATAGTATACCAAATAAGCGGATGCAGCCAGTGAAAGCGCTGAATTTGAAAGGTATTAAAAAAGCTAATACCAGCGACTCCTGACATAAAAAACTCTGAATAACGAAAACCATAGAAAACCGATAGGCAGAGCGCAAGTAGCAGTAACAGCAATATTAACTTGCACTCGCGCTTTTGCCGCCAGCCAAGAGCTAGCGCCAGCGGCACAGCGATAAACAGAATATATTTGTGTAGGCTGACGGCATGATACTGGCCGTTGATAAAGTTTTCCATAATGAGTGACTGAACACCGGGCCAATCTCGAACTTGTCCCAGAAGAATCCGGTCAATTTCCTCACGGCTTGATACAAAGCCTGCACTGAAAAAAGCATTGTAGATAAGCCATATTTCGGTTATACAATACGAGGCGGCTAAGAGGGCGATGGCCCCCCAGAATTTTGGCCGTTTTTTTCGGTTTCGCCAGTAATCAAATAAAGCAGCTAATCCGAGCGCAGCCAGAATAAATACACCTACCAAAGGCAAAGACGAGTACAGGGCAAAGAAGATAATAATTGCGACAGTTATTGTCATTTTTTTATCATGAAATGCATTAAACATTGCATAGAATAGTAAGGGCTGTCCGGCAATCGATAGTCCGTAGACTGTGTAAAAGGGGATGGTAGCAAACGATGCCGCGCCCGCCCACGCCAACCAGGTCTGACGCTGATCAGTAAGACAATAGTGTCTGAGTAAAAGATACATGCCAATGAATGCGGTGCTATGTACGATGAGCATGTTGACAAGGTAAGCGCGGAACGGTGGTAAGACAAGATACAGCCAGGTAATGACATTAAAACCACTTGGCAGGCAGCTTCTCGGCACTTCGCCCAGCATTTGACTGACTGTTCCTGTCAGATCAAAGGTTTTGCCACTATTGATCAGAACTGTCCAAGCGGTAATCCAATCCAAGTTATCATTAATGGTAAAGTGGGCATTTTGCCGCAAAATAATAAATGGCGCTAAATAGGCTGCCAGCACGCTGGTAAAAATAATGGCAGCTTTGTGCCTCAATAAGGGTTTCAAAATATTTTTTACTATATTAAGCATAATTGCGGCACCTCATAAGAATTATTTTCATACAAATTTTAGCATAAATTTTTACATTTTGAAAATTATTTCAAGGGTATTAGAAAAAAACGAAAAAACTTCTATTTTCTTCCAAATATTAGCAGGATATTTTCAATTTATTGCGAATATGGATATATTAGGAAAAGTCAGGGGTTATCTTGGTCGAATACTATGGAGAAAGCAAGGTGCAGAGTAATGAGCGGTTCCCAGGCAACGATTCTAGTGATTGATGACCAACCTGGAATTAGAAGATTGCTTACTGAAGTTCTCCAGGATGAAGGTTATAGTGTTATGACAGCCTCTAATGGTTATGAGGGTATACAGGTTGCAACTGATGTTAAACCAAATGTAATATTAATGGACATGAAGATGCCTGGCATGGATGGCATTGAAACGCTAAAAGAGCTTAAGCGCCACGGGCAGGGGGATCAGGTAATTATGATGACTGCCTACGGTGAATTGGATATGGTTAACGAAGCCCGGGAAGCAGGCATGCGTGACTATATCACCAAACCGTTTGATATTATGTCTTTGTGCCGGATTATTGAAGAGCATATCGGCAGTAGCTTTGATGAGCGCCGGCTGTTAATCGGCTAAAAGAGAGGATGACCCGGGGCATACAAGCCCCGGGTTAATTAGTTAACGGTAGTTTTATCCTGACAAGCTGACAAGGGCAACATTGTCTTTCGCTTTCGCCAAAGGCTCGGCGCAAACCGTGTTTTCTTTGCCTGATGCTGCCAAGTTAAGCGAGTGCAGGCAGGATTTTTTTTGCTGGTGGCGAAGTATATGGAGCAAGGGGGGATATCAATTGGTCATTAGCGCTGTTTCCACATTGGCGCTTTACTGTTCGCGATGTGGTAATGTTGAACTGCATAATGTCTCCCGGTTTGCTCTCAATAACTCACGGCGTCAGCTTGCCTGCAGCTGCGGTCAGGTACATGGCTCCATTGCCGGCGCGGGGCGGCATCAATATTTACTGGATATTCCCTGTGTAGTATGTGAGACCAATCATTTAATCTTCCTTGACAGTAAGCTGTTCAGGCAACCTAAGGCAAGTAAAATATATTGTGCCCAGGCTAATCTTGAACTAGGTTTTATCGGCAGCCCTGCAGCTATTGACGAGACTATTGCCAGACATAAGCAGGAAGTTGCCAGCATAACCAGCGAAATGGCGGAGCAGTCAGACGGTCAAGGGATAGAAAATTCGCAAATTTTACTAGAGATTTTAAATAAAATCCATGATATTGCCGAGCAGGGAGGGGTATACTGCTGTTGTGGTAATGCTGACGTTGAGGCAGATGTGCTCGTTGATGCCATCGAATTGTCCTGCAGTCAATGTGATGGACGGCTGGTTATTCCGGCCAAAGATGAGCATGACTTAGCACGAGTGTCGGTCATGGGCATTATTGAACTAGCTCCTCTCAGGCGTACGAGTCGTAAATAAGTAAAATTTTAGATAGAGAAACGCGAAGAAAAGTGGGTGACGTGACTGTGAAATTTTTCCTTGATACAGCCAACATTACTGAGATTAAAGAGATTCTGCCGATGGGTGTTGTAGCTGGTGTAACTACCAACCCATCGCTCATTGCCAAAGAAAAACAGGATATTAAGGCAGTAATTAAAGAAATCGCCGCACTAACGCCAGGACCGGTGAGTGCTGAGGTTATCAGCACGAAATTTGAAGAGATGCTGCCGGAAGCGCGTGAATTGGCTGCGCTCGGCAATAATGTGGTTATTAAAGTCCCGATAACCGTAGATGGCTTAAAAACTGTAAGCGCCTTGGCTGCTGACGGAATCAAAACCAATGTCACTTTGATTTTTTCAGTCAATCAAGCACTTTTGGCTGCTCGGGCAGGAGCTGCCTTTGTTAGCCCTTTCGTTGGTCGTCTTGATGATATTAGCCAGGACGGCATTGACCTTATCAAAGACACTGCCGACGTTTTTGCCATTCACGGTATTGAGACTGAGATTATTGCCGCCAGCATCCGTCATCCTATGCATGTTACGCAAGCGGCGCTGGCCGGCGCTCATATTGCTACTGTGCCTGCAAAGGTACTGGTGTCGCTCTTAAACCACCCGCTGACTGATGCCGGGATACAACGCTTCCTGGCAGATTGGCAAAAAGCCAACATGTAAGACTGTTGAGAGCACAGGATGCCGGGCGGACGCCCGGCATAATTTTTCCCATCAAGAATTTAAGGAGATGTAACACTATGGAACGTGAATTAGCACTGGAATTTGTACGGGTTACCGAGGCTGCGGCTATTGCCAGCGGTCGGTGGATGGGGCGTGGCGATAAAATTGCTGCTGACCAGGCAGCTGTAGATGGTATGCGAGCCGCCTTTGATACGGTAAATATCAGCGGGCGTGTGGTAATCGGTGAAGGGGAAATGGATGAGGCCCCGATGCTATATATTGGCGAGTTAGTGGGCCACGGCGGCCGGGAAGTTGACATTGCGGTTGATCCGCTGGAAGGTACTAATCTGGTAGCGAAAGGCTTGCCTGGCTCTATCGCCGTGCTGGCCATAGCGCCGCGGGGCTGTCTCCTGCATGCGCCAGATATGTATATGGATAAAATTGCTGTTGGTCCGCGGGCTAGAGGTAAGATTGACATAAATGCTCCAGTGAAAGAAAACCTAAAAGCGGTTGCCTCAGCGCTTGAGCGCTCAGTCGAAGACCTGACGGTTGTAATTCTTGACCGTCCGCGTCATGCCGCTATTGTTAAAGAAGCCCGTGATGCAGGGGCTAGGATTAAGCTGATTACTGACGGTGATGTATCACCAGCCATCAACGCAGCTATTGAGGGGACGGCCGTCCATATGCTCTTAGGTATCGGCGGCGCTCCTGAAGGTGTATTGGCGGCAGCGGCTGTCAAATGCCTTGGCGGTGACATGCAAGCGAGACTCTGGCCGGAAAATGATGCTGATATCGAACGGGCTAAGGCTATGGGCATTACCGACATCAACAAAGTGTTTACCATCGACGATTTAGTTAAAGGCGATGAAGTAATTTTTGCGGCTACTGCCATTACCCAAGGTGATCTCTTAAGCGGAGTACGTTATTTTGGCGGCGGTGCCCGCACCCATTCTATTGTAATGCGCGGTTCGACCGGTACAGTGCGGTTTGTCGACGCGATCCACAAATTTGATAAAAAGCCGATGCCAATTAAACGGGCATAGTATTTTCGCATAAAACAGTACAGAATATGTACGTTTTCAGAAAAATAATCCAAGTTATGCATATTTTCAGGGCCTGTCGCTTATGCTAATACTGGGGAGAATTCAAGTCAACAGCTGTTTTGTTGACTGAGATAAGCCTAGTAAGCGAGGTGATAGTATTGAACCTGCTGAAAATGAATGCCAAGCAATGGGCCTATGTAGGCGGGGTAGCGCTACTCGCTGGCGTGTGGGCGGCTCCTAGTGGAGTGCAGACACTGCCTGAAACAGCGAATGTCCCGCCTAAGACCGAGCAACAAGTGACTCAGGCACCAGTCGCTGTACCTGAGTCCAGTCGGCAAGCCTTTCAGAAACATGTTGTTGTTTCTGGTGACACCTTGCTTGGTATAGCGGAGCACTACGGTATTGACCTTGAGACACTTATGGCAGCCAACCCTGGCACAAATGACCTTATCCATCCAGGTGACCAACTGGTCATCCTACCTAATAAGGGCGTTATTTACCAAGTAGATACTGGTGATACTTTATGGGATATTGCTCATACATATGGCGTTCAGGTAGAAACGATTAAATCAGCCAATGCTAAAAGTAGTGACAATGTAGCTGTTGGCGAAAAGCTTTTTATTCCCGGCGCTCGCTGGGCCAGAGCCGATACTGCGGTAGCGCGGGCTTCTGCCAGTCGGTTTATCTGGCCGACTAGAGGCGAAATTTCCTCGCCGTTTGGGTGGCGCTGGGGGCGTTTGCACGCCGGTGTTGATATTGCCAATGACATTGGCACTCATGTTATGGCTGCCCGGGCTGGCCGGGTTATTTGGGCCGGATGGCGAGGCGGCTATGGCTATGCCGTTATGATTGATCATGGCGGTGGCTATGTAAGTTTATATGGTCATCTTGACGATTACTTTGTCGAAAGGGGCCAATACGTGCGAGCCGGCCAACGAATTGCCTCAATGGGCAACACCGGCAATTCAACCGGGCCACATTTGCACTTCGAAGTTCAAAAAGAAGGTCAGCCAGTTGATCCGATGGGATTACTGCCATAGAAAAAGAGATTGCCACGTCGCAGACGTGGCAATCTCTTTTTCTATATACTGAGTCAAGACTCCCGACTCTATAGGACGGAGTTTAATCAGGTGAAGTAAGCTCTCCACCTAATCTCCCCAATGTTTCAGCTATGCTGAAACGAGTCACTGCTTTTTTTGAAATATGAGTTGCGCCGCGAACGTTCAGAGTGCCCCAGATGCGAGGCGGAAGGAGGACGTGCAGCGCGGCGTACTGGGAAGTACGCAAGCAAGCGCCCGCCACTGACAACGAAGCAGGTGGGGTGCTATGGACGTTTGCCCAAGTGTTGCAACGTGGCATCATGATACGGCCACGCCAAATCCGCCATAGCTTTATCTACAGGAGCGATTACAGAGTAAAGGGTGGCAGTCTCCGATTGTTTAAGCTGCCACTGTTTGCCCACCTTTTCAAAGGTCAGCTCAGTTCGGCTTAAGCTGCTGCCGAATTTGCCGGGGGCGGCAGCCACGGTGCCGTTAATTTCCAAGCCGTTATTTTTAACAACAATTACAGCATCCACTATATTGTGCAGCTTTTTAACAGTAGCATTAATCGAAGCTGTCTGATCATCAAACGTTAGTCCGGCATAATTCGCTGGATTGTTGTCAGGGTTGGCAGTTGTTACCCCGATAATGCCAATACGAATTTTTTCCTTCTTTTTGTCTTTTCCTACTTCAAATTCTTTGATGGTGTATGGCTTGATGGAGCTCCAGAGTTTGCTGGAACTGTGGGCGTTGGCAGCCAGTACCGGAAACTTAGCCGATGTGAGTGCTTTGGACAAGTAGTCAGGCCCATAGGCGAACTCGCCTTCACCAAGCACGACTGCGTCATAATAAAGATAGTTGTACATAGCAATCATAGGATTAGGAAGTTTGGACGGCTCTGTGGAAAAATAGCGGGTCAGGGGTGTTCCAGTGAGCATATTGCCGCCATCGACTAAGATGGTGTAGGGATTGGCCTGGCGTTCTTTTTTTACCAGACTGGAAATTTTAACAAGGCCAAAATCGGCAGTCCTAGGAAGATCATAATCCCAGTTAATGATATGGCCGTTCAGGCCGGCCGTTGCGAGCACCGTCACTTTGACAGGTGCGGGCGGGGGAGTAGGCTGTTTTGGGGCTGCCAGGGTGATAGACGGCAGGCACCAGATAACGGCCAAAGCCAACGCTGTCAGCCGCAGTAATTTGTTCCAAGATTTTTGCAAAACTATCCCTCCAAATTTACATTCAATTATTGGTAATAATTTCGCCATAGGGTCGCGTTTTCCTGTCGTATATTGCCTGACAAAGCAAAAAATACCGATAAAGAGAGACTTAGCCGCTCTTAACTCCCAATTTTAAAAGATGGGAGTTTTAGAGCGGCTTAGTCATCGGATATAACAAGGTGCGGTATATACGGCTAATTTTTCGGGGAATAATAATTATACCATTCCAACCGCCGGATATTGCGAGGATTAGCTATGGAATATGTGATTGCCGCACTGATGGCCAGCCTGAGTTTTCTCATAAACAGGCTGTTTATGCGGTATATTGGGCCGATAACCGTCATCAGTCTGGGGCCGGTTGCTGAAGAAGCGGCAAAAACGCTGTTTGCTTACTACCTGGGGGCCGCCATTATTCCCGTGCATACGCTATTTGGTGTAATTGAAGCCATGTATGACTGGGTTCAGGACGGTGGTAAACACTTGACTGCCTCACTCTTAAGTATTGCCGGGCATAGTCTCTTCGGAGTCGTGACTGCCGGTATACTGATGATGACAGGCAGTGTATGGTTCGGGCTGGCTGCAGGCGTCTTAGTGCATTTGGTTTACAACGTAACCGTTGTCAGGTTGCTGGCCGATAAAACGGACAAAAACTTACGAAAGAGGGATACCCCATGAAAATTTTCTATACTTGTGAATATTGCGGAGAACATATCGATACATTAGAAGTAGATCAGGTCGACGAGGTTAAGTTTGGGTTTGACTGCTTGACTGCTCAGGAGCGTCAAGATATAATTAAGACTGATATGGAGCAAAACGCCATTCACGTTAAGTCGCTTTGCGATTTCTGCATAACTTCGATGGGACTTGACGACAATGTTGCCTTAGGGATGCCAGCCATCAATAAAGGCTATATTCACTAAATAATAGGCGATTTCTTTTTAAACACATATATTATAGGGCTTTAGCCTAGGCTAAAGCCCTTTTGGTACTACCTGGAAATAGTGAGAGGTATTTTTATGGGAGAGAAAACGATGCTGACGCTATTTGCGGCTTTACATGAGGATAAGCAGCTCATAGCAGCGCAAGCCGCTTTTGGGGCGGTAGGTGCCCAGAGTGTAATTTACGGCGTGACCGGAGCGCAAAAAAGCGTACTTATGGCAGCGGCGTTTCAGGCTTCACCCCGGCCGACAATCATTATTACTGCCAGTCATGAAGCCGTAGAATTGCTGCGAACTGATTTTGCGGCACTCTTGCCTCAGGTGCCTGTATTAGAATTGCCGGCGATTGATATTGTTACTTTTGCGGCGGCTGCCAAGAGCGTTGAACTGGCGGCAAGGCGTATGGATGTTTTAAGCCGGATGGCACGGGGCGAAAAAATTATTGTTCTGGCAACCGCAGAAGCAGCAATGCAGAGAGTACTGCCTAAGCAAGAGTTTTTGAACAGCCGTATTACGATTAACAGCGGCGGTGTGATCAGCCGTGAGGAACTTATCGGTTCTCTGGTTGAGTTCGGCTATGAGCGGGTTGACCAGGTGGACAGCGCGGGACAGTTTAGTGTCCGTGGCGGTATTATTGATATTTTTGCTGTTAACCGGAGCCTGCCGCTCCGGTTAGAGCTGTTTGGTGACGAGGTTGATTCCCTGCGTGAATTTGATCCGGCCAGCCAGCGTTCGGTAACAGACCTGGTGTTAGCTGATATTATGCCATTGACTGAACCTGAACATAGCGGCAAACCAGCGGTGTTTGTGTCCTATCTACCACACGGTTCCTGCCTTGTACTGGACGAACCGGCACGAATCAGAGAGCAGATGACTAAGATTGTCAAAGAAAACCCGGATATAAAACGCCGGGTTTTTGGCTGGACTGAGCTGACGGCTGCCTGCCAGGCGTATAATGTAGTTTATCTGTCCCTGCTGCTGCAGAAAATACCGGGAACCCAGCCAACGGAAATTATCAGTATTACGGCCAAAGGCATTGCGCCGTTCCACCGCCAGATTGACATGTTGATTACTGAAATTAAAAACTGGCAGGACAAAAAACACAATATTGTATTATTTATGCCTAGCCGGGATAAGGCGGCAAATATTCAGCAAAATCTGGCTGAAGAAGGGATAACCGCTGTGATGGCCCAGGAAGGGCATATGCCGCTTATCCCTGGTGCGGTTGTTGTGTCGACAGGCGCATTGTCAGGTGGGTTTGAATTACCGCAGGCTAAGCTGGTTGTTCTGACAGAATTGGACATATTTGGGCGACAAAAGAAAAAACGTCGGCCTCGCGTTGGCAAAGACCAACAGATTACATACTTTCGCGATATTAATCTTGGCGACTATGTTGTTCATGTCAATCATGGTATCGGCAAATATGTTGGAGTCGAAACACTGGAAGTAGGCGGTGTTCATAAAGACTACCTGCATATTCGCTACGCCGGTGACGACAAGCTATATGTGCCAACAGATCAGGTAGGGCTTTTACAGAAATATATCGGTGCCGAGGGCGAAGTGCCGCGTCTCAGCAAAATGGGTGGCAGCGACTGGCTCAAAGTGAAAACTAAGGCTAAGGCTGCTGTGGCTGACATGGCGAAAGAGTTGATCGAACTCTATGCCCAGCGCCAGTTGCAGGTAGGGCATGCTTTTGGTCCTGACACCCCTTGGCAGCGTGAGTTCGAAGACGCATTTCCTTATGAGGAAACGCCAGACCAGCTGCAGGCCATTACTGAAGTCACACATGATATGGAACAGCCGCGCCCCATGGACCGGCTGCTATGTGGTGATGTGGGCTTTGGTAAGACCGAGGTGGCCATTCGCGCTGCTTTTAAAGCCGTCATGGGTGGTAAACAGGTGGCTGTACTGGTACCTACCACTGTTCTCGCGCAGCAGCACTATCAAACCTTTAGTTCGCGGTTCGCCGGTTTCGGTACGGTAGTTGACGTGGTCAGCCGGTTCCGGAGCGCCAGAGAGCAAAAGGCGACATTACAAAAACTAGCTCTTGGGCAAGTGGATGTGCTTATCGGCACCCACCGCATTTTGCAATCAGATGTAGAATTTAAAGATCTTGGACTTCTGATCGTTGACGAAGAGCAGCGGTTTGGCGTAGCCCAAAAGGAAAAGATGAAAAGACTCAGGGCTAACCTTGATGTGCTTACCCTAAGTGCCACCCCGATACCGCGTACCTTGCATATGTCATTGGTCGGAGCGCGCGATATGAGTATTATCGAGACGCCGCCTGAAGACCGGTTTCCGGTGCAGAGCTATGTTGTGGAATATAACGAAGAAATTATCCGTGAGGCAATTGTTCGTGAGTTGAAGCGCGGCGGCCAGGTGTATTTTGTTTATAACCGGGTACAGACTATTGATAAGGTCCGCCAGCGCCTAACCGAGATTTTGCCTGATGCCACTATAAAAACAGGCCACGGCCAGATGCCGGAGGAACTGTTAGAGCAAGTAATGCTGGACTTTTATGAAAACCGTGACGATGTGCTTATTTGCACAAGCATTATTGAAAACGGCCTGGATGTACCTAATGCCAATACCATTATCGTATATGATGCCGACCATTTTGGTCTGTCTCAATTGTATCAGATGCGAGGGCGGGTTGGCCGTTCTCATCGCATGGCCTATGCATACTTTACCTACCGGCGGGACAAAGTGCTTACCGAAGTGGCTGAAAAGCGGCTCCAGGCCATCAAAGAATTTGCCGAGCTTGGTTCAGGTTTCAAAATTGCCATGCGTGATCTTGAGATCAGAGGTGCCGGTAACCTTTTAGGCAGAGAACAACACGGGCATATTGTCAGTGTCGGGTTTGAAATGTACTGCCGCCTGTTAGATGAAGCAGTAGAAGAACTAAAAACAGGAAAAACGAGTTTACCGCTGCCCGAGCCAACGATCGAACTCAATATTGATGCCTATCTTACCGGCGACTATATCAGCGACGCCATGCATAAGATTGAGATATACCAGCGGATCGCTGCTGTGCGCCAAGAAGCGCATTTAACTGAACTGATTGATGAACTCATTGATCGCTTTGGTGAGCCGCCGTTGCCGGTAACCAACCTCCTGGGTGTTGCCAGAATCAAAAATATGGCACGCCGTATTGGCGTCCGCTCGATTGCCGAGCGGGGCGGACGGGTGGAAGTTATTTTTGGTGATACGCCTAATGTGGCCGACGGTGGTTTAATGAACGCTAAAAATCTTTTTCCCGGTAAACTTTCCTTTATTCCCGGACCGCCTGAGACGATGCGACTGACGACTTTACGGCTTACTATGCCGCTTATAGAGGCATTAACCAAGTTGTTTTTGGTATTAACAGGTGCAGAAAAAATGTCAACTTAAACCCTTGTAGCTCAAGCCAGAAAAATGAATAAAACGAACTTGCTGGATATATACTACTATCAATGAATGATTAGGATATTGATAAGTAATACCTGATGTATTCTGTGCAAGTTTGTTATCGATTGGCCCATTCATTTGTTTCAATCAATTAAGTTTGGCTAAAGCTGTAGAAAGGGGGATACTGGTGAAGGCAACCGGAATTGTACGTAGAATTGATGATTTAGGCCGAGTTGTAATACCAAAAGAAATTAGACGAACTCTCAGAATCCGTGAAGGGGACCCGCTGGAGATATATGTCGATCGTGAAGGTGAGGTAATACTCAAAAAATATTCTCCGGTAGGCGAACTAGGGGACTTTGCTAAAGAATATGCCGACTCGCTATTTGAAGCCATTGGTCATATTATCCTGATTGCTGACCGCGACAACGTAGTAGCTGTCGCCGGCGCCTCCAAAAAGGAGTTCTTGAGCAAACCCCTCGGTCCAGCTGTCGAAAAAGTAATGGAGGAGCGCAAAACCGCTCTAATCAGCAATCCAGGCGAATACAAACACTGTAAAGGTTGTGCCTCTCAATGCGAGGACGACGAGACCTGCAAATTCACTTCTGAAGTTATTTCTCCTATTATCGTTGAAGGTGACGCAATCGGCGCTGTTATTATCTGCTCCAAAGAGCCTGGTGTTCAAATGGCTGATATGGAGGTCAAACTAGCCGAAACAGCAGCAGGATTCTTGGCAAAACAAATGGCTCAATAACAATACACACAGCATATTAAATGGCAAGTAGCGGACACTAACAATTACTGTTAAGTTCGCTACTTTTATATTACTTTTATATCAAGGATGTATTCAGGAATTGCCAAATCCTGACGCAAAATTTATAATGCAGAATATAAAGCCGCAATTATAAGCGATTTAATTTTTACGCGACGCATATAGTGTTTTATTGCCAATAAGATTTTGCTATAATAGTAAAAGTGGCTAAAACAGGCCAAATTTTGGAGAGGAATGACTCGTTTGAGTAAAGATACATTTTTAAAAGGCGCACTTATTCTGACAGTGGCCGGTATTGTTGTTAAAATTATCGGATCAGTTAACCGGATTCTGTTATCCCGCCTCTTGGGTGGCGAAGGGGTAGGCCTGTACCAGATGGCTTATCCGATTTATCTACTGGCGCTCAGCGTTTCATCAGCTGGCATTCCAGTGGCCATTTCAATTATTGTGGCCGAAAAAATTGCCCGTAATGACTACCGCGGGGCTAATCATGTATTTCGTATTTCTTTAGGAGTACTGGCCGCTACAGGGCTGTTATTTACTTTCCTGTTGTACTACGGCGCTGGCTGGCTGATTGAACACAACTTTGTCCGCGATCACCGAGCGTACTATGCCATCGCCGCTTTAGCTCCGGCTATCTTTTTTGTTACCGTATTGTCTAGTTACCGTGGGTACTTCCAGGGACTGCAGATGATGACGCCGACGGCTGTCTCACAGATATTTGAACAGCTGCTTCGCGTGATAACTATGATTGCCTTTGCCTATATCCTGCTGCCGCGGGGCCTCGAATTTGCGGCTGCCGGGGCCAGTTTTGGTGCAGGTCCTGGCGCTGCTGCCGGACTTTTGGTACTCTTGTACTTTTACTGGCGGCACAAACCGGGATTTAAGCACCAGATGGAAACCCAGCCGCAAATCACCCAGGAATCCAGCCTTAGCATTGTCGGTCGGATTGTAAAATTGGCGCTGCCTGTATCGCTGGCTAATATCATGCTGCCTGTGGTATCCAATATTGATCTCTTGATTGTGCCGGCCCGGTTGGAAGTGGCGGGCCATACGGTAGAGCAGGCCACCGAACTGTTCGGGTATCTCACCGGTATGGCTGTGCCGCTTGTTAACCTGGCAACCATACTGACGGCTTCGTTAGCTGCCAGTCTGGTGCCTGCTGTGTCGGAAGCGTACACTCTCGGCAACAAGCAACGGATTTACCAACGTACTGCGACTGCTATGCGCATTTCCAACCTGATTACAATCCCCAGCTTTGTTGGTATGTCGCTCTTGGCTACCCCGATCTCACTAATGTTGTACGGCACACCTAACGCCGGCGTATCTATCGCTATCCTGGCGGTAGGCATCTTTCTCCTAGGCATACACCAGGTAACAACCGGCGTATTGCAAGGCTTGGGACATACCGCAATCCCGGTTGTCAACATGGCCATTTCGGCTGTTGTTAAAATTATTATGAGCTGGGTGCTGACGGCGATACCCTCCCTGGGTATCATGGGAGCTGCGTGGGCCACTGTCGCCGACTTCGGCGTGGCTGCGCTTTTAAATATGTTTTTCGTATACCGGTATGTCGGTTTTAGCCTTGATATTAAAGATACCTTTAAAGCTGTTCTGGCATCTGGCGTGATGGGTGTTGTTGTGCTGCTGGCCTATGATGCTATTATGAGTCAGACACTCCATAATACGATGGCAACTTTGGGGTCCATTACCGCCGGGGGTATTGTATTTGGTATTGTTTTGCTGCTTGTGGGTGGTGTTGAGGCTCGTGATATTGAGCAATTACCCCGCGTAGGAGGAAAAATTGCTGCTATTTTGACTACATTGCGACTGTTGAGGCGATAATATGGGAATTACTATTACTGGGCTTGGACCTGGAAGCTTTAAGCATATAACTTTGGAGACTTGGGAGCTGCTGTCTGGTACAGGTACCCTTATTTTGCGTACGGCCAAACATCCCTGCGTGGATGCCCTGAAGGAACGCGGGGTTGCCTTTACCAGCTTTGATCAACTGTATGAGCAGACGGACAACTTTGCCGATCTTTATCAGGAAATAGCCACTGAAGTCATCCGGCGGGCAGGGCAAGGGGAAGACATCGTTTATGCCGTGCCTGGTAGCCCGCTGGTAGCAGAAAAAACTGTCGAGCTTATTACTGCTCAGGCTAAAGATGCAGGAGTAAATCTTACGATTATTCCGGCGATGAGTTTCCTGGAAGTGCTGTACACAAGGCTTGGTGTTGACCCCATTACCGGCCTTACAATTATTGATGCTGCAGATTTGGCTACATTGCCACCTGATCTTGTTACCGGTCTCATTGTTACCCAGGTATATAGCCGCCAGGTGGCGTCTGACACCAAATTGGCGCTTATGGACTATTATGGCGACGAATATCAGGTTACAGTGGTTCGCAATCTGGGTCTGCCTGATGAGCAAATACATAAGATTATGTTATTTGAGCTTGACAGATTGCCTGAAATTGATCATCTTACCAGCGTATACGTACCACCGCGCCCGGCGCGAAGCAAGATTTTTTCCCTTGATCCGGTTGTTGATGTGATGGCTCGTCTGAGATCACCTGGCGGCTGTGTCTGGGATATCGAACAGACTCATCTCAGCCTGCGCCGCTACATTGTTGAAGAAGTGTATGAGGTGCTTGAGGCCATTGAATTGGCTGATGGTGTCAAATTATGCGAAGAGCTTGGGGATTTATTGCTCCAAATCGTTTTTCATGCCCGCGTTGCCGAAGAGAGCGGCGGTTTTACCATGCAGGATGTTGTTGATAATGTTACCGAGAAGATGGTACGCCGCCATCCTCATGTATTTGGCGCCATAACAGTGCGTGATGCGGCTGAGGTTGTCGTCAACTGGGAACAAATTAAAAAACGGGAAAAGGCAGGTGAGCGGACAGGGGTCCTTGATGGTATTCCGGTAGGGCTACCAAGTTTAATGACCGCCTACAAGCTGCAGGCTAAAGCTGCCAAAGTGGGCTTTGATTGGTCTGAGATTGGCCCGGTATGGGACAAGGTTGCCGAAGAGCTTGCTGAACTCAGGGAAGCAGCCGCTGGGCCAGAAGTCGAACGCCGCCAGAAAACCGAAGATGAACTGGGGGACGTACTATTTGCTGTAGTAAATCTGGCTCGGTTTATGGGGATTGATCCCGAGACAGCCCTTAACCGTACCAACAACAAATTTAGGCGGCGATTCAACTACATCGAGACTAGCCTCAAAGAACAAAAGTGTGCCTGGGAGGACATGGATTTAGCCGGTCTTGATGCTTTATGGGATGAAGCCAAGTCAAAAGAAGCCAAGTCATGAGTTTTTTTACCATTTTTTTTTATATCAGCAGGAATAAAAAGTTGCGTAGCGAATAAAGCTAATCGTAATCGATTTACGTTAGGGGGAGCAAGATTGTGAATAAAACTGATCTAGTCAAAGCCGTGGCTCAAAAGGCTGATATGACTCAAAAAGATGCCGAGAAGGCAATCAATGCAGTATTTGCCTCTATTGAAGAAGCTTTAGCCAACGATGATAAAGTACAAATAATCGGATTTGGTACTTTTGAAGTAAAAACCCGTGAAGAGCGCAAAGGGCGCAATCCTCAAACAGGCAACGAAATTACCATACCAGCTTCTAAAAATCCAGTATTTAAGGCCGGCAAAGGCTTGAAAGACACCGTAAACGCTTAATTGTATATTGGACAAGCTACCACCAAACCAGGTTAAAAACCTGGTTTTTGTTTAAAAGAAACCCCTTAGCTCCTAACTCCACCGTGTGGAGTAGCCGGGCGTGGCGAGCTCACATTTTCTAAGGGAATGAATGAGGAGAGAATTATTATGGCAGGCAAGATTTTAATCGTAGATGATGAACTGAATATTCGCGAACTCATAAAGTTTAATTTAGAGAAGGCGGGTTACAAGGTTCTTGAGGCAGATGACGGCCAGGTAGCGGTAAATATAGCCAAAACCAACCGGCCTGATCTTGTCGTCCTCGATCTTATGCTTCCAGGTATTGATGGCCTTGAAGTATGCCGGATGATAAAAAACTCCCGTGAAACGGCCGCCATTCCGATTATTATGCTGACTGCCAAAAATGAAGAAATTGACAAAGTGATTGGTCTTGAGCTAGGGGCAGATGATTATCTGACCAAGCCATTTAGTCCACGAGAACTCTTAGCAAGGATTAAGGCAGTGCTTAGACGCAGTCAGAAAGACAGTTCAGCTAGTGGAGCATTAACAGTAGGTAAGCTTACACTTAACTTTAACCGTTACGAAGCGTTTATAGGTTCGGTAAAATTGGAACTAACGCCTAAAGAGTATGAAATGCTCAAGTTATTTGTCACCAATACCGGCAAGGTGTTTACCCGTGAACAACTGCTTGAGAAAGTATGGGGTTACGAATATTTTGGTGATACCAGGACAGTTGATGTGCATGTACGTCATTTGCGGGTAAAATTATCGCAAGACAATGACATTGCTGAAGCTATTGAAACAGTACGCGGCGTTGGATACCGGTTTCGCGATTCAGAATAAAATACAGAGAGACTTAGCTTCAGGTGGGGTTTTAGCCCCATCTGAAGTTTAGTCGAACTTATCCAGCGACTTGGTCATCGGATAAAGGGTAACGCGAGATTGTTTCGCTATACTTGTAAAGACTACGAGGATAATCGGGTCATTGTAAGTATACCGAGACAATCTTTTTATGTTTTAGTGCTGAAGTTTTAAAACTTAACAAGATATTAACAAACACACTGCTGTTTTTATGATATATTGCATAAGAGAAACTACAGGAGGCATAGACTAACTTATGAATGTTAAAGTTCAAGTAAATAAACTTAAGCTATATTATGGAGATGTCCTAGCCCTAAAAAAAATCTCTATTGAAATTATAGAAAACAGCGTCTTAGCCCTAATCGGCCCATCAGGCTGTGGTAAGTCTACTTTTTTAAAAACACTAAACCGCATGAATGACTTAATTGACAGTGTGAAAATCGAGGGCGAAGTTTTGCTTGACGGCGAAAACATATACCATCCTAACATTGATACAGTGATGTTGAGAAAACGGGTCGGTATGGTTTTTCAGCGGCCTAATCCATTTCCGATGTCTATTTATGATAATATTGCCTATGGTCCGCGCATTCACGGACAGTCTAAGAAAGCCGTACTTGATGAGATTGTGGAAAAAAGTCTTACCGGTTCAGCTCTTTGGGATGAAGTAAAAGACCGTTTGCGCTCATCGGCTATGGGCTTATCAGGCGGCCAGCAGCAGCGGCTGTGTATTGCCAGGCTGCTGGCAGTAGAGCCTGAAGTTCTCTTGATGGATGAGCCTTGTTCAGCACTTGACCCGATATCCACAATGAAGATTGAAGAATTGGTAACAGAGCTTAAATCAAGTTATACTATTGTCATGGTTACTCATAATATGCAACAGGCAGCCCGGGTATCGGATTATACCGGTTTTTTCCTAAGTGGCGATCTAGTAGAACATGATAAGACTGATACTATCTTTACCCGCCCGCAAGATAAACGCACCGAAGATTACATTACTGGGCGCTTCGGTTAAAGGAGGAAAACGCAAGATGACAATAAGGCATAACTATGATCAGGAATTAGAACACCTGCGCCAAAACTTGTTGGGCATGGGCAAGGCAGTAGGGAATGCTATTGATGATGCTGTGGCCTCACTGGCCAGGCAAGACATAGAGTTGGCCCGTAAGGTTATGGATTTTGACGACCAAATTGACCAAATGGAAGTAGAAATTGAAGATAAGTGTATGGTTCTAATCGCCAGACAGCAACCCATGGCCCGCGATCTCCGGGTTATTGGCACAGGCCTTAAAATTACTACTGATTTAGAGCGAATGGGAGACCACGCCTATGATATTGCCAAAATTACGTTAGGTTTGGCCAACCAGCCGCTGATTAAACCGCTTGTCGATATTCCCCGTATGGCGCAAATGTCACAGAAGATGCTCAAAGACGCGCTGGATGCCTATACTACGCTTGATATTGCTCTTGCTGAGCAGGTGTGCTTAGGCGATGACGAGGTCGATGACCTCTACTATCAGGTGTTTCGAGAATTGCTGACATACATGATGGAAGATCCAACAACCATTACCCAGGCTACCCAGCTTATCTTTGTTGCCCGCTATCTGGAGCGTATTGCCGATCATGCCACTAATATTGCCGAGTGGACGATCTATTTGGTAACAGGTCAAAGGCTGAGAAAGAAATAAAAGAATAGTGGCGGAATGTAAATAGC
Organism: Sporomusa sp.; assembly: GCF_035561155.1. Classification (GTDB taxonomy): domain Bacteria; phylum Bacillota; class Negativicutes; order Sporomusales; family Sporomusaceae; genus Sporomusa. The sequence goes on along the minus strand of NZ_DATMYD010000085.1, from coordinate 6,756 downwards.
AACCTACTCATTTAGAGCAGGTTGCTATTCTTTTGGCGCTATGGACGGTTTTCGTAAGCAGGCAGCGTAATTGTGAACGTTGTCCCCACATCAACCATGCTTTCGACTTCTATGCGGCCGCCCAACATTTCCACAATAAATTTGGCAATGGCCAGGCCGAGGCCGGTGCCGCCGGCTGTGCGGGCACGTGCCCGGTCAACCCGGTAAAATCGGTCAAAGATCAGCGGCAAATCTTTGGCCGGGATACCGATGCCGGAATCTTTGACTCTAATCTTTAATTCATGCTCTTCCTGCCAGCAGGCTAATAGTATTTTACCCCCTGCTGGGGTATACTTGATACTGTTTTCCAATAGGTTTACAATCACTTGTTTGAGCCAGTCAGGATGGGCGAGGGCGGTAAGCGGTTCCGGGCCGCTCTCTAAGGTAAGAGTATGATTTTTTTGCTGCCAACGGGGCGCCAGATCTTGTTTGGCTGCTTCTAATACCGGGCCGACAGTAACGGCCTCCAGTCTGACTTGCTCGCGATATTCCTGGGCACTGAGCCGGGCCAGTCTGAGTAAATCCTGTACCAGCCTATGCATGCGGTCGGCTTCGTCGTAGATAATGCGGATAAATTTTTCGCTCAGCTCAGGCTGTATGAGCGCTCCGTCCAAAAGTGTCTCGGCAAACCCCTTGATAGCTGTTAGCGGGGTAGCCAGCTCATGAGACGCATTTGTCACAAAGTCGGCTTGCCGGTCCTGCATTTCCTGTAGGGTTGTTATATCATGAAATACGCCTAATATGCCTGTGCTATCATTTTCGCTGACTGTAAAGGGGGCTAGGAATACTTGAAATACCCGTTTTTTTCCGTGAATATTGGTTTTAACATCAATAATCTTGTTCTTCTTTAGGAGGATTGTTTCTTGCACTGCCTGATCTAAAAGACTATTACCAATGACCTGAATATTGTGCTGCCCCAGCATTTGGCTGGTTATGCCAAAGATGGCCAGCGCCATTTTGTTGGCGGTGGTGACTCTCCCAAAGCGATCCAGGAGAATAACAGCATCGCCCATATTCTGCAGAATAAGCTCAAGCTTGTGGTGTTCGGCTATGGCATCATTGACTTTGTCTTCCAAACTGGAGGTTAGATTGTTAATAGAATGGGCTAGGATTTCCAGTTCATCACCTGTTTTGATAAATACCCGCTTAGTTAGTTGGCCTTTGGCGATATCGTCAGTAGTATTTATAATGTTTTCAAGTGGACGGGTATATTTATAGGCAAGAGCCAGACTGAAAGCGATAGCCACAAGTGAGGTCAGCAGGCTGGCTGCTAACAGGGCTGATAATATCTTTTTGTAGCCTGCCTCTACATGGTCAAGTGGCATTGCTACACGTACCACCCCGGTTATTTCATTATGGTCAAAAATTGGAGTGGATACATATAATAGTGACTTATCTTGGGTTGTGCTTGTCCGTACGCTATAGCCGTTTTTACCTGCAAGCGCATCCGCTATCTCTGGGCGGTTACTATGGTTTTCCATGAGTGACGGGTTTTGCTGGGAGTCGGCAATGACAGCGCCGGTAGTGTCAATCACAGTAACCCTTAAGTCAATACGCGAGCTAAGTTCTTTGACTTTTTCGTCGATCTGAGCCTTCTGGATGGGGCCGGACATGTCCCGGTAAATGAGTTCTTCAATAATCTTACCCTGGCTAAGCATAGCGGTATTGAGGCTGGCAATATTGTGCTGGTAAAAGAACCACAGTATATAGCTGCCAAGCGCTGTCAGTGTAAAGAGAATGAGAGCTAAGAAGGATACAACCAGCCGGTTGCGGAGGTTGCGAGCAAACATTTGTATCATACCTCCCAAGACTAATTTGTTGGTACTATTACAAATAATACCGTAAATTATGTATAACGGCTACCTGTCTTTTCTTAACATTTCCTTAACATTCCCTTAACACAACAAGTGGTTAAATGATTTACAATAAAAACATAAGAAGCGTACAAACTGCGAGGAGGTCAATAACAAATATGAAACTTTCCAGAAAAATGTTAGCAGGCGCACTGGCGATGATGCTGGGCGTTAGCTTAGTAGCTGGCTGTGGTGGCCAAAAAGAAGCTCCCAAAGACGCACCGAAAGCGCAGGCTGAATTATCAGGTACTGTTACTGCGTCCGGCTCGACGGCTCTCCTGCCTTTCTTAAAACCGGCACAGGAAGAATTCCAGAAGAAAAATGCTAAAGTCACAGTAAATATTGCCGGCGGCGGCTCCTTTACCGGGCAAAACCAAGTGGCTGCAGGTTCGGTTAATATCGGCAATTCAGATGTTCCCTTGCAAGATAACCTGAAGGACAAAGGACTTGTTGAAACCAAGCTTGTAGGCATTCCCTTCGTATTCATTGCCAATACTGATGTTGCTGTTGACAATCTGACCCAGCAGCAATATGTAGATATCTTCACAGGCAAAGTGACCAACTGGAAAGAGGTAGGCGGTAAGGATCAGAAGATTACGATCATTCATCGTGCCAAATCCTCTGGATCCCGTGGTGCTATCGCTGATGTTGTGCTTAAGGGCGCAGCCTTCACCGATAATGCTGTTATCCAGGACTCTAACGGCGCCGTTAGAGCAGCTATCGCCAGTACTCCAGGCGCTATCGGCTATGTTGATGCCGCTTATGCCGATCAATCGGTAAAGACTCTTGCCTATAACGGTGTTAAATACAGCATCAATGAGGTAGTGAGCGGTAAATACCCTGTCTTCACCTATGGCCGCATGTATACCAAAGGCGAACCGACCGGCGCAGTGAAGGGCTTCATTGAGTACGCAACAAGCAAAGAGTTCCAGGAAGCGTATGCAGAGAAAAACGGATTTGTACCTATCAATAAAATGAAACAGTAGTTATTTGTCAAAAGCCCTGGGCCCAAAAATGGCTCAGGGCTTTTTAATCCTGATAGAAAGTATAACTTTCTCCTGGATAAGGGAAACATCGGCTTCCGCTGTCGCCAAAGGCTCGGCGTAAGCCGTGTTTTCTTTATATTTAACACAATCTTAACATTGGATTAACAAAGCCCGCCATACTAATAGCGTATAATTAAAGCGAACTACTCTTTAGACAGGATGTGACTGTTTATGGCAATTACCGCCGACAACCGGGAGCACCGGCTGAAACTGGCGTATGACAGGTATGTGCGCTATTTATTTATTGCAAGCGCTTTTCTGATGACGATAATTATCTTATCAATCATTGTATTTGTCGGTCAGCAAGGGCTAATGACCTTTAAAGAAGTCAGCCCCCTCGAATTTTTCTTATCGTCTAAATGGGACCCCACAGAAGATAGTTTTGGCGCCCTAAGCTTTGTTATGGGCTCACTTTACGTCACAGTGCTGGCTGTTCTGTTTGGTGCGCCGCTGGGTCTGGCCGGGGCGATTTTCATGGCCAAGATTGCGCCAGAGTGGCTGAGGGAGATTATGCGTCCGGCTACTGATCTATATGTTGCCATCCCATCAGTGGTCTACGGCTATGTCGGGCTGACTGTTCTGGTTCCGTTTATTCGCGAGTTTTTTCATGTGAGCACTGGTTTTGGATTGCTTGCGGCTGCTATGATTCTATCTATTATGATACTGCCCACAATTATTAGCATCTCGGAAGATGCTATCCGGGCTGTGCCGAAAACCTTGGAAGAGGCTTCGTTGGCGCTTGGTGCTACCCGTTGGCAGACAATCGCCAAGGTGTTATTGCCTTCGGCGCTGCCGGGCATTTTAACTGCCATTATTTTAGCAATGGCCAGAGCCATCGGTGAGACCATGGCAGTACAAATGGTAATTGGCAATACACCGCAAATGGTAAAATCACTTTTTATGCCAACCTCGACTCTTCCTAGTGAAATTGTTGTTGAGATGGGGAATACGCCGTTTGGTTCGGCCTGGGGTAACTCACTGTTCTTAATGGCGTTGGTGCTGTTACTACTATCGCTTGTCATGATTTTAGTCATCAGACAGATTGCGGCAAGGAGGATGGCCTAATGTCGGCTCGAAGTCAGGATAAAATAGCCACAGCTGTTATGTGGCTGGCTGGAATGGTTATTTTAGCGATACTTGCGACTTTTCTAGGGTATATGCTGTATAAAGGGGTGCCTGTTTTAAGCTGGAACTTTATCACAGGTATGTCAAGCGACATCCACGCCGGGGGCGGTGTTGGACCGCAGCTATTTAACTCTTTCTATATCCTGGGGTTATCTATGCTCTTTTCTATTCCAGTGGCTATTGGTGCGGGTATTTATTTGGCGGAGTATGCCGGCAACGACCGGTTAACGGATATGATCCGGTTAAGTACTGAGAGTCTGGCAACCGTTCCGTCTATTGTACTGGGCTTGTTCGGAATGATTATTTTTGTCAATATGCTTGGTATGGGATTTAGCATCATTGGGGGTTCCCTTACCCTGCTGCTCCTAAACCTGCCGGTGCTTGTCCGGGTCACTGAAGAATCAATCCGTACTGTACCTGCCCATTACCGGGAGGCAAGTCTGGCGCTAGGGGCTACAAAATGGCAGACAATCTGGCGGGTGGTACTGCCGAATGCGCTGCCTGGAATTATTACAGGTATCACGCTGACAGCTGGCCGAGCGTTGGGTGAAACCGCCATCTTGATATTTACCGCCGGCACTACTGTATCCCGAACGGTGCCTGACTTTGATGTTATGGCCGCAGGAGAAACGCTGGCTGTGCATATGTGGTATGTTATGGCCGTCGGCCTAGTGCCTGACCGGGTAGCTGTCGCTGACGGAACCGGTGCACTCTTACTCATTACAATACTCATATTTAACCTGATGTTTACGCTGCCAAGTAAATATATTCAACGCAAAATGGCTGGTGGCGGTCATTAAGAGAGAAGTCCTGAGACAGTTATATCTCAGGACTTCTCTTTTTTGCAGAGCCTTCGTCGTTAGGCTTTAGTTTTTTTAGTTTTGAGGCTGCTTTTTTTACCTTGGTCCACACTTTGTCCCAATTGTTGATGGCTGCTGATGATTTGGCCAACTGCCAGCCAGTGATAAGGCCGGCATCGCGATGGGTAAGGCGGCTGGCTGAAGCCTTGACTAGCTCATGTAAGAGTGGCGGTGTATAGGAAACATCCTGAATGTTGCCTAATAAATCCTGAAGTTTTTCCAGCCGTTTGCTGAGTAACCGGGTATTGCCCGGCAGGACGGGTGACAAAGACTCCAATGTGTACCTAAGACGTTTGCCGGAAGTTCGGAGTTTCTGGACGGCGTTCAAGTCGGCAAGGTCAAGTTCATCACCTAGTTTCAAAAACTGCTGCAGCCAGTAGGTTAAGCGTTCCAGGGAAAATTCTTTAAACGTCGGCGACGGGTCTTCGATAGCTTTGTCTGTCGAGCTCTCGATAAAGGACCATAATCCCAAGAGTACCGGGGTAATTTGACCGGCAGCCACAGCCGTATAGAGGCTGTCTCTTACGTTTTGGCGTTTGTTGGCAATTAACGCTGCCAAAGCTGGTTTGTTTGAACTATGGGGGAGGATTTTTGCCATATAATCGGCCAATTCATCCCAGGCCGCACTGAATACATCAAGATCGCGGACATCGCCAAGTCTGTTGCCCCAGATACTAAGCTTAGACTGCCACTGAGTAGACTCTTCAACACTCAGCAGGGGTTTGGAGAAATGTAGTAGTGCGCGCAGCTTGCGCAGCGCTATCCGGAAGTCGTGCAGTGCTTCTGGATCGGCAGGATTGGATAAATAGTTCTGCTGAGCCGCGACTGTCTCGTGAATAGTAAAAATGATAATCTCGCTAAGTACCTGGTGTGCAGGCAGAGCAGCACTGTTTTTTTTCAGCGGAGAAGGCTGCGGGGTGTCCCGACCAAGCTCGTTAGCTAAGCCGGCTAATAGGGTTGCCCGGTATAGTTTGCTGTCCTGTTCAGGCAGAAGTGGAAACTCCTCGGACAAAGCTGCCCCCAGCCAAATTAAAGCCTTAGAGTGGCCTGCTTTTAATTCAAGCTCAAGCTCCAGAATCTTCTGCTGCTTATCGCCAGCTAAAATCTCGCCATGATCAAGCGCCAGTTCGATGCTGCTGCCGTCAGGGGTAATGATATCTAGCAGGTGACGCTCAAAGTGGGTGCTAAATATTGGTTCTAAGGGCGTATCGCCGGCAGCTTCTGCCAGGCGATCGCCGATATCTGTAGTCAGGAATGGTTCAATACTGGGGAGTGGGCTGTCTGCCGGCATGTTGTACTCAGTCCGCTGGTGAAGTCCGCCATCGCTGGTGCCGTCAGCCTTGACAGTAGCGGTCCATTGACCATCAGCCAAGCGCAGCCGGTAAGACAGGCGCGATTTCAGTAAACGCTGATCGGCGGTATCGTAATAAGTGGTCTCAAGTGTCTGTGCAGATGGTGGCTGAGTAGAGAGTTCTCTCAATAAGGGCGTAGTTAATAAACGATCAAGGCAAGCAGGGTCAGCCAATCGTAATTTAAGTTCCGCTTCAGTATTTGACACAGGCAAGCACCTCCTTAAGTATGTGATGTCCAAATTGGAATATTTTTATATGTATTCGCCTTTTGCATAGGAATGCCCTTGTGATGTAGATGTTTTTTTGGCACGCCCAGAGTATAAGGGCAGAAGAAATTTTCTGACTCAAGAGAACAGCCATGGCAATACTGGCCACAGCAGAACCAATGAAAACAAAGATAATTGTGATATACTCAAATAAGCAGGAAAAGATCGAGGGACGGTTTGGAGATAACTCCGCTTGTTAGAACATGATCAGATTG
>NZ_DATMYD010000084.1:0-42224 GCF_035561155.1 Sporomusa sp. | reverse complement strand
TCTTCGCACGGTATATCTTGTTAAGTTGGCAGCACCGCCAGCAGTCCGATGAACGCACTTTAGGCGGATTATTCTTGTCCATGTGTGATGAGCTTAGCAACTTAGAGTGGGCAGTTGCCTTGCAGCAATTGCTTGAGATATTGAATGATGTTTCAAAAAAGGTAAAGAAATCAGTCGTGAAGCTAATCAAAAGTCAACTACAGCACTGGTTTGCAGGACTACCCAGCTATATCAAGGCTTACCTGCCAAATTTGTGCTGCGAAAGTTGAGCAAATAAGGTATCTGCCTGCATAAAATTTTCAGGTGGATTTTATGTTCTAAACAAATTCTAAAATTTGGCGATTATTATATACATATGAGCTCAGAGCGGCTCCGCTCTGTTAATATAGAACGCTTTCCCTTAATATCCGTCTTCCTTCGGGTGGACGGTTTATTTTATTAGATTAATTTTGAGTAGAGCAAAGACGGTAGATTCTGATTAAGAGTAAACGTGTACATATAGTTGTTGTTTCCTAGACATTCCATCGACTGCGTGGCTTTTCTTCTATATAATAGTAATATTAAAACTATCGCTAGGAAGGAAAAACACCATGAAACCCACATGTCGCATGGTAAATATTTCGACAAACCTTCTTCGACTTTGCAAATCTGCCTTATATAGAAATAAGGAGATTGAAATTGCAGGGTGTGAAGTGACTCAGATTCGAATCAATAGATGAATCCCCACTTACGGACTTGTGACCGTGTTTCTTTTGCCTGCCAAGACGGCAAGTTTTTCTATTTATTACCACTTTATACATACAAACATTTGTTCTAAAATATAATTACGAACAAATGTTTGGAGATGATGAGTATGAACCTTCGCATTTCCGATGTCATAAAGGATTCAACCTGTATAACTGTTAATTTAGACAACACTGATCAAGATGATTATCAACATATTGATATTACGGCTATTTTTCTGCTGGCTATTGAATCAAATGTCCAGCTTGTAGTTTGCTCAGGTGAATCTACGCTGCAAGCAAAGGCCATTGCAAAGTTGGCCGCAAGTTTGCAAGCAAGTGGAATAAACGTGATTATTGATTCAAATTATGGTTATGATCAATTACTTGCTAAGTCTAGACGCAGTAAATATATTAAAGCGATGCTGACTAATACCAATCTCCTGAGGCCGGGGTGATGTCTCGGACCATTCTGCACGTAGACCTCATAACTTTTACGCCAGTGTAGAGTGTCTTTACCATCCCGAAATCCGCCCACATTCGTATCTGGATAAATTGCAGAAAAAGGTATGGAGCTGTTCGCCGTTAATTTCGATGGGTAATTTCTTTTAGAGAGTCCCGGCCTAGTGTCTGATCTAAGATGGTTGTCCACGGCGCTGGTTGGGGGATACCATCTTTTTGTAAGCATTAGAAAGGGAATATTTGAAGCTAATCGAATATAGATATTATGAGTTTTCATATTGTATAGCTCTTCTAGCGGCTATAACTATTGCTAATAGCGACTTGAAATTGTAAATTAGCATATTAGAAGAATCACATTAATACTTGGAGGAAGAGTATGATTCGGAAATACCGAAGGGGCATCGGTTGTATACTGAAAAACCAGCGTGGTTGGGCCTATATTGATGTGATAGTTGCCATAACTATATTATCTATCGCATTGACGGCCTTAGCAGGCACTTTAATTATGCTGACCAAGACCCGATCAGCGTCCGATCATAGGACTATGGCGATTAGAATTATCCAGTCTCAATTTAACGACCTTCAACGAAAAAATCACCCTAAGAATGACACTCGTTGGACTGAAATCAGTACGGAAGTTCAAAATATAATCGATTCAGCAAACGCTCCATCGGGACCAGGCAATGTAAGCCTTAATTTTCTAGTATCTGTTACGAGAATACCTGATGGCGATGACCCTTCTCAAATTCCTTCCCCCGGACTACAAGGTGTAAGGATGACTGTCTCATGGAATGGAAATAACGGACAGGAGCAAATCGCCATGTCTGACTACTTCTTTACGTCTGAGGCGAATTTCTCCGGAGGGCTAAATTATGTTTCGATTAAAGTTCAGTAAGTACTTAAATAGCCGTGGTATGACGCTAATTGAGTTAATTATCGCGATAGCCATTATGGGAATAGTCTTTGCAGGTATAGGGAACTTGTTTACAACATCTGTGATTGGATGGAAGAATAACTCTGATCGTTTAAACCACGTACAAGATCAAATTGATAGTAATAATTTACTAGAACGGATAAATAATATTGTTCGTTTCTCAAATACTTTGACATCTACTGATAAAGATAAAATAACGTTTACTGTAAATGACCCTAGCAAAACAGTGGCTACACCGGTGACGTGGACAATTTACACAGTTGCTGACCCTAATGATTCCTCAATGAAGCGAGTGGTGGTAGATCAGGTTCCTTCAAATGGCACACAGGATCTCCTAAATGTCCCCTTCTCTAAGGTGGAATTTTATTCGGTTGACACAAATAGCGTCCGTATTGTGGTACGTAGATCTACCAATGGGACCGACCAAAATATGATTGTAGCCTTTGGCGGATTTAAGTAATTTGAAGGTGGTTGTTTCATGATAACTAAACACTTGCGTGGACAAAATGGGTCTGCTACTATTTTTGCAGTTATGGCAATGGTAGTATTATTGGGAATGGCTGCGCTAAGTACATCTGCAAATAATATATTGTTTTTATCTACCGACCAAGTTAAACTTGCTCAAGCAAACTTTGCCGCTGAAACGGGTATAAGAGCTTCAACTCTCATACTTAATAACAGCATAAAGGGCTATACCGGGACAGATATTAATACCCGCTATACAATACCAACAGAACTAAATGATGGAAACAATTATTTAGTTGGGCTAAAGAAATCCGATGGTACCTCAAACACAGACGTATACTATAATGTTTCCGTAACTATGTCAGGAGCACCAACACCAGGCCAACCCCTAATATATACATTTAACGTACGTGGGCATGGAGAAAGCAATATTCAACGAACGCTTATTGCCCAATATAGGGTTGATATTCCTAATTCAGGAGGGAGTAACACGCCGCCACCACCTGATGTTACCCCTCTACCGTATGCAGTTTACAATCAAGGCAATAAACTTGTAATAGAACCAAATTTTAACATAAATAACGGAACTATTGTGACAAACGCAAAATCCAACCAAGTAGTCGACCATAATACTCGCATCGATCCCTTGTTTTATGAGAAGTACCTGGATTTACCACCAATACCTGTCTCGCTTAATTGGAAAGATTATGATAAATATAGTGAAAATAATCCGCCTACTCAATCAGGAGATTTCACTCTATCTGGAAACTATTATGACACTGGTTTTAGTACCAACCAAGATACAACCTATTATGCGAAAGACGGAAACCATGTAGTAATCTTTTCAAAAGGGCAAATCACCCTTGGTGGCAACATTACTACAGATAAGAAAACTAATTTTATAATTATTTCTGATCACGGGATAACCGTTAATGGGAACGCAATTCTGACTGGTAATTTCCAATTTTATGCAAAACAACCCATAATAATTAACGGGAAGATAAATGGGTATTCTCTCTTGATGAGTGAGCAAGATATTACACTTAATTCCGGTGCCCAAATAATAAAAGGTGTAGCAATAGCAGGTGGAGATTTTACGATGAATGATAACACCACGATTACCGGTTCAGTAACGGCAGGCAAAAAACTAACTCTAGGTGGAGGGACTCTAAATTACGACGCTAATGTCATTACAGACTGGGGTAAGTGATATTATGGCGTACGTCCGAGATTAGAGACACAGATGCCGAATAGCGAAGCCGTGGTCCCGCTATTCTCTGATTTGAAGTTATCCATGCCAAGGAAGATAAATAGAAATACCTGAGTAGGATTACTTAAAGTAGGTTGACTGGCACCGTTTTATGCGGTGTCTGTTTCTTTTTTTAGTTAACATCGATTGTAATGGTCGTTTTCGGTGGGAATTGCGAGCGTGGCAATCTCTTTCGTTTTTCCTTTTCTCATGCTATAATTTCTGTTAACTGTATATTACTGACTCGGGAGGAAAAATTGCTCAAATTGCTTGTGCCTTGTATGGCGGTAAACACTTTATATGACATTAATCTGGATATGCTCAAGCAGCGTGGTATTCGCGGGATAATTTTTGATCTTGACAATACCATCATTCCCTGGAACAGTCCAGATCTATGTCCTGATATGCAGTTTTGGCTTAGTCAGTTGAGCGGCGAGGGCTTTAAACTGTGTCTGGTATCAAATAATGGAAAAAAACGGGTTAGACAAATAGCTACTCAGTGCAGTGCGCCCTTTGTCGCCCGGGCATTAAAACCATCTCGGACAGGATTTCGACAAGCAGTACAAGTTATGGGACTAACTCCGGCTGAGGTGGCTGTAGTTGGCGATCAATTGTTCACTGATATTTTAGGTGGCAATCGCTTAGACCTATTTACCATCTGGGTCAAGCCGCTAGCGCCCCAAGAATTTATCGGTACAAAAATCACCCGTCAGTTGGAAAAACTAGCGATACGTCTGTTAAAGACCACAGGCCGGCTGTAGGAGGACTTGATGTGAAGATCGCAATGTTGCAAATGAACGTTGTTGCCGGCGATATTGCCGGCAATAAAGATAAAGGGCTTACTCTTATCAGTCAAGCTGCGGTTAACGCTGATGTGATTGTACTGCCAGAAATTTGGACAATTGGCTACGCACTTAAAAATGTAGCTCAGGCTGCTGAAACTATCGACGGGCCGTTCATTTGTCGCCTAACGGCTATTGCCCGGAACTCCGGCGTGAACATCGTCGCCGGTTCTATTCCACTCAGGATTAATGACCATATTTATAATAGTGCTCTAGTCATTGACAGACAGGGCACTATTGTTGCTAGTTATGAGAAGGTGCACTTGTTCAGCATGTATGGCGAAGAACGTTTCTTTGCTCCCGGCGCTAAACTTGGTTCGTTTTCCCTAGACGGTGTTAACGCTGGAATCAGCATTTGCTATGACTTGCGGTTCCCGGAGCTGTTCCGTTCGCTGGCCTTAAATGGCGCCCAAATTGTTTTTGTACCAGCAGAATGGCCTGCGGCGCGCGGCGGGCATTGGCGGACCCTGGTTCAGGCCAGAGCCATTGAGAACCACATGTACATCTGTGCCGTGAACTGTGTAGGCGAGCACAGAGGCAGCCCCTTCTACGGACATTCACTTCTTGTTGGACCTGAAGGCGAGATATTGGCCGAAGGCGGCGACCAAGAAGGTATTATTTTTGGCAAGATTAACCTGGAAAAGGTGACAGAGTCCCGCCTGGCGATGCCAACTTTTACCGACCGGAGACCGGATATCTATGTGAGATAAGATTGCTATCTTACTAGCCTTTCATCATTGCCAACAGCAGTGAAACAATCTCGTTTTTTCTCCGTATCCCAACTTACCAGAAAGGAGTTTCTAGGATGAATATAACAGCAAAAACACAGAAGGTCGGCCTATTAGGCTGGCCGCTCAGCCATTCGCTGTCGCCGGCTATGCATAACACTGCTTTTGCCGCCTGTGGTCTTGATTTTGTGTACCTGCCGCTGCCCGCGCCGCCGGAGTCCCTGGCAACAGCTGTCGGCGGGCTAAAAGCATTGGGGTTTGTAGGTGTAAACGTCACTATTCCACACAAAGTAACTATCATGGACTATTTGGACGAAATCGATGTCAGCGCCAAGCTGGTTGGCGCTGTTAATACCATAGTCATAAAAGAGAACCACATGATTGGGTATAACACCGATGCCAGCGGTTATATCAGCTCTTTGCGGCAGGCTGGTTTCGATGCAGCGGGTAAACATGCTGTCATTTTGGGTGCCGGTGGCGCGGCGCGCGCTGTAATTGCCGGTTTCATCGAGAGTAACATTGCCACAGTAACCATCGGAGCGCGTGACAATATTAAGGCTGCTAGTGTAGCCGAATTGTTTCTTGGGCATGCATCCGTCACTGGGGCCACCTGGGACAGCCCCGAATTTGCCCTAGCTCTGTCGCTTGCCGACATTGTAGTTAATACGACGCCACTAGGTATGTACCCTAATGCAACCTGCCAGCCTCCGCTTGATTGGGAACTCTTAAAGCCGTCTGCTGTTATTTCTGACTTAGTCTATAATCCATTAGAAACGCAATTTATGGCTGAAGCCTTACGCCGGGGACATATTGCTGTTGGCGGGGATGGCATGCTTGTTGAGCAAGGGGCCCTTGCCTACCATTTCTGGACAGGTTGCAATGCACCCCGAGAGATTATGCGGAAGGCCCTCATCAATGGCTTAAGCAGATAAATTAATACAAATTTAATAAGTTTATAATGTCGATCAAGAAGGAATTAAATAGCTTCCATGCGAATATAATCTATGACTGTAATTAACACAAAAAAAGAATGCGAATTCGTAATGTGGGAAGCAATGAAGCCTGGCACTTTATTTGGGCACTTAGCCCAGGCGGAGCAAGTAGTGCAACCGACCATATGCAAAATATCTTATTTTTGCTATGCCGGTTGCTTTTTTTATATCTATTTGGATGAGGGCAAAGGACATGTTAAACAACCGTAAACGACGACTGGGGGACTTGCTCATTGAAGCAGGCATTCTCAGTCAGGAACAACTGGAAAAGGCATTAAGCGTCCAAAAAAAGACAGGTGAACGATTGGGAAAGGTACTTATCAATTTAGGCTATATCACTGAAGTCAGCATGATTGAAGCTTTAGAGTTTCAGCTTGGTGTACCTCGGGTTGATATGGCTAAAATGAATGTAGCCCATGAAATTGCCGCAACGATACCTGTATCATTGGCAGAACGCTATCAGGTAATTCCCATAAAAAAAGATGGGCGTAAATTGACGTTGGCCATGGTTGATCCTACGAATTTCTACGCCTTAGATGATGTGAGGATGGCGTCAGGTTGTGAAGTCGAACCGGTAATTGCCGCCGAACGCGAGATTATGCGTGCCATTAACCAGTCTTATGGTGTGCAGGATTTGGTAGAAAAGGCTGTTAACAAACTTAAAGCTGATGATGCCAGCAGTATTGCTGAAATCCAAATGACTGACGATGCACCGGTAGTCAGCATTGTCAATTCCATTATCAGTCAAGCTATCAAAGAACGAGCCAGCGATATCCATATTGAACCGCAGGACAAGTCGCTTCGAGTCCGGTTTAGAGTAGACGGTGTACTACGTGAAGTGGTGACATTTCCGCGTCATACCCATGCGGCCATTATTTCCAGGATAAAAATTATGAGTGAAATGGACATCGCCGAAAAAAGACTACCGCAGGATGGCCGCATAAAAGTGCAGGAATTTGGCCGGGATATTGACCTACGGGTGTCGACACTGCCGACAATCACCGGTGAAAAAGTGGTTCTGCGGATACTTGATAAGAAAGCAGTTATTTTAGATATTAAAGGCCTGGGCTTTGTTCCTGAGAATCTAAAGTTATATCGCAGGCTATATTTCCAATCCTACGGTATGATCCTTGTTACCGGGCCCACCGGCTCAGGTAAAACAACAACGCTGTATTCGACACTAACAGAAGTCAGCACGCCCAATAAAAATGTTATCACTGTTGAAGATCCGGTGGAATACCGGTTAGACGGTATAAACCAGGTTCAGGTAAATCACAAAGCTGGTTTAACGTTTGCCAATGGTCTGCGGTCAATACTGCGTCAAGACCCTAATGTGGTCATGGTAGGTGAGATCAGGGATACTGAGACTGCCGATATAGCCATTAGGGCAGCACTTACCGGTCACATGGTGTTTAGTACGCTACATACCAACGACGCACCTGGTGCCATTACCCGGTTGATTGATATGGGGATTGAGCCCTTTTTGGTTGCTTCCTCTGTACTCGGAATTGTTGCCCAACGTTTGGTACGAGTTATATGCCCTGACTGCAAACAAAAATATGAGCCTGAGGCTGAAGCGCCCGAGCGGCAGTTCTTGGGAATGAGCTCTGAGGATGAGATTACTCTGTACCGGGGGGCTGGCTGCCCACGCTGCGGTCATACCGGCTATCTTGGACGGATGGCAATACACGAAGTGATGGCTGTCAGCTCAGCTGTACGCGAGGCAATTAATCAGAGAGTATCAAGCGATGTACTTGCAAACATTGCTATGAGTGAAGGCATGAAAACAATGCGTCAGGACGGTATTGCCAAAGCACTTAGCGGGCTGACAACAGTGGCCGAAGTCATGCGGGTTGCCTACGCCGGAACATAATAGGGGGCACATATATGCTTAATATAGACAGTCTGTTAAAAGAAGCGGTATTGGCACAAGCCTCAGACATTCATCTTACAGTAGGGGTTTCCCCGATTTTTAGGCTGCAAGGCAGTTTGACAACCACTCAATACCCACGGCTTGAGTACAAGGACACAGAAGCAATCCTTACTGCCATCATAAACCCGGAGCAGAGGGAAAAGTTTGAGCTGCTTGGCGAAATTGATTTTTCCTACGCTATAACTGGCCTGAGCCGTTTCCGGGTGAACGCTTTCCGGCAGCGCGGCTCAATCGCTATTGCTATCCGGGTAGTAACTGAACAGGTGCCAACCCTGGAACAACTGGGCCATCCCGAAGTGTTAAAAACCTTGGCGCGCAAGCCGCGTGGACTGGTACTTGTCACCGGGCCGACAGGCAGTGGCAAATCTACGACACTGGCCGCTATGCTTGATTTAATTAACACCGAGCGGGCCTGTCACATTATTACCCTGGAAGATCCAATTGAATATCTGCACAAGCATAAAACAAGTATTGTCAATCAACGAGAAATTAACGCCGATACCAAGTCTTTTGGCAATGCGTTGCGGGCAGCACTACGGGAAGATCCTGATGTTATTCTGGTGGGTGAGATGCGCGATGTGGAAACCATTAGCATTGCCATAACTGCTGCTGAAACCGGACATCTGGTATTTGCCACGTTACATACCGGTGATGCCGCGCAGACAATTGACCGGATTATTGACGTCTTCCCACCTTATCAGCAGCAACAAATCAGAATTCAGTTATCGCTTACTCTGCAGGGAATTGTGGCCCAGCAACTGCTGCCGCGTCGTGATGATGCTGGCAGGGTAGCCGCAGTGGAAGTCTTAATGGCCACTCCGGCTGTGCGCAACCTAATCCGCGAGGGTAAAACCCATCAGCTTGTATCGGTCATCCAGACAGGAGCTAAGACCGGAATGCAGGCCATGGATATGTCGCTGCGTGATTTGTACAGACGTGGTATTGTGACATATGATGAAGCGCTGGCTAGGGCGATGGACCAGGAAACCTTTGTCCGCTTGGCCAATGGCTAACTGTTATTTACTTGATATATAGAGGTGTGTCAATAGGTGGCAAAAACATACATATATAAGGCCAGGGATCGCAATGGTCAACTGCTGTCAGGCAACATTATGGCCGAGAGCGAAGCCGCAGTCGCCGCCTATATTCGCGATAAAGGCTATTTTGTTACTCAGATTAAAGTACAAAAATCTGGCTCCTTTACCCGTGCACTGTTAAATAGTCTGCAGCGGGTAAGTATCAAAGATTTGGCTGTGTTCTGCCGGCAGTTTTCCACAATGGTCGATGCAGGGCTGTCGCTGGTAGCCTGCCTAAGTATCTTAATTGATCAGACGTACAATCCCAAACTCAAAACAGCCCTTCAAGTCATCTATAAGAAGGTGCAAGAAGGTGAAACCTTGTCAAAGGCAATGACCGAGCACTCCAATATTTTCCCTGATATCATGATCAATATGGTGGAAGCCGGGGAAGTGGGTGGTGTGCTTGACGAGGTGCTCAGCAGGCTGGCAACTCACTTCGAAAAAGAGCATAAGCTTAATGAGCGGGTTAAGTCGGCTATGGTTTATCCTGCCGTTGTTATTGGCATGGCAATATTGGCGGTCATCTTTATTCTAACGTTTGTTCTGCCGACCTTTATGAAGATGTTTGAGAGCATGAAGGTCGAACTGCCGTTGCCCACCCGTATTCTCCTGGAACTAAGCGGTTTTCTCACTAACTACGGCGTATGGTTGGCAGCTATTCTGGTGTTGGCTGGCTATGGACTGGTATTGTTAGCGCGTCGGCCTAAATATCGGATAGTTATGGATCAGTTGATGTTTGTTTTACCAGTGTTTGGCCTGTTGTGGCGCAAGGTGGCTATCGCCCGTTTTAGCCGCACGCTGTCAACGTTGGTGCGGGGCGGCGTGCCCATTATTACCGCCATTGAAGTAGTGAAAAAGACCTCAGGCAATCTCAGTATGGCAAGAGCCTTGACTACAGCTCAGAACAGTATTCGTGAAGGGCTTGGTTTGGCCACACCGCTGGGCGCCAGCAACGTTTTTACCCCTATGGTAGTGCAAATGGTGGCCATTGGTGAGGAAACAGGGGAACTAGATAAAATGCTGGAGAAGATCGCTGATTTTTATGATAGTGATGTTGATGATATGGTTAGTAGGCTGAGTAGTATGATGGAGCCTATTTTAATTGGGGTACTTGGAGTCATTATTGGGTTTATTGTTATATCAGTTATGCTGCCTATGTTTGATGTAATGTCTAATTTTGGTGCATCGATATGACATCAAAACTGAAATTAATTGGAAGGAGGTGAAAGATATGATTATGAAAATAAGAAACAGCATGAAAAACCAAAAGGGCTTTACTCTAGTCGAGCTAATGGTAGTTATTGCTATTATCGGCATATTAGCTGCAATTGCGGTTCCGAAACTTTCTAATTCTACGAGTTCCGCAAAAGATGCTAAACTTAAAGCAGATATGCGTACAGTCGATACTGCTTTGTCTCAATTTTACGCAGCAAAAGGTTCCTACCCTACGAACTTAGTCGGTGCTCAAAAGGACGATGGATCTGGTTTGGTAAAGACCTATATAGCAGCATGGCCGAAGGACGCGCAAGGTGTGGACATAGCATACACCTATACTGCTGCAAATGGTGGTACTCCAGCAAGCTACGTACTAAGTGGAGCTGACTCTAGTAATACTACCCGTAATTCACCCGGTAGCAGTACGTACACAGCATGGTAATCTTTTTTTATCCAAGGCGGGTGAACCGCCTTGGATAAGTTTAAGTGGGGAGAATTTGTTGATTATTGGAATGTTATGGATGGGATTAATAGTAGGGAGTTTCCTTAACGTGTGCATCTATAGGTTGCCACAAAATAAGTCGATAATTCGACCACCGTCGCATTGTATACAATGTAATATGCGTCTCCACCTTTGTGATTTAGTGCCTGTAATTAGCTATCTATTTCTTCGAGGCAAATGCCGCTATTGTGGTACTTCAGTTCCCCCACGATATGTCGTGGTTGAAATCATCACCGGAGTCTTGTTCCTATGGTGCTTCCAAGTTGTTGGCCTAGGTCCGGAGCTTATTAAGGTACTTACTTTTACTTCGTTCCTCATAGTAATTACTTTTATTGATTATGACCATCAGCTTATTCTGGATAAAGTCCTTATTTGGTTTTTTGTAGCTGGTGTTGGTATAAATCTATATATTGGCTATCCAACAATATCAGACATGCTTACAGCCAGCCTCACTGGCGGTGGCTTACTACTCATTATTGCCGTGATTACCCGCGGCGGCATGGGTGGCGGCGACATCAAGTTTGTAGCCGCTTTAGGTCTATGGTTGGGACTTAAGCTAACACTACTCACTTTGTTTTTATCTTTTATCATAGGTGGTATCGGTGGCGCTTTACTGCTTCTTCTAAAGTTAAAAAGCCGCAAGGACTTCATTCCTTTTGGCCCATTTATCGCTCTGGGTGCTTTTGTTAGTATGATGTATGGTTATGATCTGATTCGCTGGTACTTCTATATTTCCAGGTGAGGCTATGCAGAGAGGATTTACATTAATAGAAGTTCTTGTTGTGATTGCCATTATCGGTATATTGTCAGCTTTGGCTGTTCCCACACTTGGCTCTACGATAGCTCAACATGAACTAGAGGCAACCGCCAGAAACCTTGTTGCAGATATTCGTAGTCTACAGCAAACGGCAATCAATGCTGGTACAAGCCATGTCTATAAAATTCGCTTTATTAATGATGGTACTCCCCACTATAATTTTACTGATGGACCTAATACCATTCGAATGGTGTATCTTCCCGATACCGTTGAATTGATGGGATACCCTCCTGATATCCAGTTCCGAGTAAATGGGGGTGTACAGTCGGGCGAGTACACTATAGAGTTAAAGAGCAAGGTCACATCCCAATCTTTGTATGTTATTCTGTCACCAACAGGACGTGTGCGGTTAACAAATAATTCTAACACACCTTATTAGTAGGATGGCGAAGTAAATGGCTGGTATAAGAAGCCAACAGGGCTATATCCTTGTAGAGGTAATTCTCGCTACAGTCATTGTGTCTGTAGCTCTTGTTGCTTTCGCCGCTATGTTTATTTCCGCTACCCATGCAACTGTCAGTGGGGCCGAGTATACTGTTCTTACAAACTTGGCACAGGAACAGATCGAAAGTATGAAGGTAAAAGACTGGTCTACTGAGAATTTACCTTATACATATGATCCGCCGACACTAATCTTAAATGATATTCATTATACTCGTCATATTGTAGCTATAGATAGTGGTCGGGACCCCGATCCAACTAAACAGAGAATTATCCAGGTGACGGTTAAGGCAGCCCGCACTGATGCACAAGCCGCTGTTACTTTGGTAACATATGTAATCCGGGAAATGCCGCAATCTGGTTCACCATAGTGATGAATATGGTGATAAAGCAGGATCTTATAAAGAATATTAAAGGGCAGTCCGGGTTTACACTGATAGAACTCATGATAGGGCTGGGTTTGACAGTCCTGTTGATGTCTGCTATTTTTGGACTTTTATTTACTAGTCTTCGTTCCTGGCAACAGGGTAAGAGCCACGTGGAAATTCATCAGACTGTCCGGATTGCCGTAGATACCATCGCACGTCAGGTTCGATATGCCTACACTGTGAGTAGTCCTGACGGCAAAACGCTAAGAATAAAATCAGCAGCTGGCATAATTGTTTTTGGAGTTGATCCCGAGACTAAGGCACTCTGCATTACGCAAGGGAGCGGGTCGCCGCAACCTTTTGCAGGTAATGGCGTGAATGATCAAGAGGGCTCAATTATCATCATTGATAATCCGGACGGAACGCCGATGTTTACTGCTCAAGGAAGGTTGGCGACCATTAAGATAACGGCGAAAGACAAAACAACAGGAGCAACGTTTACGTGTCAGTCGGCAATGGCGGTATTAAATCATGAATGAAGTAAGACCACGTTACTAGACCTGAAGGGGTGTAGGTGGAGATGCTCGATTTCCGGAAGTGGATAAGTAGCGAGACTGGGGCTGCGTCATTTTTCGCTATTATTGCCATGGCTATATTAGGAAACATCGGCGGGGCTTTTCTATATCTAAGCTCGGCTGAAGTTACTATGGCTGCCAATTTTCGTGACGGGGTCGCGGCACAATGTCTGGCTGAAGCAGGAGTCCGAAGGGGGCTTGTCGAACTTTCTCATAACGCCAATTGGGGGAAAAGCTCTGTTAAAGCTTCGCTTGGTGATGGCAGCTATTCTGTAGTGGTTATTAATGATTCTGCCGGTAAACGTATTGAGTCGACAGGTATGGTAAATAAAGCTATCCGAAAAGTAGTTTTCCATCTTGATAGTGGAGTTTATAATTATGCTTCCATGGTTGGGCGACATAACTATGAGGCTACCATTCTAAAATGGTTGTCGGTAAATGTGAGCAGTGCTGAAAGGTTCAAATGGGATACCTAGCTTGAACAGTGAATCTTACACATAAAGGGGATAATTTATGCAACTTAAAAACTTTATGGAAGACTTAGTATGGCAACGGCTTGATGAGGTACTTGCCGGTCACAGAAACGTCTGCAAGTGTGAAAAGTGTCGCTACGACGTAGTTGCACTGGCCTTGAATTTTTTACCACCTCGCTATGTCGTGACAAGCCAAGGGGAAACCTTTACTAGAGTTAAATCGCTAGAACAGCAGTTTAACGTCGATATTCTTACCGCTATTAGTCATGCTGTGCAAATCGTATCTAGTCGACCTCATCATGAACCTAAATAGATTTGACATTGTAAAGAACCGGCTACTGGAATGGCTAATAAGACGGCCTTCAAACGTTGTTGGAATTGATATTGGCACAGGGCATGTTAAAGCGGCAGAAGTGTTGTTGAATAACGGACAGCCAGTACTTAAGGCTGTAGGTCTAATTGATTTACCAGAAAACGTTATGCAAGATGGGTATGTAGCGAATGCTGAGGCCCTTGCCGATATTATTAGAAGGTTGTTGTCTACGAGCGGGATTTCGTCAAGGGAAGTAGTTGTGGCTGTATCTGGTAGGTCAGTGTTTGTCCGGGAAGTAATGCTTCCCGCTATGAGTAAGGAAGAACTTAAAGAGGCTATCAAATGGGACTTGGAAAAATACGTTCCCTATGAGCCAGACAGCTATTATTATGATTTTGCCGTAATAGGGCAGGGAAAAAGTGAGTTGGAGATAAGGGTGCTGCTGGTGGCAGCACCACATGATCTTGTAAATACATTAATCGCTGTGTTAAAAGAGGCTAACTGTAAGCCTCTTGCAATTGATATCGAACCACTCGCCCTGTACCGGACATTGGCTGACGCAAAAAACGCCATAGTTATTGATATAGGCAATGATGCTTCTCAGGTTATCGTCTTCCAAGGCTCAAGTCCGTCTGTTACTCGCTTTATTCCTGTCGGTGGTCTCCGGTTCACCGAGGTAATTATGCAAACTCTCGAACTCGACTATATGGAAGCTGAACGTTTGAAACAACGTCAGGCTGGGTTGCTGAAGCGTCCCGATTTTGAGGGTGAACTGCCAATATTACATCAGCGGCTGGAATTACTTGTTGCCGAACTTGCGCGTGAGGTGCGGCGTACTTTCGAATATTACCAGGTGCAAAACCGAGAAGCGGTTATTGATAGAATATATCTCACTGGCGGTGGTGCTAAGCTTGATAATTTGCCGCAACATTTGACGGCTCTGCTTGGTGATGTTCAGGTCCTGCAGCATAATCCACTCAATAGCCTAACCGCTATTTCTTCATTCGATGAGCAGTATTTACGTAGTATATCGACACAGATGGCTGTTGCTATTGGTCTTGCCATGCGTGGAGGCAATTATGATAACAATTAATTTACTCCCGCCGTCCGAAAGGCGCTCTGAATGGCCATTTAAGAAGATTGTATTACTGTTCATTATCGTATTCATCATGCTGTTTTCTAGTATGTTTGCTTACAATACTTACATAATATGGTCTTTAGAACAGCAAATTGAGAGCGCACGCCAACAATATGTGTTGTTACGGCCAACGCAAGATAAGATGCAACTTGCCAATACTAAACAAAACATCTTAGATGAGAAAAAAAATACATTGATTAAATTAACAACTGACAGGAAATCATGGAATGCCATTCTTTCTCATTTTGGAGTTATAACACCGCCGCAAGTCTGGCTTTCAGAATTGGGTGCCGGTGACAAAAATATTATATTAATTAAAGGTAACGCGATGACATACCCGGATTTGGCTAATTTTATAACACAATTAGAGCAGGATGCTTTGTTAGTTGAGCCTGTGCTAATAAAGGCAGAACAGGATGCCAAGTATTCTTACACGAAATTTGAAATGACTGTTAAACTTAAGGGGATATAGTTGTGACAGGGTGGCTAGCTAAATTAGGTCTTAAGCAAAAAGCAATCATATTGGGTGTTGGATTAGTCGCAGCAGCTATTCTAATCTATTTTTGGATAATAGCGCCTCAGCGACAGCATATCAACACACTTTTAGCGCAATACCAAACAGAACGCCAGCGTATACAAACTATTGAAGTATATGCCCAGAAACATCCTGACCCAGGGCAGCATGTACGGGAAGTAGACTTAAAAGTTGCACAGGTAGAAGCCAAGCTTCCTAATCAGCCGGAAATAGGTGAGTTTTTAAAAGAAGTTGAGCAAGCAGCTAAAATTAGTGGCGTACGTCTGTCCGAAATTAAACCTTCGGCCCCTGTAAACAAAAACGGATATCGAGAAATTCCTGTCGAGATTCAAATACGAGGCTCCTTTAACAGTCTGCTCGAATTTATGAATAAGATTGAGAATAGCCAGCGATTTAATTCGACTAGTAATGCTAATATTCAGGTAAGGCAGGGAATGCTAGAGGTTAGACTTACGTTAGCTATCTACAGCTACGGTGTTTCTCCTGAGGCTGCACAGCAGCAGACAGCTAAGTCTCCGCCAGTAAAAAAGTAAGTTCTCTTACGAACAGAGGTGTTTAAATGTTTAGATTTCTAACAGCCGGTGAGTCGCATGGACCAGCGCTCACAGCGATCATTGAAGGTCTTCCCGCTGGGTTAGAGCTGGATTTAGATGAGATTAATGCCGATCTGGCTCGACGCCAGCAGGGGTTTGGCCGGGGCGGGAGAATGAAAATTGAAAAAGATAAAGCCGATATAGCCTCTGGTGTGCGGTTTGGTATTACCTTAGGAAGTCCCCTAACAATAGTCATTACTAACCGTGATTGGGAAAATTGGCAAGAGAGAATGTCTGTATTTGGCCAACCCTACGGTGACAAGGTAACTGCTCCACGCCCAGGACATGCTGACTTGCCCGGTATCTTAAAATATCAGCGGCAAGATATTCGGGATATACTTGAAAGGGCTAGTGCCCGGGAAACAGCAACCCGTGTAGCAGTTGGCAGTATTGCTAAGCAACTGCTAGCTGTGGCGGGAATAACAATTACTTCTAGAGTCTTGAACATAGGTGGCGCTCAGACAGAAGAAGCGATGATAAACGCTATTGCCAATGCCAAGACAGCAGGTGATTCGCTTGGGGGTATCTTTGAAGTAATTGCTGCTGGCATTATGCCAGGTTTGGGTAGCCATGTACAGTGGGACAGACGTCTGGACACACGCTTGGCTGCTGCGGTTATGTCAATTCAAGCGATTAAAGGTGTGGAATTTGGCGCCGGATTTGCCTATGCTAATTTGCCTGGCAGTCAAGTCCATGATGAAATATATCATGATTGCGATCAGGGCTATTATCGGCGTACAAACAATGCTGGTGGTATTGAAGGTGGTATCAGTAATGGCGAGAATATTGTCCTCAGGGCTGTCATGAAGGCAATCCCAACCTTGATGAAGCCGCTTAATACTGTGAATATTGTCGATAAAACACCGGAAAAGGCTAACACTGAACGAAGTGATGTAAGTGCTGTTCCGGCTGCCGCTGTAGTTGCCGAAGCCATGGCAGCAATTGTCTTAGCCCAGGCACTGTTAGAAAAGTTCGGCGGCGATAGTATCGAAGATTTAAAAGCAACTATAGGTAATTATCAAACCCGAATTAATAAATAACTACGTTAGATGAAGTTTGGCATGAGAGGAGTTGAAATTGTGGAGAAACTTACTCGCAAACAGCGCAAACAGCTTGAATACCTCAAGCTGCGTAAACAGCGCAGCACGTGGATCATGATTGTCTGTTGCTGTATAATGGCGACGACTGTATACTTTGGTTGGACTCCTGGGCTGGCTGCCTTCTCAAGCAGTCTCCCGGAAAATTCTCAACAAGGTATTTCAACTGCTCCGCAAGCAGCGACTCAGCCGGTAATGCCCCAAGGTTATTCCGCAAATAGCGTGGTGCGTGATCCGTTTGCTGTTCCCAAAGAATTTCAGCCTGTAGCGGTGCCGGTTACACCACAGCCGCAAACCAATTTCACGGGTGAGCAGAGTACTGTTTCACCGCCTCCCAAAGCGCCGGAAATTCCTCTGGTACTTGTTGGCGTAGTAGGCGGCGGCGGGCAAAATGTTGCCATAATTAAAAACGCCGGTGTTAGCCGGTCATATCAGATTAAAGACTATATTGGTCCATATCAGCTTTTATCAGTTGGGGAAAGCTCTGCTATTCTATGGGGCCCACAAGGTAGAAAAGTTTTGACTTTAGAAAGGTGAAAAATACATGCGCTATTTGATGAAATCAATGGTTTTAGCGCTGTCGCTCTTTTTTCTCGCAGTAACGGGAGTTTCAGCAGCCAATCCCCAAGTGAATATGAATGTCACTAATGGTGAGGTGCGTGATGTCCTTACCGCCCTGGCAACCATTGGGGAAGTCAATGTGGTGGTTGATGATTCGGTTTCTGGTAATATTACGATTCAACTCAAGAATATCCCCTTTGAAACAGCATTAGATTTAGTTACAAAGACCAAAGGGTTAACCTATCAGCGGATCGGTGATGTTATTGTAGTTGGCGATTCCCAACAGCTCGGGCGTAATTTTGGGAGTGTTCACTTTTTTAAGTTGCAATATGCTGATCCAGCAAGTACTATGGAAATTCTTTCATTAGCATTTC
Source organism: Sporomusa sp. (assembly GCF_035561155.1). GTDB lineage: Bacteria > Bacillota > Negativicutes > Sporomusales > Sporomusaceae > Sporomusa. Next base: position 23,816 of record NZ_DATMYD010000084.1, on the reverse strand, counting down.
CCGAATCAGGCAGTTCAAGCGGAGGAGGGAAACCGGCAGAGGTTAAGTTAAGTAGTAAAGGAACAGCTGATAGTGCTAAAACAGGGGCAGCGCCGGGTAACAAGTCAACCCCTGCAGCTGGTGGCCGATTTAAGGTCGACACTGCTACTAATATGCTGGTTTTCTACGGGACCGCGGTAGAGGCCGAACAAGTGGGGCGGTTATTGTCTGAACTTGACATTCCATACCAGCAGGTTTCCCTTGAGGCACAGGTTGTAGCCGTTAATAAAGATAAAACTAAGGAACTAGGAATTGAATGGACATGGGAAGCCACACCCCAGTGGCCTGACGTAGAGTCTCCTAAAGTAACTACAAACTCCGACGGCCAAGTAATAGCGTATGAACCAGGGAAAGTAACCCGGCAGTCCCGAAGTGGAATCATCCAATTCGGGCGTACTCCTGAAGGTATTCCCTATGAGTTCTATTATCAAGCTAAGATTAATGCTCTTGCCAGCAATGGCGATGCTAAGATTCTTGCTAGGCCGAAAATTACTACACTAAACGGGCAGCAAGCCAGAATTCTTATCGGCGATCGTATTCCTGTACTTAATGAGAAAACGGAAAACGGAAAAACGACCACGACGATTGAATATATTGATGCCGGTATAAAACTTACATTTACTCCAAGGATAAATAACCAAGGATTAATTACAGCCGATGTGTATACTGAAGTTAGTACTCCAACTCTAGTTTCGGAGATGAAAGCTTATCGGATTACTACCCGAGAGGCCGAAACCAAAGTACGCATGAAAGATGGCGAAACTATGGTAATTGGCGGTCTAATCGGATCTACATCAAGTGATACCAAAAGAGTAGTCCCTTTTTTAAGTGATATACCACTACTTGGCTGGTTGTTTAAAAATTCAAACCACTATCAGAGCGAAACAGAAGTAATGATTTTTCTTACAGCACGTATTGTTAAATAGAGGTTTAAACTCTTTTCCGGAGGAATAATGAAAAACATAGTTTTGATAGGGTTTATGGGAACTGGCAAGACCAGCACTGGGCGTTTGTTGGCAGGCCGGCTGAACCGTACCTTTATTGATATAGACAAGAAAATAGAAATACAAACAGGCCTTGCCATCAGTGAAATTTTTCAACTGTATGGTGAAAATCACTTCCGGCAGCTTGAGCGGGATGTGATTTCCCGGGTATCCCGTTATAACAATGCGGTGATCGCTACTGGCGGCGGTGTTGTGCTTAAGCAGGAAAACATGATCAGGCTAAAAAATACTGGCATAATCATTGCGCTTACAGCTTCACTGGAAACGATCCTGGAGCGAACTTCCCGGCGAGGGGTTCGGCCGCTGTTAGATTGTGAAGACCGGGCCGAACGTGTTTCCAAGCTGTTTAGTGACCGGGCCAGTCTCTATATGAAGGCCGATTACACGATTGATACTACCTGCCTGCCGCCGCATCATGTGGCGGAAAAGATCATTGCGCTGTTACGCGAAGGGAGGCATCTGCGTGGCCGAAGTAAGAGTTAACTTAGCAGACCATAGTTATACCATCCATATTCAGGCCGCTGGTCTTGGTCAGGTCGGTCAGTTAATGAAGGATATGCCTTTTAGCAGAAGAGCGCTTATCGTAACAGATGAGAACGTCAATTCGCTATATTCTGGGGCACTGGTTGACAGCCTGATTACAGCCGGTTTCACGCCCAGTGTCTTGGTTGTTGAACCCGGCGAGAGCTCTAAGTCACTGGCTACGGCAGATAAAGTTTTTACTAAAGCGATAAGTTTGGGGCTTGACCGCAAGTCGCCAATTATAGCTTTGGGTGGCGGCGTAATCGGCGACTTGGCCGGGTTTATTGCTGCTACTTATCTGCGCGGCGTGCCGTTTATTCAGGTGCCGACAACACTGTTGGCTCAGGTAGATTCAAGCGTTGGTGGTAAAACGGCTGTTAATCACCCTCTGGGTAAGAATCTGATCGGAGCTTTTTACCAGCCCCAGTTGGTGGTGATTGACCCATTGGTATTAGACACATTGCCTGAACGCGAGTTAAAGGCAGGTTTGGCAGAGGTAGTCAAATACGGAGTCATTGCTGACCCCGGTTTTTTCGCTTATCTTACCCGCCATGTGGATTCGATTCTGGTGCGGAATCCCGCCGTATTGACCGAGGTTATCAGCCGCTGCTGTCAGCTTAAGGCTGAGGTTGTCGCACAGGATGAACGGGAAACCTCTGTGCGCATGATATTGAATTTCGGTCATACCATTGGTCATGCTGTAGAGGGGGTAGGCGGCTACTCTGAGTACAATCATGGCGAGGCTGTAGCCATTGGAATGCACGGCGCGGCGCTACTCAGCAGCAGCCTGAATTTATGCAGTCTGGCAGAGTGCACCGCGGTAAAACAGTTAATTAATGCTATGGGATTACCTTTGACTGCTCCCGGTTACGGAACAGACGAACTGCTGGGGTATTTGGCAAGAGATAAAAAGGTTGTTGATAGCAAGGTCAACTGGGTGTTGATGCAAGACATTGGCCGGGTGACTATTACTCAAGATGTATCTGAAGAGCATGTCAGAGCTGTGCTGTCCCAGCTAACAGAAAATCAGTAATAAGCACTCAGAGAGGGAGTACCAGACTGGTACTCCCTCTCTGAGTTTCTAAAGTCGAGTTGCTTTTACTATTTAACTTATCTCTAAGTTTTCCCCCAGCCTCTTTTGGTAATTTTAGCATGTACAACCGCAACGAAAAATTAACATTGCATGGCAGGAGAGCCTATTTAGCTGTCGAATAGGAACTGGGTATGTAATTTTTTCTTTTGGAGGAATGAGCAGGTTGGCAAGCAAGAAGAGAAAAGCAATTATTATTGTATCAGTTATTGCACTGGTCTTGACTGGAATTGTTGGCTACCGGATTTATAGTAACATGCAAGCTAGTAAAGAGCGGGCTGGACGAGTGTCACAAGGGCAGGCTGTTGCTGTTGAGGTTGCAGCTGTAACCAGACGCGATGTTACACCGGTTTTAACCTTTTCCTCTAATCTTGAACCGGTATGGAGCGCCGATATTTCCGGCAAAGTTGACGGACGTATCGATCAGCTTACTGTGGATGAGGGTGATACCGTTTCTGCCGGGATGACAATAGCTGTGCTTGACATGGGGGAACTTGCGGCTCAGGTTATCCAGGCCGAAGGCAACTTATTTCAGGCTCGGGCCAATCTTGAACAGGCAGAACTTGATTTCAGACGGATGGAACCGCTGGCCAAACAGGGCGCTGTATCGGAACAAACTCTTGATTCGGCCAGGACTAAGCGGGATTTGGCTGCTGGCCAGGTCAGGGCAGCTGAGGGCGCATTGGCCCTATATGATAGCAAACTAACAGGTGCTACTGTGACTGCGCCACGTGGTGGCGTGGTAGTCAAACGCTACCTGCAATCAGGTTTTTACGCAAAAGCAGGGTCATCGATTGTGACAGTGGCTGATATTAACACCTTGTTGGCAAAAGCCACTGTAGGTGAAGCCGAGATTGCTCAGCTAAAACAAGGTGCTAGCGTTAAGGTCAAGGTGGATGCTCTTGGCAGTCAGGAGTTTGTCGGGACTATTACCCGGCTGTCGCCGGTAGCTGCCATGCCTTCACGTACATTTACTGCCGAAGTTTCAATCCCTAATCAGCAAAATATCCTGAAGGCTGGTATGTTTGCAAAAGTTGAAGTTCCTGGACAGATCCATGCGAAAGCGGTTGTAGTGCCTGAAACAGCGTTGGTCATGCGGGAAGATATTAAGACAATTTATGTGCTTGCCGCTGACAACAAAGTTGAGCAGCGTACCCTTAAACTAGGGTATGTCGGCGGCGGTTGGGCCGAGGTGGTTGATGGTGTTAAGGAAGGCGAGAACATTGTAATAGCTGGCCAAAACAAACTGCGAGACGGTTCAACAGTCAGACTGGGAGCGCCCGGGGAGGCTGGCAAGTAAATGATTGACGTTTTTATAAAACGACCAGTATTTACTACCATGCTGGTTATGCTGCTGGTGGTATTTGGCTTAAACTCGTATCCCGGTCTTGGTATTGATCTTTATCCTGATGTTGAGTTTCCCCTTGTCATGGCAAGCGTTACATATACAGGTGCCTCACCAGAGGAGATGGAGAGCCTTATTACCAAACCGATTGAAGACGCTGTCAGCTCGGTTGCGGGCATTAAGACACTATCATCGGTATCACGAGAGGGCGTATCCCAGACTACCATTGAATTTGAGTTAGGGACAAACCCGAAGATGGCTGCTAATGATGTGCGGGAAAAGGTCGCCGGTGTCCGGCGGCGGCTGCCAGAACAGATTGATGAACCGGTAGTGCAGCGGTATGATATTACTGCGCAGTCTATTCTCACCTTTAGCCTGGCATCAGATACTCGGCAACGGGGTGAGATTAGGAAGATTGCTGAGGATATTGTTAAAGACCAGCTCCAGCAGCTAGAAGGGGTAGCTGAGGTCAGTGTGTACGGCGCTGCTCAAAGGGAGATCCAAATTCTGGCCGACCCACGTAAGCTAGAGGCCTATGGTCTTAGTTTGCAACAGTTACTTGACGCTGTTAATAACAATAATGTCAATACTCCAGGCGGACGGGTTACTGAAAAAGGCATTGAATTGACAGTTAGAACGATTGGCAAATATGAAAGTGTTGATGACATCAAAAAAATTATTGTGCTTAACCAGCAAGGGCGTTTGGTGCGGCTTCATGAAGTGGCCAGTGTAAAAGACACCTGGGGCGAAGAGCGGACCTATGCCGCGACAAACGGTGTACCCAGCGTTATTGTTGCCATTCAGAAGCAGTCAGGCACGAATACAGTGGGTGTAGCTGAAAAAGTAAAGCAGTCTATGCAACAGTTGGAGCAGAATGTTCTCCCACCGGACATTAAGGTGACTAAGGTTCGGGATAACGCTATTTATATTAGAAATAGTGTCGAAGATGTTATGGTATCCATGGTTTTTGGCGGCTTACTGGCAGTAGCCATTACCTTCCTGTTCCTGCGCAACACGCGGGCTACAGTGATTGGTGCAATTGCTATTCCTGCTTCGATTATATCCACCTTCTTTTTGATGAAGGTTATGAATTTTACACTTAACAACATGTCGCTAATGGGCCTTAGTTTAGCGGTAGGCATCCTCATTGACGATGCCATCGTTATTGTAGAAAACATCTTCCGTCACATGGAGGAAGGGAAAGGTCCCATGGATGCGGCACGTGAAGGGACTAAAGAAATTTCCTTGGCCGTTTTGGCAACGACCTTCTCTATTCTTGCCGTATTTGTTCCTGTCGGTAACATGGGCGAGATCATCGGCCAGTATTTTAAGCAATTCGGCTTGACGGTAGCGTTTGCTGTAGCTTTCTCGCTGTTTGTAGCCTTTACGCTTACGCCGATGCTGTCAGCGTACTGGCTCAAGGCAAATCATGATGCAGCAGGCCGCCAACTGCGCTGGTTGGAGGCGCTGCTGGATAAGTGGGAACAAGGTTTTGAGTCTCTGCGGGAAAACTACCGGCAGCTTTTATATTGGGCTCTAAAGCGACCCAAGAAGCTTGTAGCGCTGGCCCTATTATCTCTTTTCCTTAATGCGCTGTTGATGCCCTTTCTGGGGTCAGAGTTTCAGCCTACATATGACTCGGGCGAATTCAATATCAATATGATGGCGCCGGCCGGAACCTCCATCGAACGCAATAAAGAGCTGGTGGCTCAGGTCGAAAAAGAAGTTATGGCTATCCCTGAACTTGAATCAGCGTATATGGTCGTCGGTATGAACCGTCAGGTTTACCGTTCGATGGTCGGTATACGGCTGGTAGACTCAGGTAAGCGCTCACGTTCCATGATGCAGATTATGGATTCACTTCGCGTTAAATTCCGTAATGTCAAAGGGCTAAAGGTATCTGTATCGACAGGACAAAGCCAGGGCAGAGGCGATTCCCGTCCGATTCAGGTAGCGCTGCGGGGTCCGGAACTCGATACGCTAAACATGTATGCCAGTACACTGGCCGAGAAAATTAAGCAGATTCCCGGCACTACCGATGTTGACATATCGAGTGAGCAGTCTGAACCTGAGGTCCAGGTGAAATTTGATCCAGACCGGTTGGGTGATGCTGGACTAGATGCGACTGCAGCCGGTAAGGCTGTACAAATTGCCTTTCTAGGCTCAACGGCTAAAAATCAATATAATGTGGCTGACAGTGACTATGATATGCGTGTCCAGCTAAAACAGGAAAATCGGCTTAGTCTGGAAGATGTGGCAAATCTTCGTATTAGCGGTAAGAATGGCTTTATCCGGCTGGGGGACATTGCTGAAGTCAAGCTCTCATCCGGCCCAACTCAGATTGACCGCGAAGACCGCCAACGGCAAGTCATTGTTTATGCTAACGCGGTTGGCACTACTCCCGGCGAAGTAATCGCTAAAGTGAAAGAAATTATTCCTAGTCTCAATCTCTCGCTGGGTTATACTCATAAGCTGGTAGGCCAAGCGCAGATGATGGAAAGCTCGTTTAAAGAGATTAGTAAAGCACTGATACTGGCCGTTATTCTGATTTACATGGTATTGGCAGCCGAGTTTGAAAGCTTTATTCATCCGTTGACAATTATGCTGTCATTGCCTTTCTCTTTAGTTGGGGCTGTACTTGGCTTATTGATATCAGGAAATACGATCAACATTATGTCCCTGATTGGTGTTATCATGCTAATGGGTCTGGTAACGAAAAATGCTATTTTGCTGGTGGACTATACCAATCAGCAACGGGAGCAAGGGGTGCCGATTATTGATGCGCTGGTAGAGGCTGGTTCTGTGCGGCTGCGACCGATTTTAATGACTACCATGGCTATGATCTTTGGGATGTTGCCGATTGCGTTGGGTATTGGCGCAGGGGCTGAAATTCGCTCCTCGATGGGTGTCTCGCTGATCGGTGGGTTAATCACATCGACCTTTCTGACGCTTGTCATAATCCCGCTGGTCTATCTTCTCATTGATAAGATGCAAAATTATTTTAAAACAGTAAAACCGAATATGACAGAAAGAAACCCTGGCGTTTAACGCCAGGGCTTTCTTTTTAGGCTAGCTGCCAGCCTTCAATAACTAGTCTCTTAAACCAGAAAAAGCTGCTGAGGGCAATGGTCAGTGGTATGTTGGGCAGCTCATGAGGGATATATACCATAATGCCCCGGATTTCTTCAAGATTGTAGTTTTCAGGGTTACGCGGCTGGCCCAGGCGTACAGCCGGGCTTTCTCTTAAATCAATTCAGCAGCTAATGACCTGAAAAAGTTCAAGATATACCGGTTTTCCACGGGATTTGATATATTCAAGGGCTTGGTCAGTCATTGAAAGCATTGCCATAAAAAGTGCCTCCTTGATTTTCTTTCCCCAATTATTCGTTATGAAAGACAGGTTATCCTGCTGGTGGAGTCTACCATAAATAAGCGAAATTTGGTAAAATATATAATGATAATACATTCAAGGCAGGTAAATAAAAAGGAGCTGTTGACATGAAGCAGAAAGTATTTGTTTCGGGGATTATTCCTCAGATTGCGGCCGATATGCTGTCCAGGCATTTTGAAGTAACAATGCATAACGACCTCCGCCTTTTAAGTAAACAGGAGATTACTGATGGCCTGGCAGGCAAAGATGCGCTGCTTTGCCTGCTTTCTGACAGTATTGATGCTGATATTATTAACTCGAATCCTAATTTAAAGATTATTGCCAATTATGGTGCTGGCTTTAATAATATTGATGTTTCTACAGCCACGGCCCGGAAAATACCAGTGACTAACACCCCTAAAGTTTCAACTAATGCTACTGCCGATTTAACTTGGGGTCTTATTTTGGCTATTGCCCGCCGCATTGTTGAAGGTGATAAAACCACGCGCGCCGGCAAGTTTACCGGTTGGGCGCCGCTGTATCACCTAGGGGTCGAAGTAACAGGCAAGACGCTGGGGATTGTTGGCATGGGCAACATTGGTAAAGCGGTAGTTAAACGTGCCAAAGGCTTTGACATGCGAATAATATATTATACCCGTACCCGTCTAAGCCCTGAAATAGAACAAGAGCTGGGGCTTGAATTCATGCCGCTTGAAGACGTAATCAAGCAGTCTGATTTCTTGACTTTCCATCAGAGCTACAATCCTTCGATGAAGCATATGATTGGTGCTAAAGAACTGGCCAGCATGAAGCCAACAGCTTTCCTTATCAATGCAGCACGTGGTCCGCTTATTGACGAGGCAGCTTTGCTCGAGGCGCTGAGAAATAAAACAATTGCCGGTGCGGCGCTTGACGTTTACGAGTTTGAACCTAAAGTGACTGCAGGTCTTGAGGTGCTCGACAATGTTATTCTGGCACCGCATCTTGGTAATGCAACAATTGAAACCCGGAACGCCATGGCTGAAATTGCCGCTAACAATATTATTGCCGTCCTTACCGGCAACAAGCCTCTTACCTGCGTCAATCCTGATATTTACAAATAAACTAGTATAGAAAAAGGTTTTTAGCCGCCGCCGGGCGTTCTTACCGAACAGCTCAGCGGCGGCTTTCATTGTTCTTTAGTGACATAATACTTAGAAACTGAATAACATACACTATAATGTTCTTAGACGCGCCGCCTTGGGGGTGATGCCATTGTTTAACCAGGTGGAAGACCTTAATAATTTGCTGGCATTAATGAGGGTGCAAAATAGCTATATTCATGAGCTAAACAAACTAATCTATAGTGCAGTATCTGATATGACGCTCGCTACCAATCACGAATTTACCGAGTTTGTTAATCATTTTTCAGAATTTGCCCGTTATCACTACAATAGTGAGGGCTACAGCCAGGCTGCGCAGCTAGTGCAAGCCTACCATTATATACTGTTAGAGCGATTGCTTGATAGTCAGGTTTTGGCTGCTGCTGAACAAATGGAGTTAGCTATCGGGCATTTGGAAATGGCTGTCCGTGAGACGCAAATTCGGCTTAAGCCGCAAATTATGTTATTAAATCATGGAATTTTGTTGATGGAAGAAACACAGCTAAAAATTATTGAGACCTTGGAAGTGCTATTGAAAAGCTCTCATCCAGTTCTCCAATTGCAGAACTAAAAAAAAGATAACCCCAAACAGGATTTTGACTGTTCATATTGAATTCTTATAAAGACATAATGCCCATAAGGGACATTATGTCTTTATGTTGCCATATCGAGAGCGTGGTAATCTCTTCGAGTAGCTATAATAAATTGGAGGATGCTGTAATGACTGTATTGCACGATAAAGTAAATAAACTTAATGATTTTCTGTTAACGCTGGGCAGTGTGGCGATTGCATTCTCGGGTGGTGTGGACAGTACATTTTTAGCGGCAGCTGCCTATAGGCTTCTGGGAGATAAAGCTATTGCGGTAACGGCTTGTTCGGAGTCGTCGCCGGCAAGGGAAAAAATTGATGCGCAGGTTATTGCACAGGCCATTGGTATCAAGCATGTAATACTGGCGGCCAGCGAGATGAATAATGCTGACTTTGTTGCCAATACGTCCCAGAGGTGTTATTATTGCAAAAAGGAACGTTTTTCAGCATTAGTTGCCTGGGCTGAGCAGCAGGGTTATGGCTGGGTAGCTGAAGGAACGAATGCCGATGATTTGGGGGATTTTCGGCCTGGCATGAAGGCGATTGCCGAATTGCCTAAAGTAAAAAGCCCATTGTTTGACGCGGGTTTTACCAAGGCCGAAATTAGAGCAGTATCGAAGGAATGGGGATTGCCTACCTGGGACAAGCCCAGTGCTGCCTGCCTGGTATCTCGACTGAGTTATGGTTTGCCGATTACCCCTGAGCGGTTAAACCAGGTTGAAGAGGCCGAGGAATTGGTGCGTAGGTATTGTTCAGGCCAGATACGGGTCCGTCACCACGATACGCTGGCCAGAATTGAGGTGCAGCCTGAAGCTATGCTGCTTTTGACTCAATCAGAGGTTGTGGCGGACATAGTGGCAGGTATTAAGAAGCTTGGGTTTACATATGTTACACTTGATTTAAACGGATATCGCACAGGAAGCATGAATGAGACGCTGGACGAGGTGTAGAAGTGGATATTAATTATGTAAGCAGTCTGCTTAAAGAATTTAAGGCAGGCGGTCTATCGCTGGATGAAGCGCTTGAAAAACTGAAAATATTGCCTTATGAAGATTTGGAATTTGTAAAGCTTGATCATCACCGACTGTTACGGCAAGGCTTTGCCGAAGTGGTTTTTTGCCAGGGGAAAACAGTGGAGCAGGTTCTTGCCATTATGAATAGGCTTGCTGACTATAATCGCAGTATTTTAGCTACAAGGGCCACCAGAGAGATGTATGACGCAGTAAAAAGAGTTTTGCCTGATGCCGAGTATCACGAATTGGCCAGGTTAATTACTATCGAACGCCAAAAACCTCCGGTGGATAATGAACGGTTTATTTTAGTTATGAGTGCCGGGACGAGTGATATTCCAGTGGCTGAGGAAGCTGCCATTACTGCCGAGATGATGGGCAATGAAGTTAAAAGGGTGTATGATGTCGGTGTGGCTGGCATTCACCGTCTCCTTGACCAACGGAAACTGATTGAAGAGGCCAATGTTCTTATTGTTGTAGCAGGTATGGAAGGAGCACTGGCCAGTGTAGTCGGCGGCATGGCGGCAAAACCGGTTATTGCTGTGCCGACAAGTATCGGTTATGGTGCTAATTTTGGCGGTCTATCTGCGTTATTAAGTATGCTCAACAGCTGCGCGGCCGGAGTCGGTGTTGTCAATATTGATAATGGTTTTGGTGCAGGCCGGTTAGCAAGTATTATTAATCATATGAGGTGATTCGAAATTATGGATGGAAAACGTAAAATTATATATCTTGACTGTTTTGCCGGCATCAGCGGTAATATGCTGCTTGGTGCTTTAATTGACATCGGAGCGCCTGAAGAACTACTCCGGGCCGAACTGGCAAAACTGCCTGTAACCGGATACGAGTTGTCAATAACAAGGGTTGATAAAGGTGGTATCAGTGCCTTATATCTAGATGTCCAAGTAGATGATTCTGGGCATCATCATCGCAATTTGGCTGACATAGTGGGCATTATCGATCACTCAGCACTTACACCTGCTGTTAAAGAAACGAGTAAGCGGATATTTACCCGTTTGGCTGAGGTCGAAGCCCGGGTTCACGGCGTTCCGATTGACGAAATCCATTTCCATGAGGTGGGCGCCGTTGATTCGATTGTCGATATTATTGGGGTTGCCTGGACGCTTGATTATTTAGGCGTTGAACAAATTTATGCTTCCCGTCTTCATGTCGGCAGTGGCTTTGTCAAGTGTTGTCATGGTCTTATTCCGGTGCCGGCACCGGCTACCGCTGAACTGTTGCGCGGTATCCCCTTTTACCAAGGGGATATTGCTAAAGAATTGGTAACCCCGACTGGAGCGGCGGTTCTGGCAACGCTGGGCGAAGGTTACGGCCCCATGCCTGACGGCTTTATTAGTAGTCAAATTGGCTATGGCGCCGGTACGTGGGAACTGGATATTCCCAATGTTTTACGGCTATATCTGGGAGAAATGCCGGCAGACGCCATACAAGGACAAATAGAGGGACAGGAAGACAAGGCATATTTGGTGGTTGAAGCCAATATTGATGATCAAAACCCTGAGCTTTACAGCTATATAATGGAGAAACTCTTTGATGCAGGTGCGCTTGACGTTTGGCTGACACCGATTATCATGAAAAAAGGCCGGCCAGCGACTAAATTATCGGCGCTATTGATGGAGGACTGTCAGGCAAAAATAGCTGAGGTTATTTTAGAAGAGACAACGTCAATCGGTATGCGTTTCTATCCTGTAACAAGGGCTGTGGCCAATCGCGAGTTTATAGTTGTGGGGCTTCCCTGGGGAGATGTAAAGGTAAAAATTAGTTCATACCGGGGTAAGATATGTAATGTGGCACCCGAATATGAAGACTGCCGTAAAATAGCCGAGGAGCTGGGCCTGCCGCTCAAGGTAATCCAGCATTTAGCTCTTAAAGAAGCTATGTCATTTTGTTAGAGGTATTTGAATGGATATATTAAGCGCAAGGCTGGCTGTTTTGTCTGAACGCTTTTCTCAAGCTGGACTTAAAATAACTGCAGATAAGCCAATTAATTACGGCAGGCAGCTAAAAGTCTCAGATGGCCAGGAAGTTGTAACCGTCAATATTTATAGCGGCAAGAAAGGCATTAGTATTGTAGTAGGAGGCTCGCAGTCACCGCTTAAAGAGGCAGTTTCGGCCATCACCCAAGGGCAAACACCAACTGCCCCGGGGGCGGGATCCGCACAGTCTCAAATGCTTGCCGGACGCCCGCCCGGCTTTGAATATGTAAAAGACTTTGATAATAAATGGATTGGCCTTGATGAGTCAGGCAAGGGTGACTTTTTTGGTCCATTGGTCGTGGCTGCTGTGCTTGTTGACGCCCAGTCAGCCAGTAGACTTACAGCAGTTGGTGTAAAAGACAGCAAAGCGCTGTCAGATGAGAAAAATCGAGCGCTGGCAGAGCGCATCCGCGAGGAATGCGCCGGGAAATTTGTGGAGCTGGAGTGGACACCTGCCGATTATAACGCGTTATATAGTGAATTTAGCAGTGCAGGGAGAAATCTTAATCACCTTTTGGCGTTCTCACATGCCAGGGCGCTTGAAAGTCTGCTTGCTAAAGAACCGGCACAGTTTGCTTTAGCTGACCAATTTGCGCATGAGCGGTTTATTCAGGCCGAGCTTATGGAAAAAGGCAGGACGATTACGCTGGTTCAGATGCACAAAGCTGAGCGAAATGTTGCTGTTGCTGCAGCCTCTATTTTGGCCCGGGATCGTTTCTTAGGAAGCATGGCTGCTCTTACAGCCCGCTTTGGCATAACCTTGCCCAAGGGTGCAGTCCATGTGGTGCCAGTCGCTCGCGATTTTGCCGGTAAGTATGGAAAAGACGCGCTAAAGCAAGTTTGTAAGCTTCATTTTAAGACTTTTGAGCAGATATAAGTAATTTGGTAATTTTTTAGCAGGAAAAAACGAAATCATGTAAAATTATATTGTTAATATTGTAACTTTTTCGCTAATGACTCAGATGGCCAGCTGAGCGGGGGAGGGAAGAAAGGTGAGTACCAAGTACCGGATTAAGCCGTATCCTATTAGCGCTGTAGAGTCTGGCATGGAAATTGGACGAATGGTACTGACCCATGATGATAAAGTCATTTTAAGTGAAGGCACAATTCTTTCAGCGAGCATGATTGAAGGCTTAAAGTTCTGGGATATTAGCACTGTGTTTATTAAAGAACTGTTATCTTCAGAGATTGAAATCGATTTTTCCATTCCGGAAACAGTTCTTCAGAAGAAGTTTTATGCTGATTATGACCATACGGTAAGTTTGTTAAAAGATTCTTTCTTAAAGCTTCGTTTTTTTAAAGAAGTGCCGCTTACTACAATGCGTGAATTAGTGGATAATGCCATTGAACCGCTTATCAACTCAACTGGCGTAATTAATCATATGCATATGGTGCGCCGGCAGGATGACTATACCTTTCACCACTCTGTTAATGTTGCTGTTATTTGCGGAGTGTTAGGCAAATGGCTTGGGTATGCCGGTCAAAAATTACAAGACTTGGTGCTCGCCGGGTTGTTGCACGATGTGGGCAAGACCCAGATTCCACTTGAAATACTGAATAAGCCTGGCAAGCTTACACATGAAGAAATGGAGATTATGCGTCTTCATACAATCAGAGGCTATCAGCTGGTCCGTGATACGCCAAATGCCCCAAGAGGAGTCATATACGGAGTTCTCCAGCATCACGAGCGTTTTGACGGTAGCGGCTACCCCTTCACTGTTTCTGGTGATAAAATTCACAAATATGCAAAAATTATTGCGGTTGCAGACATCTACGATGCGATGACTTCTGACCGTGTTTATCATCGCAAAGTTTCGCCCTTTGCTGTTGTCGAAATGATTGTTGGAGAAATGTTCAACAAACTTGATCCGGCTATCAGCACCGTTTTCTTAAATAACGTTCGCGACTATTTTGTTGGCAATATCGTTGAATTAAGCGATGGCCGGCACGCTGAGGTTATTTACTTAGGACAATTTATGGCTTCTAGGCCGATCGTTGTGACTCAGGACCAAGAATATATAGATTTGGAACGTAATAAGAGCCTGAGCATTGTTAGCGTTGTCAGGGCTTAATGTAAATAAACACAGGATAAGGGGATCGCTTATGAACAAAAAGGCAGTTGTGCTGCTGTCAGGCGGATTGGATTCGACTGTATGTATGGCTGTCGCCAGCAGTGAGGGGTATGAGCTTTTACCAATCAGCTTTAACTATCACCAGCGGCATAGCAGGGAGCTTGCAGCTGCAGCCAGTGTAGCTCAGCATTATAATGTTGACCGTCACTTGGTCATTGAGACCAATATGGAGGCTATTGGCGGCAGCGCGCTAACAGACACTAGTTTGGCTGTTCCAGAAGGGGATATCGGCGCTACCGGGGTACCCGTTACTTATGTACCTGCCAGAAATTTAATTTTTTTAAGCTATGCGCTTGGCTATGCTGAGGTAACTGGGGCTGACTGGGTATACATTGGCGTTAATGCGCTTGATTACTCAGGTTATCCTGATTGCCGGCCTGAGTTTATTGCCTTGTTCCAGCAGTTAGCCGATTATTCTACAAAAGCGGCTACCGAAGATGGCCGGAAAACGATGATTGAAACGCCGCTGATAAATCTGACCAAAAGGGATATTGTGCTGTTAGGGAACAGGCTGGGTGCGCCGCTTCACCTGACAACAAGTTGTTATCAGGGTGGAGCTGAGGCTTGCGGACAATGTGACAGTTGTCTCCTTCGCATTAAGGGATTTGCCGAGGCTGGCCTGACTGACCCTATATTGTATCGTACTAGGAGTGAATAAAATGAATCAAACGACTCAAGGACGCAACAGCATTAAAGATGTTCAAAACAGCTGCGACGAGCGCGGTATCGCTATTCAAAAAGTTGGAGTCAGTGACGTTCACTTACCGTTTTTAATTAAGACCAAGAGCGGTTCGTTTCAGACGGTGCTGGCAAAAATTAAGCTTACGGTTGATTTGCCCCAAGAGTTTAAAGGCACGCATATGAGCCGGTTTATTGAAATCCTCAGCGATTGGAGTCAAAAACCGGTGTCCTATAAGGAAATTGAGTATATGCTGACAGACACCATTGACCGCTTACATGCCCAGCGGGCGCATATTGATATCTATTTTAAATATTTTATCGAAAAAACGGCTCCGATAAGCGGTTTCAAAAGTATGTTGGACTATGATTGTATGTTTTCAGCCAGCCTGGCCAAGGGTGAACATCTGGACTTTATGTTTGGTATTACTGTACCGTTTACTTCGTTGTGTCCTTGCAGTAAAGAAATATCTCAGTACGGAGCGCATAATCAGCGAGGCATTATGCGGGTAAAGATAAAACATCAGCACGGCAGATTTATCTGGATTGAAGATCTGGCAGAATTGATGGAACAGCAAGGCAGTTGTCAGGTATACCCACTCTTAAAACGCGCAGATGAAAAGTATGTCACTGAGAAGGCATATGAAAACCCAAAGTTTGTTGAAGATGTGCTTAGGGATTTAGTACTCACGTTGCGCCAGATAGATAGCGTCCAGTGGTTTGAAGTAGAATGCGAGAACTATGAATCCATTCACAACCACAGCGCCTATGCCGCGCATACCGAGATAGTTGCCAGGTAAATAGAGCGGCGCCGGACCATTCAGTGAGAATAGTCCGGCGCCGCACTTGGTTTACCTTGTTATTCGGCGCTGTAGTCGCCGTTTGCGTCATATTTGGCAGTCATAGTCTGGTTGGCCATTTGGCTTTTAGAATTGGTAGCAGCCGAGGTGGCGCTGCCGGTTTGGGATTGTTTAGCCAATTTGCTTAATTGGTTCAGATCAGCTGAGGTAGCAGCATTTGAAGCAGTAGTAGAAGAGGTAGCGGAAGTTCCTGCAGTTCCTGCAGTTCCTGCAGTTCCGGAAGTGGCAGAGTTGCTGGAAGTACTGCTGGAGTAATCGTTGTTGGCATCCAGTTTAGCAGTCATAGTACCATATTGCTGTTTGCTTTCAGCCTGTTTGCTTTGTTTGGATTGTGTCATAGTGTGATTACCTCCCTGTTTTTTATTATTTGGCCGCGTGGCCAATAATAGTATCAGAAATCGCTTATCAAGTCATACCAGGGATTTTTTGCCCACCAGTGATTGTACATGTGTAAAAATTACCATCGAGGTAGCTATGAAAAAATTAATCGTAAATGCTGATGATTTTGGCCTGCACGAGAATATTAATCTTGGGATTATTAAAGGACATACTAATGGATGTATAACCAGTACCACGATCATGGCCGGCGCCCCTGCTTTTGCCCATGCGGCTGCCTTAGCGGCCGATCACCGGAAGCTTGGGATTGGCGTCCATCTTACCTTGGTAGGCGGAAGCCCGGCAGCTGAACCTCAGCAAATATCTTCGCTGGTTGATCAAGACGGGATGCTTTGTACTAAATATCCGGTATTTTTAAAAAAATTCTGTTCTGCAAGCATCCGCCTTGGTGATGTGCACCGTGAACTTACGGCCCAGGTCAAAAAAGTGTTGGCGGCTGGAATTCATGTTACTCATCTGGACAGCCATCAGCATATGCATATCGTACCGGGGATTATTGATGTTGTCATTGATATTGCCAGGGAATTTAGTATCCCGGCCATACGAATTCCGGCTGAACCATTGCTTTTCTTTGGAGGGTTTAGACCATCTGCCGGCCGGATCATTGGCCGCTCTGGTCTTAGTGTTTTGGCTAGTCTGGCCCGGTTGAAGGCGCGGCGTGCCAGACTGACTGTGCCTGACCATTTTTACGGCATGTTAGCCGGCGGTAGTATGGAAGAAAGATTCTTTCTCAAAATTATTGACAATCTGCCTGACGGCACTGCTGAAATTATGGTTCATCCTGGACTGGATGATGCGATATTAAATCCTGTTTTTGCTTGGGATTATCATTGGCAAAAGGAACTGGGCGCTGTTACCAGCCCACGGGTAGCAGACTGCTTAAAGAAACGCAAGATTGCGCTTGTGTCGTTTGGCAGTATGAATAACAGATAAAGGATGATTGATGATGAAAGCATTAGTGACTGGCGGCGCCGGCTTTATTGGCTCACATACTGTTGATAAAATGATCGACAGAGGGTGGGATGTTACTATAATAGACAACCTGAGCACCGGTTTGCGTGCCAATATTAACGCCGGTGCAAAGTTTATTGAAATGGATATAGTAAGTAATGACTTGCCAGAGGTGTTTGTCCGGGAAAAGTTTGATTATGTTGTGCATCTTGCGGCTCAGACAGCAGTGCCGTATTCAATTGAGCATCCGGACACTGACTGTAGGGTGAATTTGCTTGGCTTGGTGAATGTATTGGAAGCGTGCCGCCGGACGAGTGTCAAACGGGTAGTCGTTGCTTCAAGTGCGGCCGTATACGGGGATGCAGACAGCCTGCCGATCGCTGAAGATGGCCTTCTTAATCCAGCTTCTTTCTATGGGCTTACTAAGCTAACCGGTGAGAAATATCTGGCGCTGTACAGTCAGATCCACGGGGTAGATTATGTCGCTCTTCGCTATGCCAATGTTTATGGCGAACGACAGGGCGAAGGCGGCGAAGGCGGGGTAGTCAGCATTTTTACCCGTAAAATTTATCAGGATCAACCTGTCCATATTTTTGGTGATGGCGGACAAACCCGAGATTTTATCTATGTCGGCGATGTGGCTGAAGCAAACTGTCAAGCGCTTACGGCACCCCAGACGGCGGCAAACCGGGTATATAACATTAGCACTCAGACGCAAATTAGTGTTAATGACTTGGTTGCTATATTGGCGGAGGCAGCTGGTAAGCAAGTAGATAAACTATACTCACCGGCCAGAGCAGGGGATATCTATCACTCAATGCTATCAAATCGCGCTGCTGTTAACGATATTTATTGGAAGCCTCAGATGCCGTTGGCGGAAGGTTTGCAGCGAACATATTATTCTTTAAATAAATAAACGGAGGACGAGTATGCTCAGGCGGTTAGATAGTAGTTTTTGGATTGTTGCAGTTATTGCTCTGCTTATTATGTTTTTTAACTTAGGGAGCATTCCATTATTAGATCCTGATGAACCTGTTTATGCTGAAACTCCCAAAGAAATGATGAGTTTTAACGAGTTTTTATCTCCACGAATTTATGGAGAATACTGGTATGATAAGCCTCCACTGTACTATTGGTTAGTAGCTGGTGCTTTCCAAATTTTTGGGATTAGTGAGTTTTCGGCTCGCTTTCCCTCGGCGCTTTTGGGCGTAGCTGGAGTATTAGCATTGTACTGGTTTGGACGGGACTTGTTTAATAAACGTGCGGCGATGGCCGGGGCACTAGTCTTAGCAACAAGTATTGAATATTTTTATCTTGGTAAAGCGGCTGTTACTGATATTACCCTGAATTTTTGTCTGACACTTGCTTTGTTAGGCTTTATTACAAAGCGTTACTATGTAATGTATATCTTTGCTGGTTTGGCTACAGTTGCTAAGGGGCCAGTGGGTTTTCTGTTCCCCGGTGCTGTCATATTCCTGTATTTAGCTGCTACTGGTCGCTTTCGCCTACTCAAAGAAATGAAAATTCCTACAGGAATTGGATTATTTGCGGTTACTGCTTTACCCTGGTATTTGTTTATGTACAGCGTTCATGGCAGCGCTTTTATTGACACTTTTCTGGGGTTTCACAATGTAACCCGCTTTACTTCTCCAGAGCACCCGGAATTAGTAGTTTGGTATTACTTTATTCCAGTGTTAATATTAGGTTTTTTTCCGTGGACATCAATGCTTCTCCAATCAATATGGGCTTCAATAACGCAAAGCGGCCATGAGAATAGCAAGGTATTATTGTTTTTGAATATCTGGGCAGCTTTCATTTTCATCTTTTTTTCGATATCCCAAACTAAATTGGTATCCTATATATTGCCGATGTATCCGCCGCTGGCACTTATTGTCGGATGGTATATTGACCGGATTTGGGCCTCAAGAGAACGAAGGACTGCTTGGCCGATTATACTCGCTGTCTTGTCTGCGCTGCTTATTGCGGGTATGTTCACTGGCTTGAAGCTGATGCCTGCCTTGTCTGCTGGAATCATGATTTCGACCGCACTGTTCATCTTAATGGTGCTTTGTACAGTGTTATTTATATGGCGAAGACAGATAGGTAAAGCATTTTTCACTCAGGTAATTGGAATGTTGCTATTTTCCATGGTGCTTGTCGGCATGCTGTTCTCGGGAGCAGCCCCATACTTTACCTCGAAATATATAGCTCAGGAGTTTGTAGCCAACTATGATGGCAGATCTCCAGTCTATATTGTTAAGTTTCTTCATCCTGGATTTACCTTTTATACAAATATTTATGGAAGTGAAATAAAGGCACAGGAATTAGCGGCTGTAGTTAATTCACCAGGTAAAGCCTATATTGTTATTCAACAGGCCGAATATAAGCAACTGACAGAAGCTGACCGGAATAAGGTCAAAGTTATGTCTGAATCTGCTGATAGAATGATTTTAATTAAAGAATAACATGGGACTCAAGAGCCGTATGTTTTAATGTAAACATATACTCATACACCTAGGTAAATGTGCCTAGGTGATCTTTTTTTATAACCTTGCAGTGGTGCAAAGCAGGGAAAAGTTACAGTGCCATTCAATATTATTACTAAATGTAATTCCATTTAGATATGCTGATACCATTATCTTTAAGGGGGGAGATTATGAAAAAAGTTTTAGCTGTTTTGTTGGTATGTATAATGGTGACTGCCAGCCTGGTCGGTTGCGGTGGCAACCGAGCAGCATCACAAAAGCCGACGCAAATGATTCTGGCTACTGGCGGTACGGCAGGAACATATCACCCGTTTGGTAGCGCAATGGCCCGAATCTTTAACAGCAAGGTTCAGAACGTCAATGTAACTGCCCAATTGACTGGGGCTTCTATTGAAAATCTGCGTCTTGTAAATAAAAAGGAGGCAGAACTGGCCATAGTTCAAAGCGACATGTTAGATTATGCGTATAATGGCAAAGAATCGTTCAGAGAGAAGCTGCCTAACCTGACTGGTATTGCAGTACTATATCCTGAGGTTATCCAACTGGTGGTGCGCCCTGACAGCGGTATTAACACAATTGCTGATTTGAAAGGAAAAAAAGTAGGTGTTGGCGCGCCTGGCAGTGGTACCGAAGCCAACTTCCGCCAGCTTATTGATGTTTTCGGTTTAGACTACCAAGTCCTTACTCCCCAATATCTTTCCTTTGCTGAAAGTGCTGATCAGTTCAAGGGTAAGCGTCTTGATGCTTTCTTGGTTACAGCTGGTATCCCCAACTCGGCTATTCAGGATGTTTCTTCCCAGCAGAATATAATAATTCTATCATTAGCTGACGACAAGATTACCCGGCTAACTCAAAAGTATCCGTTCCTGGCTTCTTTTACTATCCCGGCTAACACCTACAAAGACCAGTCTGAAGTCATAAAAACAGTGGCTGTAAGTGCTACACTCATTGTTGGCCCGCAAGTACCAGAAGATGTGGTTTACAATATTACTAAAGCGCTGTTTGAAAACCAAGCTGAGTTAGCCCAAGCTCACGCTAAAGGTATAGAACTTACCTTGGAAACGGCTGTTAAAGGAATGCCAGTGCCTTTCCATCCTGGTGCAGCAAGGTATTTTAAAGAAAAGGGTGTACTTAAATAGGGGTTAATATTAGGAGTAAATTTCATTAAGGGTGTCGGCCTTTAGGTGAAACTATATTAAGTATATTCAGGAAATATTGAATAACCCATTATTATAGCTTATAATAATACAGGATATAGTCAACCGTAATTCGACACGACCTGAAAGAGGAGTGAAAAGTTGTTATGGCACTGTCTGTTAAGCCAAAGCTGTGTAAGGGCTGTGGTATCTGCGTGTACTTTTGTCCTAAATCTGTCCTCGACTTAGACGACATGGGCAAAATTTACGTAAAAGATCCTGATAAATGTGTTGTCTGTGGTCAATGCGAACTTCGCTGCCCAGATTATGCCGTTAAAGTAACTAAAGAAGAGAATGCTGGGAGGGATACCAAGTGACCAAGGCGCGTTTAATGCAGGGTAATCAGGCTTGTGCCGAGGGTGCTCTGGCGGCGGGAGTCCGCTTTTTCGCCGGTTATCCCATTACCCCGAGTACTGAAGTTGCTGAAATACTTGCCGAGAAGCTTCCCGAGCTGGGCGGCAAGTTTATCCAAATGGAAGATGAAATCGCTAGTATGGGCGCCGTATGTGGAGCTGCCTTAACTGGCGTCAAGGCACTTACTGCTACCAGTGGACCAGGTTTTTCACTAAAACAGGAACTAATTGGCTATGCTTCAATTGCTGAGATTCCGGTAGTCATTGTCAACGTACAGAGGTTAGGCCCAAGTACTGGCAAGCCTACCTCACCTGGCCAAGGTGATGTTATGCAGGCTCGCTGGGGTAGTCATGGCGACCGCGGCGTCATTGCTCTATCGCCGGCCTCAGTGCGTGAGTGTTTTGATGTAACCGTTAAAGCAGTGAATTTTTCTGAAAAATTTCGTACTCCTGTTGTCTTGTTGCTGGACGAAGTAATTGGCCATATGCGTGAGCGGGTGGAATTACCGGCGCTGGATGAGATTGAGATAGTGAACCGTAAGCTGCCATCAGTACCGCCCAGTGAGTATCAGGCGTATAGACCTAAGGCTGACGGTGTTCCGGAGATGGCTTCGTTTGGCTCAGGTTACTATTACCATGTTACTGGCTTAGTACACAATTACCATGGCCAGCCTACGCAATCCAATGAACTTACTGCAGAACTGATTGGACGTCTTCATACCAAAATTGAAGATGCCCAGGATGAGCTGACGCTGTATACTGAGCATTTTCTTGACGATGCCGAAGTAGTGGTGGTGGCCTATGGTGGGTCTGCCCGTGCCGCCATTGCTGCTGTTAAGGATGCCCGCGAGCAGGGAATTAAAGCTGGCCTTTTGAAATTAATAACAATTTGGCCATTTCCAGGACATGTAGTTCAGCGTGTAACGAGTAATGCTAAAAAAGTAATTGTACCAGAAATGAATTATGGCCAACTCGCCGGTGAAATCGAGCGGTATGTGGGCCAAGACAAAGTTGTGTCTGTAACCAGAGTCGATGGTGAACTGTTTAAGCCGGAAGAAATACTGGCGCCTATTGTCACCGCTGCTGGAGGTGCTAAATAATGGCAGACATTGAAAAATATTTGCGGCCATCAGCTTTTCCACACATTTGGTGTCCTGGCTGCGGTAATGGTATAGTGTTAGCATCTATTATCCGTGCTATTGATAAGCTGGGGCTAGAACAGGATAAGACAATCATTGTGTCAGGGATCGGCTGTTCGTCACGGGCGTCTGGCTATATGAATTTTAATACCGTACATACGGCACATGGCCGAGCGCTGACTTTCGCTACCGGTATTAAACTGGCCAACCCTGAACTGAACGTGCTGGTAATTACCGGTGACGGCGACTCTACGGCTATTGGCGGCAATCATTTCATTCATGCTGCCAGACGTAATATTGATATTACGACAATTATCTTTAATAATAATATCTACGGCATGACGGGGGGCCAGTCGTCACCGCTTACCCCGGTGGCAAGTAAATCGAGTACCGCGCCATTTGGGCATATTGAGCGCTCGTTTGACATTGGAGCGTTGGCCACTGCTGCAGGTGCCACCTATGTAGCCCGGGCCACTGCTTATCACGCGACTTTATTGACTGACCTTATTGTGAAAGGTATCGAGAACAAAGGCTTTTCAGTTATTGACGCCATTACTCAGTGTCCTGTTTCTTACGGGCGTAAAAACAAGATGGGTTCGGCGGCTAAAATGATGGAATGGCAGAAGGAAAAAGCTATTCCTGTTCAAGCAGCATCCAAACTCACACCAGAACAGCTCAAAGATAAGTTTCTAATCGGTGAGCTTCACCGGTCTGAAGCCCCTGAATATACTGCCGAATATGACAAGCTTATTGCTCATGTTCAGGCCAAAAGGGGGAATAAGTAATGTGGCAAATTAGCTTGAGCGGTACCGGCGGACAAGGTCTTATTCTAGCAGGCATCATTCTGGCAGAGGCAGCTATTCTCGATGGCAAGCAGACAATCCAGACCCAGTCTTATGGTCCCGAAGCCCGGGGAGGAGCCAGTAAATCTGAAGTCATTATCAGTGATGAAGAGATTGACTACCCAAAAGCAACCTCGGCAGATATTCTCCTTGCTATGAGCCAGGAAGCGTGCGACAAATATATTAATCTCTTAAAACAGGGGGGCCGGTTGATTGTCGATACTACGCTGGTTAAAACTCAACCAGCAGTAGATGCAAAAAAACTGGCACTACCGATAACTCATATTGCCCGTAATGAGCTAGGCAATGTTATGGTTGCCAATATCGTTGCTTTAGGCGCGCTTGCCGGTTTTGCCGGTGTAGTCGGGCTTGATTGTCTGACTCAGGCTGTTTTGGCCAGAGTCCCTAAAGGCACAGAAGAACTCAATAAAAAAGCGCTGGAAACTGGCTTTGCCTTAGGGCAGGCTGAAAGATAAGCGGGCATCATGTAAAAAAGGAGTCTTCCAATTTGGGAGACTCCTTTTTTAGTCCTGTTGAGTCTGCTTAAAAACCCTCTTGTTTTTCACCGATTTTGAAAGAAAAAAGGTCTTAGCCGTCGAATACTACTAGTAAAGACAGGTAGAAAGAGGGTTGAGTGATGTTCCGCTGGGATCATGTACAAACTAGTTTTTACAA
>NZ_DATMYD010000083.1:0-48536 GCF_035561155.1 Sporomusa sp. | reverse complement strand
CGGTTTGTTTGCCGTACCCAAAAACCACATAGCGACCAGCTTAGCCAGTCTATCCGGGGGAGTAGGCTCTATATTATCAATGTGAAATACTGTGAATACACGAGAAAAACGAAGAAAAGTTTTTGATTATTAAGGGAGGTAATCAATTTGGCTTGATCTGCATCTTTGGGTAGCTTCTTGGTTTCCGATTTAAGCCCCTGTGCTTTATAGGCCTCTTCATTTACCAAGTTAAGCACGGCGTTTTCCCGCACATAAACATCAAACCGGTCTTTATCATCGGCCACTAAATCAATATAATTGCGTACTTTGCGCTTGAGGCACACATCAGTAACTAGCCCCTGACTAGTCTCGGGATCAATACGCGGCATATTGCCAGCATCAGGATCACCATTAGGGTTGCCATTCTCCACCTCAAAAAAGAGGACAAATTCATACCTCTTATCAATGGGATTACTCATTTTGCTCACCGTTCCCTTCCGCTTGATTTTTTTCATTGTTAGCATAATTGCCAAATTCCCGCTGATGATAATATCCCAGGATAAACTGTCCCTGTTCTTCCAGATTCAAATATGCCGGAAACTCATTTAAACGACTTGATATTTTTTGTATTTTATTATCAATGCTTTTACCATATTTCGATTTTTTTATATGATACTGTGATAAGCGAAGTAATAAGGGGAACACCGCTCTAGGAGTTGCTGATGCTGAAGCAAAAAACTTGTCCCGGATGTTGGCGTTAAGTTGACCTTGTGCATCTCTTTGTACTTTCTCCAGCAAAGCAAATAACCGTCCTAATTCACGAGCCGTATTTGTAGGTTTGTCTTCCTCTAAACTCACGCTAATCATGGCCTCCTTCTCAAATTCGTGCTGACTACGGTACTGCCTAAGCAAACACGCCTTAATCACCGCCGCCCGGATCATAGTCACTCCGCCATGCTCACCGCCAGTCCGGCAGCGATTGAGCGCCAGGTTGTACAACGTCCGGGGATAGGGTTGACCGGACACAATGCTTTTTACCAGTTGCCCTTCGAGCAGTGGCGGAATATTGCCGGTATCTTCCTGTACCGCCAGAGCTTTCAATAAGCGCCAGGGCGCAATCCAGCCGCCAGAACGTTCCATGCCAGCAATTTCCAAATCCCGGTAGTGCTGCGCAATTTCCCCAATCATCTCACCAAAAGTACTTACCTGCCAAAAGCGTACCGACAAACGGGCAGCGTTAGGAGCCAGCCCTAACAGATAGCACCGCGTATCCCCGTCAAAATCGAGTTCGTGGACCGGCAAACCTGCTTTTACGTTCTTAAGAATAATTTCAGCCTGCCGGGCAGCACTACGGTCAATTTCCCGGCTGGTCTCATCCCCCTCTTCGTCTCCGTCGTCGGCAACCGGATTCAAACTCCAGGCAAGCGTGGCTTCTTCTTGTCTACTGCCTTTTCGATCACCCCAAAATACCATGACCATATTGGCAATCCGTACCTTGTTAGTCGTACTGGCAAGGAGATAATTGAGAGCCGTACCATAAGCAAAAGCCGCTTTTTGACTGACTGGTGCATTGTAGCTTTGCGATTTTCCATAGGAAGTGAAAGAATCAATATTAAAGGATACAACGGCCGCACCGCTGGTCTGAGCACCGGCAATGCCTTTGATGAGTGGATGAATCCGGGCAAGGGGCAATACATCGCCGCTCACCAGGCACTGACCTTGTATTTCGGACTCTTCCCCCGCTTCTCGGCTGGCCCAGGCCTCGCGAACAGCCGAAGATTCATGAATATATCCCGGTATCCCGTCCAGTTTGAATACGACATTACTGCCAGCCAGCAGTTCTTCCAACTTTTCCATGACAAGCGGATGAGCCAGCGCCGCTTCCGGACTCCATGCGTCTAAGAAGTGACTGACTGCTTGTGCGCCCACATTTTCAATTTCAGCCAGAAACGCGGAGTTTTTTGTTTTAAACTCTGCCTGTTTAGTAACAGCACCTTGCACTGCTCCCTGTTTGTTCCGCTCAATTCCCAGAACATACGCCACACTGTCACACAAAATATTGGCGACAACACCAGAGGTACGGCTAACCTGCTGTGGCACGAGTAAAACCTTAGGTAGCTGTTTTTTCCCTTTCGTTACGGCAATATTCCGAATATCCACCAGATTGCCCGACTCATCAAGCAATACCACATGCGACACTTTGGCCGGACTGTACCCAGGCGGCGCCACACCGGAATTTTCTTCTTCCACCAGGCGCTGATAATGTTCTGCTAAAGCCTGTAGAATCACAGTCTGTCCCCCTTTGGCAAACGGGTGTCGACAATGCCGTTTATCATGACCGGACGAAAGAAAATTGGCTCCATGTTATTGGCAAAATCAATATCCCACAACATCCAGCCCAAATCCTGTTCTCCCGTAATCGGCGAATCCGGCACTGCCTCCTCCTGCAAAGTAAAGTGCACTGGAAACTCACGGCACCCAAAATAGGGACGCATATGGCACTGACCCGTCCTGGCACGTCGCGTGAAAATATCGCAGTGCTTACCGACGTTATCCCCCTCTCCAGCCTTATCGGTCAGGTCAAAATGGGCTTCGATGACATATTCCACATCCCGCAACACTAGCGCCGCCCGCTGCTGCCGCTCGTCTGCCGCATACTGATGAAGATCAATCGAGCCACCTGTTATAGCTGTTTTAACATTTCTTGCTGAAATTTTATGTTCCACTTCATTACGACGAATAGAATCAAATTTGATGGGTTTTAATACATGAATGCGGTCAATCCGCCATACCAGAGCCGGCTTCCAGTGAATGGCTTCCAGAATGCCCCTGGCTGCTGAAGGAGTCATCACATCATAACTCACCCGCTCGGCCTTCATCTCGGGCCGGGTAAAGCACGCATACTCTCCCCACACCCTAAGCTTCACTCCATATCCCATGTCAAGCTCCTTTCGTTTAGAATATCCATACCCCCTGTGGCGCGTTCACCTCCCCGGCATCCTTCAAGCCAAAGCAATCGTCATAAAAACTGCGGTCTGTTACAAACAGTAAAATCCCGCCCACAAGTTTGATGGCCCGGGTTTTCTCCAGCGCCGCCAGCTCGTGCTGATATATCTGCACCACATAAGGCTGCAGGCTCCGCGCCCTACTGGCAGGCAGCGGGTGATACTCGGCTTCAGCCATTAACTCTTCGGCCCGTGTATCCCAGGGAACAACAACAGGGAAGGTGGCGCTGTCAATAAGTTGAAATTTCTCAGCAATCTCAGTAAAGGGGAAGGCCAGTTCCTTTTTGCCTGCGTCTAGACTTTGGATGATACCCGTGGCATCCAAGTACTTTTCTTCTTCGGAAAAAAATTCACTAAAATAGAATTCGATAGCTTCCGGCGACTGGACATCCTCGCTGTTCCTGGCAGCCCAACGCATAGCCTCTTTGGCAATACTGGCAACCTCCTGAAACCGTCCCTTGCTTGGCATACCGTGCTTTTCAGGGTCAAACACGATCACTCTGCCGCCTTCATGTCGCCGCCCTTCCCGGTTGCAGCGCCCTGCTGCCTGGGCAATCGAGTCCAGACCCGCCGCTGCACGATAAACCACTGGGAAATCCACATCCACACCAGCCTCAATGAGCTGTGTCGCCACCACCCGGCACGGCTTGCCTAGTTTTAGCGCCTCTCTGATAGTATCCAGCACCTGTCTGCGGTGTGCGGGACACATGCGGGCTGACAGATGATAATTGCCTTCAGGTATTTGCTGTTGCAGCCTATCAAACAGCAAACGCGCATGCCGCCGGGTATTGACGATGGTGAGCACCTGCTGCTTGTCCGCCATAGCGGCTGCGACTTGTTCATCAGTCATCGCCCCGGCATATTCCACCGTTACCCGCTTAAAAATCTGCTGCAATTCTTTAGGGTTAGGCATAATCTCTATCGAGGTAAGCCCACCTGGGAGCAATGGCTTGACTGCCGGCTGGGTCGCTGTACACAACACTACCGTTGCCCCATAATTAAGCACCAGTTCTGCCAAGGCCCACAAGCAGGGCTTCAAAAATTCGACAGGCATCATCTGCGCTTCATCCAGAATAATGACACTGTTAACCATATTATGCAGTTTGCGGCAACGGGAGCCTCTGTTGGCAAACAGCGACTCAAAAAACTGTACCGCCGTTGTCACCACCACCGGCGCATCCCAGTTCTCGCTGGCCAGGCGGTGGGCTTTCTCATCAGGATTCCAGTCTTCAAAAGACATATCTGGATATTCAAAGCTGCTGTGATGCTCTAGCACAACCGGTTCAGCAGCCCCGACTTCCTCCAATGCTTCCCTGAAGACCTGAGCATTCTGCTCGATTATACTAGTATAGGGTATAACATAAATCACGCGGTCTTTATCATATTTCACCGCATGATTAAGGCCAAAGGCCAGAGATGAGTAAGTCTTACCCCCACCTGTTGGCACTGTCAGGGTAAAGAGACCAGGTGCCTGCTGCGCCATTGCCACGCAGTTGGCCAGAATGTCCTGACGAGCAGCATTGATTGGCGAAGGCTGCTCACGGCTGCGCTCGCCCAGCTTGTCCAGTTGTACATTCAGCCGCATTAGCAGAATTGCCAGGGAAACTGTTTCCGCTCTTGCTGCCGCCCTGTCTGGCGTCATAAAGCTTTCTGTATCTAAATAATCGGCATCTACCAGGCAGGAAAACAGCATACGAATGAAAAAAGCCCGGCTGAAGGCCTCCATATTTTTCGTTTTAGGGCGGGGTATATCTGACAAATCTGTTTCCGCTAGCTTTGGCAACACAAGCTCCTGTATATAAGCCTGATAATTAGGAATATCCGTTTTCTTCAGGCGGCCTGGCAGGTTTTTTTCAGTCCCTTTGGTGCCGTCGGGCAGACCGCCGTGATGTCCAGCCACGGCGTAGGCCAGTGCTCTGCCGACCACCGGACCATACCGCTCGTCCACCTCTTTCGCCCCGGCTGTCGCATGATCCACTTTGGCAGACTTGCGCTCCAGACGCTGTTGGAACTCATCGGAATACTTGCCGAGGTCATGGGCCAGCCCGACAACTCGGCCCAATTTTCCTGCACCGAATTTAGCCGCCCGTGCCTCAGCCAGTTGCGCCACTATCAGCAGATGATCCAACAGCAGCTGCCAGTCCGTTTTGGGTAGCACCTTTTTGGTCACAGGGTCTTCTTTTGTGTGTCCGTAATATAGCCGCTTATCATCCATTAATAGTCACCACCAAACAGATCTATACTCTCTGGCACTAGTCTGTTTATAACACGATTAATTTCCACATGCTGTTGTCCGGCCCTCAGGACGATCTCCGCGCAGGCTTTCGCGTCACTGGCCGCATCATGATGAGTAAGCCCCACATTGAGGTGTGCAGCAACAGTTGATAACTTGTGATTCCTGAGCTTAGGCCAGGCACTTCGCGCTACTGCCAGCGAATCAATAACATGAAACTCAGGCATAGACAGACCATAGTGAGCCAGCGTTGCCGTCAGCACACCTATATCAAAATCGGCATTATGGGCGGCGATAATCTGCTGTTCAAAAAACGGCCGGACCTCCGGCCAAAGATCACCAAATGTCGGTTGGTTTTTCACCATTAAATATGTAATGCCATGCAGGTAGGAAAAAGTAAATACTTTGGTAGGTGGCCTGATCAGCCAGGATCTTTCCAGCGCTATTCGTCCATTCTCCACTACAGCCACACCCAACTGACAGGCACTATGGCTTTGCAAATTAGCTGTCTCAAAATCAAACGCAGTAAAACACCCCTGCACGGCATCCTCTCCCTTTGGTATTTGCTGTATATTTTCTCGCCAGCCAGGTTTATTTCCTGTAAATTTTTGACTTAATATGATTATTTTTGCAAAAAATAATCTTTATCGTTGTCTAAAGTTTGGACATCCTATGAATAAATAGGATGAATGGTCAGGGTCAAAAGAAAGAGGATTAAGCAACCTAACATCAAGTACTACACCATAATAATTGTATCGATACAAAACAATAAAAATCCTTGTATATATTGAACTTCACTTCTCATATTGCTATAATTACAAAAATTAATTACCGATACAGTAAAATTGTATCGGTACAATAAATTTAGCAATCATTTTTTTTACGCAAATAGGAGGAATATCAATTATGCAAAACCGGTATGAACTTAACAAGAATTTGGCCCAAATGCTAAAAGGCGGCGTCATTATGGACGTCACCAATGCTGAGCAGGCAAAAATCGCCGAAGCAGCCGGCGCTGTTGCCGTTATGGCTTTAGAGAGAGTACCTGCCGACATTCGTCGTGAAGGCGGGGTATCCCGGATGTCTGACCCTAAAATGATTCGGGAGATTAAAGCAGCTGTTACTATTCCGGTCATGGCCAAGGCCCGCATTGGTCATTTTGTCGAAGCGCAAATCCTCGAAGCCATCGGTATCGACTATATTGACGAAAGCGAAGTATTAACCCCGGCCGATGATTTATACCACATCAATAAGCGCGATTTCAAAATCCCCTTTGTCTGCGGGGCCCGTAACTTGGGTGAAGCTCTGCGCCGCATTGGCGAAGGAGCAGCGATGATCCGTACCAAAGGCGAAGCCGGTACCGGCAATGTTGTCGAAGCTGTTCGGCATATGCGGACAATGTCGGCCGATATGCGGCGAGTTAAAGCAGCGCCGTCGGAAGAACTCATGAGTATTGCCAAAGAGATGGGCGCGCCCTTTGATCTAATTCAGTATGTATGGGAGCATGGCAAACTTCCTGTTGTTAATTTTGCAGCAGGCGGCATTGCAACCCCGGCTGACGCTGCTCTGATGATGCAACTTGGTTGTGACGGCGTTTTTGTCGGTTCAGGCATCTTCAAATCAGGCGATCCGGCTAAACGCGCTAAAGCGATTGTTGAGGCTACCACCCACTATAATGATCCTGAACTGTTATCTAGAATCTCCGAGAATTTAGGCGAACCAATGGTAGGCATTGAGATTGATAAAATTGACCCGTCCGAACGGTTAGCCGCCAGAGGGTGGTAATATGCTGACAATTGGGGTTTTGGCTCTGCAAGGAGCCGTGCAGGAACATCTTAACTGCCTCAACTCGCTCCCTGATGTAGCTGGAGTGACAGTAAAAAAAGCAGCAGATCTGGAGAACATTGATGGCCTCATCCTGCCTGGTGGCGAATCGACTACCATGGGAAAGCTGCTGCGCGAATTTAAGCTGACTGAGATAATCATAGACAAAATACGGTCAGGTATGCCTGTATGGGGAACATGCGCCGGCATGATTCTACTTGCCAAAAGTGTTGTTGGCGAAGCTACCTGTCACTTAGGTCTTATGGATATTACTGTACAGAGAAACGCCTATGGCAGCCAGTTAAACAGTTTCACCACCAACCTGCTTATCCCCGACATATCATCTTCGTCAATACCACTGGTATTTATTAGAGCACCTTATGTTGAAAGTGTGGGCGCTGGCGTAAAAGTGCTGGCTACCGTCGATGATAAAATTGTTGCTGTTGAACAAAACAATATGATGGCGACTGCTTTTCATCCGGAATTAACTTCCTGCCTGACTTTTCACAGCTATTTTGCAGAAAAGGTGAAAAGCAGTAAATCGTTGCCTTCATAGATATCAAACCCTTTGTGATCGCTTATTGGTGCTTGGGCATAGGCTGCCGGGGTTGATTCATCTAGACTAAGGCTTTCGATTGCGGTTGCGGGCTCGGACGCGTAGACGACTGCGGCCACAGGCGAAGCCATAATTAGAAACGTTGTGACAAGACTTAAAGCAGTATTTAGCAAACGATGAATTAGCTTTTTCATGATTCACTCTCCTAACAGTTTGTTTCTGGTTATTTTATCTTTGTATTCTATCGTAGATTTTTTAGTTTTTCTTTTGAAAACGTCAGCTAGGTAAAAAATACAAGAAGCACTTGCAGATGCAAGTGCTTCTTGTATTTTTTAGAGGATTACATTACGGTCTTTTAAGCCTATGGTCATACTTTGCCGGTTTAATTAGGAATTAGCCTGCTTTTCTTGTCCGGACATAGGGCCATGACCTCTGTGCATTGCCCCTTTACCGTTAATCATCTTTGATACGCGATCTGCCATGTTCGATTTCATTTTTTCCGCCTGGTCGGCAGTAATGCGGCCGGCCTTCACGCCTTCTTCTATCCGCTGAGTCATTTGTTCAGTCAAGAAATCTTTAAGTTCCTGTTCAGACACGCCATGCTCACCAGCAATCGCAACTAACGTTTTATCAGACTTGATCTCATTTTTCAGTGTTGCTGCGTCAATCTTTAGAAGCTCTAAGAGTTTTGCGTTTTCAAAGGGGGCATGACCAGCCCTTGGACCATGATGCATTGGCCCTTTACTGTTAATCATCTTGGATACGCGCTCTTCCATGCGGGCTTTCATTTTTTCTGCTTGATCAGCAGTAATGCGGCCTGCCTTTACGCCTTCTTCCATACGCTCAGTCATTTGTACAACCATGAAATCTTTAAGTGCCTGTTCAGACACACCATGCTCGCCAGCAATCGCAACTAATGTTTTCTCAGACTTGATCTCATTTTTTAATGTTTCTGCGTCAATCTTCAGAAGCTCTAAGAGTTTTGCGTTTTCAAATGGGGCATGACCAGCCCGTGGACCATGATGCATTGGCCCTTTACCGTTAATCATTTGTGATACGCGATCGGACATATCGGCTTTCATTTTTTTCGCCTGGTCGGCAGTAATACGGCCGGCCTTGACCCCTTCGTCCATACGCTGGGTCATTTGTTTTACCAAGAAATCTTTAAGGGCTTTTTCGGAAACGCCATGTTCCTTAGCAATAGCGACTAACGTTTTTCCTTCTTTCATTTCGGCTTTAAACGTTTTTTCATCTATTTTCAGCAGTTCAATCAATTTACTGTAATCTTCTTTAAAACCTTTTCCTTTAAAATCACCTTTGTCAAACGCAGCATGTTGTTTACCATTCGATCCATCCAGCTGTGCTGGAGTAACAGCAGCCATAGCAATTCCATTAGCCGTAATCATAGCAGCAACACCTACTGCAAGCAACCATTTTTTATTTCTGTTCATACTATTTAACCATCCTCTCATTTTTACATTTCATAGCAGAAGCTATATTTGTATTATGAACCCACAATTTTAGAAATTCTTTTGAAAAGGAAAAAACACCCTGACTCATAGGTGACTCACGGGGACGGTTCTCTTGAGTCAATCTCGTGCATTAACAAGGCAGTTTTCGATCTCTGCCTTATTCTATCCCTTTACGAGACAAAACCATTTGCCGTCTATGTTAATTATAGACATTTATCAATAACGTCTTGAATTATTTTAGACGTTCGCTTATAATATCTACGTAGGCAGCAAACAATATAACGAGGTGTTTATAATGAATGATATATCTGAACTGTTTTGGCAGGCATCACTGCATGAAATAAAGCAGGGTTACATCCATCAACAGAGTAGTGATGAGTTCACCTGCCTCATTTGCGGAAAAAGTTTCATTAATGGCATCATTTATCCGCATGGTACTCAACTATATGAGGCTAAAAAATATATACAGGTTCATATTGAACAATGCCACCATTCCACCTTCCACTTCCTCCTGAACCTTGATAAAAAGTTGACTGGTCTGACAGACCACCAAAAAACCATTCTTGAACTTTTTTACCAAGGCAATAGTGATAACGAGGTAGCAAAGGCGCTTGGTACCAGCAGTACCTCAACCATTCGTAATCATCGCTTCACACTAAGAGAAAAACAAAAACAAGCCAAAGTGTTTTTAGCCATTATGGAACTACTGGGAGAACAAGTCCCCAAAAAGAATACCTTTATCAATATTCCACGTAACTCCAGAAATATAGATGATAGATTTGCTATTACCGAGCAAGAAAACGAAGAGATATTAGCTGCCTGCTTCTCGCAAGGACTCGACGGCCCTCTTGACTCGTTTCCTCTTAAGGAAAAAAAGCGAGTCGCTATTTTAAGGCATCTCGTTAAACAATTTGAACCATCAAAAACCTATACCGAAAAAGAAGTAAACGGGATTTTAAAACCATTCTACAATGACTACGTGTTGTTGCGCCGTTATTTAATCGAATACGGCTTCATGGATCGAACTCAGGACGGCAGTTCATACTGGATTTTACCTTAAAAAGGAGCTGAAAAAAATGGATAAACGTAAGGAACTAAAGTTAGCCTATAAAGAAACACCTCGCCCTATGGGTGCTTATCAGATCAAGAATAACGTAACCGGAAAGATTTACGTCGGCAGCGGCATGAACTTACCAGGAAACTTTAATAGCCACCGCTTTCAATTAAACTTTAAATCCCATCGCAACAAAGCGCTGCAGGAGGACTGGAATCTGTACGGTTCTGACGCTTTTACTTTCGAGGTCCTTGAAAGCATTAATGCAGATAAAATATCAAAAGATTCCTGGCGCAAAGCTGTTTCAGAACTGGAAGATAAATGGCTAAACATCCTACAGCCTTATGGTGACAAAGGCTATAATCCTCCCCCTACGCCAGCAAAGCAGGCTTTGGTTGCCGCTGACACATCTCTATAGAGGCACTAAGAAAAACCCCTAGCAGCTAATGCACTAGGGGTTTCGTCAATTTCTATGTACATTTTATTTATATTTTCTCCCATAATTTCGCGAATTTACTCTTAGTCAATATCTCGTGAGTGAGAAAATTGCCATTATAGAAGGCACTATATGTTGTAAAAGCAGCAGGCGCGTTTTGGGCTTGGTCCCGGCTTTGGATTTTTACCTTTTTTACTTGAATATTATATTGTTTCTCTATTTCATCGAGCTCAGCAGTGATATAAAAATCAATAAAGGGACATTGATCGGTATATAACACCACTAAACCTTCTTTATCGTCGATAGTTACGGCTTTAGCGGTATCTCTGAATTTAGGCAGAGGGGCGGCCTCATTGAATCTCTTAACAAGCAGTTCGAAATAGGGAGGCGCAGTATCGCAAACCTCAAAGCCTTTTTGCAACAGGTAGCTTTTATCAGACAGGTATGGTTTCTTTTTATGACTGGTTATTACCGCTATGCCATTTTTTCCCATCGAATCATTCATACATTCTTCCAACAGTCTGGCCCCATAGCCCTGACCTTTATAGCTGCCTGCTACCCAGAAACAGTTAATGAACATATAGCCTGCCGCCTCAATCGGTACCCAAGCGTTTTCCGCCGGTAAATATTCAATAAAAACCTTCCCTCTAACGTTGGCTTTTTTAAAAAACAAACCCTCAGAAAACCGATCATGCAGCCACGCTTTCTTAAGAGTGACACCGTTTGCCGTTTTCTTATCGGCAATGGCACAGCATACATGCTCTTTTGCCAGATTCTCCTGATTTAGTGTTACTATCTCCATTTTTATCCTCCAGCTATAGTCTTTATCTGATGGCCAAGTCGCTCTAAGACGCCGCTCCTGAAAGCGGGAGTTAGAGCGACTAAGTCCCTGGATAAGTTCGACTAAACTTCTGATGGGGTTAAACCCTACCTGAAGCTAAGTCTCTCTTTACAGTACTCACTATATAGAAAACTGTTAGGAACACGAATATGTTTCCGCGGAGGCTTCCGTTAAGCGCCACTACAGGCCTGACGGCGTAATGGCAAGCTGGGCTGTCATATTCCAGCGCAGTCTCTCGTCCCAGCGCTCAGGTGCGATAGTGACGGTATAAGTAATGTCGCCCCGCTTTTTTTCGCCATAGGCTCTGATCGATTTCACTTTTCCTGATAAATCCAAACCTGGTATGCCATCAAAGGTTAAGGCTACCTGATCACCTTTCTTTACCTTAGCAATAGTAAGTTCAGTCAAATCATCGCTGCGAATCTCCCATTCGCTTTGATCAGCGATTCTTACTAAAACTGTACCGATACTAGCATGCTCGCCTACCTTAACATCCAGGAACGCCACAGTGCCGCTAATGGCCGCTTTGAGCTCTGTTTTATCAAGCAGCCCTTCAGCCTCGACTAACCGTGCTTCCTGGGTCTTTAGCTCTGCCTGAGTCTGTGCTAACGCTGCCTGATTTCTGTCTGCTGCCGTTTTAGCCTGCTCAACCTGTTGCCTAGAGGTAGCCCCGGCTGTTTCCAGGCGTTTTTGCCGTTCCAGTTCACGCACGGCATCGGCCAGATTGATTCTTGCCTGTTCCACAGCAGCAGCAGCTCGACTGATATCGGCGCTGGTACTGCCAACACGCGCCTGGTAATCTTGCCGCACCAGCCTGATCAGAGGCTGACCTGCTTTTACTGTATCACCTTCCTGGACCAAAACCTCACCGATCGTCCCGTCTACCGGCATAACCATCTGCGCATAACGCACCGGAAAGATAATTCCCTCTGACAATACCCGATTGTCTGCCTTAACAGGCTCTATATCCTTTTTCTCCCCCTGACGTCCGTTATAGAGCCACCACCCGCCCGCGAGCAGCACCACAACAATAACGGCCACCAGCGCATATCCCTTGGTTCTCATTAGCTTTCCTCTCCTCGCTTCCGCTTTATCTTATGTGCAGGGGACTCTCCACATGATACCCGTGTTTCGACTGGTCTAAAACGATCACTCATAGCTTAATACCTCTCGCACACTCAACCTGGCAGCGTTCCACGCCGGCAGCAAACTGGCCAATACCGCCAGCAGGGTCGAAAGAGCAAGCCAGATCCCCACTCCAAGGAAACTAAACGAAAACGCCAGCGGACTCTGCAGAAACAGCACACCTACCTGATAGCTAAGCAATGCTGCTACCGGTAGAGCCAAAATAACCCCTAACAGCCAGCTCAATATGCCAATGCATAACGCCTCAACAACAAAAACCTTGCCAATAGCCACACCGGATGCGCCAATCGCTCGCATTATCCCAATCTCGCGTGTTCGTTCCAGCACATTTATCCCCATAGTACCCATGAGACCCAGAGCGCCAACGACAGCCAATAATACCGCCATAAGCAATAAAAAGACTGTCAATATATCAAACTGTGACCTGATGCGCTGTTTCTGTTCCCAGGTAATATCAACATTCTGAACGCGCAGATTGTTTTTCTTTAAATGCTCTTCAAGCTTTCGGCCTAAATTGGTTTGTTCCTTCGGATCGGCCGATTGAGCAACAATCTGAACAGACCTGGCTCCGCCCGCCTCCTGGATAGCTCCTGTAAACCAGGGATAAGGGGCATAAACAATAGGCCCTGTCAATGTACTTTTAGCAATACCAACTACTGTAAACCGCAGCTTGCGGGAACCTACCTTAATGACTGCCGGACTGCCTACCGTGAGCTGGGGACTCTCCTTCAAGGCCTCGGTATTAACGACCAAGGCACTCTCATCCCCGTCCACCAGCCAGCGTCCTTCAATAATCTTGGACTGAATCATAGTGGTGTTTACCGGCGGCGCCAGAATAAATACATTTTTACTGGCATCATCCTCTGACTGTTTCCGCTCATCCCTGAGTATCCGTCCTGATGAAAATCCCCACGACTCAGCAGCCTTGACACCAGGCACTTTAAGAACTTCGTGCTCAATTCGTGTTGCCCGGTAGTTCTGAGTAAACCCGACAGAAACATCATAGCGAAAATAGTCAAGGGCATCATCCAACGTAGAGTACAGCGACGCCCTAATGGAAAAAACGGCCATAAATACCGTTCCCGCCACCGTTAGCGTCAATAAGGTCAGGGCCAGACGCCATTTGCGGCGAAAGGTGTTTCTCAGGGAAAGTAGGACAGGCCGGGGCAGACGTTTTAGCCTGTCCAGCAGGCTGTCTATCCAGACATCCAACCGGCCTTTGGCCGCCACACTGCCAAGGCCATAATCACTGACTGCCTCGCGGACTGTTATTCCCGTACCACGCCATACAGGCCAGATGGCCGCAAGGATAGGCACAACAATGGCCGCTGCTGCCTCTAACATGACTACTTTCGCCGGCAATTCCAAGCCGCCAGAGTTGAAGTTAAATACCTGAGCCATAAAACTTGTCACAACGCTGGCCGCCAGCGCCCCGAGCGGAGCAGCAACAGCAAGGGCTAGCACGCCATATGCGCCTACTAAAATTAGATACATGCGCAAAATCTGATTACGTCGTGCCCCAATGGCCTTCATAATACCTACCTGGCGAACCTGTTGTGTCAGTATGGCTGATACTGTATTAACTAACAGAAAAGTGCCCAACAGCAGTGACAGCACGCCAAGAACTGTTAGCAGCATAATAAGTGCATTAATTACACTCTGCAGCGGATGCTCCCCAGGTTTATTTACTTGCAGCCAGAACACAGTCGTATTGCCCTGTTCCAGTTTACTCCAGGCCCGGCGGCCTATAGCCTCAATTGGCGCAGTCTCCTTGCCCTGCAACACCCATGGCTCAACAACAAAATTTACTTGGTCAAGACGCCGCTCTTCATCCAGTTTCTCCAGGGTATCCATATTGATATAGCCATAAGAACGGCCGCTAAATAAGCTGGGAATTTGGCTGGAATCATACACTACGCCGGTAACCTTAAGCGTGCGTTTGCGACCAGCAGATGTTTCCACTTGAATACTGCCGCCTCTCGTCACTCCAAGTTCAGCCAGTGAAGATCGTTCCAGCAAAACGTCGCCATCACTGGGCGGCCATGCACCACTTTCACTTTTAACAATGTTTACTTTTTGTTTATTATAGTCGGGAATGGCTGTCAAAAACATTTGCCGCCATTCGCCGCTGGCAGTACGCACCCTGAGGTCAGCATTACGCCGCCCCTCGGCCTCTTTAACACCGCGCAAACTGCGAATACTGTCAACTAGTTCCGGGTCGAACGGATCAGCGTACACACTGGCGCTGGCTGGCGCTGCCGACTTCCAGCTTAGAGCCAAATCTCTTTCAAACATCAGATAAGAACTATAGACCATCCCTACCGCAAACACTCCGACTGTGATTGACAGCACGACAAGTAAAGTCCGCAGCTTGTTCCCCCATAAATCGGCCAAAACCTTGCGCCAGCGCGGTGAGATTAGCGCATAGTTAATCATTACCGCCACGCTCCGCCCCCGGCATCATAATTTGTCCGTCATAGACTGTCACAATCCGGCCGCTTCGGTTGGCTAAATCGTTGTCATGTGTTACCATCAAAATAGTTTTTCCCTGGGCGGCCAGCTCTTTAAATAAGTCAATGACGACGGTAGCCGTCTTGCTATCAAGATTACCTGTCGGTTCGTCAGCTACTAACAGCGGCGGATCATTTGCCAAAGACCGGGCAATAGCCACCCGCTGCTGCTGTCCCCCCGATAAATTTGCAGGCAGCTTATGCGCCTGTTCACTGACGCCTACCAAGTCCAGCAGTTTAAGAGCCTGCCTGGGTCTATCCAGCCTGTCATACACGTTGCAAAAATCCATTGGCAACATAACATTTTCTAGAACAGTCAAGGTAGGGAGTAACTGAAAGAATTGAAATACAACCCCAACCGTCCGTCCCCGCCAAACGGCAATCTGGTTTTCAGTCAGTGTATGTACCGGCGTTCCTGCGACCCACACTTCGCCGCCGGTAGGCCGGTCAATGCCTGTAATCATATTAATAAGAGTAGATTTACCGCTGCCTGATTTGCCCACCACTGCGACAAATTCACCGCCCGCCACCTGCAGGTCTATACCTTTTAGCGCTGCAAACTCGCCAGCCCCTGTCACATAGGTTTTATACACCGCTAAAAGTTCAACCGCGGCTGCTGCTGAACGAGGCTGAGGCAAATCAACACTCATAATCCCGGACAACCATTTTCCTAGCATGCTTTCCTCCATATGCTTTTGTACGCCCTACTAATCTCAAGTTTTAGATACACACTTTATAAACCGTTCATTGAATAAAGCCGTTATTTCTTGTGGCTCCCAAGCCGGAATCATAATTGAGTAGCTTATAATTCCGTCTAGCGCTGCCATTAATGTAACTGCGCTGCTTCTCGTATCATGAGGAAGCATTTCTCCTAAGCTAATTGCCCGCTTATACAACCCTTCCAGAAAATCAATCATATCCACAGTATATTCCGCATACATAGGCCATACTTCCGGCGAACTTAATGCTGTCGTCATCGATAATAAGAAGAAAGTCAGCTCGCGCCTGTGAGAATTCCAGTAAAAAATGTACTTCTCAACATATTCCCGCAATGCCGCTGCAGGACTATGAGATTTTTGAGCTTCAGTTATAAACTCATATATTGGTTCAGATAACCGTTGATTGGCAGCAAATAAAACTTCCCGTTTACTTTTGAAGTGATGATACACGCCCCCCTTGCTAATACCTGCACGAACGGCAATAGACTCCATAGAAGCATTTTCGTAACCCTTTTCAACAAATTCATCTACTGCTGCATTAATAATTTCTTCGACCCGTTGCTTTTTATCTATTTTCCTAGTCATAATGCCTCCCAAAAAGATACCGACCGTCGGTTTTAATATAGCATTAGTTGTAAAATATTACAAGACAAAAAAGCCTGCACATCTAGAAGATTGCGGCTTTTTTAGACTCACAGGGACGGTTCTTTTGAGTCAGGCTCGCGCGACAACGCTTTGGCTTATTCCGGTTATCCTTGATATTTGCCAAGTCGATATCCCGTTTAATTGCTTTATTTTATTTAATATTTCATCGCGTTTTTGCTTATCCATAACTTGCAGCTCTGCTAGTGTATTGACACCTACATATTCTTGTATCAATAGTTGTGCTTGTTTGTCGTTTGGTTTTGTAGAGTCATCAATTTCGATGCATATGTCTTCTACATTTTCATCCATAAATGTTTTCAAGTGATTCACAGCTTTTTCACGTTCCTGACCAAAAATCCCAACGATAAAATCAGTCTCTACCATGATACTGTTTCCTGTATATTCAAGATAACTGCTCCAGGCATACTTCGCCAAATCATCTACAATGCCAGCCTTTAAAGGGTTTTGATGAATATAGCGCAATACGGTCAGTAAGTATTGGTCATTGTCAACGGCTTCGCTCTTAAACCGGTCTTGGAACAAATGCCCACACCGCTGATATTTGCGATTATACCAAGCGACATAACTGACTCCTACTTTTTTTATGAAGCCAGCTATTGGTTCTTTACCTTCTTTAAGAAGAAGATGGATGTGATTATCCATAAGACAATATCCGTATATAATGGTTTGGCAGTTTTCCTTATAAAATTGCAGGCCGCGAATAAATTTTTGTCTATCTTCGTCATCTTCAAAAATAACCTGCTTATTGATCCCTCGCAATATAATATGATAAATACCTATCTGACTACTTTGCCGGGCTTGCCTGGGCATAATTACCACCTCATAAACAATAATACCATAGCTTTTCACCTGACTCAAGAGAACCGTCCCCGTGAGTCAGGTGATCAATAAAATAAGAACGAAAGCCCCGGATTCCTGGGGCTTTCGTTCTGGATGATTGTTCTAGAATAAACCGCTAACCTTACCTGTTTTGACGTCGACGTCGATTCTGCGATAAGCAGGATCAGAGCTAGTTCCCGGCATCAGGCTGATAGCCCCAGCCATCGGGCAGAGGAACTTGGCGCCGCCATAAACCAGGACATCGCGAATTGGCAATCTCCAGCCCTTAGGTACACCTTTCCAAGTCGGCTCATGCGACAAGGACAGGTGGGACTTAACCATCATTGTGCAGAAGTCTGCATACTTAGGATCAGCCTCGAACCTCTTGGCTTTCTCCTCAGCTAGTGGAGCCCAATCAACGCCGTCGGCGCCGTAGACTTCTGTGGCAATCTTCTCAACACGCTGTCTAAGCGGCATTTCCAATGGATACAGGAACTGTAGTTTGACTTCTTCCTTACAGGCGTCCATAACGGCATCGGCCAGATCCAGAGCGCCATCGCCGCCCTTAAGCCAATGTTCAGATACAGCGGCGCGAGCGCCTGCCTGTTCAGCAATTCTCTTAACGAGGGCATGCTCTGCAGGGGTGTCAGTGTAGAACGCATTGATACAAACAACAGGTTTGATACCGGATTTCTTGATCACATTGATCAAGTGTACCATGTTCTCGCAGCCCTTTTCGAGCAGTCCCAGGTTTTCCTTGGTGTACTCATCAGGCAACGGACGGCCCGGAACAACGGTAGGTCCGCCACCATGCATCTTCAAGGCGCGAACAGTAGCAACCAGGATAGAAACGTTTGGTGTCATTCCGCTCAGGCGGGCTTTGACGTTCCAGAATTTTTCGAAACCGATATCGGCAGCAAAACCAGACTCGGTAACATGGTAATCGAAGCACTTTAAGCCAACGCGGTCGGCAATGATGGAGGACTGGCCAATGGCGATGTTAGCAAACGGACCAGCATGAACGAAACAAGGCTGACCTTCAACAGTAGCACAAAGTGTAGGATTAATTGTGTTACGCATCCAGGCGGCCATAGCGCCGTCAACTTCCAGGTCACCAGTGGTAACTGGATCACCCTGTCTGTTATAGCCAACTATAATATGTTTAAACCGCTCGCGCATATCTTCTAAATCTTTGGCCACAGCCAAAATAGCCATCAACTCGGAACCAACGGCGATACCGAACTTGGACTGCATCATTAAGCCGTCCTTCTTGCCGCCAATACCCATAATGATGTTTCTCAGACCCTGGGCAGCAAAGTCTAAGACCCAGCCCATTTCAATATTCTTGGGATCGATGTCAAGTCTTTTCAGGCCTCTCTTGGCTAACTCGGCATCAGTGTAGTTGGCTTCGTGCTGCATTCTAGCATTCATAGCAACCATAGCCAGGTTATGTGCATTCATAATATCATTGATATCCCCGGTCAAGCCGAGAGAGAACTCAGTCATAGGAATTAAAAGTGCATTACCACCGCCAGCAGCAGTACCTTTTACGTTCATAGTCGGTCCGCCGGAAGGCTGACGCAGAGCGCCACCAACGTTTACACCACGTTTACCCAGACCTTCCATAATGCCGATGGAGGTAGTTGATTTACCTTCACCCAGTGGGGTAGGAGTGATAGCAGTTACTTCAATAAACTTGCCATCTGGCTTATCTTTCAGGCGGTCCATAACCTTCAGGAAATCAACCTTCGGAGTCTTGCCATAAGGAATTATTTCGTCCTTTTGCAGTCCCATCATTTCCATGTACTTTTCGGTACTAGGGATAGCTCCCGCTGCTTCCGCTAACTCTGCTATCTGCCAGTCCTTCAATTCGGTAGGATTCCAAGCCATAAAAATATATCCCCCTTTTTTTTTGTGTTTTTCAGATTGTTAAATCCAAACAACTACGTTATTTCACGAACTTATTCTGACAAACACCCCCCTAGTTTTTGATTCTGTTTCCATTAGTCACCGTAAAGTAACCGGCAACTTTTTAATGTAAAACCTAGAATCGGAAAACAAAAAAACTCTGATAAATCTAAACTCCGTACGCCTTAAGAGTATTTAAAATGCAATTTAT
This sequence comes from Sporomusa sp., assembly GCF_035561155.1. Lineage (GTDB taxonomy): Bacteria > Bacillota > Negativicutes > Sporomusales > Sporomusaceae > Sporomusa. The sequence continues at coordinate 29,157 of NZ_DATMYD010000083.1, read as the reverse complement.
TCCATATTTAAATAAGCACAAGATATATATTCCCGCATTGCATTTTACTTTCCGACTCCAAGTTAGACAGCAATACCATCCATCTATGTAACATTTGTAATTGTTGTTAATTAATCCCATTGTTCACATTCTACACTGACCTCGCTAATTCCTACCTGGGAATAAAATTTTTTTCTTTTCGGAATTTTATGCAAATTAAAATCAACCCTAACCTTTTTGCTACAGGACTTGGCCGGCCGATTTTATTATTCAGTTCAATATTATTTTTTCCCTAACAAAACCTTTAAAAAAGCTAGCATATACTGCGGCAGGTCAGGCGGACGCCGGCTTGATACAATATGTCCATCAATAACGGCTGGTTCATCCAACCAAATAGCACCCGCGTTTTCCATGTCGTCACGGATACCCGGGGTACTGGTAACCTTCCGGCCTGTTAGGATCTTGGCAGAAATAAGAACCCAACCAGCATGACAGATTTGCCCAATAGGCTTCTCGCTGACATTAAACTCCTGCACCAGCTTCAAGATTGCAGGATAGCGCCTTAATTTGTCAGGTGCCCACCCGCCTGGCACTAGCAAAGCATCATAATCTTCGGCATTCTCCTCTAAAAAGCTGCAGTCAGATACTGCTGGCACGCCATATTTACCGATATAGGTTTCCTGCTTCTTTTCACCGGCTATGTGCACTTCTACACCGGCTTCCCTCAATCGGAGAACAGGGTACCACAATTCCAGGTCTTCAAAATCATGGTCAATAAGCTGAAGAACTTTTACCGTTTTTTCCGACATCTGGCTAACCTCCCTGAAACCTTTATTTCTAATATCCTTTCTAAATTGGTGTGGTAAATCCTGCAAGGTACTACGGGTTTCTCCAAAAAAAGTAAACAGGGCGCGTTACTAAAGTCTACACACGTACAATAGTAAAGACCTACAAGCAGCTAATTGCTTGTAGGTCTTTTGAGTAAGCCCTTCGACGGCAGCTTATAGATCCATAATAATTGGCAAAATCATGGGCCTGCGTCCGGTTTTAGAAAATAAATACTTCGCCAGTGCTTCCCGCATGCCAGCCTTGAGCGGCGCCCATTGGGTTATTGGCTGGTTTTCAAAACGTTCTAACACGCTTTTTACTATTTTGCGAGACTCGTCAATTAAAGCTTCTGAGTCTCGTACGTAGACAAATCCCCGGGAAACAATATCCGGACCGTCGAGAACACAGCCCCTGCTTTTATCAAGGGTAACAACAACAATTAATACGCCGTCTTGAGAGAGTTGGCGTCGATCCCTGATAACAATATTGCCGACATCACCGACACCTAAACCGTCTACAAAGATTTTTCCGGCAGTTACTTTACCAGCCATACGTCCGGTCTCTGCAGTAAACTCAAAAACATGACCATTTTCACCAATAAAAACGTTCTCTTTAGGTATTCCTAGCTCATTCGCCAGTTTTCCATGGTGTTTGAGCATCCGGTGCTCACCATGCACAGGAATGAGAAATTTGGGCTGAGTCAGGTTCAATATGAGTTTAAGCTCTTCCTGGCTGGCGTGGCCGGAAACATGGATGCCTGACGTTCTTTCATAAACGACATGCACGCCTGAGCGAAGTAATGCATCGATAGTTCGACCTATGGAACGCTCATTGCCAGGTATCGGACTAGCCGCGATAAGCACAGTATCTCCGTGAGCCAATTCTAAACTACGATGATTTTTCGATGCTAGACGGCTTAGCGCCGCCATGGGTTCGCCCTGACTGCCTGTGGTCAAAATAAGCATTTGGTTGTCAGGATAACGGTTGATTTCATCAACACTAATCAGGATTCCTTCCGGGATGCTCATATAACCAAGCTCCTGAGCCTTAGTTATAACGGTTACCATACTCCGGCCAAGCAGCGCTACTTTGCGCCCATATTTACAGGCCGAAGTAATAGCTTGCTGTAGTCTAGGTACATTAGAAGCAAAGGTTGTTAGAATAATTCGCCCCTTCGCGGCGCGAAAATGCTCATCTAACGCTACGCTTACTGTGCGTTCTGACTTAGTGTAGCCTGGACGCTCAGCATTGGTGCTGTCAGACATTAGCACAAGTACTCCCTCATTCCCTAGCTCAGCAAATTTATGGATATCTATCATTTTGCCGTCAACAGGGGTCTGATCTATTTTGAAGTCTCCGGTATGAACAACCGTTCCTACCGGAGTTTTGAGGTAAATACCCAAAGCATCGGCAATCGAGTGGTTAACCCGGATAAAACCGACTTCAAATTGTCCGAGCGTGAGCGAATCTCCGGGAGCTACCGGAATGAGATTGTGGGCTGAGACATCATACTCCTTGAGCCGTCCCTCTACTAAACCGAGGGTAAGCTTAGAGCCATACACAGGTACATCGACCTGGCGCAGTAGATAAAATAAGGAGCCGATATGGTCCTCGTGGCCATGGGTTAAGACAACTGCCCTAATTTTATCCTTATTTTCTATGAGATAGGTCATGTCAGGTATCACTAAATCAATACCTAGCATGTCCTCTTCCGGGAAAGCGAGGCCTGAATCCAGGATAATCATGTCATCGCCGTAACGGAACACCGTCATATTCTTCCCGATCTCGCCAAGACCCCCAAGTGGTATAATTAATAGTTTGTCGTTCTTCTTCAACTGGAACCTCCAATAATATTTTTTATTCACTAACAAAATTAGAACTAGGACCCTGGCAGGTCCTAGTTTTTACTCAACGTTACCTTATCATCCGCACCATCTGATTAAAATTAACGCCGATCACTAACTAGTGCTTTTATTATATACAACCAGCAAAAGATTTGCAAATTTTGGCGGTTATTCCCGTTTCACAAAGGCAATCAGTTCCCGGGCGGCATGGGACAAATACCGGCCTCTTTTCCACGCCATGGCTAATTGCAGGTAGAGCTGCGGATCGGCCATAGGCAGCGTAGTAAATGTGTCAGTCTTAAGTGCTTGGCATACCTTACTGGGGAGTAACGCTACCCCAAGACGTGCTGCAACAATTTGAGTCATAAGTTCCTGCTGGGACGTTTCAAAGATTATGTTTGGGGTAAAGCCGGCCTCTTTACAACGTTCAATAATTTTATCATGCAGGATATAGTCATTACTATATAAAACAAACTGCTCATTTTTAAGATCCTGATAAGTAATTACGCTCTGTTTGGCTAAAGGGTGCTTGGGGTGCATGACAATGTTAAGCCGGTCTTGCACAAAAGAAACGGTTTCATAAAGCGATTCTTCTTCACAGGGTACATAAATGATCCCCAAATCCAGCGTACCGTCTTGGATTCCCAGTTCTATTTTCTTTGAGCCATATTCATACAAGTTAATCTGGATATTAGGGTATTCGTTTTTAAATTGCCCCAGCGACTGAGCAAAGTCGCTTACGCCGGTAATCGGCGGCAATCCAATATGGATTTTACCTGATTGAAGCTTAGTGATTCCACCGAGTTGCGCATTGATGTTTTGAAAAGAGGAAACGATCTGCTGTGCCTGTTCAAGGATTGCTTCGCCGGCATCGGTTAGCTCAACAGACTTAGGATTCCGGTAAAACAATACCGAACCAAGCTGACTTTCCAGATCTTTAATGGTCTTGCTGATAGAAGGCTGTGAAACGTGCAATGTTTCTGCCGCTTTGCTGAAGTTTTTCTGGCGTGCAACCTCAATAAAATATTCCAACTGTCTTATATCCACGTAATTTATCTCCATTTTCCAAAAACTGTTTCTACATGATCAGAAAGTATGCCCCTTCTGATAATAAGTACAACCGCTATTCCCCTACAGGCACAGGCAGTTTCTGCCAGTATCCTAAAGGACTTGTACAACCCAGTATTTTTTATTTACAATATTAAAAAGCAATTGACGTTTACAGTTTTATTTACTATTATACTATTGTTATCAAGATTTGTGGATAATATTACTATATTGTCGAATACTTTGATATTTTATTGTTAGTGAAGGGAGTAATACATTTGAAAGAGTTACTGCAATGTATGGGTATTATATCTTTAATGCTACTAATGCCGCTGATATTTAACTAGTTTTCCGTTTAGCGGAGAATATTTTGCATAATCACACCTTTCCTTCATAGGTTAGGTGTTTTTTCTTTTCAGCCATAGGAAAAAAAGCTCAGGCAGCAGGCATCTCCAACCGCTACTTGAGCTTTTTTTGCATTACTCGAGGACTACGACTTGCTTATTGTCTTTTATAAATACTTTTGCAGGGTAGCTCTTACTGCACCGGTTCCAGCTATCATTTCAGCAAAATAGCCTTCAATCTTCTCCCCTAGTCCAACACAATAAAGATCTGATCCAAATATGTCTTTATTCGAAAGTATTGGCTTTAAATTCACTTGTACTGATGTGGTGTCACCCAATCTAATCCCTGAAATGTAAGCCCTCAACGTACTCAAAAGAGGATCTGAGCTTAAACTCATTTCCTTGCCCTGATCATCCACACCCATCAGGTATCTGCACCAACCGGCAATAACAAGCGGAATATACTTAAGATTGGTTACATCCAAACCCGGCCTTTGGCCATAAGCCTTGATGGTTTCGCCAAACCGTATACCTACCTTTTGTGATGTATCTGTGGCAATTCTTTGGGGTGTATCAGGTATATACGGATTAGGGAATCTTACCTCAATGACTTCTCTGATAAAGGCTTCCGGATCGATAATCTGTGGATTTACAACAACTGGCATTCCTTCTTCGTAGCCTACTTTTTCTACCAGCTTTTTCAATTCCGGATCTTTCATTTCGTCTGCTATCAATGTATACCCCAGCAAACAGCCAAATATCGCCAACGAGGTATGCAGGGGATTCAGGCAGGTACATACTTTCATCTTTTCAACCCTATCCACAGTCTGCCTGTCGGTAAAGATTACACCAGCCTGTTCCAGCGGCATACGGCCATTCGGGAATTTGTCTTCTATTACCAGGTACTCCGACTTTTCGGCATTAACAAAAGGAGCAATAAATGTATTTTTAGTTGTACAAAGAATCTCTGTACTTTCAAAACCGCTTTCACTTAATGCGGCTTTAACACTTTCAGCAGGTCTGGGGGTAATTTTATCGATCATGCTCCAGGGAAAGGACACCTTTTCAGGATTATTTATATAATGCTGAAATCCTTCTTCCACTAAGCCCGTTTCGCTCCACTTGGCGGCAATTGCCGCAACAGCGCTGTGTAGTATATCGCCATTATGGGAGCAGTTATCCATACTGACGAAAGCAATCGGCAGTTCACCATTTTTGTAGCGGGTATAGGCCAGGGACGTTATTCTAGCCATAACACTTTTAGGTCGCTTAGGCCCGTTCGCCATATCTTCCTGCACATCTACGGAATACTCACCGGAAGCATTCTTTAAGCTATACCCTTTTTCAGTTATGGTAAAACTTGCTAGCTGTAACGAAGGGGTAGCAAATATGGTTTGTAGTCTCTGCCAGTCATTTTCTCTGGCAGGGTCCCCTATTAGACTTTCGCTTATGCTGCCTATAATCTTTTTTTCCAGGCTGCCATCAGTATTCATAATAGCCAATAAACCTAAATTATCATAAGGGGCATAAATCTTTTCGATAATTTCATGATCATATGTTTCGACAACAACAATTCCTGTATCCACTTTGCCAGAGTTTAGGAGTGTTTGCTGCAGCATGGCGATAAAGCCCCTGAAGATATTACCAGCCCCAAAGTGCACCCATGTCGGGTTTTCCTTGGTCATGGCCGTCATTTGATCATAATCAAATTTTACATTTTCGATACCTGCTTGTTCCCATTGGGCAGTATTTTTTATACTTTCTTTATTTAACTGTAACATTGGATGACTCCCTTCTTTTTTTCAATCTAATGTAAAAGTCAAACACTGATTCTAAAATTTCCACACACCAAACATCCCATACCAGCATTGTGACTGAACGGCTAAACAAACGGCTGTTCATCTGAGCGATGAACAGCCGCCGCAATTATGCTTTTTTTACGCTCAACTATTTAGCTAGTTTTTGGATAGCTTCCAATTCGGCTTTAAAATCAACACCGTATTTTTCGATAACCGGCTTAGCTGCATCCTGCCAAGGTTTCACATCTTTGACTTCAGTTACAACTACACCGCTCTTAACAAGCTTATCCATTGCATCTTTGTCAAACTTGTCCCATTGCTCTTTTTGATATTGAACAGAATCCTGGGCGGCTTGTCTAATGAGAGCGCGGTCTTCTTCAGACAGCTTATCTGAGGTTATTTTGCTCATCATTAACACTTCAGGCACTCTCTGGTGACTGTCTAACACATAGTTTTTTACAGCCTGGTTATGGCTGGCGGTCAGGAAGCTGGGCGCATTGTTCTCAGCGCCGTCAATAACGCCAGTCTGCAAGGCGCTGAATACTTCGCCATATGCCATCGGGGTTGCGCTGGCACCAAAGGCTTTCATCAGGTCAATGTTAATAGCATTTTGAATAACACGGATTTTCATGCCTTTTAAGTCTTCAGGTGACTTAACAGGGTTTTTAGTATAGAAGCTGCGGGAGCCTGAGCTATAGTAAGCAAGTCCTACCATTTTGGATTTATCAAGACTGGCCAGCAGTTGTTTGCCTGACTCACTGTCAAGATAGCGCCATACATGAGCATCATCATTGAAGATATAAGGCAGGGAGAATACGCCAAATGCCTTATTAAACTCGGCTAAGTTACCTGTGCTGACGCGCGTAAATTCAAGAGAACCCATTTGAATCTGCTGAACGACTGACTTCTCATCACCAAGCTGAGCAGAATCGAATACTTTTATTTGAATGCGGCCTTTACTTCTTTCATTAACAAGCTCGGCAAACTTTTTGTCACCAAGAGTTGTAGGATAATCGGAGGGATGAGCTTCTGCTAACCGGAAAGTGTACTTGGGTTTCTGAGCATCACCTGCAGCACCATCTTTTTTAGCGCCGCCGCAGCCTGATACCACGATTCCTGCCCCCAAAACAACTGCTAAACATGCCGCTAACCATTTTTTACTTTTCATTGTTCTCCCCCTTAATAATTAGTACGGATACCTAATACACCGTGACAGTTTCTGTACAAATCGCCCCCTCTGCCATCCGTATACAAACCCTAACTAGACTCTATTTAAAGAGAGACGGCAGCCATAGGACAGTTTGCGGAACATAGGTGATTAGAAGTAGAACCACCAGCATAGCATAGAAGAATGGCATCATGGCTTTAGTACCTTGGGATATACTGACGCCGCCGATAGCACAGCCGATAAATAATACTGTTCCAACCGGGGGTGTCAATAATCCTATTCCGGCATTAAATACCAGCATAAGGCCAAAGTGAACAGGATCCATGCCCATAGCCGTAGCTACCGGCAGCAATACAGGCGTTAAAATCAGAATCATAGGTGCCATGTCCATAGGCCCGCCCAAAATTATGAGCAGAATGTTCATAAGCATTAGGATAACATATGGATTTTCCGATATGCTCAAAAACCAAGAGGTAATCATATCAGGTATGCTCAGGTAGGCCATTACATAGCCAAAGGCGGCCGATGCGGCAATCAGGAAGTAAACCATTAATACCGTACGCAGAGTACGTTTAAGCACACTCCACATGCGGGTTACCGGTACATCACGGTAAAAGCCGAAAGCCAGGATAAAGGAATAAACAACCGCCAGGGCACCTGATTCAGTAGCAGTAAACACCCCAGAGATAATACCACCAAGAATAATGAAGGCCGGAGAAATAGATAACAGTCCGTCAAAAACAATACGTGGTATAGCTTTTCTGTCAACAGGGTCACTAACTGGATAATTACGTTTTTTGGCCATTATATAAGCTACAGTCATAAGTGAACCAAGCAATATAAAACCAGGAACAATGCCGCCAAGGAATAGACTCTTAATGGAAATGCCACCAGCAACGATCGAGTATAATACTAGATTATGGCTAGGCGGTACAACAACTCCTTGGATGGCTGAAGAAATGGTAAGACCAACCGCATAGTCGGCATCATAGCCTTTTTTCTTCATGGCCGGGATCATAACCGAACCGACCGAAGCTGCATCCGCACCGGCTGAGCCTGAAATATTACCAAAGAACATGCAGGCAATACAGTTTACCAGCGCCAGGCCACCACGAATCCTGCCAACTAGCAAACTGGCGAAGTCGACCAATCGCTGGGCCAAGCCGCCCTCGCCCATGATTTGACCTGTGAGAATGAAAAACGGAATAGCTAACAAGGAAAACGTGCTAACGCCATTAATCATTTGCTGCCCAACAGTAGGAAGGGGAACGTCAAGGAACACCATGGTTAACAAAGACGAGGCAAATAACGCCTGGGCTACAGGCAGTTTAAGAAGTACGGTTCCAATAAAGCTAATTCCAAGCAGCCATACTGCAATATCATTTACGTCCATTATTCTTTGCCCTCCATGTCTCCGCCAATCTCAAGATCAGATCCTGTGTGACGCTTGGTATCAATGCCAGCCAGGTGCAAGAGCGAATAAGCGCAAACCATAAGTCCGCTTACCGGCATAACAAGATACACAATACTGTTAGGCAATTTAGTGGCTGGCAGGGTGGAATCAAACATCAGTACAGTAAACTCCCAGCCGTAGATCACAAAATACAAGCCGTAGAGAAGGCCCATTAGCTCAATCCACTTGTCAATCCAGAAGTTAACCTTAGGAGACATGCGGTCAGTCAACGCTTCGACCCCCATATGCACACCCTCGCGGAAACCAATGGCAATGCCCATGAAGGCAAACCATACCAGACACAATAGAATGGCTTCTTCTGACCAGAAGAAAACAAAGTTAAATACCTTCCGGGTAAATACTTGAACAGCCATGACGATAATTACACCGAGCAATGCAAATATTGCACAGTTTTCAAACAATGTGTCAATCTTTAGAGCAAATCTTTTCAGACATTCCAAGGCCTTTGCCCCCTTGCTTATTTAATCATTATTTAGCGGAAAGGGAACCCTTTGCGCACCTGTCGATGGCATCCCACAAGCCATACAGATATACAGCCCCCATCGCCCGGTCGTAGAGACCGTAGCCAGGCATGCCTTCTTCACCCCAAACCATCCTGCCGTGGTCAGGTCGTAACGGGCCGGTAAAGCCTGCATCATGGAGTGCTTTCATGATACCGTACATATCAAGCGAAGAAGTATCATCTTTATGGGCGACTTCACTAAACACGCCTGGTTCATATATCTTAATATTGCGAACATGAGCAAAGTGGAGGCGTCCCATTTGAGCAAAATAGCCAAAAATCTCTGGAATGTTATTGTTCGGATTGGCGCCAAGCGAACCACTGCACAGTGCAAGACCGTTAGACGGGCTGTCAACAAGTTTGACAATACGCTCAAGGTTTTCCTTGCAGGTTACAATCCGCGGCAGACCAAATACAGACCAGGGCGGATCATCCGGATGAATGGCCATTTTAATACCGCACTCTTCGGCAGTAGGAATAATGCCTTCCAGGAAGTATTTCAGGTTTTCAAACAGTTTCTCTTCATCAATGTCCTTGTACAAGTCAAACAGCTTTTTGATAGAAGCCAGACGACCTTTTTCCCAGCCGGGGAGTTCAAAACCGTTAGAGCCTTTCTCCATATCTTCAACAAGCTTGGCTGGCTCTAAGTTTTTGATAATCTTTTCATCATAAAAGAGGGCTGTAGAGCCGTCAGGCAGTTCTTTTGCCAGTTCTGTCCGGGTCCAGTCAAAGACAGGCATAAAGTTGTAGCAGACTACATCAACCCCTGCTTTAGCCAGGTTCTTTAGCGTAATACAGTAGTTTTCGATATAGCGATCCCTGGTGGCAAGACCAAGTTTGATATCCTCATGAACGTTCACGCTTTCCACTGTTTTAAAGGTGAGGCCGGCGGCTTCAATCTGGTTTTTAATCTCCAGAATGTCCTCATAAGGCCACACTTCACCAACAGGAATATGGTATATGGCGCTGACCACATTTTTCATACCAGGAATTTGTCTGATATAGCTCAGTGGGATCTTATCAAGCTTGTTGCCATACCAACGAAAAGACATAAGCATACGGTATTCCCCCTATTTGTTTGTCATAGTAAATGTCTGTTGTTTACAAGGCAAAAAATAATGCCCCTGCTCGTTCCTCAAATGTTCTAAATCGACAACTACCTTGTTTAAGTGCAAATCAATTATTTTTTTTCCTAAGACTACATCGTTTTCGCGAATCGCCCTAACAAGTGCGCTATGCTGCTCAATCAGCTGCTCCCATTCAAATTCTTTCACCTTTAGATTCAGTATGCGGACCCGGTTGTAGTGCGCATTCATCAAATGCAGCATGTTCCAGGTGCGGCTCTTCTTGCACCCTTTAAAAATAAGCCCGTGCATTGTTTCGTCAAGTTCAAAGAATCTGTGATAGTTTTTTTCGCTGATGCACAACTCTTGTAGCGCCAGACTGGTCTGAAGCTGCAGCAAATCCTCACTGGGAAAACTGACGCAAGCTTGCTGAATAACTGCTTTTTCCAGCGTTTCTCTGGCAAATTTAGATTCCTCAACCTGGTCAATATCGATCAGGGAAACATAGGTCCCCTTTTGCGGGATAATGTCCAACAGGTTTTCCTGTGCCAGCTTAATAAAGGCTTCTCTTACCGGAGTGCGGCTTACATTTAGCTGAGTGGCCACATCTTGTTCTGAAATACTTTGTCCAGGAGGAAGGTTGAGGTCGATAATATTCATTCTCAAAAACCTATAAACATACTCACGAATCGATTCCTGAGGTTTTTGCTCTATTATTAACAACGTCTAGATCCCCCTTCGCTACTCTCGATTGCCTACTGCCACACTACCATACTACCATACTAGCACGAGTACTATTTTTCTGACAACAGGAAAAAATTTAGATTTTTTTGTGTTTTTTTTCAATTTGGTTTTTGGTGATTATTTTCGCTGCCAGCATTAACGACAGTGAGTGCAATTAAAATAAAAACGGCTGCCATAAAACTGCCACTAATCATCAGTGCTGCCTTCAAGCTAAAGGAATGTTTCAGCCAGCTGGAAAAGGGCGAGGCTGTCAGTCCCCCTAAGGAGCCAAACGTAATATATAGTGACATCAATGCAGCCGATGGATAAGGTAACTGCAAGGTACCATACGACAAGATGCACGCATACAGCCCGGAAAAACCCAGACCCATTAAGCTTACTGCTGCCAGCACAGTAAAGTAATCCGAGCTGTTAACCAATACCATGAAGGCGGCAAAAGCTACGCCTGAACAAATCAGAATGTATTTTTCTACATTGACTTTTCGTAAAATCAGTCCTGATAAAATTCTGCCTGCCGACATGAAAAACCAGAATACCGAGATGAGAAATCCGGCTTGGGTTGCATCCACCGCCAGATACTCAATAAAGTACGTATTCCCCCAAAACATAAAACTGCCTTCCGCAATCATATAACAGAACAAACTTACGGCAATTGCATAGGCACTAAGCTTGAGTTTGTCAATTTTATTCTTCTCAACATGTTGCTGGCGCTTACTTAACCTAACCGGAGTGAACCATACGAACAGCAAAACACCGGCCAGTAACGGTAGTACCAACCGGTAAATAGACTGCCACTCAATACCGTTCGCTAATAAAGCCCCGGAAAGAAGCGGTGAAATAATGGCACCAATGCTGAAAAAAAAGTGGAGTACGCTCAATCGCGAAGACCTGTCTTTGTTATCATATAAATGCACGATAATGTAACTGGCTGTCGAAGAAAAGAAACCATTGCCGACGCCAAAGGCAAATACAAAAAAAGCGAATAAAGGCAAACTGCCGACACTGGAAATTCCAATAATACTTGCCGCCACCAGGCCTGCGACCAATAATAGCTGCACTCTTATATCTGTTTTTTCCAGCAGGCGGCCATTACACTGCACTGCCGTAATATTGCCAAGAGTAAACAAGGTGTAAATATAGCCGATAATATGAGTATCTACTTGAAAACTCCTGGCAATATGAATCAGAACCACTCCAGGCAGCAGGCAAATAATGCCGTTAAAGCAGAAAAGTACGTTAGCTAATGTAGTAAGTTTACGTGAGGATTTCATGCTAGGTATCTCCCTTACAACTTAAACTGCGACAAAAGCTTTTAATTAGCTGTTTGTTGTAAAATACCTGCAGCTATGATTCCACATGGTGGAAAACCTACTGTCTAATCTTTAACATCCTTGCTCTGTTTTAATGCGCCCGGCCCATCCTGGGCCACAGCAACCTCGGCTTCGCCGAACGTTTTCATATCATTGATTACATGCATAGAGGCATTAACAAGTGACATGCCAAGGGCAGTGCCAACACCCTCGCCCAGATTGATATCTAGCTTAAGATAGGCCGGTATCCCAATCATATCAAGGGCAGTCTGATGAGCCGGTTCAACGGCAAAATGCGAGCCTATCAAATAGTCCTTAACCTCAGGTGCCAGGTTTGTAGCAATCAGTGCCGCCGCGCTTGTAGCAAGGCCGTCTAGAACTACAGCCGCCCGGCCAGAGGCTGCTCCTAGTATGACACCAACTAAGCCGGCGATTGCCAAGCTGCCGATTTTGCTCAAGACATCAAGCGGATCTGTTTTATCAGGTTGGTTGGCGGTTATTGCCGTTTGGACAAGTTCACTCAGCTGCCCGCCTAATTCGTTCAGCGGCTTATCGCTGTAACAGGCAACTACAGCAATGCCCGGAATTGTGCCTGCCATCCCCATTTCGCCTAAGCCCAGAATCTGGACGCCCTTTGCAATTTCCTCGCGGGCAATGTTAATGCCTGCCTCTATGGCCTGTACAGCCTGCTGCCGCGTCATAGCCGGTTCCTGAGTAATATTGTTTGTGCCATAAGCAACCTTTTCATGCCGTACCTCCGGCAACTGCGGCAGGTCTGAAGCTACACCAATATCCACTAGAACCGGCTTAGCTTGAACATGTTCGGCAAACACATGAATGGGCGCATTACCGCGGCAGAAGCTGTTAATTCTTTGTGGGGTTATTGCCTTGCCATCACCTGTTATTTCAGCAGCAATGCCATTATCGGCTGCCATAATGATAATACTCTTTGCCAGGCTCCGCGGGCGGGGATTGGCAGTGATTCCTGCTAATTGACGGGCTATGTGTTCGAACGAATACAGGCTGTTCAAGGGTTTGGTCAGGTTATCCAGCCTTAGCTGACACTTTTCCATGGCTGCCTCATCTAAGGGCTTTATTAATGTAATGATGTTTTCAAACATTAGACTGACCTCCCAGGTTATTGAGCATTTTAACTGTCGCAGTTAGCATATCGACAACTACAGAGGCCCCGATCGCTTCACCCAGGCGAACGCCCATATCCAGACAGGCTTCCAGATTAAGATACCGCAGCGCAATGATGTGAGCCGGTTCACCTGACAGATGAGAAGCAAACATATACTCTTTGCTCAAGGGGTGGATGGCGTTGGCGATTAAGGCCGCAGCCGTAGTATTGAGCCCGTCAATCACAACGGCACACCTGTTGGCTGCACATCCCAAAACAACACCTGCCAATGCCCCAATCTCAAACCCACCCACCTTAGCCAGAACGTCAAGTCCGTCCCTGCTATCAGGCTTATTTAATTCCAGCGCCCGGCGAACAATATCAATTTTCACCTGCATCCGGCTGTCAGAAATCCCTGTACCCCGTCCTGTAACCTGTTCGGGTGACAAACCAGTAAATGCCCCGACAATGGTTGCACTGGCTGTCGTGTTGCCAATCCCCATCTCCCCAAGGCTAAAGCAGGTGTACCCCTGCCGTACCCGGTCATTGACAATTTCAATGCCTGTTTCTATTGCCTGCACGGCTTGCTCCCGTGTCATAGCCGGGCCTTGGGTAAAATCCTGAGTGCCATAGGCTATTTTGCGGTGCCACAGCCCTGGGACATGCGATAAGTCACCTGCTACTCCCATATCGACCACGACCATATCGGCTCCGCAGAAATTGGCAAAAGCATTAGCGCTGCCGCCTTTCGATATAAGATAATTGGCCGTCATATGGATGGTGGTTTCCACCGGGTAAGCGCTTATCCCTTGCTTGGCAACCCCGTGATCTGCCGAGGCTACAACCATGCAGGTGCGCGGCACCGCAGGCTGCAGCTGGCCGGTTATGCCGGCGTACTGCCGTATCATTTGTTCCAAGCGTCCAAGACTGCCGGCCGGCCTTAGCTGCCCATCCAGTCTTTCCTGTACCTGCTGCATCACAGCAGTGTCCGGAGCCATAATTCTCAATAATGTTTCTTGTAGCAAACTCATAATAACCCCCCGTATCTTAAATAAAATCAAGTAGCGATAAAGTAAAACACGGCTTGCGCCGAGCCATTGGCGAAAGAGGAAGCCGGTGTTGCCCTTATCCAAGCGAAAGTTACATTTTCTATCAGGAAAAAACAAAAGGCTCTTTTGGGTAATCCCAAAAAAGCCTTCTTTTCCATGAAGGATGGTTTAACGGTGTAAGGCAGGTCTCCTGGCTCCCGGTTCATCAACTCTTACGCCTTCCCCTTGCGAGTGACATATGTAAGGTCTTCCCGGTACAGTGGTGGGCCCGCGCGTATATATGGAATCTCCCATATTCCGACTTCCCTATTCTCCCCCCAGCAAGCGGGGGCACCTTAACCGTGCATTGTATATAATTATCACCGTCATTATAGCAGAGGGGCAAGAATGCCGTCAATGGATAATCCTAAATTTACTAGAGAGTTACTCCATTTTTAAATATCGTAATCTCCCTGAACCCCATTTTTTCCGTCTGCGTCTGCCTGCCAGAAGCCACCTCAATAATATAGTCAACAAACACGTCGGTAAGCGGCGCCAGCTTCATACCGGCAAGCAACTGGCCGGCATCAAAATCCATCCAGTTGCGCTTTTTGGTAAACAGTTCGCTGTTTGTCGCCACTTTTACTGTTGGGACAACTGTCCCGAGCGGCGTACCGCGCCCAGTGGTAAACAAGATAATATGACAGCCGGCAGCAGCCAGTACAGTTGTTGCCACTCCGTCATTACCAGGACCGCTTAATAGGTTTAGCCCCTTTGTTTTAACCTGCTCGCCATAGTCGAGGACATCTGTTACGCTGCCGGTACCGCCCTTTTGGGTACAGCCTAGCGATTTGTCCTCAAGGCTTGAGATACCGCCCTTCTTGTTGCCTGGAGATGGATTTTCGTAGATGGTCTGATTATGAGCAGCAAAATACTCTTTGAAGCTGTTAATTAATCGAACGGTTTTCTCAAAAACCTCTTGATTAATGGCCCTGTTCATAAGTATGGTTTCGGCCCCAAACATCTCCGGAACCTCGCTTAGCACGGTAGTACCGCCCATGGCGGTCAGTCTGTCTGAAAATGCTCCTACCAGCGGGTTGGCGGTAATGCCGGAAAAGCCGTCCGAGCCACCGCACTTAAGACCAATAATCAATTCGGAAGCAGGGCATTCTTCCCGCGAAAACTGTTTGGCGTACCCGGCAAGTTCTCCGATTAGCCGTACACCTTCGGCAATCTCATCCTCGACTGACTGCGCTTCCAGGAATTTTACCCTGTCCGGATTATAGTCACCCAAAATCTTTTTAAATTCACCAATGTTGTTATTCTCACAGCCAAGCCCCAGCACCAGCACTGCACCAGCATTGGGATGAGCGACTAAGTTGGCAAGGATCCGCTGGGTAGTCAACTGATCATCGCCCATTTGCGAACAACCATAAGGATGCTTGAACTCATAGATGCCGTCAATATTAGCGATACTGCCATATTCCACTGCTGATTGACGGGCAATAAGTTCGGCATTCTTATTAACACAGCCGACAGTAGGGATAATCCAAACCTCGTTACGGATTCCCACCTTTCCGTCCGGACGGCGGTAACCCTGAAATACTTTCGGCTCTACTTGCGGTAGCTCATTGAGTTCAGGCTTATACTCATAATCTAAAATCTCGCCCAAGCCTGTCGTCAGGTTGTGGGTGTGAACCCAGTCACCTGCCTTGATATCTGCAGAGGCAATGCCGATAGCAAAGCCGTATTTGATGATTTTTTGCCCTTTAGCGATGTTGGTAAGCGCAACCTTGTGGCCTTTATCAACAGCGACAGCAGCCTGTAGACTTTGGCCGTTTACCGCCAGCACTTCACCGGCCGCAACTGGTGCTAATGTGACCGCTACATTGTCATTTGCATGAATTTTTAACAAAGACATTTGCTCTTCCTCCCACCCAAGCCGCTACTCGACTAAACTGGCCACGGTGTTTTGTATACCGTGTTCGCAAATCCGGCAGAGGTACTTGGCTACCATGGCAGTGAGGCCAGGAACTTCATTTAAATCAGTGCCCCAGATACCGGTGTTACCCAATACGGCATGTGCCACTTTTTCAGCACTTTGCGAGCTACCGTCATACGCCTTCCAGGCAGCGGCGCAGAATTCGAGGGTGGATATATCATCTTTCATAATAAACTCGCCGGCCGGGCGATGCGCTTTCATAGCAGACCCTTCGATTATGCCGTCTTTGTAAACAGTAATAAGAGCAGCCAGGGAGAACACCAGCTTTTGGGGCAGTGTGCCGTTCTGCTGGTAGTATTCAAGCAGCGAGGGTAGATTTCTTGTTTTAAACTTGGACGACGAGTTGAGCAGAATACTGAGCAGATAGTGCTTAATGAAAGGATTTTCAAAGCGCTCAATAACACTTTTGGCAAAGTCACTCAGCATATCCCGGTCAAGCTTAATGGCTGGCACAATCTCTTCCCAGATGACCTGGCGGATAAACTTGCCCATGACCGGATGATCCATCATCTCTTTGACTGTTTCCAGACCATAAAGATAAGCCACCGGCACTGATGAGGTGTGCGCGCCGTTTAGAATGCGTACTTTACGGGTGCGGTACGGCGACATATCGTTTGTCCAAATCACATTAAGGCCTGTTTTGGCAAAAGGCAGGCGTTCTGCCAACTCCTCCGGCCCCTCGATAACCCACAGATGGAATAACTCACCGGTATTTAACAGCGCATCATGATAGCCCAGGTACTGTTCCAATTCTTTGACTTCATCCCTGGGGTAACCGGTAACAACCCGGTCTACCAAGGTATTGACAAAGGTATTGTTGGCTGTAACCCATTCGCTAAACGCGGCAGGCAAGCCCCATTCCTGAGCCAATCGCAGCACAATGGCTTTTAACTGTTCACCGTTGCGCTCGATAAGTTCGCAGGGGAGGATGACCATGCCTTTGGCAGCATTACCCTGGAAATGCTGAAAGCGATGATACAGATAAGCGGTCAGTTTCCCCGGAAAAGAAACAGGCGGTCTATTGTCAAGACGGTCAGACGGGTCATAGGTAATGCCGGCCTCAGTCGTATTGGAAACGACAAACTCAATCTCCGGATTCTCGGCACATTGTAAGCAAGCAGCCCAGTCTGTGTACGGATTGATACCCCGGCTAACAGAGGTAATAATCTCCTTTTGCTCAACAATCTTCCCGTCCTGCAGTCCGCGCAATAACAGGGTATATAACCCATCTTGTTCATTAATTTTGTCGGCAAGCCCTTCAGCAATCGGCTGAACTAGGACAACCTTGCCGTTAAATAAACCTTGCTTGTTAAGCCGGTGAATCATCCAATCAACAAAAGCCCGTAAAAAGTTACCCTCGCCAAACTGAATAACGCGCTCAGGTAGATCACTAGCAGCGACTACCTCCAAATCTGATGGCGGTATAATACTTTTTAGTGTTGTCGCGTTTAATTGGTTCATCTTCTTCACTCCCTATGTATATAGTAACCAATAAGGATTTACAGGCATGATGGTAGTCAAGCGCCAGCGGTGACGCGTTACTACCATCATGTCGATAAGAAAATCCTTATTGGATTTCGTATTAGATTAAAACAAGCCGATGACTTTGAGGTATCTTTCCGGATGTTCGGAAATATCCTGGACAGTAGCCGGAATCTCCGCTAGTGGTACCGTTTTGGTGACAAGGGCAGCAACATCGATTTTTTTCTCAGAGATAAGGCGCAAGCTCTCAGGGAACATGGCGACACTGTTACGGGAGCCAACAATTGTAAGCTCTTTTTTGGTAAATAAGGCGGTCGGCAGCGGGATTTCATTCTTAGGCCAGCCGACAAAGGAGATTCGTCCGGCATAGGACACATAATCAATGGCACTACGAATGGCACGGGCATCCCCTGATGCCTCAATAACCACCTCGGCCATACGTTCATTCGTTATTACCTGGATTTCCTTGACAGCGTCACTAGTGACAGGATTAACCGTGTGCACTACTCCTAATTGTCTTGCCAGCGCTAGTCTTTCGTCAACCGGATCGACAACAATTGGGATGGCTCCTAAAGTGAGCGCGTATTGCGCTGCCAAGAGACCGATGGGACCACAACCGGTAATGACCACATGCTCACCGACTTGCGTCTTAGGCTGGGTAACAGCATGCATGGATATAACCAGCGGCTCAGCCATAGGCAATATATCCCACGGGATATTATCAGGTGCTTTATGAACAAGGTGGCGGGGGTGAGAAAAATACTCAGCCATACCGCCGTCAATATGCACACCAAGCACAGTCAGGTTTTCGCAGCAGTTAGTATGACCAATCGAGCAGGGATAGCATTTGCCACAATAAACATATGGCTCAAGGATAACCCGGTCGCCGACAGTAAAGGTGGTTTCGTCCTCAGGTACTTCGACGATTTCTCCAGCAATCTCATGACCGATAATACGTGGATATGAGACAAGCGGGTTAGTACCACGATAAGCGCCAATATCTGAGCCGCAAATACCTGCGCTCTTGACCTTAATTAGAATTTGGTCTTTGGCACGCTGTGGTTTTTGTATTTCTTTGATGTCTATACTGCCTGGCTCTTTAATACATACAGCTTTCATGATATACACTCTCCTATAGGTAGGTTCACATATTCGTGCTACTAATTCTGCAGTCTATTTGACCATGTTCGCCAGCGCCAGCGACAGCGGAGGATAGTAAGTTGTAATTGCCAATGTGACTAAAAGCGCCACATAGAACGGTAGAATTTCCTTGAGGAATTCATCCATCTTAACGCCGGTCAGCTTACAGGTTAAATGCATCGTTATGCCAATCGGCGGCGCAATCGCGCCAATGGATAAGTTGAAGATCATGGTGATACCGAAATGGACTGGATCGATACCGAGGGCATGCACGGTAGGCATGAGCAGCGGTGTGAGCACGACAATTGCGGCATTGCCATCCAAGAACATACCGAGCACCAGCAAAAAGACATTGACAATCAGCAAGAATACTGCCGGATTGGTGGTGATATCTGTCAGATATACCATGACGTCGTTAGCGACACCTTGCCAGGTTAAAATCCAGGCAAAGCCTGCTGAGGCCATCAGCATAAGCATGATAGCACCATTGGAACGGGATGCCTCCAACAGGGCTGCTTTCACATTTTCCCAGCTAGTTTCCCGATAGACAAAGCCGATGATCAGAGAATAAATAACTGTAACCGCTCCCGCCTCAGTCGGTGTAAAAACACCATAACGGATACCGCCCAGGATAATGACCATCAGCATCAATCCCCAGAATGCCCCTTTGGCAGCCACAAAAACTTCTTTTAGACTGGCAGCCTTGGTGCGTGTTGGCTTATAGCCGCGTTTACGAGCCACATAGTCCACAGCCACCATCAGCAGAAATGTAAGCAAAAGTCCTGGTCCCATGCCGCCCATGAACAGTTTGCCGATGGACGTGTCAGAGACAAAACCATAAATGATGAGTCCGATACCAGGAGGAAGGATCGGTCCTAAAAGTGCCGACGCAGCGGTTAAGGCCGCGGCAAAAGGGCGGCTGTATCCATTTCTCACCATTTCCGGTACCAACACTCTACAGATCATGGCAGCATCAGCCAGACCGGCACCGGATGGACCGCCAATCAGCGCCCCCAGCACCACATTTGTCTGAGCCAGACCACCGCGCAAATGACCTGAGAGCACGTCCGCAAGCTTGAGCAACCGCTCAGTAATACCGGTATAGTTTAATATCGATCCCAGCATCATGAAAAAGGGAATGGCTAAGAGCGGCACATTGTCCGCACCGCCGATCATTCGTTGGATTACCATGACCGGCGACAGGTCATTGGCAGCGAAAAAGTATATAAATGTCCCCATGGTGATCGCCAAGGCTAGCGGCATATTAAATCCAGCAAAAAATATCATAGCAAATGCTGCAAGTACAATTTCCATTCTTTATTGCTCCTCTAGCTTACATTGTTGGGCCTTGCCGGTAAGATCGAGCCAAAATAGCCTGACGTAATACATCAGCATAAGCGAACATCCGACCGGTATGGCCAAATCCACATACGTATATGGTATCCCCAACATGGGCGTAACCTTGGTTCCAGCTCCCAGCATCAGTTCTATACCATACCAAGTCATTAACATCAGCGTGATGATAGTGGCGCCATGCACTACGATATTCACATATCGCTGCACCTGCGGCGGCAAACGTCTGGCTATCACGTCGATACTGCAGTGTCCTTCCGCTTTGATTACCGATGCGGCACCAAACATAATTAGCCAAACAAAGGTAAAGATCGTGACTTCCTCTACCCAGCCCCATGGACTGCCGAGCACATACCGCATAAATACGTTAACGGTGGCCAGTAAGATAATAAAAGCCATTAACACCATGCCCAGGAAATCGTCTACGCTCGTAATTATTTTCCAAATGCGTCCCATTAAATCACATCCTTTAATAATCCGACCCCGGTCGCTTAAACCGAGGCCGGATACGTTTTTTAATTATTTGCTGTTAATGATTTTCATAACTTTGTCCATGACTTCAGGCGGGAATTCTTTGCTGAACTTTTGGGGGAAGTCTTTCATTTTTTCCTTGAAGGCAGCCCGATCTACTTCCACCACTTGGACACCGGCGGCTTTCATTTTTTCGATAGCTTCTTTATCCGCCTTTTCATTTTCCTTCTCTAGGAAACGTCCGGCTTCCTCGCCTGTTTCTTTCAGCATCGCGACGATATCAGGCGGTAGTTTGTCGATGAATTTTTTACCGGCAATCCAGCTGGAAAGATTTACTTGGTGACGAGTTAGATTTAAGTACTTTGCACCTTCATGATTTTTGCCGCCAAACAGTACGGGAATGGGATTTTCCGCACCGTTGATTACGCCCTGCATTAGTGCCGGATAGGTTTCAGCCAGCGGCATCGGAGTGGATACCGCGCCCATGGAGTTCATCATTTCCGTAGAGAGACGGATGTTCGGTATCCGGATTTTCAGACCTTTAAGATCTTCGGGTTTGGTGACCGGCTTGGTAGCGATCAGATGACGATCGCCGTAGATCCACTTGCTGTGAACGATATAGAGACCTTTAGTTTCTAGCTGTTTAGACAAGTCTTTAAACAGGTCACTGTCGACTAACTTGTAAAGCTGCTCTTTATTATCATACAGGTACGGCAGGTAGGTAACGCCAAATGCTGGTACATAGTCCATCAAGAAGCCGCCGTCAGAGATGGTGATAACGTTCGAGCCAATAATCAGCTGCTCAGTCACGTCTTTCTGCGAGCCTAACTGAGAGCTTGGATAATATTGGAACTCAACCTTGCCATTACTTTTTTCTTTCATGAGGCGGCCCCACTCGCGGACGGCCTTATCGTTCGGCTCACCAACGTTATTGCCATAAGCAATCTTTATCACAATTTTTTCGCCGGCAGCAGCTTTGCTTTCTTCCTTCTTACCGCCACAGCCTGCAAGTACAAGAGTCAGTCCAATTACACATGCGATGAATGCTAATACATACCTGTTCTTAACCATTTTGTTCATGCTTGTACGTCTCCCCCTTTTTTGATTAAAGCCACCACGAACCTGTCCACCGTTTCGCCGGATAATCACCCCTGTCTGTTTGAATCAAGCAACAGTTTCATATCAATTAATAGCAAGAAGTGTGCCAAGCTGAAAACACAGACTTTTTGGCACACTCCATTAAATTTTGTTTCTAATTTGAAATTACACCTGTTTCAATTTTGAAACAAATCCTTGGTTTTCCGCCACAAAGTCACTCTACTGATCCCCAACTGCCGGCACACTTCATCTGACGTGTTTTTTGCTAAAAGACATTTTATGATCTCAGCTTCCATTTGTTTTAACGAACCACCTTCAGGAATGGTAATATACTTGTTGTTTTCAACCCTTGTTTCCTGTTCCAGCAGCACATCAGCGATATGCTCAGGCTCAATAAGTTCATAGCCACAGTAAGCCACCACTTCCGCAATGTTTCTAAGCTGGCGAATATTGCCGGGCCAGGAGTAGGCTGTCAGCACCTTCATGGCGCCAGCGCTGATCTTTACACTTTTTCCTTCTTTTGCACTTATTTTTTTTACATAATAATCAAATATGAGCGGAATATCTTCCGCCCGCTCTCTAAGCGGCGGGATGCGAAGCCCAAGCACATGAATCCGGTAATATAAATCCTGCCGGAAAGCCCCTGTTTTTACTTGCTCAAATAAATCGCGGTTTGTTGCCGATATAATCCGCACATCGACAGGTATGATCTTATCATCACCAATACGCATAATCTCTTTTTCCTGCAGCACTCTGAGCAGCCTGCTTTGAATCTCAGGCGTAAGTTCCCCGATCTCGTCAAGGAAAATGGTTCCACCATGCGCCAATTCGAACAAACCCTGCTTACCGCCTTTGCGCGCCCCGGTAAACGCCCCCTCAGCATAGCCAAACAGTTCACTTTCCAGCAAGCTTGGCGGAATAGAGGCTGTATTGACCGAAACAAACGGTCCTTTATGGCACTTACTGTGGTTATGCACACTCTGTGCCAGTACCTCTTTGCCAGTTCCCGTTTCGCCATAAATCAAAAGATTAGAATTATAGTTGGCATAGTTTTTTGCCTTAGTAATTAATTGGTTCATGGCTGCCGACTGACCGATAATATCATTAAAAGAGCGTTTAGCATACAATCCCTTTTGATAAGACGAAAAGCGGATTTTTCTCTCAAACGCCTGTATACTGCTTACCTCTTGAAAAGTAATGACATCCCCCCGTTTTTTATTGTTGAATTCCAGGGGAATAACGCGAGCAAGCACGCTATTGCCCTTAATCGTCACGATTTTTTCCTGATTCCGATAATTCAACAACCCTGCAATATGGCTGAACATTAGCTTCTTGTTCTGTTCTGTACATATCCGCTTAGCCAAAGTATTATAAAAACTTACCTTTTTGTCATCTGTTACGGCAATGACCCCTTCTTCTATATTATCAATAATCGCCATGAGCTGAGCCGCCTGCAGTTTCTCTCTTTCTTTGGCTTTTAAAATCCGGACAGCTTCCTCAATGGCTTTTTTAACAGAAACAGCACTGGAGTCTAATAGTTCCGCAACAAGACCGCACTCCTTGGCTGTTTCGTAAGCCATCCGGCAGCCAATCACAGCCTCAACCCTTTGCTCAAAAAACTGCAGCACAGTTTGCTGAATTTCCTGTTCATCAATACATGAACGAATATACACCTCTGTATCGGCAATGCAAAAATCACCCATAGTACCGTCAAACAAATTAGCGCGGCTGACAATGCCAATTCGCCGGAGGCCTTGCCCGGTAAGCCTGCTTAATACACTCAGCAAGTCATTGACAGACATGGTAATCTCAACAACACTCACGTTATCAAAGGATCTAACCTGCTCAGCCACTCCACCCCGGCTGACAATAACCTCAGCATCAGTATATTTTTTCACAACCGATTTAACGTGCGCATCATCGGTCACTTCTACAATAACCCGAACCCCCATCTTATCAGCTATCGCAGTGGCCAAGTCGGCCATACCGGGAAAAGGCGCTAAAAACAATATAGGCGTCATGCTTATTCCTCCATGTGTAGTAGTAAAGCAATATCGTTTTTGCATTTCACTCTATTTCATTTCTGTAATATTACTCAAAATCCTCTTCACAACGGCCGCCTAAAGCCCCATATTATTTCCCATAAAAAAAAGAGCCAGGCACATTGCCTGACTCACACTCCATTGGGTTCAATTTTTATGGCTTAACAGTAGCCTTGTACACCTGTTTGCCCTCTTTCATTTCAATAATGACGGCATTTTTTACAGCATCATGGCTAGCATTCAGGGTAGTCGCCCCTGTTACAGTCGGGTAATCCTTTGTCATAGCTAACGCCTCACGAATTTTCGCAGGCTCAAGGCTATTGGCGCGTTTAATGGCATCAAGAAGCACATTAGCAGCATCATAACCTAGTACAGCCATGGCATCAGGCGCTTGTCCATACTCTTTCTTGTAAGCTTCGACAAAGGCTTGGGAAGCGGCGCTGGTATCATCCACTGAGTAGTGATTGGTGAAATAAGTATTGTTTAAAGCGGCGGCAGTACCAATCTCCACTAGTTTAGGTGAATCCCAGCCATCACCACCAACGATGGGGGCAGTTATGCCTAATTCACGGGCTTGTTTAACAATCTTACCTACTTCTTCGTAGTAACCGGGTACATACAGGACTTCTGCATTCAGCGCTTTCACCTTAGTCAAGATCGTCTTAAAATCCTGGTCTTTTTGCAAATAGGCTTCTTCAGCTAAAATACTGCCGCCGCCTTTAGTGAACGCATCTTTAAAGAAGGCCGATAACCCTTTGCTATAATCGCTGCTGCTATCAACTAATATAACAGCCTTATTAAGTTTTAATGTATTAAGTACAAAGTTTGCACCAACAGTGCCCTGGAACGGGTCAATAAAACAAACACGGAAAGTATAGTCTTTTACTTTACCACTCTTCTCATCTACAGTTACCTTGGGATTTGTCGCGCCTACGGCAAGAAAGGGAACCTTGGCTGATTCAGCCACGCTGGATGCTGCAATCGCATTAGAACTGGCGAACATACCGGTTACAGCCACAACCTTATCTTGCGCTGCCAGTTTTGTCATTGCATTAGCCGCTTCTGAGGGTTCACTTTTATTATCGGCAATGACGGCTTGAATCTGTTTACCCAGCAGGCCTCCTTTCGCATTGGCTTCTTTAATAGCCATCTTTGCGCCATTTGCGGATGAGGTGCCCATTGTTGCGTTGCCGCCTGTCATTTCATTAAGAATACCAATTTTAATGTCATTTGAGGACATACCACCACAACCAGCCAGCAGGCTGGCCATTAACAACATTACTGTTAATACGGCGGCGAACTTTAAACTCATCTTACTCATGATAAATGTCTCCCCTTCTTTTTTGGCCAAATAAAACCACAACGCTTGCCTCGAATGTTGCAAAGCCCGTTATATGAAAGTTGGCCATTTGCATTAAAAATACTGTAAAAAGTATACTGACTACATACTTTTATAGTATTTTTTCACACTTTTACACTATAGTTCTAGATTATATTACATCAAACCGGGTTTTTCAAGGTGTTTTGTGAGATTTATCACTATTCACCCTAATATTTTTTACTATTTGTGTTTCTGTCGAGGACACACACCTATATAGTCTCTCCCTGTTGTATTCTAAGTAACGCAACCCAATACAATTGCAAAAATAAAACACCCCAGCAACTTAGGTTGCGGGGTGATGACAGAAAAGCTCCTTATGGTTACTCTAGATATTATAGTCATACACAGGTGTAGTACACCTAACGGCTTTACCAGCGCGAGTGTTTATAATTTGACCTTTAGCCAGTACCAACTTGCCGCTGATAAAAACATAATCAATCCCCTCAGGCGTAGCATCAGGCAAACCAAAATCAGACTTATCCATAATGCCTTTTATATCGAATACAACCAAATCGGCATCCATTCCTTCCCGCAGCCGCCCCTTCGAATGGAAGCCAAGGGTCTCTGCCGGCAGCAAGGTGGCCTTCCGGATTGCCTCCATAATCGTTAGTTCATAACGTTCGCCAACCATTTGTCTGAAGTAACGGGGAAAACTGCCGGCAATTTGCGGGTGTCCTTCGCCAGGTGCATATTCGCCGGTGTCGGTGGAGGGCATTGCATAGGGATGGTTTAAGGCCATATAAATCTCTTCTTCCACCCCTGTAAACACTACAACCGATGCATGAGGATCATTGGTACGAAGATCCCTGTACATATCCATATTCAAACGCTTACCGTTATACTTGCCTGTAACAGCCAGGATATCTTCCAGCTTCCAGCCATTTGACTCCATCGAGTCCTCGCTAAAAAGAACGGCGCCGATATGACTTGCCCATTGGGTATACATACCACTGTCAAAACGGATATCCATACCGTCCGCCCTGGCCTTATCGATCACTGCCAGAGCCTCATCCATAACTCCGGTACCATACTGATACACCAAATGGGAGATCTGAATTCTAGCACCGGTTTGCCGGGCAATATTGATCGCTTCCACTAGAGAATACATATCAATGCTTGTTCGCATCCGCGTATCTACTGATACCACTCTGCCATACCTTGCAGCCAGCTTACTTAGATTGTTTATTTCATCATTGGAGCTGCCAGGCGCATAGGCTAAGCCCAGCGATAGGCCGCAGGCTCCCTCAGAAAAGGCTTTCTCCACTTGATATTCCATGCTGGACAATTGCTCCGGCGTAGCCGGCTTGAGTGGATCTGTGGCACCTACCGCCTCCCGCAGGCTCATAGAATGGCCAAACATTTCCGCCTGATTGATGATAAAGCCGTCTTTTTCCTGGGCTGCAAAGAATGACTCTATATCCAGCGGGCTCAAACCACAATTGCCGCCGACAGTGGTGGTAATGCCCTGCCGCAGCGATAATTCTCCACAATAAGCATGCCAATCCACATGGCCATGTATGTCGATGAATCCAGGGCAGACAATTCTACCGTTAGCATCAAATTCTTCAATACCGTGAATTTCCTGGTGGGTGATCGCAGCAATTTTCCCAGCTCTGATGCCGACATTGCCCTTTCTTCGAGTCAATTTTTCCGGATCAATTAAAATACCATTTACAATCACGATATCAAACATCTTATCGCCACCTGTATGATTTATAGTCCGTATTTTACCGAGACTCAATCCACTGTCCTGATTAACTCACTTTTTGCTACTCAAGGCTATCATAACATTTACACAAACAACGTACAACGGGGCACCCACAAAACTGCCTGCTAGGCGGATAAAGAAAACATGGCTTGCGCCGGGCCTTTGGCGACAGCGGAAGCGCTGTCGTCCTTATCCAGAAGAAAATTATGCTTTCTATCAGGGCAAAAGAAAACCACCGGCAGCTGCCGATGGTTTCGGAGGAAATATTATGATTTTGCTATTAGTGGTTGTTGAGGAATAGGAAATTTTCCTTACGCCTCCTTGCCTAAAACGTGCACTTTTACGTTCTTGATGCCGAAATCATAGGCTTTATCTACCGATCCCACGGCAATATCAATGCGATTGCCTTTGATGGCCCCGCCCGTATCCTCTGCCACCGCATATTGACCTGTACCATCAGGATACTCAATATAGACACGCGTACCAAGGGGGATAATCTTGGGGTCAACAGCAATGATGCCTGGGCGAACAGTAGTCCCTAAGAAGGTTTTGTCACCCCACTGATCATTATCATGCGGGCCAGGCGCATAAGCAGTGGCTTTAATGTCTAGCACTTGTTCGGAATTAGCCGGAGCTTTGGCCGAAGTAGGGGAAGCCTCAACTTTTTTAGCTGTTTGGTTTTGCGTTGCTGTTTGGTTTTGCGTTGCTGTTTCAACCGGGGTTTTGCTTTGAACTTGCTGGGTACGCTGAGCGGCGGCGGCCGCCTTTGCCTGTGCTTTAACCAACTTTTTTTGGGGAATCCTGCTATCTGACTGTAAATTAAAATTTGCTTTTGGGGTTTTTACCATCTGCTGAACAGTAGTATCTGGCTGTGTGGCAAGATCTGGTAAGGCTGAAGCATGGGCTGTAGCAGGTACTCCTGGTAGCAATGCAGATGTCACAAGCGCGGCACCGGCAACTGCAGCAGCTGCTGCCATGCGTTTGAGTCTGCGTTTAAGGGACTTGGTGTGCTTGCGCTGTGTTTTGTGTTGCACTCAGATTCGCCTCCTTCCCAAAACTATTAATTATAGTTTCTGCCAAATGCTTTTTTCAATGCAAAGCAGTTTTTAACATACGACTTCCGCTTATACTAACAGAACGTTAGTAATCTTCATTAGAACCTATATACATAAATTTCCTTTTTACCTTGATAATAACTTATCCAGTTCACTAACTGACGCTGCTATATAGTTAGGGCCTGCCTGCTGAAGCTCAGCTAAGCCACCGTAGCCATAGCTCACACCGATAGAATCAATACCGTTGTTCAGCGCTCCAATAATATCATGTTTTCTATCGCCGACCATGATGATCCTTTCCCGCGCAACATGAGGAAGCTCCGATAATATAAAAGCGATAATCTCAGTTTTATGAATCCGTGATCCGTCAAGATGGCTGCCAACAATTGCCTTAAAAAACTGCGACATCCCGAAGTGATCAATGATCTGTTCGGAAAAAACCGTGGGTTTGGAGGTTGCAATAATTAATTCCTTACCGGTAGCTGCTAGTTTTGTAAGCATGTCTTTGATTCCAGGGTAGACAGCATTTTCGTACATTCCGGACTCAGTAAAATACTCCCGGTAATACTCCACTGCCGCTGTGGCTTCCGTTTTACTGAGTGAATAAAACTCCTGAAAGGATTCCACAAGCGGGGGGCCAATAAACGGGATTAACTTGTCCAAATCAGGCTCAATAATATTAAACCTCTTAAGAGCATATTGCACTGATTTAGTAATACCGATCTTAGGGTCGGTCAGAGTTCCGTCCAAATCAAACAAAATTGCCTGATATTTCATAGCATAACCACCTCTCAAAGTATGTCGAATTTTGCTTCGGATTTATTGACAACCTTGCAAAAAGACTGTTACAATAAAGTTCAAATAAATAATATCGTATAATTTTGGGGATATGGCCCAGAAGTCTCTACCGGCAACCGTAAATTGCCTGTCTACGTCTATTGCTAACCCCGAAGGGTAAAAGCCCTGACGGGGAAGTTTCGCTCATATACTGCCAAGCGGAGTTTCCCTGTTAGGGCTTTTTTTGTCCTGTTGAGTCTGCTTAAAAACCCTCATTTTTTCACCAATTTTAAAAGAGAAATCGTCATATCCGTCGAATACTACTGGTAAAGAACGGTAGAAAGAGGGTTGGACGATGTTCCGCTGGGATAATGTACAAACCAGTTTTTACAAT
>NZ_DATMYD010000082.1:0-12341 GCF_035561155.1 Sporomusa sp. | reverse complement strand
TTTTGAGAGGATGGTTGCTGGGGATTTTGTCATACAGCACGCTATATATACTTAATTGCTGCGGCACATGTTTTAACAATTAGAACCCTCCATTTTGGCAAATATCTACAATCATATTTTACCATAACAGAGGGCTCATCTGGTTAATTGACTTTTTCAGTGGTTTCGGACGGTTCTGTAGTTTTCGATTAAACTTGATATAATATATTAATAAGTAAAAGTAGGTACGTGACAGAATGCCACGAACTGCCCGAAAGAAAAGTAAACAGGAGCTAATAAAAAAGATTGACATGGGAATAGAATAGGGAATTGATAAGAAGAAGCGAGTTAAAGATAATGTATAGGCGGTAGGTATCAATACTTTGCAAACATTGCTTAATGTACTGATTTTAAGTGTAACAGAGATAATTTATCTATTAGGAATAATAATAATGGTAGGTTTCTTACTAGGTTGGATTGAATCTGTTTCAAACCGATGGGCATATCAAGCCTTCGGTAAACCAGGTATAATGTTAACAGCATGTATAGGGACACCAATACATGAAGTCGGGCATGCTCTAATGTGTTTAATATTTGGGCATAAAATTATCTCAATAAAACTCTTTGATATCAATCCAAAGAATTCAACTCTTGGATATGTAAATCATAGTTTTGACAAGCATAATTTATATCAAATAATTGGAAATTTTTTTATAAGCCTAGGACCAATATTTAGTGGAACAGCAGCCATATTATCCTTTATGTACATGCTAGAGCCTAATACCTTCAAAGCATTGCAAAAGCACGTAGTATCAGCACCTGTAGATAGTAATAATCTAGTAGACTTTATAATATGGTCGGGTCATTCAATAATGATAGTGTTTAGAGGAATATTCAACAGTGGAAGTATTGGTTCTCCAAGTTTTTGGGTATTCTTATTGTTAGCGATATGTACAGCATCACATATCGCATTAAGCAAGGAAGATATAAAGAATTCTATATCGGGGCTGGTAGTTACTTTATTCGTGGTTGTATTATTTAATATGGGTGCATCGTTATGTGGATTTGAAACACTAAAATATGTGCTGATAGTTGCCAAGTATAATATATACCTCGTATCTGTACTATCTGTGTCGATAACATTTTCCCTGGTGACAGCCTTGATTATGGGGATATTTTGTAGGATCAAGAGATCAATATTTAAATAATAAAACTGGCATTTGGTATGCTGGTTTTAAAGGATATAGAGGGACGGTTCTTCTGTTTCCTTTAGAAAGATAGCTTAATGTCGCAAATAAAGTGAAGGATACAATAACGTCCCCTTGTATCTCCTGGTAGGAGTTTCTCATTTTATTGGAGAATTATTACTTTAAGTGTTCTAAGGGTGCTGTTGAGGTGAGAAAGAATGTATGGATACATTGTGGGGTTAATTGTATTATTTTTGCTTATTTGGTTTGCTTGGAAATATTCTTCTAGGCGTATAAATGTACCATGTCCATCATGGCTTCACTGGCTTGTTGAGCTAGAAAACCCTTTTGCGAAAGGCTGTCAATCAGCAGTAATAATCCCTGGTCTTAACGTTAAAAGAGGAATGACAATACTTGATATTGGATGTGGGCCGGGCAGGCTAAGCATACCGCTAGCAAGAGAGGTTGGAGAACAAGGCCTAATTATTTCAATTGATATTCAAACTGAAATGCTAAACATAGTCAAACAAAAGGCCGGGAAGGAAAACATTAAAAACATTAGTGTTGTTAATATTCCCATGGGAGAAGGTAAACTTTGTAATTATAGTGCAGACGGTGCAGTAATGGCCGCCGTCCTTGGTGAGATTCCCAACAGGGCTGGTGCCCTTGAGGAAATATATAAATCCTTAAAACCTGGTGGCATTCTTGCAATCGCGGAAACTGTTTTTGATCCCCATTACCAAAGTAAGCAAAATATATTGAATTTAGTTAAACCAATTGGATTTTCGCAAGTTGATTTTATTGGAAATAAAATAGCGTTTACAATATATTTAAAGAAGATATAATTCAAACACAATTTCTAAATATAACACTTTCGACTCGGAGCCTGGCAGGCGAGAGAGTTTCTTTAAGTACATCATTCTGTAATATTAGCATTCCAGCTTTGCCCGTAGTTCGGCAAGATCTTATACTATTCTAGGAAAAATATCTTTAACGATAAAGCTCTTGCTTATTGACTGATAATTACTATATGAGTATAATGTAGTTGTCAAGACAACTATGATGGTGATATAGATGAAATTTAAATTAGATGATTCATTGGGGTTCATCCTAAATAAGACGAATACAAAGCTTAAAAATGAATTGTTTCAACGATTCAAAGAATATGACGTTACGCCAGAGCAATGGGCTGTACTTAACTGTTTATGGGAACAAGAAGGGGTTACCCCTAAAGAGTTGGCAGATAGTATCGTTAAAGATAAACCAAATACTAACCGCATTCTTGAGAAATTGGAAATGAAAGAATTGATTGTCCGAAAGCTTCATCCGGTAGACAAAAGGGCTTTTCAAATCTTTTTGACTGATCGTGGCTGGGCGTTAAGGGAAGAATTAATTCCTAAAGTCATTCAATTACTAGAGGAAGCAACAATAGGAATAGAAAAACATAAAGTCGTAGAAATGAAAAAACTGTTAAATCAAATTTATGATAATCTTAAGTAGCTATTTTTTTATCGCTTTAGTTGTCATGACAACTAAAATGATGAAATTTACATGATTTATACTCCTTGCTCAATTTAGGAACTGTAACTCAATAAAAAGGGCGTACAGACTGTGTGAGAACGCACTTATACAGATATCCTAGTAGGGACAAGTAACATTTTCATAGCAGTATAGAAATATAAAATAAAGTGAGGTAAAGAATATGGAAAGCTGTTTAGTTAAAGAATTGAGCTTGCGTTATGAACCGGTAGCTGTTTTGCTTAGCAATGAAAAACCTGAAGGGGCACTTCAGAGTAAAGAAGGGCAGTGGAGCTGTACAATTCCGTTATTTATTGCGGCAGCAAAAGGGAAAACATCAGTTTTTGAACGTAAAACGACAGGATGTAATGGCGGTAAAGTAGGATTAGGGTTTGGCCAATTTCCCAATTATCCAGGTGGAATTGAATATTTTTTGTCAGTTGGTAAAAGCGGCCTATTTGAAGGGGAAGGATATAAAAAAAATCCAGAGCTAGGAGCAGAATATGTTGAGTGCTTACCAATAACTGATATTCCCTATCAGTACGTCATCTTTAAACCTTTGTCACAAATTGATACTACTAAGGAAATACCCGAGTTAATTGTGTTTTATGTTAATGCTGATCAGTTATCGGCACTTGCAGTACTTGCAAACTATTATAGACCAGGAAATGAAAATGTGATGATACCTTTTAGCTCAGGGTGCCAGTCTGTCTTTCTTATTCCGTACGCAGAAGCTCAAAAGGAAAATCCAAGAGCGGTAGTGGGCTTGACTGATATTACAGTGCGCCCCATGGTCGAAGCTGACATGCTGTCATTTTCTGTTCCATACAAAATGTTTCTGGACCTGGAAGAAAGTGTAGAGGGAAGTTTCTTGAAGCAACACTTGTGGCACAGAGTGGTGGCGAGAATGGAAAAAAGTAAAAAGGTCGGTATTTGCTAAGTGCCTGATATTCAAAGATGAACCGCAGTATCGTCTAGAAAGAAAACGCGGGGACCGGGATGTTGTTTTGTGAAACAGTATCCCGATCCCAGCGTTTTTTGTTATAGAACGATTTAGTGACATGTACTGGAGTAAGAAAATGCCGACGAAGCCTGTAAATTCAAGGTGCTCCACTTTTAACATGACAGTGGTGCCATGTTCATAAAGGTAATAGGGTTGACGCATTGTCGGGGAAAATCTGAAAGAGGGCTGGTCTAAATTGTAATTAGATTAGCTGATACAATCCATTTTAACAACCCAACCGGCTGGCGCTTCCAAATCACCGAATTGAATACCGCAAAGCGTGTTGTACAGTTTGGTAGTATTCGGGCCAACTTCCGTTTCACTATGGAAGACGTGGAGATTACCTTTATGTTGGATACCGCCAATTGGAGTAATAACAGCCGCAGTTCCGCAAGCACCCGCTTCCTTAAACTCCTTAAGATTATCAATCAAAACGTCTCTTTCTGCTACTTTTAAGCCCAAATATTTTTCAGCCAGATAGAGAAGGGAATACTTCGTAATACTTGGTAAAATCGAGGGTGATTTTGGTGTGATAAATTCATCATCCCAGGTAATGCCAAAGAAATTGGCTGAGCCGACTTCTTCGATTTTGGTATGAGTCAATGGGTCAAGGTAGATACAATCACCAAACCCGCTTTTTTTTGCCAGTTTGTAGGAGTGCAGACTTGCTGCATAGTTGCCGCCAACTTTGGACGCTCCTGTGCCATAAGGAGCCGCCCGGTCATAGTCGGAAACAATAAAGTTTACAGGTGTCATACCGCCTTTGAAATAGGGACCGACAGGCATGCAGAAAACAGAAAACAAATATTCTGGGGCTGGGCCGACACCAATATTATCGCCAACGCCAATTAGTAACGGCCTAATGTAAAGAGTTGCACCAGTACCATAGGGGGGAACATAGGCTTCATTGGCTCGAACCACTTGTAATACGGCTTCTACAAATTTGTCTTCGGGAATTTCCGGCATTAACAGACGTTGAGCGCCTCGGTTTAGCCGTTTGGCATTTTCAAATGGGCGAAAAAGCTGGATATCCCCATTTTTTGTTCTGTAGGCTTTTAATCCTTCGAAACACTGTTGCCCATAGTGCAATGCAGTAGATGCCTCGCTGATTGAAAGCTTATTATCAGTTACCAGTTGGCCCTCATCCCACTTGCCATCTTTCCAGGTAGAAATATAACGAAAATCTGTTTTTATATAGCTAAAACCTAAATTTTCCCAATCTATGTTTAATACTCTGCTCATAATTATGTACCCTCTCTCTAAATAAATTTATTCAGTTAACCCATCCTCGGCAAGAGGCTGATAAAAGTCTCGCCTCAGACTTTGAATTCTGCCAAGCAAAATCAAACCATGTATTCTAAGTAACCCATTACTATACCCCCTTGTAAAAAATAAAAAACTCTTGCCCTTTAAGTCAAAAAGACTTAAAGGGGCAAGAGATAATCCTCGCGGTACCACCCTTTTTACAGATATGACTATCTGTATCTCTCATCAGGTCAAACAACCTTAGCAGAATAACGACTGCACTCCTTGCGGAGCAGAGACCGGCGCAGCTTACTTTGCAGTTCAGCGTTGCAGTTCAGGAGCGACGTTTGCATTCCCATCGTACCGGTTCACACCACCCACCGGCTCTCTGAAACGACATAGAGTACAAGTTCTCCCTCATCACTTTTACTATATTAAGTTAAAGTGTAACTTTGTGTATATAAATATACGCCTAAAGTTATATTTTGTCAATGAAAAATATTATTTTTCACACAGATGTCTTGTGGTTATGCACCTGCATTTGATAGCTAACTTATAAAGAGGTATTTACAGTAAATGTATATGTTTCTGTAACAGGTAGAAGTTATACTATGGATAATATGATTAATAAGTCTTTTATGCGAAGAGAGGGATTGTATGAATAGGAAAGATGTTGATTTTGATATTAATGAGCCGTTAAGAAAGCGACTGAATCCGCTTCAGTTTGCCGTAACTCAAGAAAATGCGACTGAACCGCCTTTTCGGAACGAATATTGGGACAATAAGCGTGAGGGCATTTATGTCGATATCGTGTCAGGAGAGCCGCTATTTAGTTCCTTAGAAAAATTTGACTCCGGCTGTGGGTGGCCGAGTTTTACCAAACCGTTAGATGCAGAGAAAATACGGGAAGCAGTAGATAAAAGCCATGCTATGATCCGTACAGAGGTGCGCAGCAAAAAAGCAGATTCACATTTGGGACATGTATTTACTGATGGACCAAAACCAGGCGGTTTACGCTATTGCATCAATTCTGCCGCATTGCGGTTCATTCCCAAAGAGGAAATGGAAAAAGAAGGATATGGGGAATTGCTGACATTATTTGAAAAGTAATTTGTTAATTACTCACAACTTACTTCACACAGTAATATAAAAATGGAATAGCAAGCTCGGGGACTGCAATCACCGAGCTTGCTATTTATTTTCCAAGATAAGCACACATGAGCTTTTTTCTTTCTCCGAATGGTTTTACCAAGAGCCATTCTCTCATCCTACGGGCACAATGGCGCCCCCTTTAGCGAAAAGGGATGTTACACCGTTTTATATGGGATGCTCGCCGATTGGCGACAAACTTTCTTTCCATATCCTGATTTTTCAATTATCTTTTATGAGTAACAGTTATTGACAATTAAAGTAAGAGGATGGATAATATAACATATACTAAGTGTAAAAATATACTAAGTGTACATTATGCAAAATTAATCGTTTTGGGGGTAATGACCAATGGACGGTCTGGTTGAAAGAAAGAAAAAGGAGATTCGCGATAGGATCATTTCCGTGGCAGGTGACTTGTTTAATCAGCAGGGCTTTGAAAACACGACTATGGATCAAATTGCAGCCAAAGCTGTTGCGGCTAGGAAAACTTTATATAATTATTTTCCACTCAAAGAAGCCATTGCAGATGAGTATGTTCGGAGCATATCCAAAGATACTGCCCAGGAGACGCTGGAAACACTTTCTGACCTACCTGACACAAGATCACGATTGATAGCAGCCATTAATAATCGCTATGATTTTCTGGAGTTGAACCCGGAAATTTGCAGTATTGCTTTAATGTACCGTATGAAAATTATGTTACAGGAACCTAATTACAAGTTTGAGCCGAGTGGTACTCAGAATCTTGTTATGGATATTTTGCGTACTGGTCAAGAAGTGGGGGAAATCCGTTCTGACATCCCAATAGAAAGGGTGTTTGGCTTTATTGAATACATACGTACAGCAATGGTGCTAGATTGGTTAAAAGATAATACCCGGGTAAATCTTCGGGAGGAAACCGTTCGATTGGTGGATCTGGTACTATACGGGGCTTTGAGCCATCAACCCCCAAAAACGGAATAATCATTCACTAAGGAAGGAGAGAGCATATGCAAAAGGGAGCGAATACTTATGTAGTCTCCTGGGGAGAAGCTTTTCAGCGCGGCGTCAGTATGGTTGGGGGAAAGGCTTGGAATCTATCCAGGCTGGAACGGTATGGCTTTAAAATTCCGCGTGGCTGGGTGCTTACAACTGCGGCTTTTCAAGAATTTCTTGATTATAACGAGCTTAGCGAGTTTTTAAAATTAACCTCCCTCCAAATAAATAGTGAGAATCTGGGCGAGGCCGATCATCTCCTCTGCCGCTTAAGAGAACAAATAATAAATGCAACAATACCTCCTATAGTTGTTGAAGCCATACAGGAAAGGTTAGCTGCCGCGGGATTAGACAATACAGCAGTAGCAGTCAGGTCTTCGGCTTCGGCGGAGGATTCGCTGCAGGCATCTTTCGCAGGCATTCATGATACCTTCCTAAATGTTAGCGGTTTGGAGAACATCATGGAAGCGATCAAGGGCTGCTATGCATCTCTGTGGACGCCCCGGGCCGTAACCTATCGTCGTAAACAGAACATAGGAGACTTCGAATTATTGCCTGCTGTTGTCATTATGGAGATGGTTGAGGCCCGGGCGGCCGGGGTGGCTTTTAGCTGTGATCCTCAGAGTGGCCGTCGAGATATCTATGTGATCAATGCCAACTTCGGTCTAGGAGAATCCGTGGTAAGTGGAGCCATAGAGCCTGATACCTACTTTCTCGCTCCCCCCGTCTATACCTTGCTGCCAGAAATTAAAGCGAAAAAATTAGGTTCCAAATCAGGTTTGACCCGAACCCACGAAGACGGCGGGGTCTATCTGGCTCCCAGCAGCGGCCGAAGGTCAGAGCAAGCTTTAAATGATGACGATATTAAAAGATTGGGCAAATTGATAACCCGTGTTTTCGACGCTTTGGGAAACGGCGAAGAACCGCAAGACATAGAATGGGCTTTTGACGGCAATGACTTCGTAATGCTTCAGGCCCGCCCGGTCACCAATTTGCCGGATTGTAGTTTCGAGTCTATTAAAAATCAGCCTGCGGTGTGGTCTAATGCCAATTACCGGGATGCGGTTCCCATGGTCTTATCCCCTCTACATAGACAAATAATGAAAGATATCATTGATACTATTTGGATTACCACCTTTTCCAATCCCGGCTACCCCGTACCGGATGGAATTCAATTTTCCCGGTTCTTTAACGGCCGCTTATACTGTAATATGTCGGCAGTATATTGGGCTCAGTACGATTGTAACGGAGCATTACCCCGTGATCTAACTTTTGTCTGGGGAGGGCACCAGCCGGAAATTGAAATCGACGATCAGAGCCCTTTCGAAGGTGAAACAGGCGTGCGGAGGCAAAAAACAGCTATGCGGACCATGGCCCTAATTGCTGAGACCGCTGCCAATGCAAGTGACATCCTTTCTGGAGTGGCTGCGGCTGCTAACAACCTAGCTGGAGAAGGATTTGAATCTTTACCGGACCATGCATTGATAGATAATTTTGAGGCCTTGGGGATAATCGTTAAATCCTATAGTGAAAAATACACCTGGTTAAGTGGAGCCGGGGGGCTACCGTTAGGAATTCTAATGCAAAACCTGTTCGGGGTTTTAGGCCCCAAGACCCCCATGGTTATAAATGGCTTGATGGCGGGAGGAGATGCGTCAATAACCAGCGCCGATCATGGGTATCGTCTGGTTGAATTGGCCGAACAGGCCCGCCGGGACGATTATGCAGTCCGATACTTCAACAACCGTCCTTTTGCCCCGCTTTTCTGGGAACAACAGCTCCCAGAGAATTCGCCGTTCAAACAAGCTTTCCATAAATTTATAAAAGAATATGGTCATAGAGCTATCTATGAATTGGACATCATCAACCCCCGCTGGCAGGAAGATCCTTCCTACCTATTGGATATTATAAGGACGACGATGACCACTGCCAATCTGGACGACTTGCGAGCCCGTCAAAAGGAAAAGTTTAACCAGGCCTTGGCGGAAATCACCGCCTTACTTCCTGCTGACAAGCTGGAGGGAATTCGCAAAATGATTATAGATGCCCAGCAGGGAGCCGGATTACGGGAAATGGCCAAATCGGTTTTGGTCATGGCTTTGGAGCCCTACCGTTCTATAGCCCTGGAGTTGGGCAACCGTTTTGCCCGATGGAACCTTATCGATGAACCATCCGATATTTTCTTCTGCACCTGGCCCGAGATATTCTCGATATTAGGTGGGGAATGGAATGGGATGGAGCTTAAAAGCCTAGTGCAAGACCGCATAGCAACTCATAAAGCCAATGAAAATATCATCCCTCCTGACATCATCCAGGGTGATAAGGCAACGCGCTCGCAGCCTGCTATCATTCTCTCAGGCAATTACTTGCAGGGTGTGGGAGCGGCAGCCGG
Source organism: Sporomusa sp. (assembly GCF_035561155.1). GTDB lineage: Bacteria > Bacillota > Negativicutes > Sporomusales > Sporomusaceae > Sporomusa. The sequence continues at coordinate 2,890 of NZ_DATMYD010000082.1, read as the reverse complement.
TAAAGCCACTGGTACAGCCCGATTGATCAATCATCCTGGCGAGGGGAATAAGCTGCAGCCGGGCGAGGTCCTGGTGACCCCTTCTACCGACCCGGGTTGGAGTCCTCTGTTTTTGAAAGCTTGTGCTGTGATAATGGAAACCGGAGGATATATTTCGCATGGAGCAATTATTGCTAGAGAATATGGAATCCCAACAGTAATTAACGTACCAGGTGTTATGAAGGCTATTCAAGATGGCCAAATCGTTACCGTTGATGGGGATGAAGGCCGGGTAATTCTTCAATAACGCTAGGAATGCTATGGGCGTGGTGGCTTTTGGATTATGCCCAAGGAGGCAATATGAACGATGGACGGGATAAGCCGGATAATAGAGCGAAACATTAAAAAGGCAATTGACCAGGGGGTTTTTGATGACTTACCCGGTAAGGGAAAAGCTCAACGACTTGCCGACCTGCGATTTGTTCCCCCGGAGCAACGGGCGGCATTTTTGGTATTAAGAAACTCAGGATCGCTTCCTCCAGAAATGGAATTACGTAAAGAAATCGCTAGTTTAGAAGAACAATTGCAAATAGCCATGGAAGAAGATAAGCCTGGCATAATTAAAGCAATTACTGAAAAGAAGATGTTCTATGATATTCTAATGGAACGCCGGAAACGGTAAGGCGGTAAGAGAGGAGATTTACCATATGCAAGATGAAACAATCCGAATATTTGATGGTGCCGTTGCGATTATTACCGGCGGTGCGTCGGGAATTGGTGCGGCGCTCGGCAGAGAATTAACCAAGCGTGGTTGCGAGGTTATTCTTGGCGACCGGCAAATCGAGCTGGCAGAAGAGGTCGCTGCTGCAATACGGCATGCAGGCGGGAAAGCTACCGCGGCAGAGCTCAATGCTGTCGATTATGATGCTGTTGAAGCTTTGGTATATGAAACTGTCAACAGAACCGGCAGATTGGACTATATGTTCAATAATGCGGGAATCGCAATGACTGGCCCGGCTATCGTTTATAAGATTGAAGATTGGAATGCAGTAATCGACGTCAATCTCTGGGGCGTAATTCACGGAGTTCAGGCAGCGTATAAGGTGATGTTGGAACAAGGCTTCGGGCATATAGTCAACACAGCTTCGCTTGCCGGATTGTTGACGGCGCCGGGAAGACTTAGTTACGCCACTACCAAACATGCCATTGTCGGCCTCTCCAAGACGCTTCGGATTGAGGCAGCCATGCAAGGAATCCGGGTAAGCGTTTTCTGCCCCGGTTTTGTTCGGACGCCGATTATTGACCGGTGCGGCAAATATGGGAAGGTACTTAAAGAACCATCACCGGAGCAACAAGAAAAGTTAAATCAATTGGTTGAAAAATGTAAGCCGATACCGCCAGATATTTTTGCGCAAAAAGCGCTGGATGCCGTTGCCAGAAACGAGGCAATCATTGTTATACCGAGTCGCAATAAACTATTCTGGTGGTTCGATCGCCTATTTCCCGAATGGAATTTATGGCTAACGCAAAAGAAACTGGCTGAATATATATGAGAATAAAAAATATAAATTCATTGAAGCCATGCTTAAAGCGTGAACTGGCAGATGATAATACCCCAAAAAATGGCTTGATTTTTAAATTCACGAATCTTCCGACAAGTGAATTTTTGGAGGAAAAACAAAAAGTCCAAGGCGCGAAGCCTTGAACTATAAATGATTACTTTTTGCGGGATGGATTTGCCATGCGAAATGATTTATCGTAGAACCATCGATGAGTTAACCCTAATTCACTGAATACGACATTGTCTCATTGTTTTATATGCTATGCAAATAAGTTTGTAATATTTTTTTATAATCAACATCATTTGGTGGGAGTTTGCCATTTGTAATTACAAATTTAATTTTATCATCTATACTAGGAGCTACTCCTTTTTGCTTTAATATATCTGCCAAGTGATTTGTGGTCCCAACACTTCCGTCGAAAAAAACAGTTTCCTTTGTAAACGATTGTTGCAAAACATTGTTGAATAATGGAAAATGTGTACAGCCAAGAACAACAGCACCATAATCAGGTATCGCTAATGGTGCAAATTTCTTTTGCAAATACTGATATACATCTGAAGTGTCAAACTCAAACTGTTCGGCAAATTGTACCAAGCCGCCTAACGCCATCGTATCAACCATTTCTGTCGCATCAAGTCTATGAATTAATTGATGAAATTTTTCCTCCCGCAAAGTAAGACTGGTTGCCAAAACCAATACCTTTTTACCTCTTTCCTTACAATGAGCAATAGCTGGTTTTACAGCAGGTTCCATTCCAATGATCGGGAAACTATAATTCTTTCGCAATTTCCCGACAGCAACACTTGTTGCCGTATTACAAGCGATCACCACGGCATCTACTTTGATTTTAGCCATATAATCCATACCCTTTTGGACGTATTGTTTTACTTCGCTTTTCGTCTTTTCTCCATAAGGCAAATGCTCAATATCAGCATAGTAAGTGTAATCAGCAAACGGTAGTATTTTTAAAGCGTGACCAAGAACAGTTAAGCCGCCAATACCAGAGTCAAAAAAGCCGATCTTCATCCTAATCCCTTCCTAGTTTCAATTATTGTATTTATATTATCAGGAACAACTCCGTCAAAATATAGAACTCCGATTTAAACAAGTAGTGCCTATATAATACCATAAACTAGCCGCCGTAGGAATTTTGTATGGGAGTTGGCTGTTCTACTTCTACAACGTAGGGGTGCTACTTGCCTGTACTTCTTAAAATGGCGGCTAAAGTATTCTAGTCTCTCGGTGAACCCGAAGTAACATGTTTAGATCCATTAAATTAAGTTCAGAAGGCAACTGCGAGGTCCATGATTAGTTTGAAAACTAATCATGGACCTCGCAGTTTAATTTCT
>NZ_DATMYD010000081.1:0-36741 GCF_035561155.1 Sporomusa sp. | reverse complement strand
GATAAGGTAGAAGACAAGTTATAAAGGTTTCCTAAATGGTAAAAGACGACCCTCACCCCAAAATTGGGAACAAGGGTCGTCTTCTGTTTCGTACTTTTTAAGCTTTGCTCCGTCAAAACCACAAGTTCTTCAGTGGCCTCGCAAAAGCCAGGGGTCTAATCCTATTGTAAACAGTGCCACGGGAAATACTGATCTTGAGCTTGGTAAAGATGGCCGTACCCCGGAGCCCGGTTATCATATCTACAGAATAAGAAAGAAAAAGGGCATACGCCGCTCAAAAATTATCGATTGATAACTGTTGGGTAGCTATTCTGAGTAGTCACCTCATCGGCAAAATAAGTATTCTCGGTCTCCCAGCGTTTTAACTGGCAATAGGCCCAAGGGACATAGAGCCCGATAGTAATAAAGGTTAATATCATAATCAGAAGCCAGTGTCCTAGAAATTGAATTCCGGTGCCAGTGAATACTAACTGCCTGCCATTTACGAATGTGTTATCTGCAATCCATCGTTGTTGTGCAGAATAAGCCCACGGAAAAAATAGCCCCAGGGTAACTACTGATACGAATGAAGTCCATATTACTAACCAGAGATAACCAAACCCGGTACCACGGAACTCAAAGGTTTTTGACATAATAACCCCTCCGGTATATTAATGTTCTACGTCTTCCCCGGCATTTCAATCCTCTTACAAATACTTATAAATGGCTAAGGCTATCAGTAAAACCACGCAAGCGGCCATGATGAGTGGTGTCTGCGAACGAGGTTCTTCTTGTTTAACGCCAGCTTTTTCCCGGCGAAGTGATTCCTTAATATCGTCAAACGTCGGCTGCTTATGCATGGATTCTTTAATAATTGGCTTACCGCAATTAGGGCATATATGAGCGTTGTCTGGGCATTCGTAGCCACAGTAAATACATGTGATCATAACTGCTCCTTTCTTTCATACATACCGGGTATGTTTTTTTGCCACCATTAATTTACATTTTACGTCTGATATCTCCATTTGGCAATAAGAGCAGGTGTAAGTTTCTATCTGGAGCTATTGTCCAAAGGCAGCGAAAGAATAGAAAAGCACCCGTTGAATTTTTCAACGAGTGCATATCAGGGAGCTTTACCTATTTGAATTGTTGCTCCTGTTTTGCATAGATATCTATAGCCGGTACAGGGGGAGAGGTTTTTTGCTTATTCGCTTTGCTGGTATGGGGCAGCTTATAATAGAACTTTTCTCCATAACTACCAGAGGACTTCATACGATCTACCTCCCCTATAGCGCTGTCTGATAATTTTCAAACGGCGACATAGAGCCGCCGTTTACAAAAAGGAGTATGAATTACGAGAGGAGATTACCGTTTGCCGCAACCGCCGCCGCAATCTTTTTCATTACGACACTCGTTAACGTTAGCGATCTCACGAGCGAACTCAAGGTTCTTCTGATCCTTTTCATTACAGCACTGCTCATTTTTACGGTTGTTCTTTCTCATAGAATCACCTCCGATAATTATGGTGTCCACATATATTAATTTAATAACTGTCAAATAATGAATGAAAAGGGTGGCCCATAAATTGTTAGTCATGCACGAATTTTTGTTTAGCATACTGAGAATATGGGAATAGTATGAAGGAGCAAAAACAATGTGAGGTGATCTCTAGTTTTGATTCGATTCCGCAATCATCCAATTGTAATTTTTACGGCACTGCTAACAATTTATACGATTTGCAATTCGATTTCTGCAATCTTTAAGTAAAGCAGGACCTGGTAGCCGCTTAAATAGAGCGGCTACTGTTATTTTATCCAGAGGTTGATGACAAACGGAAAAAAAGGCGGTTTTACCCGCCTGTCATTCTGCCAGATGATTATCTTCAAACACTTTTGGCCGGGACTTGAGCGGTTGTTCGTATTCCCAGGGACCATTCGCCTGCTTTACCGGTAGTATTACTTCAAAATCTTCGGCAAAGTCTGGTTTTTGGGAATCAGTTTCAGTAGAATACACACTACCACCTCCGGTGTTAGTGTGTCCTATTTTTGGGATTTTACCATTAGTATGGAGCGGCGATAAAAACCTTTAAGCTTCTTCTGGAACAGCTTGCTCAGAAGCTGTTTCACTGCTAATGACGTCTTCTTGAACGAGACCGGGTTCACGGCTATTACTCATCTTTGCCAGTAACTCAATCATCTGTATATTTTGTGCAATAATGATTTCTTGGTTCTTTGTCACTTGCTCAAGCGGAGACAAGGCTGCCTGAAATTTTTCCACAATATGTTTTACAATTTTATCATAAGAAGCCAACATAATACCCCCCTTATATTTACTGGTATATTGTATTAGCAATGGCTGCCAAAGGTGAATGAATAAAAAAATATACAGAGGAGGATTTTAATTATTTAGGAAGAATTGTCCATAATACAGGAGTAATCTATTTAGCAGGAGGGATATCATGTCAGATAAAAAGCCTGATTTCAAGGAAGTCGCCGAAGCAAGGCGCTCGGTCAATTTTTTTGATGCTGGAAAATCAATTGAGGACCAGACATTAAAGGAGATTATTAATCTTGCGGTGCTTGCGCCGTCCTGTTTTAATGTTCAACCGTGGCAAATTATAGCGGTAAAGTCAAAGGAAAAACGTGAAGAAATCTACAATACTGCCTGCAAGCAGCCCAAGGTACTTGAGGCACCGGTACTTTTAGCGGTTATTGGGGACAAACACGGCTACAAGCGGGATAATCCTATTTGGGATGAGAAACTCCGGTTAGGTCATGTTACTCCGGAAGCGGTAGACGGCTCGATAGGCTATGCCGAGAATGTTTTATTTGCTACTAATGATCAAAAAGTGGCGTTTGCTGCCAGTAATAGTGCCCTGTTAGCGATGAGTATTATGTATTCAGCTAAGTACTATGGTGTTGATTCTCACCCCATGATCGGTTTTGATGAGCCCAAGCTGCGGGCCATTTTTGAGTTGCCTGAGAACAAGATAATCACTATGCTGATTTGCCTCGGTTATTTTGACCAGACCAAATCGCTCTATCCTCGTGAAACGCGTTTTACCTATGACAAGATTGTAAAGGAATTTTAAATTTAACTGTAAAGAAAACACGGCTTGCGCCGAGCCTTGGCGAAAGCGGAAAAGCCGCCTGTGCCCTTTGGGTAATGTTGCCCTTATCCAGGCGGAAAGTTATACTTCTAACAGGACAAAAAAAATGGACCTCCGGTTATGAGCGGAGGTCCATTTTGTTCAGAAGGAGGCTGGAAGCTGCGATACAGGGTAATGGCTAGTCCTCTTCAGGGTTTTGGTTAGGCTTAGTGTGTTTTGGTTGATAATCATCAGCAGTTTTAGATGTTTGCTGAGTTGATTGCGAGCCTTTAGATTTAGCCCGTTGCAGGCTACGAAACTGATCGAGAGTTCTCCCGCCCATTGCATAACCCCCTTAATAACGTTATCGGGATAATATTTCCCTAATATATAAATGCGTAATTTAGCTGATGATTATTCAAGAACTTGCGCCAGACTGATGGCTGACGATATTTTCCGGGGTCAATTTTTTATGCGTCCACCAGATGTAAGCTGTGCTCATTAAGGTTTAAAAAAACGTTATCGCCTGGTGAAAATATCTTTTTGTGCATGGGATTATATTCGAGAATGATACAATGCTGGGTGCCGATGGCTATTTTATAATCCTGGTAAGCGCCCATAAAGACAGATGACTCGACTTTGGCCGGGATTTTGCCGGTGTCTGACAGGGACACGGATTCAGGTCTAAAGACGGCTTTTACCCGTTTGCCGGGTTCCAGAACAAGGTCGGTGCTGACTGAAAACAATGCGTCCAGGCATTTTACTGTAGCTGTGCCGGGCGAGACCGCAACAACCTCGGCGTCTAAGATATTGGCCAGGCCGATAAAATCGGCAACAAACTGGCTGGAGGGTTTGTTGTAGATTTCGCTGGGTGTGCCGATTTGCTCAATATTGCCTTTGTTCATAACGATTACGCGGTCAGACATGCTCATAGCTTCCGCCTGGTCATGGGTAACGTAGATGCTGGTGATCCCTACTTTTTGTTGGATTTTTCGGATTTCTGAACGCATGTGAATTCTGAGCTTGGCATCAAGGTTGGAGAGCGGTTCATCAAAGAGGAGAACGCCAGGTTCCATGACCAGTGAGCGGGCCAAGGCCACTCGCTGCTGCTGACCACCGGACAGCTGGTTGGGATTTCGTCCCTCCATGCCGGCCAGTCCAACCAGGTCGAGAATAGCCATAACCTTTTCATTAATGACTGCCGCTGGCAGTTTTTTGATTTTTAGGCCATAGGCGATGTTTTCAAAAACGCTGAGATGGGGGAACAGGGCGTAACTTTGAAATACCATCGAGGTATCGCGTTTGTCAGGGGTGAGTGAAGTTACCTTTTCTTTGCCGATGTAGATATCACCGCCGGTAGGTTTCTCAAAGCCGGCAATCATCCGCAAGATGGTTGTTTTACCGCAGCCTGACGGGCCAAGGAGAGTGACAAATTCGCCAGGCAGGATGGCAAGCGATACTTTGTTGACGGCGACAATCTGTTTGTTGTTTTGGCCTTCGTAGATTTTCTCCAGATTTGTGACATGAACGCTTTTAGAATTAATCATTGTATCACCTTCTTATATAGCAGTAAAAAATATACCGGAGTCTTATTCGCGGAAGGCATTGATTTCAACCCCCATGCGGCCGAGGGCCATTTTAAGAATGCCTGTTACCACAAGCACGATAGCAATGAGCACTGTCGAATAGGCTGCAGCAACGCCGAGGCGGCCAACGTCAACCTGCGACATGATGGCGACCGTTAAGAGGTTGTAGCTGGCTGAGACTAAAAATACTACGGCGCTGACAGCTGTCATGCTCCGGACAAAGCTGTAAAGCAGGCCGCTGAAAAAAGCCGCCTTGATTAACGGAATCGTAACAGAGGTAAATACTTTAAAGGAATTTGCGCCTAAGTCCTGGGCGGCTTCCTCGATAGCCGGGTCGATCTGCTGGAGTGAAGCTACACCGGCGCGGATACCGACAGGCATATTTCTGAACAGGAAGGACAGGACAATGATGGTTGCGGTGCCTGTAAGCACCAGGGGCGGGGTATTGTAGGCCAGCACATAGCCGATACCGACAACTGTGCCAGGCACAGCCATGGACAGCATGGAAGCAAACTCCATGAAGCCCCGGCCAATAAACTTTTTCCGGGTGATGAGAAACGCGATTACCATGCCCAGCACGCCCGTGATCGGCATCGATATCAGCGATAGATAGGTGGTATCAATAATGGGCTTAAGGCCCAGTGACAGTACATAGCTATAATGCTTGAGGGTTGGTGTATAGTCAATGCCCCAGAGGTTGACAAACGAACCGAAGGGAATAAGGATATACAAGATGACGATGAAGAGACTGATCAGCATGCAGGGAAGGCCAACGGCCCAGATAATCACCGGGTCATCAATATAGTCGCGCTGCCGGGAGGGTTTGCCTGTCACGGTTACGTAGGACTTGCCGCCAACCCAGTACTTCTGGATAACAAACATGATGATCGATAAGGTCAGGAGAATCGTCGCCAACGCTGTGCCACCCTTGATATCATAATTGCCCATGGCTTGTAGATAGATTTTGGTTGCCAGCGTAGTATAGTTACCGCCGATGACCATCGCGTTGCCAAAGTCGGCCACTGTCTGGATGAATACTAGGAGGAAGCTGTTGGCAATACCCGGGGTAACGAGCGGTAGCACTACCGTTCTAAACACCTGCCAGCGTGAGGCGCCCATGTTGCGGGCGGCTTCTTCATAGGAGGGGTCGATTTGCTTTAGCAAACCGACAAGTACCAGGTAGGCTATGGGGAAAAAGGTCAGTGTCTGCACTACCGCCAGACCGACAAAGCCATAGACATTGGCGTCTTTGATCCCAAGGAGTGAATAGGTGATGAAGCCGCGCTGCCCAAACAGCATAATGAAGGCCATAGATAAGGCAAAAGGCGGCGAAACAATCGGTAGAATCGCTAGTATGCTAAAAAGTTTTTTAAAGCGCATTTTAAGGAACGAATCTGCGTAAGCAAACAGAAACCCGATGAGAGTGGCGAAAAAGCTGACTACCAGGCCTACCTCCAGTGTGTTTTTCAGCACCCGGATGTTGTCTTGCTGCTTAAAGGCTTCGCCATAGTACTGCAGGGTAATGGTGTCAGTTTTTGAAAGGAAGCTTTCTAATAGTACGTTATAGATGGGCCAGATGATGAATAGAACAAGTGAAATTAAAACAAGGATGATGGTGGTAAGCAGGATAGGATCCTGAAAAATCTTTTTTGTGTCGTCAAGGCTGCCTCTAACCAGGCCCATAGTTTTGCCTCCGCTTATAAGATTGGCGGAGCAGCCCGTTAAGAGTTACTCCGCCGGATAATATACCTTCAAAAATTATTGTTTAACTGCGTTATTCCATTTCTCTACAAGGGCATTGCGGTTCTTGCCAGCCCAATCAAGATCATATTTGATGAGTTTAGTGTCTTTAATTTCAGCAGCTTGTTTTGGTGGCTGGGCTTCGGAGTTGGTCAGGAACTGATAGGAGCCTGTTTGTGCACCCATTTCCTGCGCTTTTTTGGTCAGCGCCCAGTCGATAAAAATCTTGGCGGCTTCCTGATCGGGGCCGCCTTTGAGCATGGCGACAGCGCCGATTTCATAGCCTGTGCCTTCGGCAGGGGCTGTGAGAATGAGGTCTTTCATGCCTTCTTCACGGTATTTGATCGCGTCATGCAGGAAGGTGATGCCTACTATGGCTTCACCCTGGCCGGCCATGCGTCCGGGAGCCGTACCCGATTTGGGATAGGTCTTGACTTGACCGTTAAGCTGTTTCATGTAGGCCAGGCCCTTTTCTTCACCCATCAGTTGGACCATGGTGGCCAGCATGGTGTACGCTGTGCCGGAAGAACCCGGGTTGGCAACAACTACTTGGCCTTTGAATTCAGGTTTTAGCAGATCTTGCCAGGCTTTGGGGGCGGCGACGCCCTTTTCAGCAAGTAGCTTCTGGTTAGAGGAAAAGCCGAGATAACCGACATAGATTCCTGTCCAGTAGCCTTCTTTGTCTTTAAACTGATCTGGGATCTTGGCGGCGTTGGGGGAAACGTATTTTTCCAGCATGCCGTCTTCCTTTGCTTGGATGAAGCCGTCAGCCGGACCGCCCCACCATACTGAGGCCTTGGGATTGTTCTTTTCGGCTTTAATCCGGCCCATGATCTCGCCGGAACTCATGCGAACAGCATCTACTTTGATACCGGTGTCTTTCTCAAACTCCTGGATGGTTTTGATCATATGGTCTTCCATGAGGCCACAGTATAAGGTTAGCTTTTTAGGCTGTTCTTTTGCCGTTTCTTTGCTGCTGCCGCAGCCGGCGAATAACCCGGCGACAAGCATGAGGGTAAGCAGTACCGCGATCATACGGATTGCCTTTGACATGATATTCCTCCCTTATGGACATCCCCGCGTGAGAGTCCTATTTTCTTAATTATTGCATTTATCGGACAGATTGTGTATCAGGGCTATAGCGGGTTTGGCTGTCAGGAGAGCTGTACTTTTCCTGTCGGAATTTTTCCGACTTAATTGACAAGAAAAAAGAAAACCTGCTAGGCGGATTTTAGCATAGCAGGCGATGTTTTAAAGCATAGCTGACAAGCTCACTCCGCCTGGTAAATCTAAGCTTTTCCATGAGCCTGGCTTTATAGGTTTCGATGGTTTTTACACTGAGTGCTAACTTGACCGAGATTTCGGTGATTGAATGCCCGTACGCCAGTAGTTTCAGCACTTCTCTTTCGCGCGAGCTAAGAATCTGATAAGGATCATCTTCGACAGGTGGCCGTTCAGGGTTAAAGAGCGAGCCTAGCAAGAGCTGTGTGTTATCTGGATTGAGATAAATTTTGCCCTGAACAACAGCCTCGATAGCTGCAAAAATTTCGGTGTCAACTGAGCTCTTTGGCACATAAGCCAGAGCGCCGGCTTTCATGACCTCTTTCATATAGTTTTCATCTTCATGCATAGTAAGAACAATGACGCGTACTTTGATGCCCCGGCTTTTAATTTCCCTGATGCATTCCATCCCATCCATGCCAGGCATCGAAAGATCGAGTACCAGGATATCAGCTGCGGTCTGTTCCAGAATTTTTAATGTATCGTAGCCATTACTGGCTGTACCGATAACGGTGAGTTCCGGGCGGCTTTCCAAAAGCATTTTAAGACCTGTCCGGAGCAACGCATGGTCGTCGGCAAGGACTACTTTAATATTTTTAGCTGCCATGATACGCCTCCTCGGGATTGGGAACGATTACTCTGATGGTGGTGCCTTGTCCTGGCACTGACGCATATTCTACAGTGCCGCCTAAGAGCTCAGCGCGCTCCATCATGCCATAAAGCCCCAGGCGGTTTTCCTGGCGGGCCTGATCAATTGTGCTTTGCTTGAAGCCTTGGCCATCATCAGTCACTGAGAGCACAATATGTTTGGTGTTTACTTCGAGGTTGATGGCTATGTGTTTGGCACCCGCGTGTTTAACGACATTGGTCAGGCTTTCCTGCATAATCCGGTATAAGGCGGTGGCTGTTTGGCTGTGGATTCGGCCATCGTTTACTGTAACGGAAAAATCGACAGCAATTGAATATCTTTTATGGAAGTCATTCGCATACTTGGTCAGCGCCGGGACTAATCCCAAGTCGTCGATAGCCGGAGGCCGAAGATCGACAGCCAGGGTGCGGATATCCTTTAATGTGCAGGCTGCCAGTTCGCGCGCCCCCAGCAAAATCTCTTTTTCTGCCGGGTCGGCGGCCCGGTCGGCCAGGATTCTTAAGGATACGATCAGTGACGTGAGAGACTGGCCTGCTTCATCGTGCAGTTCACGGGAGATCCGTTTGCGTTCGTCTTCCTGGGCGGTGATGACTTTATTGAGTAAGATTTTTCTTAACTGTTCCTTCTCCTTAAGCTCCTCAATAAGCAGGTTGCGTTCCTTGCTGGTCTTACTCAAACTCTCGGCCATTTGCCGGAAAGCAAGCCCCAGCCGGCCTACCTCGTCAGAGCCGCCGACAGCGATATTAATATCCAGAGCACCTTGGCGTAGTTGATCCGTATAGCCGGACAATTGACGCAACGGCTGGGTAATGGACTTGGCCATACTGGCAGATGCAACCGCAGCGGCAATACATACTGCGAGGGTAATGAAAAACATTCGCTTTATCAGGGCAGTCAATTGCTCGCGCATGGCTTTCTCGGTCATGCCCACATGAACAAATCCAATCATGCCGTTTTCCACAGGCAGCGTAATATCACGAATAACCTCTTCATCAGTGTTCATGCGGACGATCGAGTAGGGAACATCGGTTTTGCCGCGATTGATGTCAAGGAGGCCCTTCGGGAAGCCGGTAACAAAGGTATGGGCTAACAGGCGGTTCTGGTGGTCTGTGATATAAATATAGCGTACATCCTGGTTGTGTTTATGGGTTTCGTTAATGAGTTCAAACAGGCTATAGGAGTTTCCTAATAAGATATGGTTTGTTCCCAGGGATGCCAGGTTGGCGGCCAGCTCCAGTCCGTGCTTGTCAAGCTGTTCTCCCAGGCTTTTATCTGTGTTATCCCACATAATAAAACCGAAGAACAGGCTGAGCGCCAGTAACATGGAAAGCAAAACCACGAAAAATTTCGTGTAGATTGATAAATTGTCTAGCTGCTTCATAGGCTGCCACCTGCCGTAACGCCGGGGGCTACAGGAAATAGCGAGGCATTAAAGGGGACAAACCGTTCAATCATGATGCCTGCCAAGGCTTCCTGGGCCTGACTGTTTGTATGCATTGAAAGCAGAGTGTGTTTTATCAAACGCTTTCGCTCAGAGTCCAGGTTTTTTCGTACAACAATAGGGCCGGTGCCGGCTTTCCCCAGTACGGATATGACTCGAATGGCATCGGCAATTTCGGGATTTTTTTGAATGGCATGATGGTAGACCAGGCTATCAATAACCGCACCGTCAACAACCCGATTGGCGACGGCTGACAAGGATTTACCATGGTTGTAGGTGTAAAAGTAGTGCCCAAAAAAGCCTTCTGGTGTCTGGTTTTGCTGCCGGAGTGCATGCACCACGGCAAGATAACCTGAGTAGCTGAGCGGGTCACAAAAGGCGAAGGTTTTACCGTGCAAATCTGTCAGCGCTTTGGCGGCACTGCCGCGGGGGACAATGAGATAAGCTTCATAATAAAGTGAGCCTTGGCGCTGCTGCATAACCAGCGGTTCGATCTCTTCATGGTCTGCGTAAAGAGTAAACGTGCCGGTAGAAAGAAAGGCAATATCAGCGCCGCCGTTGATTAAGAGCGAGCATACTTCTGAATAAGTTGGCCGTTGAATTAAGATAACAGGTGTGTTTATTTCGGCAGCCAGGCAATCGGCAATTTTCCGGTAATGGTGGATCGAGTCGCGTGGCGATAGTATTGATGATACGGCCAGCCGTAACGGCGGTGTACTTTGTGCGCTGGCGAAAGCAGGCTCGTTTTCAATAACGGAAAAACTTATGTAGGGCAGCGGTGTGTGATTCAAAAGCATTAATGTAATAAAGCCTGCCACAAGTAAGCCTGCAAGCCAAAAGAGTGAGGTTTTGTTCATGCAATCAACCCTTGCTGTCTGAACGTTCTAAATTGAGAATATATTATGTATCGAAAAAAGTAAATAGAAAGCATTCCAGGTGGCAGTTACATACGAGGAATTCGATGTTTGTGCAGATTTACTCATTACTCTGACAGGAGTTTGCCTATCATCGGCAGAATCTTTAATGATATTTTCTGTCCGTGCTTAAGGCCAGACAATAGACTACTGGTGGAGGAGAATTTCTATGAAGCTTGGGGAACTGGTCAAGAATCCTAAAGGGTCCCGCTTGGCGGGGATATATCGCATCTCGCGCTTTGAGGTTAAGACAGCAAAAAACGGCAAGACCTACGGAGATTGTTTCATTAGCGACCATAGCTTTGATGTTCCCGCTAAGTATTGGGATATATCAAGCGAGTCAGTCATGACTTTTCAACAAAACTTTGTACTGCGCGTGGAAGCCACTCTTGATCACTTTAAGGAGGCCCCGCAGCTAATTATCGATAGTGTTTCCGTACCCTCTCGCCAGGAGATTGACGAAGCTCTAAAACAATTGGGCATGATGGCATCACAGGATATTGAGCAGCTGTATGAGGAGTTAACTGCAATCATCACTGGTGTGGAATGTAAATCCTTAAAACAAATGCTTGAATACATCTTTGTTGTAGACAAATCGTTTGCGGAAAAATTTAAGCGTCACCCTGGTGCCGTAAAGAATCACCATGCCTGTATCGGGGGACTACTTCAGCATACTGTGGAGGTTGCTGAAACCGCACTGGACTATTGCGCTCGAAATAGCAGGATCAATAGGGATATATTATTGGCAGCAGCCTTGGTTCACGATATCGGTAAGGTGCGGGAGATTGAAGTCGATGCCTTGGGGATGCCGGTTGGCTTTACAAAAGAGGGGAAACTCTTGCGGCATATCTATTTGGGTATGGAAATGGTTGAGCAGGCGTGCCGGGAAATTGGTGTGGAGGAGGAGCTCTGCTTAGTCCTAAAACACTGTATCTACTCACATCATGGGCAGGCTGAATGGGGAAGCCCTGTGGAGCCGATGCTGCTTGAAGCTGAGATATTGCATTATCTGGATAACTTAAGTGCCAAAACTGAACAATTTATCCGGGAAGAAGACCGGGCATTACCGGGCGGTTTTAATCGGAGTTACACCTTAAGGCGTGAAATATATAGACCAAGCGAGGAGTGGACTTAAGAATTAGGCAGAAAAGTTTGTATTTATGCCTAAATGGCGGTAAAATATATAGTGCGCAATTAATAAGTATGGTGGTGTTATATTGACAACCCAAAATCTCTATCAGCAGGCTGTTCGTGACATATATGAAGCCATTGCCGGCGAAGCTGCCGTTCAAACCATCAAAGCTCAGTACAACGCCGTGATTGAAGGCAAGACGGCTACCCATGAAGCCGATGTGTACTGGGAATTTACCGATGGTGATATTACCTATAAAACAATCATTCAGGCCAAAGAACAGGTAGGCCTGGGTGAACTATTTACCTTCTTACGAATTGTCAGAGATATACCTGGGCAGGTCATGGGAGTCATTGTGACCCAGCCGGTATACAAGAAAGATATTAAGGATATGGCGGCAAACGCCGGAATTATTCTCTATGAACTCATTGCGCCGATTGCTGAGGACGTTTGGGAGCCTGTTGTCGGCAATGTCCAAATTAACGTGGACAAAGCCTGGGTTAAAGAGGCCAAAGAACAGGCAGGCCTGGGTGATGATCCTATCCAAATGAATGCAAATCCTAAATATACCTTTATCTATGATGAGAGCGGCAATTGCATGGATTCGGTGCAAGGCATCTTTGACCGCTATGGCAAAGGGCGGGACGAAGCCGGTGCCGGCGGGAAGACGATAGTGCATACCTTTGCTGAGCCTGTGTTTTTGCAAACCAATCATGAATTGGTGCCGTTTATCAAACTAGATAACATCACCTTTGATTTAGAACTTGTTAATGTTAACCAAATGCCTGGAGAAGATATGCTGGCTCATATCCTTGACAAGACATTAAGATATTTTGGTCATTGAACAAAAAAAGAAGTCCTGATGCGCTAGCGCTTGGGACTTCTTTTGCTTAATTAAATTTATGCTCGCCAAACGGGATATCAATAACCCGTGCAATTTTATCTGAAAATTGGATATTGAAAAGGAAATCTTTCTTATTTAAGTGCAAATAGTCGTTATCATCCAGACGCAGGTCAATCGATTTTATCGGCGAATGGTCAGACAGGTTAATGGAGAGGCTGCGATCTGACTTTAAAATCATATGATTATCAAGATTGATCAGCTCTTTCGTCGGTTTTGGTGTATTACGAATCGATTCAGACCAAATAATCGGTGCTATCTCCGCCGATACCGTCTGAGCCAGCAAAAGAATAAGAGCGAAACAGAGCAGGCTTGTTTTCATGCGCAACTCCTCCTTTCTATAATCATTAGTTTAGCAGATGCATGTATGAATGCAAAGAGACTTTCGTCCTAAAATCTGGAATTGAATTGCTGGGAGCCGGAAGCAGGATGATCGGCACCAGTAGTAGACTGGTTAAGCCAAACATTGTGTTGATTCAGGAGCAATCTTAGTGTATAATTAGATAGAACATGTGTTCTAAACTGCTCTTAGTGCGAGGTGACTCATGCAGCGCTGGATTATTCATGTTGATATGGATGCTTTTTATGCCGCTGTTGAGCAGCGGGACAACCCCGAACTGCGCGGCTGCCCGGTCATTATTGGCGGTACTGGGACGCGCGGCGTTGTATCCACAGCCTCCTATGAAGCCCGTAAGTTTGGTGTCCGGTCGGCTATGTCGTCCGTTGAGGCTAGGAGGCGCTGTCCTCAGGGTATTTTTTTGCCGCCTAACCATAAAAAGTATAGCAAAGTTTCACAAGAAATCTTAAATATATTTACTGACTTTTCACCGATGGTTGAGCCGTTATCGTTAGATGAAGCCTTCCTGGATGTTACTGGTATGGAGGGACTGTTTGCCAATCCGGTCGATATTGCCGTTAGGATTAAGGAGCGCATCAAAACTGAGCTTGACCTTACAGCCTCAGCCGGGGTAGCCCCCAATAAATTTTTAGCCAAGCTGGCCTCAGATATGAAAAAACCGGACGGATTGATGGTTATCCACCCGGAGCAGGTGGACCATGTACTAGCAGACATTCCAGTTACCCGGTTATGGGGCGTAGGGCAGTCTACCGCCCAGACGCTTGACAAATTGGGACTTAAAACCATCGGTCAGGTTGCCAAAGCTGACCCGGAAAAATTAGCTAAGCATTGTGGTCAGTTGGGTTATATCATTCATCAGCTCGCTAACGGCCAGGATGACCGTCCGGTAATCACTGACTGGCAACCTAAGTCAATTGGCAAAGAGAATACCTTTGCCGAAGATATACATGATCGGGAAGAACTTAAGGCCCAGTTGTGGACGCTTGTCGAGAAAGTAGGCTGGCGGCTTAGGCGCCAGGGGCTGAGTGGGCGAACAATCACTGTCAAGGTACGGTTCGGCTCGTTTCGAACCATTACCCGCAGCCGGACACTGGCGGTAGCTGCTAATCTTGATGAAACAATTTACCGCATCGCCGAGGAAACGCTTGCGAATGTTGCTCTAAATGAAGGCGTGCGGCTGCTTGGTGTAACAGTTAGCGGGTTTGTGACCTCCGGCGGACAAATGTCTCTGTTTGATCAGGGGGATGAAAAAAACCAGGCTGTTGCAAAAGCAGTCGATAACTTGAAGGAACGGTTTGGTGAAGGGGCTGTCACCCGGGGTGGAGCGCTGATTGCGCGCCAGCGGTAGCCGGGCTAAAGCCGGGGGCGGCGCGCCAGTTGATGGCGTAGCGTGTCGACAATCTGACCCGGGTTTAGGCCGGTAATATTGAGCGTTATAGTGGCAGGATGGTCAATTGTGGTATAATGATAATTGCCGATGCTAATATCAGCGTGGTCGGGATGGGTGGCAAGGCAGGCGTCTGTGTCAGGACGGTAACTGGCGTATAAATATGCGTCAGCAGCCTGACCGGGTTTGGCGTGGGTAGCGCTGTCCACAACCTGAAAACCATGAGCTGTAAGCTCGTTAACTAATTTTTGGTTATGATGGGCTAATACTACTGTTTTTGGCATGAGGAGCACCCTTTCTACACATGATAGCTTTAATATGGTTGGGTGCTTGGGTAAATATGTAGGAGGGATTCTTAAATGATTAACCGTAAACGGATGCTTGACGAATTTTATGAGTTGGTGCAAATTAAGTGTTCAACCCGGGCAGAGCGTCAGGTGGCTGATGTCATTAAACAAAAACTGGCTGACTTACATATGGAAGTGTCAGAAGACAATACCGGCAGCAAAATCGGTGGTAACTGCGGTAATGTATTGGGCTATCTGCCTGGAACAGTGGCAGATGCTCCCTGTCTGCTGCTCACCGCACACCTGGATTGCGTTGAACCGTGCGGCGATATTAAACCTGTGTTAAAAGACGGAATCATTACCTCGGCTGGCGACACCATTCTGGGCGCTGACGACAAATCTGGAGTAGTGGCTATTCTCGAAGCCCTTAGACTGGTCCAAGAGCAGAATATTCCCCATGGTAGTATCCAGGTGGTATTTACGGTTGCTGAGGAAGGCGGCCTTAACGGTTCAAAAAATATGGATCCGGCCCTGTTAAAGGCTGATCTCGGTTATGCGCTGGATTCCAGCGGTACACCTGGCGAAATTGTCAACATGGCCCCCGGTCAAAATAAAATTGATATTACTATATATGGTAAGAAGGCCCATGCCGGAGTTGCACCTGAAGAAGGAATAAACGCCATCGTGCTTGCTGGTAAAGCGTTAGCTGCAGTCAAAGACGGCCGCATTGATCCGGAGACTACAGCCAATATCGGTAGCATCAAAGGCGGTTCGGCAACCAATATTGTACCTGATACAGTTGAGATTAAAGCCGAAGCCCGCAGCCGCAGTGCCGCCAAATTGGCAGCCCAAACCGAGCATATGCGCCAAGTATTTGAAGAAACTGTTAAAGCGTCAGGTGGTCGCGCTGAGGTTAAAGTCGGCAAAGAATATGACGCCTATGTATTGTCAGAGACAGCGCCGGTTGTAATGCTGGCCCGCCAGGCGGCCGAAAGCATCGGCCTGAAACCGGTCATCAAGGCCACCGGTGGCGGTAGCGACGCCAACTACTTCAACAGCTACGGCGTTCCGACTGCCGTGCTTGGTACAGGCATGTCCAAGGTCCATACTACAGATGAGTTCATTAAAGAAGAAGACCTCTACAACATCGGTGAATTCGCATTAGCGATAATTAAAGCCGCTGGACAAAGCAAGAAGTAAGATTATCACAAAAAAATAAGAGCGAGATTGCTAACGGAAGTGAGCAATCTCGCTTTTGTTTTTACAATATATTTTTTTTCCTAAGCAGTCGGCAGAGACCGTACATGAACTTGGGATACAGCCCGGCAGAATCCAGCAGGCTGTCACGAATGGTACGTTCCGCCGGCGAGTCGGTCTTAGGATCGGACAGGTACATAGCTAGCAGCCCGTTAACCACTGTAAGGCCAAAGGCTGGTTCCGGCAGTGCAGCCGTCTGGCGGCTGGCCTCCCTGCTGAAATAGGTCAGCCGGTCCAGGGTTTCCCGGTTGCCGGCATAATAAGCAACAAAGTTAAGATCGCCGGTCAAACGGTCTTCGGCACCGTCAATAAAATAATCCAAAAGGATATGTAACCCGTTAATCCAAGGGAAGTACGCACTGGCGATATTGTCGGCTTGTTCTTGGGTAAGTTCCGGGTTATAGGCGGCTGCACACAACATAAACATGCCTAACGTTGACCCGGTAGCGGCAGCAAATTCCCATGGACTGATTTCCGGATACTTCTGCAGGTGGCTGTTTATCCAATTAAGCATTTTTTGTTCCCGCACTGCAAGGTCAAGATGCTTGTAGGTCTGAAGCTCACTATAGAGTGTAGCTTGCTGGAGGAGTTCATCTTTGACTAAATGATAGGCTGGCAGCTTACTAATCTCATCACGGCAGGTGTTAACCAGTTTCGCCAAGTAGCCGCCATCATCTTTAAAAGGGTAGTCAGCATAGTAATGCTTAAGCGGTGTGGATGGGTTAAGCGCATCAGTCATTGCCAGATGGAGCTGGCGGAAGGCTGCTTCATCTGCAAAACCAGCCCGGTCACATAAGTTGTCAAGATAGTCGCTAATGGTCTGCAGTGCTACTACCAGGCGCACGAAATCACGGGTGGGAACGCCTTTGTACAGACTGTAGACGCTGCCGCCCTGACAGTGGAATTTTTTTGTCCTGATACTTGCTAAGGCTTGGTCGGCTAATTCTCGCATGCCGTTTTCCTCAGCATACTGCTGCCAGACCGAAAGTTCTTGTTCAACCATTGGGAACACATTCCGCACAAACTTGGGTAGAAGCGTAAGGCCTGAGGCTGGGTAAAGAAAGGCTGCAGCCATAGCGTTTCCTCCTAGATAACCGCGTAGGTAATTCTATTCTATCGTGATATCTATATTTTGGCAAATCAGGCAGTTCGTATGTATCGGAAAACTGCTTGAATGCTGTAAGTGTAGAATTAGGGCAATAAATGTTGTGCTTTCAGAGTGGATAAAGGCAGGAATTTCAGAATGCATGTATAATTTAGAATATATGTATAATTCTGATCAATTAATTATTTTGTGGGAGGTATTGGAATGAGTAAAAAAACTGTAGCGCTCTTAATGGCTGTGGTGTTTGTGGCCAGCATTGTTTTGGCTGGCTGCGGCAGCGGTGACAAAAAGCCTGCCAGCACGGGCGCAGCTAACGTATTAGTATTTGCTCAGGGCTCTGATCCGCGTGGTCTTGACCCGGCGTATGTTGATGACGGCGAGTCAGCCAAGATTATGACTCAAATATTTGAGGGACTTGTTCGATACAAGCCAGGGAACACTGAGCTTCAGCCCCTGCTCGCTACCGAATGGACAACAAGTCAGGATGGTAAAGAAGTTACCTTTAAGCTGCGTCAGGGTGTCAAATTTCATGACGGTACACCATTTAACGCTCAAGCGGTTAAGTTTAGCATTGAGCGTCAGCTGCCTCCAAATGTCAAGGAGGATATGCCCTACGCATCCTTTACCTTTGACGGGGTGAAAAAGGTTGAGGTTATTGATGATTATACCGTTAAAATCGTTTTAGAAAAACCATCAGCGCCGTTCCTGGCTAACATGGCTATGGCTTTGGCTGCTCCCATTGTCAGCCCTGAGGCTGTGAAAAAGCATGGTGACAAATTTATTGAAAATCCAGTGGGCACAGGTCCATATAAGTTCGTTAAGTGGGATAAAGGTCAGCAAATTGAGCTGACTGCTTTTGACGGTTACTGGGGTACAAAACCCAAGATGCCAAAAGTTGTTTATAAATTTACTAAAGAAAACTCTGTCCGTGCTTCTGACCTGATGACTGGTGCTACAGATATTATGGATGGTGTTGATACTAACGATATCAAAACACTCGAAAGCAAGGGTATGACTGTAATCAAGAGCCCAGGCATGAATATCAACTACATGGGCTTCTTTACCTACAAAAAGCCGTTTGATAACCTGGACCTGCGTAAAGCAATCAGTATGGCGATTAACCGCCAGCAGCTTGTAGAATTCCTGTACCAGGGTCAGGCCAAACTGCCTAATTCGCCGTTGCCTGACTTTATCCCCGGTTATTCCAAAGATGTCAAACCTTATGAGTATAATGTTGAAGAAGCTAAGAAAATGCTGGCCAAAGCCGGTTACCCCAATGGCTTTGAATTTACCTGCATTACCTATTCTAACCCACGGCCATACAACCCGGTTAATGGCGAGAAACTAGCGGCTGCCGTTCAGGCCGATTTGGCGAAAATCGGCGTTAAAATGAACATCAAATCATATCCGTGGAAAGAGTATAAACAATTTTTGTTTAACGGTGAGGGCGACGCTTACTTCTACGGTTGGATTGGTGACAACGGCGACGCCGACAACTTCCTCATGCTTCTCGAAACAGCACAGATTAAAGGCAGTCTTAACGCTTCCAAATACTCCAACCCCAAAATGGACGCGTTGTTAGAACAAGGCCGTACTACACTGGATCCGGCTAAACGCGCTGCCATCTATGCTGAGGCGCAAAAGCTTGCAGTGGAAGACGCTCCCTGGGTGCTGATCAGCCACAGTCTGGATATGGCCGCCCACCGGCCTAATATTAAAGGCTTCGCTTTACATCCGGTCGGCATCCACTGGTTAGATATTGTGTCAAAAGAAGCTAAATAATTCGTAACAAAAGAAGGTGGTTTCCACGAAATCACCTTCTTTTCAATCCTGTTAGTGAGAGTTAAAAGGAGGCAAATTTGTGGTTAAATACATACTCCGCCGCCTGCTGCTGTTATTCCCGGTGCTTTTCGGTGTGTCGCTGGCAACCTTTGTGGTAATGCACATGTTTACTACCGATCCTGCCGCAATCATCCTCGGTCAGCATGCTACCACCGAGCGGGTTGAGGCACTGCGGGAAGAGCTAGGCCTTAATAAACCAATATATATCCAATTTGCTGATTACATCACCAAAGCCGCCCAAGGTGACTTAGGCAAATCGGTCATAACCAAGACCTCAATTACTGATGAGCTTGTTAAACGTTTCCCGGCCACAGTTGAATTGGCCTTAGCTGCTATCGTGATTGCTTCAATCTTTGGTGTTATCTTAGGGGTTGTATCGGCAGTCAAACAAAACTCTTTGTTTGACTACGGCTCAATGGTGGCTGCGCTTATGGGGGTAAGTATGCCAATATTTTGGCTTGGCCTTATGATGATCATAGTTTTTTCCGTGATACTCGGGTGGTTGCCGGCCTCAGGCAGAATCGGTATTGGCATGACGCCTGACAATATAACTGGTCTTTATCTTGTAGATTCGCTCTTAACCGGCGATATGGAAGTCTTTAATGATACGCTAAAGCACTTGATTATGCCTGCAGTGGCCTTGGGTTCATACTCTACAGCTATTATTGCCCGCATGACCCGTGCCACTATGCTGGAGACCATTCGTCAGGACTATGTCCGGACTGCCAGGGCCAAAGGACTTACCGAGCAGGTAGTTATCATTAAACACGCACTGAGAAATGCGCTGATTCCCATCGTTACCGTAATCGGCCTGCAACTGGGTGCGCTTTTAGGCGGGGCTGTGTTGACTGAAACGGTGTTTTCATGGCCGGGAATTGGCTCCTATGTGGTAGAAGGTATCTTAACATCAGATTATCCCAGGGTTCAGGGCGCAGTACTATTGATCGGAACGATTTTTGTCATGGTCAACCTTGTTGTTGACATCCTGTACTGCTATCTTGATCCCCGCATCCAACATTCCTAGCATAGGTGGTGATAAATATGGCAACAAACATCCAAGCTAACCTTCAACCAGCGCAGAACCCGGGTATGCCGCCTGGTAAATCCCGTAAAGCAGAGTTTTTAGAGCGGTTTAAGGCATCAAACTCAGCGATGATTGGAATAATCATGCTGGCTGTATTGATATTCAGTGCAGTCTTTGCGCCGGTACTTGCGCCATACGATCCGTATGAAAGCAATATGCCTAACTCATTAAAGCCTCCCACTACGGCTCATATTATGGGTACTGACGAACTGGGGCGCGACATTTTCTCTCGTATTCTTTATGGAGCCCGTATCTCACTGATTGTTGGCATTGAAGCCGTGACGCTGGCGCTAATTTGTGGTGTCATTCTGGGGGCTGTAGCCGGGTTTTACGGTGGTAAAGTCGATACAGCCATCATGGGCGTTATGGATATTATGCTGTCTTTCCCTAGTATTTTGCTGGCGATCGCCTTTATGACAGTATTGGGGCGGGGGGTAGAAAAGGCGGTTATCGCCATCGGTATTGTCTCAATCCCCCAGTATGCCCGGATTGTCCGGGGCAGCGTGCTGTCCGTCAAAGAGAACGTCTATATTATGGCGGCTCGGGCTATTGGTAACAGTGACCGCCGGTTGATTTTCGCTCATATTTTACCTAATGTGCTGGCGCCAATTATTGTTAGGGCCACCATTGGCGTTTCTGTCGCAATTTTAGAAGCGGCCGCCCTGGGGTTTCTCGGGCTGGGCGTGCAGCCGCCGACCGCCGAATGGGGTACCATGCTGGGATCAGGCCGGCAGACCATCTTTAACGCACCGCATATTGTAACCTTCCCCGGGGTAGCAATCACGTTGACAGTCATGGCCTTCAATCTTTTGGGCGATGGTCTGCGCGATGTGCTTGACCCCCGGTTGAAATAGGAGGTACGATATGCTGGAAATTAATAATCTAAAAACCCATTTTCATATTGGTAAACGTGTCGTAAAAGCGGTGGATGGTATAAGCATCTCTGTGAAATCAGGGGAAATGCTGGCGCTCGTTGGTGAGTCAGGCTGCGGCAAAAGCGTGACAGCCATGTCAATTATGCGGCTGGTGCCTGAACCTCCGGCCTGCTTGAGCGGTGAGATATTATTTCAGGGGCGCGATATTCTAAAGATGTCGTCTCCGGAAATACGCGATATTCGTGGCAAAGACATCTCAATGATTTTCCAGGAACCCATGACCTCCCTTAACCCGGCCTATACTGTGGGTGACCAGATTGCTGAGTCTGTTCGCGTGCATGGCACTGTAGACAAGAAGGCTGCCTGGCAGCGGGCTGTTGAGATGCTTGAGCTTGTCGGTATTCCGGCAGCCGGGCAGCGGGCGAAAGAATACCCTCATCAGATGAGCGGCGGTATGCGGCAACGGGTTATGATTGCCATGGCACTGGCCTGTAATCCTAAACTCTTGTTAGCTGACGAACCAACAACAGCGCTTGATGTAACCATCCAGGCGCAAATTCTCGATCTGATCAGAAATCTGGCCAAGGAGTTTAATACTGCACTTGTGCTCATTACCCACGACCTCGGGGTAGTAGCCGAGATGGCGCAAAATATGGCAGTTATGTATGCCGGGCGGATTGTTGAGCAGGGGACGGTAGAAGCTGTATTTAAATCGCCGCGCCATCCGTATACCGCCGGTCTAATGGATTCTATCCCGCGGCTTGACGGCGCGAAAAAACAACTACTGCACACCATAGAAGGGGTTGTGCCTGATTTGGCCTTCCTGCCGTCAGGGTGTACCTTTGCTGATCGCTGCGAGCATGTTCAGGGCAAGTGCCGCCTGACCCAGCCCGAACTGGTTTGTCAGGCTGACGGCCGGTTAGTGGCCTGCCACTACCCGTTGGGAGGTGCTCAACATGACTGATAATCATCTGTTAGAAGTACGCAATTTAAAAAAATATTTTCCGGTCAGAGGCGGTATTTTCGGAAAAATTACTGGGCAAATTCGAGCAGTAGATGATGTATCTTTTGCTATCAGAAGTGGCGAAACGCTTGGTTTAGTTGGCGAATCAGGCTGCGGCAAATCGACCACAGGCCTGTTGGTACTACGATTGATAGAACCGACGGCCGGCGAGGTAATGTTTGAGGGCCTGGATGTGGCAAAGCTAAACAAAACAGAACTCAAGAACTTCCGCCGTCAGGCACAGATCGTGTTCCAAGACCCCTATGCCTCGCTTAACCCCAGGATGGCGGTGGGTGATATCATTGGTGAGCCGTTGATGCTCCATCAGCTTGCGGCCGGACCGGACCGGACTAAACGGGTGGAAAAGCTGCTTAGTTTAGTTGGCTTAGGGCGACAGCATGCCGGACGCTATCCGCATGAGTTTTCGGGTGGGCAGCGTCAACGGATTGGTATTGCGCGAGCGCTGGCCGTTAACCCTAAGCTGGTGGTGTGCGATGAACCGGTTTCGGCGCTTGATGTTTCCATTCAATCGCAAATTTTGAATTTATTAGTTGAGCTGCAGCAAGAAATGGGGTTAACCTATCTATTTATTGCGCATGGACTTAATGTAATCAAGCACATTTCAGACCGTATTGGTGTTATGTATCTTGGTAAGATGGTCGAGTTGGCTGAAGGCGGTGAACTTATTGCCAACCCGTTGCATCCCTATACAAGGACACTGTTATCAGCGATTCCTCTCCCCCAGCCAGGCATTAAGCGAAACCGTATTATTCTCCAGGGGGATGTTCCCAGTCCGGCAAACCCGCCGCCGGGATGCAGATTCCATACTCGCTGTCCCGAGTGCCAGGCTATCTGCAGTCAGGAAGAACCGGTATTCAGGGAGATAAACGGCCGCTTTGTAGCCTGTCATTTAGTTAAGTAATAAAAAGGCGCACAGCCAGCAGGTTGTGCGCCTTTTCAGTCGGTAGTTATCGATATATTTTTGATTGACTGGGTTAGTAGAACGGAGTAAAATTTGTACATAACTGACTGATTAGTCACAGAGGAGATGACCTAATGCCGGAAAACGTAGCAGCAGAAAACGGTAAGAGTAAGAAATTAATAATCGGTATATTAATCACCTTCTTGTTAGCCGGTGCCGTGGGTGGTGGCTGGTGGTGGCGCGAGAATACAAGGTATGTTAGTACTGATGATGCCAGAGTTGGCGGGACGATTGTCAGTGTCAGCGCCAAAATGGGGGGACGGATCACCGAACTCCTGGTCAAAGAGGGTGACAAGGTAAAGGCCGGACAGGTAGTGGCCCGTATTGACCCGCGGGATGTCCTGGCGCAAAAGGCACAGGCCGAGGCTGCCATGGCAACGGCGAAAGCCCATTATGAGGAAGTGACTGCCGGTTCGCGGCCGCAGGAGATTGAGCAGGCCAGAGCGCAGTCACTGCAGGCCAAGTCCAATCTTGATAATGCAGTAAAAAACTATGAGCGTGTGCAAAAGCTATATCTAGAGGGGGCAATCAGCGCCTCACAGCGGGATAATGCCGAGACAGCTTATCAGGTGGCCAGTGAGGCCTACCATGCAGCCAATGAAAAGACTGATTTGGTCATTTCCGGCTCACGCGTGGAAGTGGTAAAAGCAGCTGCGGCGCAGGTACGGCAGGCCGAAGCGGCCTTAGAAGCGGCTTCTGTCATGCTTGACAACACGACTGTGGTATCG
Source organism: Sporomusa sp. (assembly GCF_035561155.1). Taxonomy (GTDB): domain Bacteria; phylum Bacillota; class Negativicutes; order Sporomusales; family Sporomusaceae; genus Sporomusa. Next base: position 13,122 of record NZ_DATMYD010000081.1, on the reverse strand, counting down.
CCGGCAGACGGCACCGTGGCTGTAAAGTCGGCAAACGCCGGAGAGGTTGTCAGTGCCGGACAGGCTATCATTACAGTCGCTAATCTTGGCGATGTCTGGATGAGCGCTAGAATTGAGGAAACCAAGATTGGCAGGATCAAGGTTGGGCAGAATGTGGAATACACGATTGACGGGTATGGCAGCCAAAAATTCACCGGAACTGTGTATGAAATCGGCAGCGCAACTAATTCTGTGTTTGCGCTTGTTCCGACTGAAAACTCTTCCGGCAATTTTACCAAGGTAACACAGCGTATTCCTGTCAAAATAACATTGCCGCAAGACAGCGGGTTTGTATTCCGTCCAGGTATGTCGGCTTATATTAAGATTCAGGCTGAGTAGGGGAGGCAAGTCAATGAACTTCCCACGCATTCACATCAATGCTGCGGCCTATAAGTGGTGGGCACTTGGGGTTGTCATCATCGGTGGGTTTATGAGTATTCTTGATACTAGTATTGTTAATATCGCCATCCCCAAAATGATGGCCGTTTTCTCAGTGAGCACCGATAAGGCGCAATGGATACTGACGGCCTATATGCTAACGATGGGTGTTATTCAACCGGCTACCGGCTACTTTTGCGATGTTATCGGTACCAAGCGGATGTACTTGTGGAGTCTTGCTGTATTTACTATCGGTTCGCTATTATGCGGTATTGCCTGGAGCAATGACACCATGATTTTGTTCAGGGTGATCCAAGCCATCGGCGGTGGCCTGATTGTGCCTGTTACCATGTCAATTGTTTATCAGATTTTTCCTCCGGCTGAGCGGAACATGGCTATGGGCATCTGGGGCATTTCGGCAATGGTAGCGCCGGCGGTAGGGCCGACTTTAAGCGGCTATCTTGTTGAATACTGGGATTGGCGCTGGATCTTTACCATTAATATTCCGGTAGGTATTATCGGGTATATTCTGGCTGTCCTCATTCTCAAGGAGACGCCGCTAGCTACCGGCCGGAGATTTGATTACGGTGGGTTTGTGACTTCAGCGCTGGGGTTATTTTGTTTGCTATTGGCACTGAGCGAGGGGGTAGACGAGGGGTGGAGTTCAGGCTACATTCTTTCGCTGCTGTATGTGTCTTTTGCCTCTTTTGTGTTGTTTGTGTTGATTGAAATTAATCATTCAGAACCTATATTGGACTTGTCTTTGTTCAAAGACTGGAATTTCACTGTCAGTACCCTTGTTAGTTTTATCGGCACGATTGGTCTATACGGCGGGATATTTATGGTACCGCTGTTTATGGAAAACATGCGCGGCAATACCGCTATGCAAACAGGTATGCTGATTTTTCCGTCAGCCGCAGCCGCAGGCCTGATGATGCCTGTAGCGGCTAAACTGGCTGATAAATTTGGTGCTAAGCCTGTGGTCATTACCGGGTTAGCACTATTGGCTCTCGGTTCGCTGCCGCTCAAAGCGATTGATCTGGATACAGCTGATCACACGATTATGCTGCTGATGATGGTGCGTGGTGCTGGGCTGGGGCTATTTATCATGCCGGTTACTGTATTGGGAATGAATACTGTGCCACTGCCCAAGATCAGCCGGGCTTCCTCGCTCAACAATGCTGTCCGCCAGGTAAGCGGTTCAATGGGGATTGCCATCTTGACAACGGTGCTGCAGAACAGGCAGATCTTTCATCTCAATCAAATTGCCGAAAGCTTAACGACAAACTCCAAGGCAGCGGCCAATATGCTGGCCTATGGTGAACGGTTATATGCGCATGCCGGGGCCATTTCAGGGCCACTCGCCCATATAAAATCACTGGCGCTCCTGGCTTCTGTCTCGCAGCGGCAATCGTATATTTTTGCGTTTGATGACGCATTCTTGGTACTTGCCGCAATTTGCGGCCTTGGGATTATTCCGGCACTGCTTTTAAAACCGGCACTGCTTTTAAAACCGGCGAAACGCCAGCCAGGTGCCCCGGGCGTAGTCGTTGTTGATTAAGAAGAACAAACACCGGTGCTGGTATGGTTACCAGCACCGGTGTTGCTTTTTAGCTAATCGTTAACTCTAGCCCTAATTCCTTTTTAAACCACTTACGATGCTGATCTACTGCCTGCCTCTCAATTGTTACCGGGTCGGCTGTTAGCAGGCGCAGATGTGCTTGACCGGCTGAAAGTGAGGGAATAACGTCGTGCACCAGACCAAGCTGCGTTGATTCCAAACTCTCGGCCAAAGCGAGAATGAGCGCCAGCTTGCGTGCCGTCTGCCAGTCATACTGGTCAAGGAATTCACTGTAGATTTTGTTGCGAACATATTTGGCAGACGGGGCGTTGTGCCAGCCAACAACTACGGCTACCAGCATCTGTTCACGATGGGTCAGGCCAAATAGGCGGGCGTTTTCGACAAGGTAAGCGCTATGGCGAGCGTGGTCATAGTAATTGATGGTAATACCAATATCATGCAGCAATGCGGCTACCCTAAGCAGCTTTTTATCCCGGCTGCCTAGCCTCAAAATAGGCTGCCAACTGTCAAACATAGTTTCAGCCAGCTTGGCTACATGATAGGCATGAGCTTCGTTGCCTTTGTAGAATAACAGCATATTGTGGGTCGAGTGCATCAAAATGTCGGGGATAATCGTAGGTTGCTGCTGGTTAGATAAATAGTACTCAAGAAACATTCCTTCCCGGACGCCGCAGCCGCTAATTACAATATTAGTAGCCTGAGACAGATCAATCAGCGATTTAACAATGGTTGTTCCGGCGATAATAATATCAGCCCGTTCACTGCTCAGACCGGGATATTTACGGCGCTGGGTCAGGTTGGTCTTGGTAATTGTCCGCCATAATTCCTCAAAGGCCATCGGCCCAAACCGGTAGTTGTGAACCTTGGGAAAGGGATAGTTTTTGCGCTTCTGGTCCATCTTGGCGATATTGCGGGCTGTGCCGCCTACACCGACAATGGGGAGTCCCAGACGCTTAAGCCAAGGCAAGCGCTCCAGCCGGGTGACAATATGTTCACGCATGGCTGTTAACTGTAAGTCGCTCACCTTATCCTGACAACCAAATTTTTCTGTAAGATTAACAGCACCAAACGGCAGGCTAAACACTTCAACCGGTTGCCGGTCTTTAACCAGGGTTATTTCAGTGCTGCCGCCACCTAAGTCAAAAAGCAGCGCGCTGTCAACGTCAATGGTATTTATGATGCCTGTAAACCCCAAGTGGGCCTCAGCTTCCCCGCTGATGACCTGCAGCGGAATGCCGGTATGCTGCTGTACCAGATCAATAAACTCACTGCCGTTTTTGGCGCTACGAACGGCAGCTGTGGCTACAGCCAATATTTTATCTACTTTTACTAATTCGCACATATGGGCAAAGATTTTAAGCGTGCCAATAGCCCGCCACATCGAATCTCGGGTTAACATCCCTGTTTCAGCTATGCCTTCGCTCAGGCGTACCGCTTCTTTCTGATTATATACGAGATTGTAAGCGCCATTATGGTAGATGTGCATAACAATCAGGCGGGCTGAATTCGAGCCCAGGTCGATGATTGCTACCCGTTCTGTCAAAATAGTTCAGCTCCTAACACATTCGGACTAACAGCTATAACATAGTTATTCGCTATTATTGATAAAATCCTGCTATATTAGCCCATTAAAATACATGTTTCACAAAAAATGTTGCGTAAAGGTTAAATTTTGTTAATATACTGTTAATTTAGTATTAAGTCCCAAAGATGGTGACAGGATTTTTGGTTCTAACTGTCGAATTAATGCATATTATATAAATCATGGTTTAGGGGGGCAGGCAATTGGCCAGACATGCTCCAGATAGATTTGCCGCCATTCATGTCGGTTCAGAGCAGATCGGTGTTAAGATTGTCGAATATAATACACTAGATGATGTTAAAATCGTCGAACAGAGCTACCGCCAGGTAATGTTAAGTGAGGAAACGTTTAAAACCGGGCGTGTCAGCTTTGGCGCCGTTAGTGAGATATGCGAACTCTTGAAAGGGTACCGCCGCTTGCTCCATGAATATGGGGTGCGTGATTATCGCCTGGTGGCGACTACCGCCATTCGTGAAGCGCAGAACCAACCGTATATTATTGACCAAATTAAAGTAAAGAGTGGCTTTAATGTAGAAGTTGTGGATATGCCTCAGGAGATTTTTTACAAATATGTATCACTTGTCAAGACCGTAAATGAGCGTGGTTTGATGAATCAAGAGGACGGGATGCTGTTTGTCGACATTTCCTCTGGTGGCCTTGGGTTTACGCTGTACAAAGACGGGGGTCTTACCTATCAGCAAAACATTCATATCGGCGCGCTCCGTATTAAAGAAAGCTTTGACAAAAGCCAGCGCGATTCAGTACATTTTCATGAAGCATTATCTCAGTATATAAGTAGTACTATTGAACCGGTAGAGAAGGAAATGAGCCAGCACAATATTAAGCGGCTGGTACTATCCGGCCCTGAAACCAAGCTGCTCCTCAAAATGCTCGGAAAAGAGCAGGGCAGGGTTACCTTTGTCAGTCTGTCCGAGTTTAGCGATCTCTATAAGCAGGTGCGTTCGCTTAATCTGCCGCAGATTATAAAAAACTTCAATCTAACCGAGCATAAGGCAGAGATAGTGCTGCCTACTATCGTGCTCTACAAAAAAATCGTATCACTTACTAATCCCGAAGAAATCGTTATTCCGAGTGACCAGTTTATTGATGGTGTTATTATTAAACATATTGCTGAAAAAACCGGGCATGAACATAATAAGCTTATTGAAGACCAGCTCATTAACCTGTGTTGGGAAATCGGTAAAAAATACTATTATGATCCTGCCCATGCGGCCGCTGTTGAAAAGTGGTCATTGCTCCTGTTCGATAAATTGGCGCGGGTTCACGGTCTGGGAGAACGCCACAGAAGGCTCTTAAAAGTGGCAGCCATTCTCCATGATATCGGTAAGCATGTTAATTTAAGACGCCATTATTTCTATTCCTACCGTTTAATTATTTCTTCAGATATTATGGGTTTTTCTGAAGCCGAGAGACATATAATGGCCAATATAGCTTTTTATCATTCAAAAGGCACGCCATCTGATACTGATGCAAATTTTGCCTACTTAACGCCAGGTCAAAAAGTTACGGTCTCCAAACTTTCAGCCATCGTCCGGTTGGCCGATGCCATTGACCGCAGCCATCGACAAAAGGTCAGTCAGGCAGATGTCGTTCTGCGCGGCGAAGAAATGATCATTACCGTCACCAGCAGTGAAGATATGTCGCTGGAGGGGTGGACATTTGCGGACAAAGCTGACTTTTTTGAAGATGTTTTTGGCATAAAAGCGATATTAATCAGAAGGGCGGGGTGACGACAATGGCAAATGCCAAAAGCTGTGATATACATGACAATCCCGAATACTTCTTTAACCGAGAATTAAGTTGGATTAAGTTTAACCGGAGAGTGCTGGGCGAAGCTGATGCCAAACATAAGCCGCTGTTAGAACGACTCAAGTTTATTGCCATTACCAGTTCGAATTTGGATGAGTTTTTTATGATTCGCGTGGCTGGACTTAAGCATCAGCTTGAGAGCGGCGTTAATAAGACTGATGCGGCCGGCTTAACAGTAAGCCAGCAACTAGCCGGCATAGCCGAAGATACGCATGAATTGGTCAAGTTCAAGTACCGGTATTTGAAGAATATCCTGCAAGAGCTTGCAGCGGCTGACATCAGTTTTGCCGAGATTGCCAGTCTTGATGAACGGGTGCAAGAATGGCTTGAGAATTTTTTTCACAATAATATTTTTCCGGTTATTACCCCTATGGCGGTAGACGCTGGCCACCCCTTTCCTTTTTTGGCCAACCGCAGCCTTAACCTGGCAGTGTTTCTGGGCCGGGAACGGGGTGAAACCCACGCAGCCGTCATTCAGGTTCCCGGCGTACTGCCCCGTATCATCGAAGCGCCATCGGATGGCGATAAACGGCAGTTTGTTTTTTTAGAAGATATTATTAAACATTATTGTGTGCACTTGTTCCATGGCTACACCATTAAAGATGTAGTGCCGTTTCGCATAACCAGAAACGCTGACCTTTCCATTGACGAGGAAGATGCAGAAGATCTTTTGGCTGAAGTCGAGAAATCGCTCCGCCAGCGCAAACGCGGCCAGGCTGTGCGGCTAGAAATCGGGAAAACCAATAGCCGGCAAATACGAGAGCTATTAGTGCATACGCTCAGTATTGAAGAACAGGACATCTATGAAATCTCAGGGCCGCTTGACGTTACCTGCTTTTTCAAGTTCAGCGACCTCCCAGGGCTTGAACACCTTCGGTATAGCCTGCTGGGGCCCCAACCGGCACAGGATCTTATTGGAACTAGCAATTTGTTTGATGCCATTCGCGAGCGGGATATCCTGCTGCACCATCCCTATGAATCCTTTGAGCCTGTTGTCGAATTTGTCCGCCAGTCAGCATGGGATCCCAAGGTGTTGGCGATTAAGCAGACATTGTACCGTGTCAGCGGCAATTCGCCAATTGTAAAATCACTGGCACAGGCTGCAGAAAATGGTAAACAGGTTACCGTACTTGTCGAGTTAAAGGCACGTTTTGATGAAGAAAACAATATTCTATGGGCTAAGCGGTTGGAGGAAGCCGGGTGTCATGTTATCTATGGTCTGGTGGGTCTCAAGACACATGCCAAAATGATATTGGTGGTCAGGCAGGAACAGGACGGCATCAAACGCTACGTCCATATGGGGACAGGCAACTATAATGATGCCACTGCCAAAATGTATACCGATATGGGCCTGTTTACGGCCAATGACCAGTTTGGTGCTGATGCCTCCGCGTTTTTTAACGTATTGTCCGGTTATTCTGATCCGCCGGTATGGAATAAGATTGTTGTTGCGCCACTGGGGCTCCGGGAAAAAATCAAGGAGCTGATCGACAGGGAGATTGAGTTTGCTAAGGCAGGTAAAGGTGGACGGATTATTGCTAAGATGAACTCTCTTGTGGATAAAGAAATTGTTCTTAAGCTGTACGAAGCCTCCTGCCACGGTGTCAAGATTGACCTGATTATCCGGGGAATTTGTGTCCTGAGACCAGGTGTGGCAGGAATAAGCGACAATATAACGGTCCGCAGCGTTGTCGGGCGGTATCTGGAGCATCACCGCATTTTTTATTTCGACAACGGCGGTGATGAGCGAGTATTCTTATCAAGCGCCGACTGGATGCCGCGTAATCTCAATGAGCGGGTAGAACTATTTTTCCCTATCGAAGACCTGAGCCATATTGAAAGAATCAAAAATATCCTGGAGATTTCCCTGAATGATAACCAAAAAGCCTATGTTATGAAAAAAGACGGTACCTACCGACGGGTCGACAAGCGAGGAAAAGCCGTCAACAGCCAGATGGAATTTTATGCTGAAGCGCAATCGGCGGCAAAGGTTCAGAACATTACTATTGAGCAGCGCCTTAAGCCGCTATATAAACGGGCTGAGTAGCTAAATCAATAAAAGACCGGCAGGATTTTGTCTCCTGCCGGTATAATAATATACTAAGTGGAAATAATTTGTTTCTAGAGGAAAGAGGCGATATTCATGCAAGAAAATTTCAAAGTAGCTGTTCAGCACAATAATCAGTGTGGTTATATTGAGTACGATGAGGCAAGTAAAACTGTTAAGGTGGTATTTGACAATGCCGCAACTCGCCAAATCATTGAAACCTATTTAGCGTCTGAACATGTAATCCGGGTAGCTGGCGAAGGACTCCTGGATTTTAAAGATGTAACTGTTCGTCCGGCAGAAAGTGCAGAGCATCTTAAAACAGCCCTTACCCGTATCTGGGAAAAGACAGGCGTGCATGTTGATTGGAGCCGACCGGTAGCGTGACTTATGTCACGCTTATTCTTTTATTCAGGAAATTGTGCACTTATCCCCAAACTTATCCCCAAAATACCTAAAAATGTGGATAACCCCGTGGATGATTGTGGGGAAAATTTGTGGAGAAGGGGATAACTAGTGAAAGTATAAGGATTTTCCCTGTGGATAAGTGAGTTGACATGGATGTGGATAACGAGAAGACGTACTTATTGTAAGAGGCTTGACTTTAGCTGAAGAAATATGATAAAATGCTCTTTGTCGGTATGACATGACTCCGTAGCTCAGCTGGATAGAGCGTTTGACTACGAATCAAAAGGTCGCAGGTTCGAATCCTGCCGGGGTCGCCATAGATATTTCAAGGGTTTTACGATACTTTCGTAAAGCCTTTTTTGTTTCGGCCGCGTTGTTGTACGGTTGTTGTAAAACTGCTATGAAAATGCTGCATTTTCTAACTCTCTAATTAAGTGGTGTTTCATGATCGTTCGGTGCGGCCGGAAAAGTGGAATCAAGCCACAGGGCAATTTTCTCCTGGCCGCCGGATATGGACCCCAAGGAGGGACTGACACTGGCCGAGGTGCAAACGGTGATGGCTACGATCATTGCGAAAAATGTGTTTTCCAGCACCGCCGGCGACCTGGTGACTGTCAAAGAAGCGCAAATCCGCCAGTTGGCGATTACCGAGTTAACCTAATAACGGGAGGAGGCCCTGCCAATGGAAGAAATGGCCCGCCTGACGGCGACCTACGGTTTTCCCATGGTGGTGGCCTTCTATCTGTTGGTCAGCCTGGAAAAGCGCCTGACCGAACTGACCAGCGCAATCAACCAGATGTGCAGTTGCGTCGAAAGGATGAAGGTCACCAAGAAATGATGCTGAAAATCGTGTACGGCCCGCCGCCGGCCGATGCGGAACGGATTGAGGCGGTGGAGCAGGAAGAGGAAAGCTGCATCCGCGAGCAGGAAGCGCCGGCGGCCGCCCCGCCGGTGCAAACGCCGGGCGGCTGAACCTGGCCCCGAATATTGAACCTGGACAAGGCTGTACGTGGATTAACATACAGCCTTGTCCAGCGTAAGCGGCCGTTAGCTGCTGGCGCTGTCATAGCGCTTCAGGCCCGCGTGCCATAAGAAGAGCGCCAGCCCCAGGAAAAAGGCGGTAACGCCGGCGCACAACAGCCATTCCTGCAGGCCAAAGGGAGAAAACAGCGCCTGGGCGGGCATATTGGCCATCAGGCCATAGGGCAGGAGTACATACAACAGCAGTTTCCAGGCCCCGTGAATGGCGGGCGCCGGCAGCCGGAACGAAAACTCGACCAGGGCACTCTCCATTTGCTGAAAGGCATTCACCCTGGTCAGCCAGAAGGACGCCGTGCGCAGGCACACCATTAACGCATACATCAGCAGGTACATAAAGAGGAGCACGATGATAAACCGCAGCCCATTGCCGACGGACAGGACGCCGAGCCCAGCCCCGCCGCCGGCGGCAATCCCCAGGCCGGCGGCGAACAGCGCCAGCGAGCCCGGATTGACATGGCCGAAGCTGGTATACAGCAGTGCGTTGACCGGTTTGACCAGGGCCAAATCCAGCGCTCCGGTGCGGATTTTATCGGGCAGCGCGAGGACGCCGAAGAAGTAGGTGCCCATATACAGCCCGTCAAGGGCAATGAAGGCGCCGGTAAACACCGTCAGATGGTAAATGTTCCAGTCGCCGATGCCGCCGTTTTGCGCCAGTACGCCGAAAAAAAACAGTTGGATGGAAAACACGGTCAAATCGACCAGGAAGGCGCCCCAGAAGCTGACGCGGTACATCATGGCGGTACTGAGCTGCAGCCTGGCCAGGGTGGCGATGACTTTCAGGGTATGAACGGCCTGCCTGCTCATAAGCCCACCCCCTCAAAGCGCCTGGGTGCCCGTTTTTGCAGCGCCAGGCAAAGCGCCAGCGCCGCCAGCACCCAGCCGGCCAGCACGCCAGCGGCGGTAAGCGGCGGGATTTCCGCCTTGCCCAGGCATAGCAGCACCGGATAATAGGTGAGATAGGAGAAGGGCGACCACAGGGGCAGGCTGTCGCCAAAGACCATATGCAGGGGAATGACGGCACCGGCCAGAAAAGCCTTAACCACATTTTGCAGGACGTAAATAAACTCGACGTCAGTGAGGGCAAAGGTAGTCATCGCGATGAGGTGGCCGGTCAGCATGCTGAATAGCGACCCCAGCAGAATAACCGGCAGCGCCTGCAGGACATGGGCCGGCTGAATGACCGCGAACGCATCCGCAAACCCCAGGCGGGCAATGGACAGTACGGTAATTGACGCCAGCAGCGGCAACAGCGCCCTGGCCAGGCCGGCGGCCAGGAAATAGCCGAGCGGCGACAGCGGCTTGACCAGATACTTGGCATAGCCGCCGCCCCTGATTTCAGCGGCAAAATCCTGCAGCAGCCCGTCGCTCTGGGTCAGCGGGGCGAGCATGCCGGCCAGCAGATAATAGGTGGTCATCTGCTGCAAGGTAAAACCGTTCAACGTGTCCGCGCCGCCAAACACGGCGCTCCACAACAGGTAGGCCAGGACAACCGCGAACACACTGAAAATGGCTGTCAGCCAGGTGTCGCCCCGGTAGGCCAGGGAGTTTTTCCATTCACTGCTGATGATGAAACCATATTTTTTCATACGCTCTGATACACCCTTTCCACCAACAGTGTCGCATCCTCATCGGTAATTTTGATGTCCGCGATATCAGACAAAGCCAGCACCTGTTGCAGGCAATTTTCGACCTGCTGTTTGGGGGTGCGGATGACAGCGGCATACTCGCTTTGCTGCAGAATTTCCGCTTGGTCCAGCGCGGGGAGCTTTTTCGCGGTGGAGAAGGCAACCGTAATCGTGCTGGCCAGACTGTACCCGGCCAATAATTGCTGCAAATCGCCGTCATAGATTTTCCACCCGCTGCGCAGCACGATGCAACGCTTGGTCAGCTCCAGCAAATCCTCGGTGTAATGGGATGTTAGGAGCAAGGTGACGCCCCGCTCCCGGCCGGCGGTTTTGAGCATGTCCCTGATTTGTCGCTGGGCAACGGCATCCAGGCCGATGGTCGGCTCGTCCAGGAGCAGCAGCCGGGGCGAATGCAGCAGGGCGGCGATCAGCTCCAGCTTCATCCGCTCCCCCAGCGACAGCTTGCGCACGGGAATGGACAGGATATTTTCCACGGCAAACAAGCGGGTAAAATAGGCGAGCGCCTCCCGGTATTGTCTGTCGGGTATCGCATAGATGGCCTTGGTCAGCAGCAGGCTGTCGCTGGCCGGCAAATCCCACCATAGCTGTGACTTCTGCCCCATCACCAAAGCAAAGCTTTTCTTAAAAGCGGCTTCGCCTTTGGCAGGGCAAAACCCGTTTACCGTCACCTCGCCGCCGGTTGGCTGAATAATCCCGGTCAGCAGCTTGATGAGCGTCGTTTTGCCGGCGCCGTTCGGCCCCATCAGGCCGACAAACTCGCCTTCGCCGATGGTGAAGGAAAAGTCGGACAAAGCCTGCCTTACCTTGGTTTGCCGCGTAAACAGCGACTGGATGGAGCCTCTTAAGCCTGCGGCTTTTTCGAAATACCGATATTCTTTACTCAGCTTACTGGCTGTAATACTGTTCAATTCCGGTCATCTCCGTTTCTGTAACGATGTTGCCTTGCCGCCTATTGTCAGACGGGAGGCGAAAAAGCACAATTGACGCAAAAATGCCCGCAGAAGACGGACTGCCTCTCTTGGGCAAGAGCGACATGCTTCTGCGGGCATCATGAACCCTTGGCGATAAAATAAAAAAGCATAACAGAACAGACCTGTTACACCCGGCTTGCGGCACTAAGATAAACCGTGGATTTCCCGTGTTCACCCGGCCGTATTGATTGATTGACGGAAGCAGTCTGCAGGACAGCCCGAAAGCACCGGCGGCAATGCCGGCAACTTGCGGAACAGGCACACTTAAACAGACAGGAGACCCCTGCCGTTTCCAAGCAGCCTATTCAACTATTTAGTTGAATATCACCGTTACAGACCGAACAATCATTCATACAGCTCCTTCGTCGATAAGATGGTTTTAGCATAGCATGAAACCGCGGGTTTGTAAATGGATGAGACAGCCGCGCTAAGGGTCCAAAAATAATTGCCACCAGCGGCTGGCCCCGCACGCTGCGCGGGGCCCCGGCAGGACACTCCGGCCGGACCGGCCGCAAAACTACCGGCCGACCCAGCCGGGCGTCCCGCCGGCCGCCGGGAACGAAAACAAAGCACGCAGCCCGGAGAACGGCGGCGACCAAACCGCTCCACCGGGCCACCTGCCGCCACTCGCCTGGCCAAGCGGCAACCGCCGTTCGTGCCCTGCCGCGGCCGCGCCCGTCCCGCCCCGTGGACACCAAAGGCGCGTGTCCACTCTCCGTCCTCCCTTCCCCCCGAGCCCCCCATCCCTCCTAATTGGCGCTGCCGTCAAAGCTGTGGGCCGCAATTGAAATTCGGGGGGAAGGGAAGACTCCGGGCGCCCTTACAGGAAGGACTACCCCCCAAACCCCCCGCTAAGGAGCGGCCGAACAAATTGGGGGGTATGCGGCCACGGCAGGGCCCTTCACTAGCTGGGAGGCACTAAGACGGCGGCGGCAGCAGACGGCCCGGTTCCGCTTTAGGGGACCCACCCCCTGCCCCCCTCCCGACGAACAAACGGGAGGGGGAAGCCGGCACCACATGACTGAGATCCTAATAAGACGGCTTACCATGAGCAGCCACGAAACCCCTGTGGCCGCGCATCGTAAGCCTGTTTTGTTTGCAGTCTGCTGTCTGACAGGGAGAGCGCACGGCCACGGCGGCCAAACCCGCGCCGCCGCGCCCCGTGCGAACGGGCCTGCCGGCAGCATGGGAGCTGCGGACTGTGCGGCAGGGAAAATAAAAAGACCGCCTCATTTGAAGGCGGTACGGTATCAGAGCAAGGCTGGGAACAGATATTTATTTTTTGATCTGGAAGAATATGCTATAATAATCGTACAGGCTGCTCGGGGGACGGTTAGCCCACACCCTTTTTTGGAAAGGGGGTGGTGCCTATGACTACATATGAGGCTTTGACATTTACAGTAGCATTTGCCACGCTCATAGTCTTAGTCATAAAAAAATAACCGCCCCTGCTCAAGTGAAGTGCCCCCTGTCAAGTAGACAGAAGAAAAAAGAAAAAATTAAGCAGTCTTGGTTCGAAACTCCATCGGACTAAGGCTGTTTAATTTTTTCTGTAGACGTTCGTAGTTATAGAAATAGATATATTGCTCAATCGCGTT
>NZ_DATMYD010000080.1:0-38583 GCF_035561155.1 Sporomusa sp. | reverse complement strand
CCACTAAGTATCCATTGCTGAATACTCCGTTCGACTTGCATGTGTTAGGCACGCCGCCAGCGTTCGTCCTGAGCCAGGATCAAACTCTCCAATAAAGTGTATTTATTGAAGCCGTTTATCGGCTCATTAAATCAAAAAAATTGTTTTTGTTTGTGCTACAAGTAGCACAACGCACATCTGGCATTTTATGATGCATTACTTTACATTGTTCAGTTTTCAGGGAACGAAACACACGGATGTGCAAGTGTCACGAGTGTGCCATGGATGGCACGCTTTCTCGGGACCGTTGTTACACTGCCGCAAGTGACAGCTTTTATATATTATCACACCAGCGTTGATGTGTCAATATATTTTTTTGCAATTTTCAATCGCACGTTTTGCGACTTCTACATAGTATCACATATCAACTTAGCTGTCAATATCTTTCTTGCTGTAAGGCATATCGAATGAGGTACATCAATCGAACGAGTAAGAGTTTAACACAGTCATTTAGCAGTTGTCAATTAAAAACAACTGCTGACCGGGTGTCCCGGTCAGCAGTTAACACTACCTATTCGCGATGACGCATGTGCGGGAACAAGATTACATCCCTAATCGAGTAGGAATCAGTCAAAAACATAACTAAACGGTCAATCCCAATTCCTAAACCGCCTGTGGGCGGCAAACCGTACTCAAGAGCATTAATGTAATCCTCGTCCATCATATGGGCTTCGTCGTCGCCGGCCATTCGCTGAGTCAATTGATCAGCAAATCGTCCATGCTGGTCAATCGGGTCATTCAGTTCCGAAAAACCGTTGGCAATTTCGCGGGCAAATACAAATGCTTCAAAGCGATCGGTTATCTCGGGATTATCTTTGTTGCGTTTAGCCAGCGGTGATATTTCTGTTGGATGCCCGATAATAAAGGTTGGCTGAATCAGATGCTGTTCACAGACTTCTTCAAAAACGTTATTTAAAATACCGCCTATGCCATGTTTCTGTTCATACCTAACACCAAGTTTATCAGCAACAGCACGAGCTTCAGCTACTGTCTTAACTTCGCTAAAATCTACCCCAGAATATTTTTTTATGGCTTCAGGCATTGTTAGGCGATTCCAAGGCGGTGTAAGGTCAATTTCCTGACCCTGATAAGTAATCTTGGTAGTGCCAAGAACGGCTTGCGCGACTCCGGCTACCACTTCCTCTGTTAACCGCATAACATCCTGATAGTCGGCAAAGGCTTGATAGAGTTCAACCATTGTGAATTCAGGGTTGTGTTTAATTGAAATACCTTCATTTCTAAAGACCCGGCCAAGTTCGTATACTTTTTCAAAACCGCCGACAATCAACCGTTTGAGGTATAGCTCAGGGGCAATCCGCATAAACAGTTTCATATCAAGTGCATTGTGATGGGTAATAAACGGACGTGCTGCCGCCCCTCCCGCGATCGGGTGCATCATTGGGGTTTCTACTTCCAAAAAGCCACGGTCATCCAGCAGTTGTCGAAAAGCTTTAATGATTTTGCTGCGCATAACGAAATCGTTACGCACATCAGGGCTAACTATTAAATCAAGATAGCGTTGGCGGTAGCGCATTTCAACGTCTTTAAGTCCATGCCATTTTTCCGGCAATGGACGAAGTGATTTTGCCAAAAATTCGAAACCATTGGCTTTAACACTGATTTCGCCTTTTTGTGTTGTAAAGACTACGCCTTCAATGCCAACAATATCACCAATGTCTAGGAGGTGAAATTGTTCATAGGCCGTTTCCCCCATTACATCTTGGCGAAAGTAAACCTGGATTCGGCCGGACATATCCATTACATGACCGAAACTAGCTTTACCATGCCCACGCACAGCCATAAGCCGGCCGGCGATTCGCACAGTTTGTCCTTCTAGTTCAGCATAGTTATCGATAATCGTCTGGGCATGATGAGTAAAGTTATATTTACGCCCAAAAGGCTCGATGCCTTGAGCGGCGATCTTATCCATCTTTTCCCGGCGAACTTTCATGAGTGCATTTAGTTCTTCTGTTGCCTGCTCTTTATCTTGGATTACATCTGATTCTGCCATGTACTTTCTCCCCTGTCTCACTTTCTCAGTGTCAAATTAATGCTGGCGTCTAATATCCATAATTTCATATTTCAGCATACCAGCCGGAACATTTACTTCCACAACACTGCCGACTTTTTGGCCCAGTATGGCCTGGCCAACAGGCGATTCATTTGAAATTTTAGATTCAGCGGGGTCTGCCTCGGCTGAGCCGACAATGGTATATTCAAGTTCATCATCGAATTCGAGGTCTTTTAGCTTAACGGTTGATCCTAACGCAACAACGTCTGTGCCAACTTCACCTTCATCAATAACTTTCGCATTACGCAGGATTTTTTCTAAGGTTAGAATTTCCCCTTCAATAAAAGCCTGTTCATTTTTTGCGTCCTCATACTCTGAGTTTTCACTGATATCGCCAAATTCAATCGCTTGCTTAATACGTTCAGCCACTTCCCGGCGGCGGACTGACTTTAAATGATCAAGTTTCTGCTCGATCTTTTTCAATCCGTCTATGGTCAACATAACGTCTTTTTCCATGGTGTCATTCTCCTCTTTATTATTAAATATTTGGCAAATTCGTGGTTGCAAATATTCTAAATATACTTGTAGATAGTGTATTCGATTTTACTTAAAAATTGCCCACCTCTCTGAAGAAAATTCCACAGATACGTGACTAAGGCAATATAAATAGTGTCAAGTAGAAACTTGACACTGTGGGTGGTAAGAGGCAGCCTGCCAATATGAAGGTCATCCTCTATTTTTCATTATTATAGGCATAAATAATCCTTTTGTCAATATTTTCTAAAGCACTCCTTTCTGCACCTGACTGGCTTTGACAGCAGCATTAGTTCTAATCATTCCTAGTTCCTGAGGGGTAATAGCCCTCTCAAAGCTGCGGAATCCGGCCAATTTGAAACCATGTTTAACAGCCAATTTATCAATAGTTTCGACTTGTTTTACTGTTAAGTCCCGCCCAAGTGTAAAGTTTTCATAGCGGCCTTCCAGCGCTAATATCATCGTTTCAGCCATACAGGCATACGCTGTTTTCGGTGGGAATCCAAAATTTAGCCCGAAATCTACATCACCGGGAATTTCGACAACCCCGCCCTCAATAACCAGCACATCATTGCGCAATTCAGCTACCCGCCGGGAGACATTGCGCGGCCTGGCTACATCGCAGACAATAGCTCCTGGCTTTAAATCCTCTGGCTCAATAATACTATCAAGTGCGCTGGTTACAGCTACAACAACATCAGCATTCCTAATGGCATGTTTAGTATTTGCCGTTACCCGTACGGCTAACCCTGATGCCTTCAAAATCTGTTTGGCAATTTTATCCAACTTAGCTTCGTCCCGGGCAGCCAGTGTTAAATAACGCACCTCACGGGCTAAAATCTGCGCGCAGGCCGCACCGATAGAGCCAGTCGCCCCTAAAATCAGTACATTGGCCCGTTCCAAGTCTATCCCCATAACTTTGGCTGCCTGGCGCGTACCTTCCAGCGCGGTAGCTACCGTATAACTATTCCCTGTGGTCACTGCAATTTTTAAATTTTTGGCTACTGTTATGCCGGCATCGCCGACAATGGAAGTAAAGGCGCCCAGTCCAACAATTTGGGCTCCCATCTTTTCTGCCACTCTTCCGGCCTTTATAATTTTATGGGTAACATACTTTTCAGGCATAGCCATCATTTGCCGGGATGTTAGTGGACAGCCAACAAACCATCCTTCGGCAGTATTATGCCCCGAGTCTATACCGCTAATATGAGAAACTTTAAATGGCGGTATGTATTTGATAATCCCTTCAACCACCCCGTCCGGCCAGTTACGGGTAAAAGAAAACTTGCGGCTAAAATCTTTGGCTTCAAGCGGATGAACTACAAAAGCAAATTTTTGCAAATACACGCGCCTCCTTACGTGAGTTTTTTAACTCTAGGTTCAATGCCTGTCTGTTCAATAAGACAGGTATAATCCTCTGCTGTCAGTTGTTCCGGTCGTTTACCCGATAAAGCCGTCAGTACGCCTTCTAAAATATTAGTACCGAAAGAACGTCCACCCATTTCCGGGGTAGTTGTCACCAACGTACTAACGCCCCGCTGCTTTAGCAGCACTTCATCGTCCTGGGTAACGGTATTGGTAATGACAAGCTTGTCGCTCATATTATCAGGCATGTATCTCCTTATAA
Source organism: Sporomusa sp. (assembly GCF_035561155.1). Taxonomy (GTDB): domain Bacteria; phylum Bacillota; class Negativicutes; order Sporomusales; family Sporomusaceae; genus Sporomusa. The sequence goes on along the minus strand of NZ_DATMYD010000080.1, from coordinate 34,372 downwards.
AGTGGAAGTCACCTGCAATGATGGAAGCCTCACGGAAGTAGGCCTCAAATCTAGGCGTTACTTGCGTTTGTTTGCTACCGGTAGGATAAAATAAGCTAACTGGAAGTTTGGTGACAACAGGTGCGACAATGCTAGCCAGTCGTGCTAAACCGCTAAGTGTATTAATAGGTATTGGCAGTCCCAGTCCAAACATTAAATCGCCAAACACGGTCCGACTACCGGCCCCTACCAAGGCTTCTGCCAATCCAAACCGGTCAACAGCACAGACGACTAGCGCCTGTTTATCTTTAAAATTCAGTCCGTGTTTAGCTTCAAGATGAGGGACAACTCGCCGTTCAAGCGTATTTTTTATAGCGCTGCCATCAACTACCGGTGTTTTTTGGGCGTTAGCGGCTAACGCTGCCGATTCGCGGAAAGTATATCGCTTACTACCGGCGTAAATATATAAATCGGTTCCGCCAAGACCAATGGCATCCACTTGACCATCCATTTCACGAATCAGCCGGGCAGCAACCTGTTTATCACCGTCTGTACCAATTCTTTTAATAAGAAACTCTTTACCGCCAAATTCAGCTGTTGTAGTACCATTACGTTTTGATGAACCAAGACTTATGCTTACTACCTGTTTCATCTTTATATCCTCCAGGTTAAAACCGGAGCTGCCTGATGAGAGCACGAATATCCTCCGGATTGACATATTTATCTTCAGCAATAGGGGATTCACCAATTTGCACCCCGATTACCGCTTTGTCCAGCATAGTCTCAATTAGCTTAATCCTCATGTTTGAGCCAATAATAATGACTATATCATACTTGCGGACGTTTCCGACAATTTCCATGATCGTATTGAATAACTCTACACCACTTTTGGTTTGGACAAAATCCCAACGTTCTTGCTCAGACAAAACAAGGCAAAAATCAATACCTTCCTGCCTGGCCACAGCGTATATTTCCTGACAGTTTTTTAGGGGAAACCCGATGAGTGCTACACGGCCCCCTTTGCGAATCTCGCCAATTGTCTCAAGACGCGAAACAAAAGTGCGATCAACACCAACCTGACCTGCCACCTCCTGCTGAGATAGGCCATCTCGCCGTAATTCCAGAATTCGATCAACGGTCTGGTGAATTTTCTGGCGGTTGACAATCTTGTCGCCAATTCGAAGCAACACAGCTTGTTCATCTCCCACTTAGTATATGTGCACAAGGTTGTGTACATACATATTCTAGCATTTTTTTTACGCTTTAACAAGTTTTTCCATATAATAGGCGTTTGAAATAAAAGAAAACCGTTACCCCCATGGTTCAAAGGGAAAACGGCTGATTACTTTTTTATAGGTTTCAAGCTTTAATACAGTGTCATCATGCGCCATGCCTTTCTTGAGTCCTTGCAGTACGCGAACGCCTTGCTGCATAGTGAGGCCAATATCACCAGTGAGCTGAGACATGGTGGCGCGGCGGGCTTTATCAAGCGACTCGTTCAGCGACTTCCCGGCTTGTATGTTACCGACAAACTCCTGGGCCAGATAAAATTGCGCCAAATTGGTCATAGGATTGCCGCAGGCACCGCTGGCTGTCAATCCCAAGGCTTCCGGCAAAGTATGTTTTATACTGAACTCAACTGATTTTTTAAGCTCGTCCGTCTCCCTGCTCATGGCTTCAACCAGGGTACGGGCCGTACATAAGCCGTACGCATTTAAGGCCCTGATAACCGAGTGTTCAATTGTGTGGGCCTGCTCAAGCTCTACCAACCCGCCTAAGTTAGCCGTGATACTAACTTCCTGACCTGTTTCAAGATCAGTACCGTAGATAGTCACAGGAATATCGCTTTTATCGCGAAACTCGGTGTACCCGCCTTGAGGCGCCCAGCCGGCACCGGAGATTGCTGGATATTCCTTTCGCATCTTCTTTAGGTTGATGTGTTCGACATCATTAGAGTAGATATAGCTGCCAGCCGTTTGCATGGTATACCAACGGGCATGGCCCCTACCTTCCAGTTTGGCCATGAGCACAGGAATTTCAGTCCCCGTATCGTCGACCGCCGTATGATTCCAGATATTTATAATGCGGACAATTACCCCAACTGGGTATAAGCCCTGTTCTTCAACAATCCACGGACAAATAAGGATTTCCCGCCCTACCCCGACATCTAAGAGCAGTTGTCCGCCGTTTTCAACGATAAACATGCCAGTGATTGTTCCGCCCTCTGGCCTAGGCAGTATGCCGTTGGCGACGGGCATTATGAGCATATGCATCCTATCCCCCTGCGGAAAACGATATAAACGCCCATCTGCTTCGTTGCTCCTCAAAACAATTGCTTGCGTACGACTGTACGCGGCGCTGCTTGTTTTTCCGGTGCGCCTAGCATCTGGACATTTCTAATCGTTTTCCGGCTTTTGCACAAAAAGTCATAGTTTATTGGTTAATTCATTGCGATAATTTTCCATTATCCGAATGAAGTCTTCTCTGCTGGCTGCCTGGTTAAATTTAAGCCTGAGTTCAGCTGAGCTGGGCAGGCCTTTGGTATACCAGGCGGCATGGCTGCGCATTTCTCTGATGCCGATGTATTCGCCCTTGTGGTCGACGAGCATGTCAAGCTGCCGTAGCAGCATGTCAATCCGTTCACCGAGCGTAGGTAGCGGTAGTATTTCACCTGTTGCCAGGTAATGGGCAACCTGACGGAATATCCAGGGATTTCCTTGTGCCCCCCGTCCTATCATTATGCCATCGCAGCCGGTCTCAGTCAACATACGCTTGGCATCTTGCGGTGTGCGAATATCACCATTGCCGGTAACGGGAATGGTAACAGCCTGTTTTACCTCCCTGATAATTGACCAGTCGGCTTGCCCGGAGTAAAATTGCTCCCGGGTACGGCCATGCACACTGACAGCCGCCGCACCGGCCTGCTCGGCCAGCTTGGCGATATGGACAGCATTCACGCTATTTTCATCCCAGCCCTTGCGAAACTTAACGGTAACTGGCACAGTATCGGCAGCCTCAACGACTGCAGCTATTATGCGATAGGCCAGCTCGGGGTTGCGCATGAGCGCTGAACCCTCGCCGTTTTTTACAATTTTGGGGGTTGGACAGCCCATGTTGATATCAATAATATTTGCCCCGGAAGCAGCGACAATGCGAGCCGCTTTTGCCATACTGTCAGGCTCTGAACCAAATATCTGCAGAGCGACTGGTCTTTCCCGCTCATCAATAGCCAATAGTTTTTTGGTGTGTGCATTGTCGTATATAAGTCCCTTATCGCTTACCATCTCAGAATATACCAGCCCACAGCCCATCTCTTTGGACAACAGGCGAAACGGCAAGTCAGTAACCCCTGCCATGGGGGCTAAGATTACCGGATTGGCAAGCTCAATGTGACCGATGCGCATATGTTCCTCCTTCTATTATAGGGAACCGCTTAGAAATGCCATGGTGTAGGTGCGATGAGAAGATAGGCGTTTATAAGCAGTCTCAAAAGGCGGCCAGTGACTGGCCGCCTTTAGGATCCTATCTACCGGTTGCGTTCGTAAATAAGCCGCAGTCCTTCCAACGTTAGGAAGGTGTCTACCTTATCAATAGTACGGGACTCCTGGGCAATCAGGTTAGCCAGACCCCCGGTGGCAATAACGGTTGCCTGCTGCCCCAGTTCGTCACGCATACGCCGAACAATTTCATCCACCTGACCAACAAAACCATAAATAATGCCTGATTGCATACTGTTTATCGTGTTGCGGCAAATCACACTTTTAGGCTTGATCAGTTCTATACGCGGCAATTTAGCTGCCCGCTGGAACAATGCTTCTGTTGCGATACCGATACCAGGGGCAATCGCGCCGCCCAGGTAATCGCCGTTTTCAGCCAAAGCGCAAAAGGTAGTGGCTGTACCAAAATCAACAATGATAAGCGGACCACCATATTTTACATACGCAGCAATGGCATTAACAATACGGTCAGCACCGACTTCGCGCGGATTTTCATATTTAATACAAATACCGGTCTTGATTCCAGGACCTACGACAAGCGGCTCAACATTAAAATACCGCTGACACATCCTGGTTAAGGGTACCACAAGCGGCGGAACAACAGAAGAAATAACGATGGCTTCAATATCTTCCATTTTTAAACCGCGATAAGTAAACAGGTTGTAGATAAGAACGCCATACTCATCACCGGTTTTTTGCTTATCTGTCGAAACCCGCCAGTGATAATTAAGCTCTTCCCCCTCATAAACCCCCAAAACGATGTTGGTGTTGCCAACATCAAACACTAATAACATGAGTAAAAGTCCCCCTATATAGGCTACAGGCCGTCTTTCGTACGCTGAAATGACCTTTAGTTTATTAATCGTTATTATTGTACCTTAAAAGCGGGGAAATTGTAAATATACGACTGAATTCGACAAGCGTTCATCAGGCTATCTGCTTAGGTACAACAAGTCCGGTTTTTAAAAGCACCCGGCGAACCCGCACACCAATATAGACAGCCATCGCCGCCTTAACAAGATCTAACGGCAAAAACGGCCATACGGCTAAATTAAGCGCCCTTTCAAGCGGCATAGCTTTATGCAGCACATATTGAAAAGACAGCATAAAACCTGCCAAACCAATGCCGTAAATGATTGCCAGGCCCGCGAGCATCGCGGCAGCAGTGTACTTATATGTTAGTTCAAAGTGTTCCGCAACATAACCTACAATATACGTGCAAACAAAATAGCCGAGAATATAGCCACCGGTAGGACCAATTAAAACAGCGGCTCCGGCTTTTCCCTGAGCAAACACCGGCAGGCCAAATATGCCGAGCACCACCCACACAGCGACACTTGCCGGCCCTAAACGTTTGCCTAATATCATGCCTGCTAACAGCACAAACATGACCTGCATTGTGATTGGCACAGGACCAAGGGGAATAGAAACCTGCGAACTAACCGCAAGCAGTGCGGCGAACAAGCTTGTAAGCGCCATATTTTTAGTATTCATACTTACCTCCTTAATATGCGGCCTATTGTTATATACACGAAGCCGGGCGAATGGAGACATCACCGGCCAACACCCGTTCAAGGCCTTGCGATGTCTTAATTAAGAGCGCACCATCGGCATCAATATCAACAGCCACACCAGTAAAAGTGCGATCAATACCGTGGACGTCCACTTGCTGTCCGAGCGTAATTGACTGGGTTTTCCAATCGTCAAGCACTGACGCAAAGCCTGAGTTTTTAACGACAGTATAGACCCTTTCTAATTCAGCGAGGATGGCGGTAAGCAGCTTAACTCTAGAAACCTGACGGCCGGCAGCAACAGCCAGGGAGGTGGCGGTTGCTGCGATCTCACTGGGAAACTCCTGCTGGTCAATATTTACATTAATGCCCATACCAATAACGATATGGTTAATGGCATCCATCTCAGCACTCATTTCCGTAAGAATACCCACTACCTTGCGGCCATTCCACAAGATATCGTTCGGCCACTTAATGCCGCAGCCTGCGCCTGTCACCTCATTGATGGCCCGGTTTACAGCAACGGCTGCCATTAACGTGCATTTGGCAGCCTCCATCGGGCTAAACGGCGGCCGCAGCACAACTGACAGCCAAATCCCTTTGCCATGCGGTGAAAACCAGCCTCTTGCCAAACGCCCTCTCCCGGTTGCCTGAGCCTCCGCCACAACAATTGTCCCTTCCTGGCAGCCGTTTGTTGCCAGCTTTTTGGCTTCATTGTTAGTTGAATCAAGCTCACTGAAATAGTGAATTTCCCGCCCCAAAACAGTGCTCGTTAGCTGCGCTTTAATCTCTGCAGGTAGCAGCCTGTCGGTATTTTGCCGTAGCGCATAACCAAGCCGGGGATGAGCTTCAATTGCATAGCCATCCTCTTTAAGCGCCCGGATGTGTTTCCACACCGCTGTTCGCGATACTTTCAATGTGTGCGAGATGTCCTCGCCGGAAATATATTGTCCGGAATTTTTTTTTAACACTTCAAGTATTGCTGTCCTCAACGTACACTCACCCCAAGATATTGTTATTGTTATTGTTATTGTTATCTTTATAATAGAATACTGGTTAACGGTTGTCAATTAGACACTTATCTTTCACTCTGCATTTACAATAGGAACAGGAGTGTGATAGCATTTCTATAAGAGCACGCACGATATATAAGAGATGTGAGGTGACTTATGGAACAGATTAAAGTATTAGTGGCCGATGATGAGCCTAACATAACTGAAGTCTTGCAGCTTTATCTGGAACAGGAAGGATTTAAAGTATTCACTGCAGCAGATGGCCGTGAGGCATTGGCTATTGAAGAGGAGCACTGCCCCGATTTGTTGATTCTTGATGTCATGCTGCCCAGACGCTCGGGCTGGGAGATATGTGAAGCGATTAAGCGCAAAGTGCCTGTCATCTTTTTAACAGCCAAAAGCGGGGAAGCCGACAAGCTAATCGGGTTTTCCCTGGGCGCTGACGACTATATTACCAAACCCTTTAGCCCCCGGGAAGTCATGGCCCGCGTTAAAGCAGTGTTACGCCGCAGCGGTTTGATTACCGAATCCGGCGCCCGTCTGGAATTCCCGGGGCTCAGCATTGATCAAGCAGCCCTGGCTGTTCATTCTGGCAGCCAAAACACCCCCTTGTCTCCAAAGGAATTTGAACTGCTGATTTTTCTGGCCCGCCATGCAAAAATGGCATTTTCCCGCGACCAGCTCCTAACCAATGTCTGGGGCTATGACTTTGATGGAGCCGACCGCACGGTCGATGCTACCATTAAACGATTGCGTCAAAAAATCGATAATCCTGAATATAGCTATATCCACACCGTGTGGGGAGTAGGCTATAAATTTGAGGTAACTACCAAATGACCAGATCTATTTTTAGCAAATTACTGCTCTCCCATTTGATCATTATCTTGATTAGTATGCTGACCCTAGGGCTATTGATGTCCTATCTTGTACGCGACCATGTCATCGAAAACAAGCGCCGCGACCTCTTAGCCAAAGGCAGCGCCGCCGTGGCGATCGTAACACCGCTGCTGGCAGACGGTCAAAAACCCTCCAATGCCCTGCTTGATGCTATGGGTGACATGGCTGGTGGCGATATCTGGATCATGGACAAAACCGGCCAAATTATCGCCGGTCAGTCACCGGCAGGCTGGAAAAGCAGACGCCTTGAAAGATTGGCAGAATTATGGATCACTGCCGATTGGCAGGATGGCAGCGGTGCCCAGAGAATATTAACACCACGTCGCAGCGGCGAACCAGCCATTGTGGCTGCACTTCCCTTACCAGAGCAGGGTTCCGGCCAACAAACAGCGCTCTTTCTCTATTCACCGGTAACAGGCGCTACCCGTACAGCCCTGGCGCTTGAACAGTTACTTCTTTATTCACTGGGAGCGGGCATCCTAGCTGCCGTTTTGGTTGGTCTGCTAATGGCCCGCAGCTTAACCCGTCCCATTGCCGATATTAGCCGGGCAGCTGCCGCATTTGCCGGTGGTGACTACAAAAGCCGTACCACCGCTACCCAATCTGACGAAATTGGTCAGCTCGGCCGCACCTTTAACAGCATGGCGTCAGAGCTGGCTCAAATTGAACAAAATCGCCGCGAATTTTTGTCAGATGTTTCTCACGAACTAAAAACGCCAGTCGCTTCCATCCAGGCTTTAGCTGAGACTATGCTAGACGGATTAGCCAAGACACCCCAGCAGCGGGAGCGTTATCTGACAAGCATTGTCGGCGAAACTAAGCGCATTGGCCGGCTTGTCGGCGATTTACTTGACTTATCACAACTTGAGTCCGGTGAACTGACCATTGTCCGCGATCAGGTTTCTCCTGCAGATCTAATTACTGTCCATATCGCCAAATTGATGCCGTTTCTTGAAGCAAAATCGCTGACGATTACGACAGACCTTCCCGAAACGCTTCCGCCAGTCATTGCCGACCCCGACCGCCTCGACCAAGTACTAGCCAACCTGCTGACCAACGCCATTCGCCATGCCGTCTCCGGTTCGGTTATCGCCATCACAGCCCATACCCACCAGCAGCAAATAGCCATTGCGGTAAGCAACACCGGGCCAGGTATTCCGGCAGAACACCTGCCTCATATTTGGGAAAGATTCTACCGTGTCGATAAGTCCCGTTCCCGTGGCGACGGCGGCACAGGCTTAGGACTGGCCATTACCAAAAAACTGGTTGAAGCGATGGGCGGCACTGTCAGCGCCAGCAGTACGCCGGGGGAGACTACTACTTTTACAATTACTTTGCCTGCAAAACGAGAAGAGCATTCGTTTAAGTCACTCCTTTTTTAGATCGCTCATAAAGCCCAAGATCCCGCCTTTTTGTCATATTTTTGTCATAGCTCTTCGCTATTCTATACTTAACAGCCAAACAGCTGATGAGATAGATATACAAAATAAAATAGCGGAGGGATTTACGTGTTGTCAAAAAAATCTCGTAACGCAATTGCCGCCTTTGTTGCCGGTGCTTTTATTCTGGCTGGCATTGCTGTTCCTCTGGTCGCGCAGGCCACAGCAACTAACAACGACCGGCCTGCTCACCATCAGTGTCGTCAAGTTAATCCGGAACAAGCAGCTAAACGTCTGTCAGCAAAATTTGATCTGGATGAGACCCTAATTGCAAAATATCAAAAAGAGGGTAAAAGCGTCAAAGATTTAGGCCGCGCCGCCTTATTCGCCAAAGCCAGTGACAAATCTTTTGAGTCAGTGCTGGCCCTCAAAACAGATAAAAATACCTGGAAAGACGTTGCTAGTACACTAGACGTTGACAAGGAAAAGGTCAAAGCCGTTCGTCAGGAATTAGCCGCGAAACACATCTCCCAGAAGTTCAGCTTAAATCAAGGGGACATTCAAAACCTGTTCAACCAGGGTTACCACCACCGCGATATTGCGATGGCCGGACTACTTGCGAAACATAGTACCCAAACCATCGAACAAGTCATTTCTTTAAAAAAGGTCAATAACACTTGGCAGGATGTTGCTAAGGAACTCGGCGTTGACCTTAAAGCACTAAGAAAAGATATGAAACAGGCCAGGACAAACAACCATAACCCTATGACATAAACAGACAAAAGCGAGACTGCTTCACATACGCTCACACTGACCGGGGAGGCTTCTCCTCTAGCCTCTCCGGTCATGCGAGCGCCTGTGGCACTCCCGCTTTTTTTTGCTTAAACACAGGTTTCTAAGTTTATCACGACTGCAGCCTGGCAGTGACACCTTCTACCAAACCGTAGATATGCTCAGCCAAGGCAAGTGGCAATGCTCCCGTACCACAGCTAGGCGTCCAGATCATGCTTTGCCGTAAAATAGCAGGATCAATACCCTGCTTGGCTAATTCGGAGGCCTGTTCATCAAATCGGGCAAGAATAGATGCCGGTGTCTCCTGCCATGCCTCCTCGGAGGTTGGTATAAGACCCCAGGCCAGCTTGCCGCCCTGTTGCAAATATCGAGCCAGACCTTCGGCCTGCAGCGCCATACCGGTAAAGTAATGGTACGCGTCAAAGCTAATCACATCCAGCGGCAGCTCAAAAAGCATCGACCAGTCAATCCCAGCGCAAGCATGCACACCCACTCTGACGCCTTCCTGGTGCAGCGTGTCGATGATAGTGGAGAGTGCAGCAGCAGCAGCTTCTTTAGTCAGCGTTATATGGGTAGACGTACCAATCAGGAACAGGCCGGGATCATCAATAAACATCAGTACAGGCAGACCAAGCTGCTTAAGGCGTCTAGCCTCAAGTGCGGCCTGTATGGCCAGGCATTTCACCAATATTTCCCGCAGCGACTCATCATAAAAACAAGCCCGTCCGCGCTCATCTTTAATCTGCAGGCCAACAGTCAGCGGCCCGCTGATATGTCCTTTCACGCCTTCGGCCTGGGGAAAATACTGGCCGAAATGAGTAGTAAAAGCGTCCAGCCCGGCAAAAGCTTCTCCCTCCAGGGCAAACACACCTGCGGCGTCGGCATCACCGTTTAGAAACGCCATATATTGCTCATAAAACTCTACTACTTTATCCTCCCAGCCAGGGTCAAGCCGGTCAAAAACGGGGTCCTTGGGCGGCGTAACCGTCAATACGCCCATCTTAATAAGTGGTTGCACATACTGAACAACAAACCCCTGCTCAGGCATCTTGGCCGGCAGCTGCGGCCAATGTGGCCAGTGCGGCATTGCCTTAGCGATTACCTTGAGCGCCGTTACCTCGTCCTGATGCGGCAGACTCCCCAACCCGGTCGCCCGGCATGGTTTAAGCCAACTCATGTTTTTAACCTCCTACATCTCAAACTGCAGGGGGCGGTTCTTGCTTCTTTAATCAGCGAAGCAGAAGAACCGCCCCCTGCTTATTTTTTAATCCCGCTGGAGCAACACCGCCGCAATAATCGCCGTCAGAGGTATGGCACAAATCAGTCCGATACTACCAGTAAGTGCCCTGGCAAACTCGGTAACAATCATGTTTAGGTTAAGTATTTTTAACATAGGTGCATTCTGCTGTGAGGCGATTAACAGCATGAGCGGCAACGAACTACCGGCGTAGGCGAGAATCAATGTATTAGACATTGTCCCCATGATATCCCTGCCAACATTCATGCCAGCCCGAACCAGTTCCTTAAAGCTAATAGCCGGATGTACGCTCTTGACCTCATATACAGCGGAGGCGATGGAAATAGTAACATCCATAACAGCCCCTAATGCGCCAAAGACCATGCCGGCGAACAGCACGCCCTGAAAATCAATGTAAGACAGCGTTGACGCTTTAAGCAGCATGGCTTCCTCTGAGTCCAGCCCGGTTAGATGCATAAGTTTAATCGCCAGCATTGAGAGCACTCCGGCAATCGCCACACCGCCAACCGTACCCAATACGGCAGCCAGTGTCTTTTTAGACAAACCGCTTATGACAAGCTGGGTTGCCACGGCAATCACTATTGCCACTGCCAGCGTTAAGAGCGTCAGGCTGTACTGATTGGCAAGTACCTGACCAATAAAGATCTTAAAAATCAGCAGCACCGAAAAAGCAATCACCATTACTGACTTAGCACCGATAAAGCCGCCAAACACGACCAGTGCCAGTACAAACAAGCCCCCTAAAATGTACACATAATCAAAGCGGTCAAAGTCACTGACATGATAACTGGTTTTCCCCAGATCATGGGTAACCGCGACAATAACCTTGTCTCCGGGTTTGACTTTAATCTCATACGCTGAGCGCTCTGAAACAAAATTAAAAGTATCTACAACCTTGCCGGTTTCCGGACCACTTGTCAGCTGTATACTGACAAGCTCGCCTTTGGCCATCTGATATTGCTTCTGCATTGACTGATCAAGCGGACCGACAAAGACCACTATGCCCTTTTCATACTCAACCGGTGAGACTGCCGGGGCGGCATGCAGAATGCCGGCTGACAATATCATTACCAAGATTAACAGTAGCAGCTTTTTCAAACTAACCCTCCCAGTCCAAAACTTTACCTTCATATTAGCCCACTTGAGATTATCTTGCAACTAAAAAAACCGGTGAAAGCAGACATTAAAAAAACGGCAGGGATAGCCCCTGCCGTTTTAATAGCACCGTTAATAGCGTGATTCGGGTAAGCCAAAACTGTAGACAATCTTAGGGCCAGTGCCATCATCAGGACCATTTTGGGCATTGACTGGCGCCACGTCGACCGGAGGCTGACTATCACCGCTATTTTTCTCTTTGTCAACTATCTTGCCTTGATTTAACAATTGCGCCAGTTCCTCGCCTTCGAGCGTTTCCCGCTCTAAAAGCGCATTGGCAACCAGGTGCAGCTTTTCGATATTGTTCTTAAGCATCTCTTCGGTTTTAGTGTAGGCAGCTTCAATCAAGCGCCGAACTTCCTTGTCAATTGAGTATGCTACTTCTTCACTATAGTTGCGGTCACGGGAAATATCCCGACCCAGGAAGACCTGCTGTTCCTGCCGGCGGCCAAACGTAATTGGCCCTAATACTTCACTCATGCCATACTCGGTAATCATCTTACGTGCCAGATCGGTAGCACGTTCCAAGTCATTTTGCGCACCAGTGCTGATTTCACCCAGTACAACAGCCTCCGCAACCCGCCCACCAAGGAGCGTATTAAGTTGCTCAAGGAGTTCGGTCCTGGTAGCATAGTAACGGTCTTCCTTCGGCAGCATCAGCGTGTAACCGCCAGCCCGTCCGCGTGGAATAATAGATACTTTGTGCACAGGATCGGTATGGGTTAGCATCATGCCGACAAGCGCATGACCGGCTTCATGGTAGGCAGTAAGCTTTTTCTCTTTGTCGCTGATAACCTTAGACTTGCGCTCAGGTCCTGCGACTACCCGCTCGACAGCCTCTTCAAGCTCCGGCATTTCGATACGACGCTTATTGCGCCGGGCAGCCAATAGTGCTGCTTCATTAACTAAGTTACTCAAATCGGCACCAGTAAAGCCTGGAGCGCGACGCGCCAGCACGTCAAGGTCAACTTCCTTGGCGACAGGCTTGCCCCTGGTATGCACTTTGAGTATCTCCAGCCTGCCTTTTACGTCAGGACGGTCAACCACAATCTGACGGTCAAATCGACCAGGACGCAACAGAGCCGGGTCAAGAATGTCCGGACGATTGGTGGCGGCGATGATAATAATACCTTCATTGATACCAAAGCCATCCATTTCAACAAGCAGCTGATTTAACGTCTGCTCACGCTCGTCATGGCCGCCGCCAAGGCCTGCGCCCCGCTGCCGGCCAACAGCGTCAATCTCATCGATGAACACAATGCATGGGGCACTTTTCTTGGCTTGCTCAAATAGGTCCCGCACCCTTGATGCACCAACACCGACAAACATCTCAACAAAGTCAGAACCACTGATGCTAAAGAATGGTACACCGGCTTCACCGGCTACCGCACGCGCCAGCAGTGTCTTACCTGTGCCTGGCGGTCCAAATAAGAGTACACCTTTCGGGATACGCGCCCCTAAATCGTTAAACTTCTTAGGGTGCTTTAAGAACTCAACAACCTCTTCCAATTCCTGCTTGGATTCATCGGCTCCGGCGACATCGCCAAACGTAACCTTGGTTTTCTCCTCGCCATGCAGTTTGGCCCGTGACTTGCCAAAAGACATTACCCGGTTGCCGCCGCCTTGTGTCTGCTGCATGATAAAGAACCACACACCAATTAACAAGAGCATTGGCAGAATAGATGAGAAAATAGTCGTCCACCACGGCGGCTGGGGCGGCTGTTCCGCCTTAATGTCTACACCCTTATCCCGCAGTTGGTTAATCAGGGTAGGATCATTTGGAGCAATGGTGGCAAACTCTTGCCCGTCTTTAAGCTTGCCGCGAATGGTATTGTCAACAATCGTCACCCGCTCAACCTTCTGCTCTTCCACCTGTTTCAAAAACTGGGTATAGCTGATTTCCTGTTTTGGGGTCGTCCGTGATGAATAATAGTCGATTATCGAAATGGCTATAATGATAATCAACAGGTAAAAACTGACATTCCGGAAAAACTTGTTCAACAAGTAGCCCTCCTCTCGCTGGACCACAAAAACGGCGTTAGAAACATGTTACTATTCATATCGCATAATTATAGCATACTAAGTAATAATTGACAATTAAGGAAAAACATTTATCCCTCATAGGCTTCCGGCTTAAGCACACCGATAAACGGCAGATTGCGATACTTCTCAGCATAATCTAAGCCATAACCGATAACAAAGTAGTCGGGGATAGTAAACCCATTGTAGGCAATCGGCACCTCCACTTTACGGCGGTCAGGCTTATTTAAGAGTGTACAGATTTTAATGCTGGCAGGCTTACGCGACCAGAGGTTCTCCATCAGATAGTTTAGCGTCAGCCCTGAGTCAATAATATCTTCGACAATAAGCACATGCTTGTTTTCCACGTCTTCGTCCAGGTCTTTTAAAATCCTGACAACGCCACTGGACGAAGTAGCAGCACCATAACTCGAAACAGCCATAAAATCGATCGCTACAGTCTGATTGATGGCCCGGGCCAAGTCAGCCATAAAGATGACAGCCCCGCGCAAAATGCCAATCATCAATATTTCTTTGCCTGCATAATCAGCAGTGATCGCTTCGCCCAATTCCTTAATCCGGGCAGCGAGCTCTTCCTCACTAAACAATATCTTCTCCACGTCATCCATCATATTATTACTCATATTCAAATTTCCTCCTGTTTAGTAATAGTAAGCTGCAAAATTTTTTTTGTATTGCTAGTGATTCGGCCATGTTCACTCTGGCGATAGCCGGCTATCCAGATAATTTCCTGCTGGTCAGAAATAACTGGAACAGAATCCCGCTCTGGTTCAGGTACCTTAGAGTCAATAAAAAACTCTTTGAGTTTCTTGCTGCCGTTAAGCCCGAGCGGCCGAAACCGGTCGCCCGGCAGACGCGCCCTTAGGGTAAGCGGCAAACAGAGTTGTTCAAGGTCAAATACTGCTGCTTCCCGCCCCTGCCTTGCGGACGGCGCAGAAACAATCTCTGCTGATACTGCCATTCCCTGTACCCTTGTTATACCAGGTACAGCTACTTCTGTCGGCGCAGCAGCCAATCTGTGATCCAACCTGCTTGCACAGTCTGCCGCCATTGCCAATTCCAGTGTCGTATATGTTTTCCTGGCGTTCAGTCCCCCTGGCAGTGTCATCTGTGATCCGACCGTACCTAATAACGCCATATTGATTAATTTTTCCACATGGGCAAAGCTTATTCCTGTCAGTGCTCCGCGTTTTTTCTCGATAACCTGCCGAACACACTCGCGCCGCACCGCCGGGTGCAGATCAGCTAAAGCCTGGCTGTTAATGGTGGCTTTGCTGCCGTCGTCGATTACGACTGTTCCCCATAGTTTGGCAGCTTCCTGAAAAATATAGTCATGCTCATCACCGGCCAGTACCGCCAGCCGCCATAACGCCTCGCGTATGGCCGGATTATAGTCGGCCTCCAAGGCTGGCAGCAGGTTCAATCTAACGCGATTTCTCAAATAATCGGTCGTAAAATTGGAACTGTCCTGTCGGGGATCTAACTTATGCAAAGCGCAATATGTTTCAATCTCCAAGCGGCTTACTGGCAGCAGTGGTCTCACAATGCCGCCGCTAAGCGGACGCATGCCTCTGAGTCCACCGCTACCGGCACCACGGAGCAGATTGATCAGCACTGTTTCCACCTGGTCATCACGATGATGGCCTGTGGCAATCTGTGCCCCACCCCACCGCGCGGCCACTTGGCGCATATATTGGTATCGAAGCAGTCTGCCGGCTTCCTCTGCTGACATTTTATTGGCCTTACGATATGCTGGAACATCGATAGACGTAACATGACATGCAAGCCCCAGATCAGCAGAAAAATCAGCGACAAATTCTGCTTCTAATGCTGCCTCGGGTCGGAACATATGGTTTACATGGGCCACGGCCAAAGAAAAGCCATATTCATCTTTCAGTATGTTTAGCATATGCACCAGTGCCAACGAATCAGGCCCACCCGAGCAAGCCGCCAGAATCCGGCTGCCAGGCACAAATAGCTTATGGCTGTTCACCCATGCCTTTACTTTATCAAGCATACCCTATCCCCGGCTCTCTACCTGATAGTCTGTGTTGGCGCGTGTTAAGCGATACAAAGTAGAACTTACAAAAATACCAAAAGCAATAGCTCCCCCGGTTAAGAGCGTCAACATGCCCATCGCCACACCCTCATTATACTGGCCTTCCACCATAAAGCGCATTGAAGTATATGCCTCCCGGCCCGGTACTAAGGGAATAAAGCCAGGCACAATAAAAATTGTTGCTGGTTTCTTTAAGAATCTGGCTAAGAGTTCTGCTAGCAGTCCTACAGCCAGGCTGCCTAGAAAGCTGGCCATAATACTGCTGACACCACTCAAAACCACAAAATACATAACCACCCAGCCCACTACACCAGTAACACTGGCATATACAAGCAGATTGCGGGGAATGCGGTACAACACACCGATAGCAATGCTCATAGCCAAGACAGCAACTACCTTAACAAAAAACATACTTCACCCCGCTCAATATGCGCTGACTGCCAAAATAATAACAACCCCCATGGCTACCGCTGCAGAGGTAAGCGCGGCCTCCAGGCCGCGTGATAACCCGCTTAGAAGGTCACCGGCAATCACGTCCCGAATCGCGTTAGTTATCGCCACACCCGGCACCAGCGGCATGATACCGCCCACAACAACATTATCCGGCCTGAGTTCCGGCCACATATGATGAAACAGCACCCCTACCAACGCGGCTGTCATACCACCTAAAAATTCGAAAGTGAACTTAACACCATGCAGGCGGGAAATAACATGAGCAATATACCGGACAGTCAGTGCTGTGGCGAAAGCAGCCAGGCTCTCAAATATGCCGGCATTTAATAGAATTGCGGCTGACCCGCCGACTACCCCGGATGCCAGCATAGACGGCACAAGCGAAAAACCGGTACGTTCCCTGGCAATTCTCTCGAACTGGGCATATGCGTCTTGGTAGTCTATCCGTCTGTCCGAAAGCCGCCGGGATAACTCATTCACCTTGGCAATACGATCAAGGTTAATTGTCCGGTCATGTACCCGCCGCATAATTGTGCTTGTCCTGCCGGTTCTATCGGTTACAGTGACAAATACACCGGTAGGGATGACAAAACTCTCCACCTTTACTGCGCCTAAAGACCGGGCAACATGAAACATAGTTTCTTCTACCCGGCTGGTCTCGGCCCCATTTCTCAGCATAATCTCCCCGGCCAGAATCGTTATGTCTATTATCTGTTCTAACAGGATTTGCATACTTACCCCCGCCGCAGCCTGTTTTAGTTGTCAATTCGCGCCTGCAGGCCTAATTTCCTGCCATAAATTAGACATTATGGTAGTCTTTCCTATGTCAGCGAAAAATAAACGGGGCAAATTGAGTCATGGAACCGTCCCTGACTCAATTCACCCCACACCGCTACTGCACAATACCCGGCCGCTCGGCCACCCTGGCTACCAGCACGGCCATATCATCTTTCGCCACACCGCCCGCTAGGTCGATCGCCTGTTTTAACAACCTTTCGGCAATATCCTGCGGCCGCTCGCTGCCTGTGCGGCGAAGGAAGTTTGCCACCCATGTTTCCCTGTCGGCACCACGAGCCGCATCAATCACCCCATCACTTACCATAACCACAATATCACCCGGTGCTAATGTCCGTCTGACAGGTTCGATTTCGATATTCTCCAGTATTCCCATAGGCAGCGCGGCTGGATTAATTGTCGATACTTCCCGTACCCTTTTCACATAGCTTGGCGCCGAACCCACCTTCAAAAACTCTGTTTCGCCGGTAAACGTGTCCACCACTGCCATATCCACTGTAGCAAACATATCTCCCGGCATTTTTATCATCAACATCGAATTAACTGTCTTAACAGCTGTATCGACTTCGAAACCTGCCGCCAGCAGCTGCTGCAAAAACTTTACAGCATGTCCGCTCCCGCTAGCCGCAGCTTCACCACTACCCATACCGTCACTTAAGATGAGTGCCGTTCGTCCCCGGCTAACAGGCTGGGCGGCGCAGGTATCGCCAGATACCCCGCCTGTCTCTTTCGCCACCGTTGCCATGCCTGTTTCCACATAATAGCGCTCAGCTAATTCCATCGTCAGTTTACAATTCTTGTGACGCACCTTACTGCCGCATTCAGTGTGCAATGCCATTTTCTCCTGCAATAGATTGGCCGTAAGCGGCAAAATCGTATTAACACATTCCCGCGTTCCACTGCACACACCTTTCTGCGCCTCTACTGTCACCTTACCCCGTTCCCCAATCACCCGTACTCCACTTAGCGAACAGCCTAGCACAGCTGCCCGTTCTGACAACATCTCGGCAACTTCAGTATCTGTCTGCGGCCCCTTTTTTAGCTCCTGCGCCAGATTACCGATGATGACCCCGGTGGCCTTCATTTGCTCAACAGCCACCTGGCGGCACTCTGTCAGCTTTTTGTGCCAGTACCAATGTGTTCTATTGCTTTCCGCCACCTGACTGACAAGATCAACCAGCGCCTGGCGGCTTACGCACATTCCTTTGATACTATCAGGAATGGTGCCGGCCTTAAGCTTCCCGGCCTCAGCCAAAGCCAACATATCAAGCATGGCCTGGTAGGTCTGATAAAAATCACGATCCCAGCATTCGCTCCGACGTCCACACGGCCCGCAGACCCTTTCCCCGACTGCCGACAGCATATGCGCCAGCTGTCCATCTTTAATTTTTTCATTATAAGCAGCATTTTCCTTGGCACTACCGGAGTCAAAAGTCCCGGATAAATCTTTAAAAATATCAGCAATATTGGTTAGCTTGTCCACTGCCGCGTTAATAGTCTGCTGCGCGGCTTCGGCGCTGCCGGTCTCGTCTGTGCAGTTGTCCCGCCATTGGCTGATCTTGGCAGCAGGCACCAGCATAAAGGCTGCTCCGGCCACCGATGCTTCTACGAGTGCCAGGAGCAGTTCGCCCGGCTGACCCATATATAACACTGCAATAGCGCTACCTAAAATAAAACCTAACAGCACGGCCGGTTTTCCCATTCCCCGGAATAATCCGCCCAACATTCCTGCCAGGGCATACATAGCGATTGACGAAGCAGCATCGCCATCACTTAAGCCAATAACCAGCCCGGTAACAATTCCTACTGAGGCACCCAGCCCAGAACCACCACTGAATGCTAGCGTCATAGCAATGAGCGATCCGGCAATATTGCGCACACTATAGTCATATATCGTTAAGCTGCCCAAACCGGCAACAGCGGTGGCCAGCATAATTATGCCGCAAATCAGGTTTTCAGCGCTTGCCTGACGAATCTTGTTGTTATTCAGGAACAGAGGCGCTCCATATTGAAAAATAAAGGCCAATATCATACATAACGTTGCATCAAACACGACCAGCATGGCGCCGTATAGTGACGACTCCCGCCAGGACGTAAGCGCCATACCGCTCAGTAATACACAGCCAAACATAAACAGCGGGATAGCCTGTACCTTTCGCTCATACCGCGAAAGCTTGTCTGACAAGCGCCAGTAGAGAAGCATTGACAGCAAATATATAACTCCCTCCTGATAGAATCCTGCGCTAAGCACACCGGCCAGAGCCCATACCCCCACAGCTGCCGCCCGCTCCCTGGCTACCCCGGCCATGGCGGCAAACAAAGCCAACCCGAACGGAGCTACCTCTCCCATGAGCGAAACCCGCCCAATTAAGAGAGCCAGGAGATTTACCGGCAGATTCTGCTGGTGAAACAGTGCCCTTAAGCTCAACTTAACCCAGTCAAAAAAATCCCGCCAGGGAAAACCGGGCTTGTCCTCGGGCACAGAGTCTGCCGACGGCCTGACAGGCGGCACTTGTAGGATTTCTTCAGGCAGGGTAATAACAGATACTTTTGGCATGATTTTTCACCCCTGTAAAAAAGTGTCTTGCACCGTGTCTAGAATTTTACATAAATTACCATTAAAATGTTTGTCTATTTACGTCACCCTGCCAATAAAAAAATCCGACATGAAAGGTATGCTAAAATGCAAAAAACCACCTGACCAATCATGGCCAAGTGGTTTCCATTCTATCTCTCAGGTTAAATTATTCCATTTTTTGTCGATAATCATAATAAAAGCTTTGGCTTTATGCCAATTTATTTATTCAGCCCGGCGTGCTGCACTGCCACCGCCGCCGCCGCCAGCTCCACCGCCCCGGCCACCATTGCCGCCGCGTTTGGAATCGGTGTTGCGCTTCAAATCAGTCAGACGCTCATCGCTGTCTTTTAAAAACTTGCTCAGCTTATCTTCAAAAGTCAAGCTATTCACTCTATTAGAGCGGCGGAAATCGTTGGAATGCTGCTTTCTTGGCGCAGGAGGCTGCAGCTGCTTAATAGAAAGGCCAATTTTGCCGCGATCGTCTACAGATAAGACCTTAACTTTAACCTTGTCTTGTTCTTTCAAAAAATCTTTGACATCGCGGACGTATACGTCAGCAACTTCAGAGATGTGAATTAATCCTACCTTCCCACCCGGCAACTCGACAAAAGCGCCAAAGTTTGTTATGCCGGTCACAACTCCTTCTACAACACTGCCAACTTCAATGGACATACTAATCAAACTTCCTCCTTAAAATCTTTCGTACTTTTAATACATTCTATTTTGGAACCCGCAATCCATATTATACTCTTGATGGTGAAAATGTGTCAAGGAATGGCGCTTTACCTGGCCGGAATATAAGGAACTTCTCCCGGCTTTACCAAGCCGAGCTGTTCACGGGCCACTTTCTCGATATAATCTGTCATACTTAGCTTTTCCTTCTCAGCAGTCAGGCTTTTATTGACCCCGTCGATCTCAGCCATCCGGGTATTCACCGCTTCCATTTCGCGGCGAATTTTATAGAGCTCAGTCTGCTGAAGAATGATCATATAACAAAAATACCCAGCCATGATCAATATACATAGCCTAAACCAGCTAAACCGTTTTGATTTCTTGCGTTTTTGCGCCATAACATCACCATACTGCGTTTGATGTTAACTGTATTCGCTCTTTAAACGGCAAATCCTCTTTATTTCTGGTAAATTATATGAAAATATCATGGCGGCGGCGCTTCTTCCGGCGGCGGAGGCGGCGGATGGCGCTTTTTATACCAGTCTGAGCACTTTCTACTTGTATACCGGAAGGGGAAAAATGATGCCCTTACAACGAACCGTACAGGTTTAACGCAAGCAAACACAAATACACGTTTTGTAGTATGCCAGAGTCTGCCGATTAGCTTAAAGACCATGATAATCAATTTAAGAAAGTGGCGGCTGGCCAGGCGATAATAGGCAGCTACTCCCGTAATCATAGCAATAAATACATAAAACCGCAGCTCACCCCAATTGCCAAGGATAAGCGCCAAAAACGCAATACCTGCCGCAACAAGCCAGTATAATAAATCAGCAACAGAAGTAATCAGCCACGGGGGCCGGAAATATCCCCGCAACACCCGGTATGTGTCAAACAACACGCCTAGCAAGATTCCTGTTGCGGCAATAAGCAAGAAGGTATTCACCTGTGTTGAAAACTCCACCTGTTCACCTCCCTGTATATGATTGCAATCTCAGCCTTAACGCCAGCGCAGTGACCTATACCGGCGAAATAATTGCCTGCCAACAGCAGCAACCGCGACAGCTGTCATAACAATACCCCAGCCTAACGCCGAAGCAATTTTTGTCCAGCTTTCAGCCGCTAACCCACCTGGCGGCCAACGCCCGCTTACCCCATACCAATTACTTACTACCCGCTCAACATACTCCGTTGTCTCGGCGTATGGCGGAATGCCGCCGTACTTGTCAACAGCCCCCGGCCCGGCATTATAGGCAGCGACTGCCAATTCAGCACGACCGCTGTAGCGCTTTACCAGCTGACTTAGATAATATGAGCCTACAGCAATATTAAGATCAGGATCATAAAAACACTCACTGCCACATTCCCCTTCATGCCGCCCGCTGCATATCTTAGCCTGGCTGTTTACCAGGCGCCAGGTACCAGGGATAACCTGCATTAGTCCATAAGCCCCGGCCTTCGACAGAGCACGGGGCTGAAACGAGCTTTCTGCCTTAATTACAGAGGCGATCACTTCGGGATTAATACCATACGTCCTGCCAGCCTGATTGATCTTATCCGCATATGGTAGTCCGTTTATTTCCCGCATGGCAGCAGCTCCTGCCGAAAAATTTGCATACACAGCCCGGCGGCTATAGTCAGCCAGACTGACAGCCAGGCTGTATGCCGCAGCCTGGGCTGCAAGCGCCACCAGCAGCATCAGCCATAGCGACAGGATCCGGCTCCGCACGTTATTTTAAAAACCGTTCCAGCAGACCTTTTCTCTGCCGCTGCTCATCCTCGTAGCTCATGCCTTTTACTGTTCCTTCAATAACAATATTACCCTGCTCCAGATTGAGCTGCTTGATATTAAGGGCTTCGCCCTTAATAATCAGCACACCCTGCTCAGTTTCCATAATAATCTCCTTTTCATCATAGCTCCCCAGGCTGACCACCCCGTCAACATTAAGTTCTTCCCTATCAACTAGTGTCAGCTGATGCCGCCACTTTGGCGTCTTATTATCTATTGGCATAAAACTCACCCTCCCAGCCAATGCTATTTCAAGTTATGTATATGCCAAAAAATAGATTGATAGTACAAGAGATTAAGTAACGCAATCAGTCCAACCTAACTGGCCGGAGGTTTTACAATGAATGAAATAGGTTATTACTGGCAAAAACTTGCTTATCAGATTGTGCACCAGACTACCCTGTGGCTGCTCATGGTGTTTTTCACCACAGCTATTGTGGCCTGGGGCCTGGGCTCAGTTTTGGATCAGCATAATGCACGAGGGCGCGAGGCTATTTTTGCGCGCAAAACGGCGGCATTCTATGCCGCCGCTGCGCTTGGTCTGTGGCTTTTTAGTTTCATCTTTAATTGACTATTTGTGTTCGCCCACCTGGTGAATAGTTACATTGACCGATACCACCACTGGGATGGTTGGAAAAACCTCTTCATGCCAGCGGTCTTTTACTTCTTCCCATTTCTTAGGATAGTGACGCTTAAGCTCTCTGGCAAAATTTAAGACATCCACTCCCATATCCTGCTGAACCTTCAGTCCATGCTCAACAGTCTGCTTTACCTCCTCGGCAAACTGGAGTTCCAGCTTGCGGATGAATTCGGGGTTGCCGGTGTCGTGCTTATGCGGTTCAGGACAGCGCTGCATCTCCCCGATATTGCCGTACATATTAATGTCCAGGGTATAGTAAATATTGTCCCCGGACACATGTGGGTTAAGGCGGGTATCGTGCCGAAAAAGTTCAAAGGCGTAAACATAATCAGGATGGTCAGTACAACTGGTGGTAATTATGGCACTTTTCTCCAAGCCTACTATAAATCTCTCGGCCATAGTGTCGTACTCGTCAAGATAACCTGCCAGTCTGCCGTTCTTCTTTATGACAGCCGAACCGCCAAGTTTAATAATGTCATCAGCAAGCTCAATCTTCGGCAGAACGAGCGGTGCTTTGTTATCAAGCCTTACCGTAGTAAAACCAATGTCTTCGTGAGTGCCGACAACATGCGGGTTTTTGGCATAATTGCGGGCCATGTTGCCCAGGAAGAGGCCGTTCGGCTCACCGCTGGGCGGCTTGTACTCAAGGATGGACCTAGCATCACCGGGAGTAACAAACAAGCGCATTCGCCAGCGCAACTCAGTTTCCCGCATAAACCAGTCAAGCAGCTGGTCAAGCCCACCGGCTTCAAGGGCTGCTTGACTAATAACAATGACTTGGATATGCTCCCAGGCTATTGGGTTGCCCAGCTGGCCAAACATGTCTCGTGTCATTTCAAGAAACGATCTGCCGGTATTGGAAATAACATGCGTTTTGGGTGCCGAAGCGCTTCGCCGCTCTCCTTGGCTGGGCATAATGTCAAGCAACTCTACGCTCAAGCGAAACTGCTTGCCGCCATACGGCTGAACAAAGGTCTCAGGCCCGGTCTCACTGCCATCAGCTGCATCAATGGCCACTGCCAACGCAAAATGCCTGTTCTGCAGCTCCCGTTGATCCCAGCAGCCGGCAAGCGGCAGGCACACGATTGTTAGCAGCAACCAGCCGCTCAGCCGTTTTATCCTATTGACCGTGAACCACTGCATAAGTCTCAACTTCATTGATGCTCACCCAATTGGTTAATAACCACATTGACTGATACCACCAGCGGGATATACGGGAATAGTTCATCCCAGTGGTCTTTGACCTTGGCCCAGGTTTTGGGGTGGTGGGCCTTGAGCTTTGAATTAAAACCAAGAACGTCAATCCCCATTGACTGACAGGTATCTTTACCGTACAGCACTATCCGTTTGACTTCCTCAGCTGTCCTGACCTCAGTCCGACGGACAAACGCGGGATCAGACGCCCCTTTAACCTTACCTGGCACCTGGTACTCACCCAGATTTCCCCACATATTAATATCAAGGGTAAAATAGATATTATCGCCGTCTACATGTGCGTCAAGCCGGGTATCGTGCCTGAACAGCTCAAACGCTACTACCTCGCCGGGGTTGTCGCCAGGTACTGTAATAATTGCCGACTTTTCAGTAGCCCGGATATATTTTATTCCGGCCGTAGCCTGCTCATCGGCATAACCCACAAACTTATCTTTTCTAAATAAAGCCACACCACTTGCTTTCACTATATTATTAGTCATTTCCAGGCGCGGAATAGCTATGTCCTGCTTATTGTCAAGCGTGACGCTAATATTGCCGAGGTCGGTGCGCGCCCCGGCAATATGGATGTTTTTGGGATGATTGCGGAGGATATTGGCCAGATAGATGCCGCCGGCCTCTTTGTTTGGCGGCACATATTCAAGGATTGGCCGGGCCTCGCCTGGCGTAATATACATTTTTATCCGCCAGCGCATCTCGGCATCCCGCAAAAACAAATCAATAACGGGTTTTATCCCTGCTCTCTGTACAGCCGCTTCACTAATGACAATGGCCTGGATATGTTCAAAATAAAGCGGTTTGCTAGATTGACCAAGCATATCGCGCAAAATCTCAAAGGTGGACTGCCCGGTATTGGACAGTACAAAGGTTTTACCTGCTTTGCCACTGTCGCCTTGCTGACTGTCGCCTCCTGCCGGCGCCAGCCGCAGAATCTGCATGCTGACCCGGTACCGCTTGGCGCCATGCGGCTGGACAAAGGTCTCTGTCTGTTTGGCGGCCTGGCTCTGCCCTGGTTTTTCACCAGCCTCTGCCGTATCGATGGCCACCGCCATAACAAAGTTTCTGTCCTGCAGTTCGCGCCGGTCCCAGCAGCCGCCGATGAGCATAGCAATAAGCGCAACAAGCAGTATACCTGTCAGTCGTCCTTTACCCCCCACCTGACGCCACTCCCCGTTCGCGCCGCTTAGCAAGCAAATAGACAAGCGGCATTATACCAAATGAAAACCCGAGTCCCAACCAGGATACAACCTTATCAGCCAGCTTAACCAGTTCCAGGCCATCCATCACAGTAGCACCAACAAAAATAACCGGTGTGAGCGCCAGCACCCATGGCCGGTGGTCAGCAAACCCCCATATTCTGGCCAGCGTTTGGCTAATTACATAAACAAATATCGCCATGGTTTTAAAAACAGAAGGGATCCACGCGATAAGCAGGTAGTTTTCCAGCCGTTCAATGAAAGTGCCTGGCAGTTCGACACTTCTTACCACTACCAGTGTCGGGAACGACTCATTTTTTACCGCCTCCACCGTCATCACGCCCACCGTTAAAACAACGATTACTATACTTGTAATCACTATGAAAGCAATTGCAATCGCCAGCGCCATTGTAAGATTACCTTTTGTCCTGTTAATCAAAGGAAATAATAGCAAGATTATCTCATAACCGCCATATACACCCCAGGTACCGAGAGCTCCCTGCAGGATACCGAGCGGCTTATCTGTCCAAAACGGCATGAGGTTTTCCGGCTGAAAATTAAATATCCCCAATATCCAAATGGTGCCCATCATCATTGTAGCAATAAAGAAGTTAAACTCAGTTACCCGGATAATTGTCCCCAAGTCCTGGAGCGCGCAGTAGATAACAACACCCAGCATGCCCATGATAATAACATCACTGGGTGTCCGATCAAACATAAAAAACGTCACTGCCCTGCTAAACTGGTTAAAGTTGACCCACGTAACGACAAGAAACAGGCTGATCAATACACCAATGACGGCCAATCCCGCCCATTTGCCTAAGAGCTGCGGCAGGTAAACAGTATAGTCGCGGTCAGGATAGAGTTCTCCCAGCTTCATCATAATCCAGGCAGCGATAAAGAACGCTCCGCCGCCAAGGATTATACTCACCCAGGCAAACTGCTCAGCCTGGGGCACAAGCTTACCTGGCAGCCCAATGATCTGTCCGCCAAACATGGCGGCAGTAACTAACACGCCAAACTGGGCAACCGACATTTTGCTTTTTACTTCAAGATTGGCCATAGCCCTAGTTATCTCCTCGCCGTTTCATATCCTGAGCACCAAACTCGACCGGCCTGAGTTTCATGAATTTTTGCGGCAACCGGACAAGCCCTTCTTTCCAGTCAGGCCACAGATCAACATCCAGGATGCCGCCAAGATAGGACTCGCCGAAATTCCTCAGCGAACATAGGTGCACTGTGACAAAAATGAGCCCCAGCATAACACCATATAAGCCCAAAGTGGCGGCCAGAAATAAGATGGGCAACCGCAGAGATCTGAGCGCCAACCCAAAAGAATAATAAGGCATAACATAGGACGCAATGGCAGTAACAGAAGTGACAACAACCAGGAGCGGATTGACCAGGCCAGCTTGGACAACAGTTGTCCCAATAACAAAACCACCGACCATGCTGGCTGCACCTGCCAGTTTTTTAGGCAGCCTGGCCACCGCCTCCTGAAAGAGTTCTAACAGCACCTCCATCATGATGGCTTCCAAGAAAGAAGGAAACGGGGTACGCAACCTGAGCTCAGCAATGGAAATGGCTAGACCTGTGGGCAGCATGCCGGGATGGAAAGACACGACAGCAATATAGAGCGCCGGCGTATAGATTGCGATAAAGGCTGCCACATGACGGGTAAAACGGATAAGACAGGCCACCGAAGCCGGCATGGTATAGTCTTCTACAGCATGCATAATGCTGGCATAAGTAGCAGGCACTATGATGGAGGCCGGCGTATTGTCAACAATTATACCTACCCGGCCTTCGTAAACGGCAGAAAGCATTTTCTCCGGCCGTTCGGTTGATTCAAGCTGAGGAAAAGGCGTCCACGGGTGCTCCACCATGGCATCTTCAACAACTTTGGACACTAATACCTTGTCTGTACTCAAGCTTTTTAAGCGCCGTTCGACTTCTTCGCTAAGTCCCGGTTTGACCAGGTTGGCAGAATATACAATCGCAACCCCGGTTTTGCTGCGCTCACCTACTTCGACAATACGAACTTTTATATTGGGGTCTTTGGCCCGACGGCGGATAAGCACAATATTATCAACTAACGTCTCGTTAAAAGCGTCTTGCGGCCCGCGAATATTTTCTTCAATATTTGCTATACTGACATCCCGTTTGACATGTTTGGTTGCGCCGACTGACAATATATCGGCAATACCGTCTATCATGACAAGGGCATTACCGCTCATTACCGCTTCGACAGCATTGTTGGCGTATATTTCAATATTAACGGTAGCCACAGTCAATTTTTCTTCAATAAACTGCTGTAAATCAAAATTGCTCGTCTTGGCTTGCATGAGCGGTTTTAAAATATTATCTTCCAGAGTGGGGGTATCGGTCATACCATCTAAAGAAACTAACAATGCCTGCCGCCCGGCTGTTTTAAAAAAGCGGAACTTGACATCATCACAATCGCGAAATACCGTCTTTAAGAGCTGAACATTCTGCGCAAGCTTAGGCGTAAACACAAACATGTCATCACCGGGAGCCGGCACGGCCCTAATATCAGCAACAATACGGGACATGTCTTCGCCCAGTTCGGCGCTGTCTTGTGTCAGTTGCCTTAACGCAGCCACGCGTGTCCTTAATGTATTGAGCGCATTGTCTGGCAGAATATCTGATAGTTTGCCAACAGTGTGCCTGTTGTCTTTATTGGTTTTACCCACTGCCCAGACAGCCTCCTTAGCGTTCCAGTGTGCCAATAGCCAGCGCCATGTTGCTTAACAAAACATCTTTAACAAATTGCGCCTGCGGCTCTTCACAGCGGATAATCAACACAACCTCGCCACAATCAGCCCTGCTGGTTAACGTTATACGTTGCGCCCGTTTTTTCTGCATAGCAATAATCGAGATTACCAGCCACAGACTCGTCCCCGCAAAAAAGCCAATTATCCCCCAAATGATCGGCCCCCAATACCAGACAAAGCCATATATTGTTGCCAATACCATGGTAGCTGTGCCAAAGGCCAGTGCTCCGCCTAAGAGACTTGCTCCGTCAGTCTCATTGATTGAGTCAAAAATCCAGCCAGATGACTGTTGACGTTTTAGCGGTACAGCCATGATTTTGTCTTTGCCTAAACCTTGTTCTTCCAGTTGGGCAATGGCTACTTCCAGATAGAGTGAATGGTTATATGTTGCGATAATATACATTGAATCTTGCCTTCCGTAGATAGTTGTGCGATTTGTTACAGAGGCATCTGAAACCTGGCGTCCTGGTAATCTTGGCGTAAAAACTGGGCTTGTTCCCGGTCAAATAGCTTATTATATTCGATACAATGTTCGTAAGCGTCAAATAGGGCAAAACAGTACACCGAAGGGATAAACAACAGCCATTCCGGATCGGTCGCCAGCGTTGCCTGGCTAAACTGGCCAAGTACAGTCAGATGCACTGCAGGCAATACACCCGAATAGAATACAGTTACCAGCCAAGCTACGATAATCGCTACGGCGGTACTAAGTCTTGTCGTATAGATATGCCCCAGACCCGGCATAAGAACTGACCAGGCAATCGCCATATACGGCAGTCTCTTGTCCAATAGATTGATACCGAGCCCGTTGATTACCTGCGGTCTGATGCTGAGCGGCTGGTTCCGGCTGATTTTAGCCACTTTATTTAGTTCAATCGTCAAGCGGTAGCTGCACCAGATACCTATAATATACATGGGACAATACAAGAGCAGCCACCGGGTGTCCAGTACGGCAGCACTCATCTCGAACCTGCCGGTAAAGGCGTAGATAATGGCCAAATTCAGGTTAGAGTTAATATTAATAACAAACTCCCAGATAACCAAAAGATAGCCTTTGGTATAGCTGCCCAGAGAGATAAAGCCAAAGCCGGGGAAGGCTGCCGACCACCAAGCGATCAGACCGGGCGAGCGCCGGTGAATAACCGCAGTATTATAAAAGGTAATATTGGCGCTTTCGCGGCGGGCAATTCTGGACATAAAAGCCTCCTTCCCGGTTATTCCATCAGAATGTCCGGTATTACGTTAGCGCACTAATTCCAGCGCTTTTCTACTTTTACATCTTTAAAATAATGGGTGACAATGTCTTCAGGTTTTTTACCGTCTTTCGCCATACGGTTAGCTCCCCACTGCGACAGGCCGACACCGTGCCCATAGCCTTTGCCAGCAAAGGTTACACTATCTTCACTTACTTCAATTTTGTCCAAGAGCATGGATTTTAGCTTGGTACTTTCTAAAGCTACCCTAAGCTCAGGCCCTGAGACCTCGACATTCTTATTGACCATAAGCATAGTGGCCCGCCCTGACGGCCCTTTCTGGGCAATCTCTATACTGCTGATATCGCTCACTTTTTTACCTAATTTGCTCATCGCTGCTATGACATCTTCTTTAGGGAAAACGATAGTCCAGTTCCTTACATCCTCCGGAGCTAAATCATCCGGTGACTGCACTGAATGGATATAAGGCGGCTCAGCATCCCGGTAGTTAAGCCCTTCTTTAGCTGTGGCCGTAATGCCGCCCGCTGATGCGTGAAACCAGCCCTTAATGGGCTTGCCCTGATAAGTCATAACCATGCCGCGCGTCATTTGCACGGCCTTTTTGACATTGTCGTTGACAGACTTTGCGCTATATGCCTGAAACTCTTTGATATCAGTCGAAGCCTGGGTGCCGCGATCCGGAACACCGCCTTTGGTTTCAATGGCCTCAACGGTAAAGGTACGGGCAATAATAGCCTGAGCAGCAAGCGCTTCTACCGGCCAGTCATTTTTCATCTCCCCGGCCACTACCCCAGCAATGTATTCCTCCATTTTCATGGTTTTCTTTTCACCTGTCTCATGCATAAACACGGTAATATCAGGTTCATTCTGCTGGGCTGTCTGTTTGGGGGCTGACGGGTTCGGAGGCATCTGCGGTGTTTCAGGTTTTTTCTGTGGCTGATTGCTGCAGCCCACAAGCGCCAAACACAGACATACACATACTACGAGACAAATAATACTTTTTCTGTTCATCCTAAATCCACCTCACTAAACATTTTCTTCTACGTTATTATGGCAATTAGAAGCGTGTTACATACATTTCCAAAAATTTAACACAATGATTACAAAGTTCTGTTGGTTTCTGGATTATAATGTATTTATATCGTACTCGTCATTTCTAGGAGGTATTTCCCATGCCGCTTAAGCTACCCCAATTGCTGAAAGGCATATGTAACAACGTTTTAGCCTTCAATACGCTAACACTACAAACCGGCGCCCTGTCTTTCTTTAGTGCGCCGCAGCCCTCTAAGCAGACCAACACAGCGGCAGACCTGAAAGAAGAGCTTGATATAATCATTAAAGACAAAAAAATAACCCCTGTGTACCAACCCATCGTTAATTTGAAAACAGGGATGATTATGGGGTACGAAGCCTTAAGCCGGGGTCCGGTAGGCAGTCCACTGCAATATCCTATCGAACTGTTTAGTGTTGCCGTAGATAATGGCAAATTGCTGGCTTTGGAACAAGTTTGCCGGGAAGCGGCACTAAGCCATCTAAATGACTTGGGAGTAAATCAGAGATTATTTCTCAATATGAATGCCGAGGTTGTTAAAGACCCCAATTTTCGCGGCGGTCTAACCAAGGCATTTGTGATAAAACAGGGCTTCAATCCTGAACAGGTTACGTTTGAGATTACTGAACGAACGGCCATTACTGACTTTGACAGTTTTAGCAAATCACTCAACCATTATCGTGCGCAGGGCTATAGCATTGCTATTGACGACGCCGGTGCAGGCTACTCCAGCCTTCAATCCATTGCCGAGCTCAGACCCAACTATATCAAACTTGACCGTTCAATTGTACATGACGTGGATAAAGACCCGCTCAAACAGGCTATGCTTGATGCCATGACTAAGCTGGCTGCCGTTATTCACAGCAAGATTATTGCCGAAGGGATTGAGAGTGCTGACGAACTGGCCATCCTTATTAGTAAAGGCGTCCATTATGGTCAGGGTTATTTTCTAGCGCGGCCTGGTTTTCCGCCGCCTGAAATACCACAGGAGGTGCTTGAAATGATTGCCGAGTACAACTTCCAGGATGTGCAGGCTAAATCCCGTTCCCGCAAAGGTCTCGGGGTTAGCATCGGCGAAATTGTCGAACAGATTCCTACCATCCAGCCCACCACTGTAGTAAGTGCTGTTGAAGAAATCTTTACTATAGAGCAAACGAGTGGTATTGTCATTGTTGACGGTGACCGTCCTGTTGGCTTGTTAATGAAAGATAAATTGTACTATCAGTTAGGAACCAACTACGGCATATCGCTATATTACCGCCGCCCGGTTGAACGGGTAATGGATAAACACCCGCTTATCGTCAATGCTGAACTGCCACTCGAAGCAGTGTCCCAAATGGCGATGATCCGGGAGGATTCCCACCTCTATGACTTTATCATTGTCGTAAGAGACGGAAAGTTTCTGGGAGTAGTATCCATTATGTCCCTGCTTAACAAAATCACCAATCTGCAAATCCGCCGTGCCCATAATTCTAACCCGCTTAGCGGCCTTCCGGGAAATCTGGTGATTGAGGACCGCCTGAAAGAACTGGTTGAGGCTAAGGAGCCTTTTGCGGTTATGTATCTTGACCTTGACAATTTTAAAGCGTACAATGATAAATATGGATTTGAGCGCGGCGATAAAGTGTTGCTTTTAACCTCGCAGGTGTTAAGCCGCAGTATCGGCAAAACAGGTTCTGCCGATGACTTTTTAGGTCATATTGGCGGGGATGATTTCATCATCATTACTAAACCTGAATCTGTTCAAGGCATCGCCGAGAGCATTATTGAGCTATTTGACCGTGAGATTAAAAGCCAGTATCACCCTGATGATTTGGTCAAAGGGTATCTGGAAGTCAAGAATCGCAAAGGGCAGCTTGAACACTTCCCGATAGTGTCCATATCCATTGCGGTTGTAATTAACCGGCTGCACATGTTTACTAATTACCTTGAGATTGCTGAAGTAGCCGCCGACCTGAAGAAACAGGCCAAACAGCGTGCCGGATCATGCATTGTCTGTGATCGCCGCAGCGCCGCTACTCAGGCTAACAGCCAAATAGTTTAAAAGACAACGTGCCGCGCTTGTTTGCAGCTTAGTAAGCAATGAACGCGGGCGTTTTTTTACTTAGCAAAATTAACGCCCGCTTAACCTGACGTTAACAGTCTCGCACGTAAAACATGTTAGAATAAAAATGAGATTAGTAACGAGGTGAATACTTTGTCGTCAAAAATTAAACCGGCAAAAATTTTATTAGTCTCAGCGTCAATAGGCGCCGGACATACCCAGGCAGCTCTGGCTGTTAAAACAGCCATCGAAAGCCAAGAACTGGCTGCAGCCCAAGTTGTCGACTTCATGGCTGGCGAAAACTCTTATCTTAACACTCTGGTAAAAGAGGCTTACCTCAAACTGATTGATATTTTCCCCGACATGTATGACCTTTTGTACCGTTTTTCTCAAATGCCACTGCCAGGCAGCAAAGTCCAAAGCTTTATGGCTATGGCTATGAAACGCAGTATGCTTAAACTAATTATTGCCCATCGCCCTGACGCCATTATCTGCACCCATCCTTTTCCCTGCGGCGCCGCCGCATACCTAAAGCATACCCACCGCATCAATATACCGCTCATTGGCGTTATTACCGATTTCGCCATTCACCGGCTCTGGTGTTATAACGAGACAGATTTATACTTTGTCGCTACCCCTGAACTTAAACAGGAATTGGCTATACAAGGCATTGACCAGAACCGCATTCATGCCACAGGCATACCTGTCGGCCCAAAATTCAGCCACCTGCCTGATGCACTTGAGCAGGCAGCGGTTCGCAGAGAACTAGGTTTTACCAATAATCACCCTGTTATCCTTATGATGGGCGGCGGACTCGGACTGGGAGATCTTGAACATGCAGTGCTCGCCCTTGATGCTTTGCCGCTGCCGCTCAACCTAGTGATAGTCACTGGCCGCAACGCAACACTTAGACGGAGTCTCTCAGCCAAAGCCCAAGCCCTTGTCCACCCTGTCAAAGTGCTTGGCTACACCCAGCATGTTCCCGAACTAATGTCTGCCGCTGATTTGCTTATCTCCAAACCGGGCGCTCTCACAATCAGTGAAGCACTGGCTCTACAGCTGCCCATGCTCCTGTACCAGGCTATCCCCGGCCAGGAAGAAGAAAACGCGGCTTACCTAGCCAGAAAAGGCGCAGCACTGTGGATTCAAACTACCCACAGCCTGTCCAGTACTGTCTATGAACTGATAACTAATCCTGAACGGCTAGGCTATATGCGGGAGATGGCCTCCATTCTGGGCCGTCCGGCCGCTGCCCAAACGATTGCAAATACAGTCTGGCAAAAGCTGTCTCGCACCGAAGCCGCCGCGTTGCGCTAGCATGCATGTTAGGGGACGGTCTTGCCTGACTTGAACGGGAGGAGATGACTATGAAAACTGGGTCATTACCGACAGTACATACAGAAGTGGCAGGAGCCAAACTGCTGCTTGCTGCGGTGAGTCCCCTTCAAGGCTTGTTTGACTGCCCCAGCATAACGCATGAATTCCTCAACAAGCAAGCTGTTGCTATTTTATATAACGATGGTTTAGAGCATTGCGCCTGTTTTTTGCAGAACTTTCTCGCCGAATTGAATGCCGGCGTGTATTGGGCTGATAAAGGCTGGAAAAACGTCAGTCACTATTATGAGCCGCTAACAGGTAAAGGGTTATGGCAATTCGCCACCGCGCTTGATGATTTCTCGGTTTACTTTAAGGCCGCGTTGACCAGCGCCCGGCAGTGTGATTGGGCCAAAAGCGTTTTCTTTCTGGGGGCAGCCGCTCATCTGATGCAAGACTTATGCGTCCCGCATCATGCCCGGGCTAAACTATTCTCAGGCCATAAGGAGTACGAAGGCTGGGTTAAAATCAATTATCTCGCTTTCGCAGTAGAGAACCAAGGTTTATACGCAGACAGTAAAGACCCCTACGGACTGCTCCTCAGTAATGCGCTCGCCGCCGCCGATTACCTTGAGTGGGTAACTGAAGAGAATCACACCCGCTTTCATACTGTAACTACCCATCTCTTACCCCGCGCCCAACGCACAACAGCCGGCTTATTCGAACGCTTCTGCGCCATGGCCGGCATCGACCGTACTGTCAATAGAGTCACTGTAGCCTGACTCATATCACCAACAACAAAAGCGGGATTGCCTCCCCTACGTTCGCAATGACGCCTCTTCCAACGTCATTGCTAGCGGTGGTGCGGCAATCCCTTTTTTACTCTATCCGACTCAAGGGGACGGTTATTGTGAAAAAAAATATACTGAAGGTCTCAAAAAAACGCACAACAAAATAAGCCTATCAAATAGACGAATAAAAAAGTACTGATAAGCTATTGAATATCGATAATTAAGTGCGGTATAGTTAAGTTAGCTAT
>NZ_DATMYD010000079.1:0-45926 GCF_035561155.1 Sporomusa sp. | reverse complement strand
CCATAGATTGTTGTTGTTGAATCATTTGACTCACCTGCTCCCTTTAATACCTTTATTATACAGGAAAAAAGGTACAGCCTCCTCAGTTTTCTTGAGGGTCTATACCTTTTTAAGTATTAAAGGGACTTCTTCAGTGGCCTCGTCGGATACCGGGGTGCTTTTTCGGGAATTGCCAGCATCAATGTTTCAGACAGCAATCCCTATCAATTAAAAAGACACATTGTTTTGCAACCAAAATTGGGCTTGTGGGGATTTAAACTTCTGCTGCTAAAAGTAGTTTTGCTGACCAAATTAGAACGCCTGTACATTTCTGTGCAAAATAACTTTCACATCAATGGTATACTAGTACCGAAATAAACCGGACAAAATCTCAGCAAGATTTTGTCCGGTTTTTCGTTATCATATAACCTCTGGCAGGGAACTTCTGCATTCCTGAATTCTGGTGACGGTAACCTCGTCCACATCCCGTTTTACGCGTAGCGCGTATAAGAAAAGTAGCACGTAGGGTAGTGGATTTTCCGGCCAAAAGCAATTGAAGAGCCGGAACATTGGACGAGTATTTCGCATTCTGTATGCATTCTATGGGATAATTTCTGAAGGTCCCGGTGCGGGCAGCTAGCCCCCGAGTATTCGCCTAAAATTATTTATTAGAAGCTCCAAACCAAACCGGAGGCGAAATTTTTATCAGCGCCTGTCCGTCCGTCCGCTTTTAAGTTCATATAGACAGCATGGAAGGATAGATTGTCCCTGATGGTACGGTTATAGGCGTAGGTAAAGCCCGAATATTTGGTATCACCGGTCCAAAGGTTGTTGGTGCTGTACGAATAGGCATAGGGGCTGATATTGCCGGCAACTTTGTCAACGCTGTTGTTTTCCACGTTGTTGTATTGTACGGTAAAACTATTCTTGTCCCAGCTATAGGTACTAGCCACAAAGTAGGCTGCATTATTAGTATCCGCATTAGAGCGGGTGTACTCGCCGCTAATGCCGATATTGGGCGTAGCCTGAATATTAGTATTTACAGAAAAGTATTTGCGGGAATCAGTAGCGGCATTATCCTGTTTGGCGGACGCAAAAGCAAAACCTGCTTGAACCTTTTTGCTCAATTGTTTACTGACGTCAAAACCATACCATTGCGCTGCGCCAGAATCGGGAATGTAGGTTAATACATTCATAGTTTTTCCACCAATTACATTGACGTTGTAGTCACCGAGTTTCTTGGTAAGGATGACACCATCAAAACGGTTGGTAACACCAGAGGCATCGGCACCAGTTCCTAAGATGGACCCTTGCCCGAGAGTTACAGCTTGACGACCGAGGCTGTAGTTCCAGTCATCCAGCTTACCTTTGATGCCATACCAGTCAAACTCAGTAGTCTTGGTGGAATCATTTGCCGACAAGGCAGGAGAACCAAAATTGCTACGGTTGCTGATCCGCCCGAAGAAAGCAGTATCCTTATCTAACTGGCCATTGAACATCAAACGGGCTCGAAACTGAAAAAAAGATCTTTTGTCTGTGACCGCTCCGTTTCCACTGGTCGTATCGTCATAGACACGGCCTTGTAAACGAAAGTCGCCAGTGAAATCAAGAGGCATCGCCATCGCTGTTCCGGCGGATAGAGCAAACATAGCCGCCAGAGCTAAAGTAATTATTTTTTTACTCATGTTTTCCTCCTAGGTTTTTAGTTTGTATTACAAGCTATAGTGGAGGGATAAGTGGCTTATATTTCCTTATCCGTTATACAGCTTGTCATCAAGAGTTTCGTGCAGTTAGGCAACCTAAGATTGCACCTCCTTCCCAGCCTAACAGTGTTTAAACTCATAAATGCGTATCACTACTTATAAACCCAACAATCATTGCTTGCTAATTCATAGTGCGAGCATACGATTCGGAGAAATTTATCTTTAATATTACCAAGTTATTATGAATAACTTATGAATAAGTTGTGAATAAATTATGTTTTTTTTATGAAGATAGGTGAAGCTTGGTGTCATTATTAATTTTTTCTGTTGGATCGAGACGGAAACGATATGTAGTATCTTCAGTTGAATTCCCATGTTTTTCAGTAGAAAATAAGTCTATCGAAAATTATCGCTAAGTAAAACGAGTGCTTTTTATTGAAAATCATAAGTTTTACACATTTCTTTCATAAGATTTACACATTTTTCTTTTATAATTAAGCATGAGAAACAAGATTAGTTTTGGCCGTAAATCTTAATGAAAGTGAGGTTACTAAAAATGAATATTTCCCTTGAGTCATCAGCGCGTAGCTATATTGTAAAGAAAAGTCCGGATAAAGCAATCACCCTCGGTGTTGGCAAGCGAGAAGGATCAAATTGCGGGTGTAGTGTAGGGGCAGGAGTATACCCAACTGTGAAACTAGGTGTAAGTCCTTTTGATATTAATATATATAACAAAAGAGACATCGACGGCATCGAAGTTTATTATCCAGATACTGTTTCAGATACGTTTAAAGCTGTTACAGTGAAAGTAGAAGGAGTATTTTTTTATAAACAACTATTGGCCCTGGGGATTTGATCTGCCCACCTTAAGACTCTATTTAGCATTGTTCCACCGGCAATTTTTACAGGCTGGGCGATCATATAGGTAGCCAAATTCCGGAATTTTTTTGTCTATTAAAATACCGAGACTATAAGTATCCTTAGAGGTCTTATATCTCTGAAAAAACACCATAACCTCAAATAAAGAAAGGACAAGCGCCTACACGTTTGTCCTTTCTTGCATTCCAGCTATGCCAATAGAGTAACTATTTCTGATTTTACTTTCCCCCTGCCGCATGTGTTCCCTTTTTGACAACGACTCCATCAACTGCGGTGTAAACTACGTCGTCTTTAATCCAGCCCTCGATGGTATGTCCATCAACTACCTGTTTGTTATATCCAGTAGGATTATGGTCGATCACGGCATATTGAGGACCGTTTTTACCGCTGCCCTGCCTGACCATGACTGTTTCGAGGTCCTTATTGATGCGATACGCCTTAGTTGTGACTCCGTCAATGGCGGTGTAAGCTACACTGTCTTTGATCCAGCCCTCAATGGTTTGGCCACCAGTTACCTTTTTGCTATATCCCGTAGGGTTACGGTCGATCTCAGCATATTGAGGACTGTTTTTACTGCTGCCTTGCTTGACCATGACTGTTTCGATGTTCCCATTAATGCGATAAGCCTTAGTAGGGACTCCGTCAATTGCGGTGTATGCTACACCGTCTTTGATCCAGCCTTCAATGGTTTGGCCGCCAACTACCTGTTTGTTATATCCAGTAGGATTACGATCGATCACGGCATATTGAGGACCGTTTTTTCCGCTGCCTTGCTTCACCATGACTGTTTGAATATCTGATTTAATTTTATTTGTTTCCGGGATAAACTCGTTGGCCGAAGCCACACCCGCTACCATCATGCTCATCAGTAAAGATGCGGTTATAAAAGTCTTTTTCATTTTCATTACCTCCTTGATTTCTTTATCCATATTATACCTAGCACGTCTTCGAGAACCACCTGTTCGATCCGCTCAAAATATTCTTTAGTTATTTACATATTGATTAAGCGGTGCCTGGTCGCTTTTTTTATCTACATAAAGCGTGCCGTCGGGATTTATAGTGGCTAACGTTACTTCATTTAAATCAGTTACCCCCTGTGATTGTAACCGGCTCTCCAACCACGGTCGGGTTAACCCGCTTTCCGTTAAGTTCTTTTCGATTACTGTTCCGTCAACCACCAGTTCCTTACCAACAAATTGGCTTGCTGCCGCGCCTTGAGAAGATAGATTTAAGTCCTTCGCCGTAACGGGTTGAAATTGAGCCTTCTTCAATATACTTAAGTGTCCGTTGGATTCCATTATGCCGACTTCTATTTCATTAGGGTCGAATACACCGCGCATTCTCAGTTGCTTTAAGAGATGGTGCACATTAAAATATCTAGTGCCCAGATTATCTTCCAGTATCTTACCGTTATGGATTACCATTATCGGCTCCGAATCAATCAGTTTTCTGGCAGGAACACTCCTTAACGTAATAAAATTGATAATCATAATCCATACAGTCCAAACCCCCAGACTTACTACGCCTGCTACGATGCCGATGCTGCTGTCAACCGCCATCGCTGCGGCGATAGAACCGATCGTAATACCATTGACATAGTCGAAAAAGGTTAATTGGGAAACTGCTTTTCGCCCTGCTATGTGTGTTAGTACAAATAATATTACAAAGCTTAGAGACGTTCGTATACCAATATCAACAATGTTTTCCACCTGAGTTCCCCCCCTTATGAAAAAAGAAAGGTAGTTGTTCTACCTCTCTTCTCTCCGTTTGACGTATCCGATTATTGTGTTTACCCTTGCCCCATCATGGTTTGAATTTCCTGCTGTAATTGCGAGAGGTTTTGCATTTTTGCATCTCGGAGTTGTGTAAAAAGCTGCCGTACTTCGGGATTGCTAATATCCATCATGTTCTTATTGTACATGGACTGCATCATTTTTTCATCTTGCATGACATCAGTTAAATAGTCAACAGTATTCATTTTATCCCTCCGTTCCTTTTATACAATACCAAGCTTGGACATGGCCTGTGAAAGCGTACTGTAGTGATTGCGAGCGCCCTGCTCCATCCCCTTGAGCATCGGCTGGAGTTTGGGATCGGTAATTTGCTGGGAAAGATCCGCATACTTCTTGGCCATACTCTCCTCATGAGCCAGCATTTCTTTCAATGCGTTATTCATTATTTCCTGTTCGGTGAGCATGATGATGATAACCTCCTTAGCCTTGGTTTTTTACTGAATAGTATAATTCACCGGCGGCATCTATCAGCGCAACATAAACATCCTTGATGTTGGTGATGCCTTTTTTCAGCAGCTGCTCATTTAACCATTTTTCATCATAGCCTAATTCATGCAGGTTTTCTGCTAAAACCTTTCCCTCAGTAATTAGAATGGTCGGCAGACCACCTCCCATGGTTTTCCTGTTTAAGTCCTTGGGTGTTACCGGCTGATAATCGGATTTTTTTAGAACGCTGACATGACCGCTGGTTTCCAGCACCGCTACCTCTACCTCATTAAGATTCGGAGCGTCTACTGTCCGCAGGTCTGATAACAAAAGTTCCAAGGGAAAGAAAGTTTTGGCCATATTCTCGCGTAGAATTTTTCCTCCCGCAATCAATGGCACCGCTTGCCCCAATACAACCTTGGCAAAAGTCCTGTTTTTTACGGCTATGTAGGAGATGAGATAGTGCATAAGATAAATCACTGTTACTACCGCAACCGTATTAATGATACTTATCTTGGGTTCAAACAAAGGAGCGGCGGTAAGTCCGCCCATCATCCAGAAAAAAGCGAAATCATAACCGGCAAATTGACCGCCCGACCGGTGGGGCAAGACTTTACCTTCCACATACAGCATGATTCCCACCACAAGAGTCCGTAAAACAAAAATAAACGGGCTGATTTTCTCAGCAGTTCCGAATACATCTTGTAATAGTTCCAAATTCATCCCTTCTTTACACACTTATATAGACTGTACCCTGCGCCTCCAGCATGGCCAGAAACACATCTTTCGGATTAGTAATACCTTTTTCGCCTAATTTTTTTAATAGCCACACATGATCTAACCCCAACTGATGAAGATTTACCTCGTCGATGACTCCATCATAGATAAGAATAGTAGGCAGTGCTACCGGCTTCGGCGGCAGGTTCATTTGCTTTCTGGTAACAGGTAATGCCTCGGGTTTCTTAACAACGCTGATTTTGCCGTAAGGCTCTAAAACAATGGTATCAATTTCTGAAAGATTATGTGCTCCTTTAAGCCTTAATTGCCCTAACAGATTGTCCAGTGTCACATGACAATCCAGCAAATTTGCTTTGAGCAAGCGTCCGCCTTGCATCAGGACGGTGGCCTGCCGGTCGATGCCTTTCGGCCATTTTATATCCAAATAGGATAACAAAACGTTGACGCCAGCGTAAACAAAAACAATTACCAAGCCAGCAGTGAGCGAAGATTCCGGGGAAACCATGCGGACAGCAGCCAAGCTCACGATGCCGGCTGCTACCAGATAATTGTGGCCTGATAAAATGCCGACCTGGCGGTGCCCCATCATTCGGGTGGCAGCAATCAAGGCAATATAAAGGATAATAGCCCGGATAACCAAGGCTAAGGTAGATATATCCTTACTTCCTTCCCAAAAGGACTTCCATTCCAAAGTATTTCCTCCTAAATCAGCAAACGTGATTCATCAACTTTTTTCCAGTAATGCTGACAGAATAACCGCCAGAATGACAATGAGAACACCGGCATATAAATGAATTTTTGACAAATTGGTGGCTGAATTGGAGACTCGCGTCATTTGCATTTGGTTTTCTTGGTTTTGCGGTGTCGACGGGTTAATCAGACTGCTCATTTTGGGGCCTATACTAAAAACCTGGATTAGTAAAATGCCAATCATGATTGCTACCAGAATTAGTTTGATCGTCAAAACAATACCTGACGGTTCTTCAAGCAGTGGAGTAAGTTCCTTTTTCTTATCCAGGGTCGCATAACTGCCGGTAAGGATAAGAATGATAAGGCTGGTCCAAGTGAGTGTGGAAAAATTTTTCATAGCCATGCCATTAACCGCATGGGCCTTCATATCGGGCAACGGTTTTAATGCCGGCTTAACAGCAAACTCGCTGTATATCATGCTGCCGATCCAGGTAACGGCGGCCAGGATATGTAATGCGCCGGATATTGTGTGTAAGAGCTCTTTTCCTTCCATAGGATAAACCTCCCCTTGAAATATCCATCATTTGGCTTAAGATATCAAACCTGACTTTTGAACAGCTTCCTAAGCTATCTAATAATATCGATTTTTGTTCTCGAAATAGTGTAAACAATTACTATGCCAAGTACCAGATGAGAAAATAAGTTTATAACAAAACTTCCTATCCCCATCGACCAAGTAGGAGTAGCTATTCCTGACACAATAAAGAAAATATTCATAAGTGCCCAGAGAACTATACCTAAAATGAGTCCTGATGAAAAATAGGAAACTAAGTATTCTTGAGATATCAGCCTAGCTGCAAGCCATCCGGCAAACCCAGTGACTATTACGTAAATAAACCACCCCATGCCGGATTGTACGAATAATAAATTAGAAACTGTGCCTATTGTATCTACACTCGAAATTCCACTAGCAAAGGCTAGCTGATCCACCACCAATTTGACAGCCCCACCAATCACGCCACCGATAAGGACAGCTATATTTCTTTCCACAGGCCAGTTCCCTCCTTAAGATTTCAGTTATTTTCACACTATATTGTTTATCTTTTACACATAAGTTATACGGGTTTGCTACCCACTGTCAGACCCCTATGGATGTACCAATGGTACAAGACAACTTTCAGTTGGTATATACATGCTCAAACATTAACGGTAAGTTATTGTTAAGCCCTTTAGAAAACAGCAATTGATGATATTGAACAAGCCAGTGCTTTTTCAAGACTGGCTTGTTTAACTTTAAGTTATACCATAGCTGGGGTCTGAAGCTGACTTAACGAATATTGACATTCCTCGATGCACAGATCAAGATGATGCGCTCCTTCGTTCAACATCATCTTTACCTGTGTATTGTTCTCCTGAGTTGCCATTGAACGAAGCTGCCCGGCTGTTTGCTGGCATTGCTGCACACATTGTTGGATGTCATTAGCAGGATTAGCTGCCATACATGGTTCACCTCTTTCTTTAACGATTGTATCTTATTGGGCTTGCATGGATGCATGTTCACACTGGCGAATACACATTTCAACATGAGTTGCGCCGAATGTAACCATTTCCCTCACACCGGCGTTAGGAACAGCGTTAGCCGCTGTTCGCAGCATATTGGCCGTGTTGGTACAATTGGTGATACATTGTTGGATCTGCTGTTTGCTTGCCATGATCTCACCTCCCATCCAGGTATAATATAACCATTTCGGTTGCATTTAAGCCTAGATGTCGTTTAAAAAAAGAACAGCCAGCAACGCCTACTTCCGGTAGGAACTGCTAGCTGCTTGTGCTTAATCGCTTTCCTTAGGCAAAGGTTCCTGAGTAATGTCGAACATGGCTTTGGTAAGCTCGGCCACATGTTCTTTTTCCTCATTCATCAGGTGACAAAAAAGGTGCTGATTATGAACGTTTTCTGACTTTTCCATATAGCATTGGTATTTATTGATCGCATGAAACTCGGAGGCTAACGCCTTGGTCAGATAACAAACTTCCTCCATCTCTTCAGCATCGAGCGGCGACACCGCTATATCTTCCGGTTCGGGCGTGACAGGCTTTTTCATCCATTTTGCCCGCTTTTTTTTCATCATGCCGCTCATAGTCAGTTCGTCAAGTCCCTCTTCTTTGAGCTTTTCGGCCTGCACAGGGTCAAGCATGCTGATATGATGCATAACCATTACATAATGCTGCATCTCATCTTCAGCTATATCCAGAAATAGATCAGTCATACACGTTTGCCGAGCTGCCTGAAAATACATGGCAATGGCTTCCCTCTCATCAGCCGCCGCATCCCGCAACAGAATTAAGTCTGGATGATTCGGACACTCCAACTCTTCCATATCCATCATCATCGAATTACAGCCCATCATATTGGAACCACCCATTTTTTTGCTCATCATCCCTTTCGGTGCCATCAGTTACTCCCTCCCATAAACTAGTTATGTCATACTACTATACTCTATTCAGTCTGGCTACTTATTGAAACTTGTCTTCTTGGCAAGTTATTGTATTGAGTAGCATATACTGTGGAAAACCGAAAGGAGCTACTGGCATGCTTATCGCTAACTGTGCTTAATCCTAATTTTCAGAGGTTCAACTTTCTGGATATTCCCCAATCCCTTTGTTGTACGCGACATAAGAGGTGCTTTTTTTCTTTCTGCCCCATTTCAAAGTGTCCTTTCCTCCACCTCGCTTTTCTACATGAATGCCAATTACCGGGATTATATTCTAATAAGCGACTAGATTATCTAGGTATCTTTTTTTTTGCTTTTGGCGATAGCATATACCCCAAGTAGAAATGCGAAACCAGATTCACAAAAAAACAATATATGTCTTCCCAATTAATTATTTTGAAATAGAGCAATAGAGCTATTTTTTTACCTGCCGAAAAATTTTTAAAAACAGATATACCGTTGCCCCTAATGAGACCAGCAGGAGATAATAACCGGTATTGTGTATCTGCCACTGAATCGGTCCTTCGCCGGAATGCATCATAATCGCCGAAGTCAGGAGCATACTGGCAATAATCAGACTGTAGGCAATGCGGTTGATGGACTTGTCCAGCTTGTCCCCGATAAAGTCCATACCACTGATGGCCAACGGAATTTTTTTGTCTCCCCGGGTTAAACCGGAAAGAA
Organism: Sporomusa sp.; assembly: GCF_035561155.1. Lineage (GTDB taxonomy): Bacteria > Bacillota > Negativicutes > Sporomusales > Sporomusaceae > Sporomusa. The sequence continues at coordinate 36,542 of NZ_DATMYD010000079.1, read as the reverse complement.
ACATAGGCAGTTCGCTAAACACAACCCGTAAATTTTTCTTAATGTTCAGAATGTTAGACAGGACGGTCGCTTCACTGATCTCTGGAATGATATTTTTACTCAGATACTCCTCAATTATCGGCCTTGCTATCTCCAGGAAGTTCACCTCCGGGTCGATTTTCCGGGCGTTGCCCTCGGCAATGGTGAAAGCCTTCCCAAGGAGCAACAATCTCATCGGCATCCTGATGCCGTGTTTTTGGGATATCTGCATCATACCGAAAATCATTTGTCCAATCTCCACTTTACCCTGGGCCATACCCTGAGACACAAACATGAGTTCCGCCATATCCTCATAATAATTTTGCCAATTGGTCTGTCCTGTGGATTGCCCCATCTCCAACGCCACATTCATTAGCGCTTCCACATCCGTGTTCTTGATGGCAATGAAATTCTCCACCAGACGTTCCGTCATGCGCGGGTCGATGCGTCCGACGATACCGAAATCAAAATATACGATTTCACCCGAATTGGTCAGTCGAATATTACCGGAATGGGGATCACCGTGAAACACGCCATAGAGTAATACTTGGCGTAAAAAGCTTTCTAAAAACTTACGGGCCAGTTTCCGCCGGACTGCTAAATCGCTTTTCTCAGCCGCAGCCTCAATGCTTATCCCCTCAATGTATTCCATCGTCAGCACATTCGCGTTGCTCAATTCCCATTCCACCCGGGGAGTGCGGGCCAATCCCGAACCGGCCAGCAAACGGCTAAAAAGCTGAATATTACCGGCCTCTACGGTATAGTCAATTTCCTTACGTAACGAGTGAGCAAAAATGGCAAAACTGTTTTCGATATCCATTAGCCTACTCACTTCCGGTTGATCGGCCAAAAAATTCACCATTTTTTGCAGCACCATCAGGTCCAGTTCGATTTGATTGATAACCTCCGGCTTGCGAATTTTCAAAACCACCTTGCGTCCATCCCGCAAGGTCGCAACGTGAGTCTGGGCAATGGAGGCCACCCCTAACGGTTCCGGGTCAATGAAGGAAAATACGTCCTGCCAGCCGGGCAGTGCCTCGGCAAATTGCTTCTGAATCTCTGCAAAGGGCGTGGGCGTCACTTGTTCCTGTAATCGTTTTAATGCATCTGTCACGAAGACCGGCACTATATCCGGCCTGCTGCTCAAAAACTGACCCAGTTTGATAAACGTCGGCCCCAATTCTTCCAGCATTCCCGGCAACCGCTCTGCCAACCGCCGGAATTCCTCACTTTTAAGCGCCTTTTCCAGACCGTCGGCTCCTACCCATGAACCAAAGCTAAGAAACTGCCGTAGACCTAAGTCTTTCACCAAAAAGCCAAATCCATGCCGCATAAATACGGCGGCGATGTGGCGAGCCCTTTCCCTCACCGCGTCTTCTCGCTGCCAAATTGCCATCCAATCTCCTCCCACAGCAGATGTTGAGCCTTAATCCCACTAATCGGTTTTGCCCTGCGGTATCACCGGCGGCTCAGTTGATGGTATCCCAAAATAAGCGTCCAGCACTTTACGAACGACCGGCGCCGCAGCGACCGAACCTTCACCACCGTCTTCGACAAAGGCGGCCACTACAACTTCGGGGTTCTCTGCCGGCGCGTAGCAAGCAAACCAGGAATGCGTCGCCCGTCGTCCGGTTTCGGCTGACCCGGTTTTACCAGCCACCGTTTTGGGAAAACCGGCAAAGACTTTTGACGCCGTCCCCTTGGTTGTTACCCCCACAAGCCCCTGGCGTATGGTGTCCCATATCTCCGGTTTTAGATAAACGGTACGCAAAACTTCAGGCTCAAATTTTTCTAGCGTGGCACCATCAGGGGAAACTATTTTATCCACCAGCATGGGCCGGTACACAATACCGCCATTGGCTACCGCCATGAACGCTAGCGCATGCTGAATCGGCGTGACGAGATAATAACCCTGGCCGATAGCCGCGATCAGCGTCTCACCTGGGTACCACTGTTCGCCGAACGTCTTCTGCTTCCACTCCTCAGTCGGTACGTTGCCATGCTCTTCACCGATAAGTTTAATTTCGGAGAGTTTTCCGAAGCCGAAGGTTAGCGCATAGGAAGCCAGAGTATCTACTCCCATCCGATTGCCCATTTCATAAAAGAATGGATCGCTAGACCAGACCAGGGCATCCACAATGGTGAGACGGCCTAAACCTTTCGGTTCCCAACCGTAAAAGGGCCAATTGCCTAACATGTACACGCCTTTATCTTCAAATACCTCAGTTGGGGTGGTAAACCCGCCGTCCAGCGCGGCCGCGGCTGTGACGATCTTAAATACCGATGCCGGTGGATAGGCGCTCTGGATTGCCCGGTTGGCCAAAGGATTGTTCGGATTGGCTATCAGGTTGTTCCAGTCCTTACTGCTAATTTCACTGGCAAATAAGTTCGGATCGAAAGCCGGCAGACTGGCCATTGTCAATACGCCGCCGGTTTTTACGTTCAAAACAACGACCGCGCCGCCTTTCGCCGGTTCACCGATTTTTTTACTTGTTTCAATTTGGGCAGCTAATGCCTCTTCCGCCGCCTTTTGCAGATTGGCATCCAGTGTCAATACCAGTCCCTTACCGGGAATTGGCGCTTTCTCGCCAACAACTCTTGTCTCTTCCCCTGCCGCGTTCATCTCTACTTGTTTGCCGCCTTCAACACCCCGCAGCGTATCTTCCCATATCCGCTCCAATCCATCTTTACCGACAAGGTCATGAGGATGATAGCCTTGCGCTTTGCGCTTGGCAAACTCTTCCTCGTTGATGGCCCCGATATAGCCGAAAATATGAGCGGCCAGTTGCTTATAGGTATAGTGACGCACCGGTATTGCTTCAATGATAACCCCTGGCAGGGAACTTCTGCGTTCCTGAATTTGGGTGACAGTAACCTCGTCCACATCCCGTTTTACGCGCAGTGGCGTATAAGGATAGTCTTTGCTGTCAGCAAGCATTTTGGTAATCTGTTCGGCTGAAAGCCTGGTCAAAGTTGCTAAAAACGGGGTAACTTCAGCTGGATTTGTGTATTCATTAGGGATAATGGAGATTGCAAAACTAGGCCTACTGCTGACAATCACCGCCCCATTCCGGTCATACATAGTCCCTCGTGGCGCATGTGCGGCAATTTGGCGAATGCGGTTTTCCTCGGCCAACATCTTAAACTGAGGCCCTTGCAGTAGCTGCAGCCAAGCCAAGCGCCCGATCAGGATTACAAATACACCAATAATAATCAGTAAAAATGACTTGGTGCGATTGTTCTCTAACCTATCCCACATGATGACTTTCACCCAATTCCAGTATTTTATCCTTACTCTCTTTATTATGGTTTCCGCAAACATGCTATTCAACTCATAGCATTAACACCTATATTTGTCTTCTTTGCAAAATACTCCCATTGGCATGAATAATCACGCGGTCATCATGGTGGCTAACTAGTAACCCAACAGCAATTCGCTCACCTGGCCTATGCCCTAATTTTCTTACTTAACCAGCTTCCCAAAATTGGAATGCCCCAAGCTTTCGCAAATGAAAGCTTGGGGCATTCTGACTGTGAATTTTAAAACTTCTACCGCACAACCCGCCGGGCACCGATAAATCGTGGGCCCCAGTATGGGCTGTCCAGACGGTCAATGGCTACACCACGACTGGAAGACGCGCTAATAAACCTGCCATCGCCAAGGTAAATACCATTATGGGACGGGCCAGGCTCATATGTGCTGAAAAACACCAAGTCGCCTGGCTGCAGTTGACTTCCTGTTACCGGAAACCCAACTTCAAACTGAACATCGGCCGTCCTTGGCAGGGAAATGCCGTTTAGACCGAATACATATTGGGTAAAGCCTGAGCAGTCAAACCCGTTGGGGGTGGTGCCACCCCATAGATAAGGAACTCCTTGCTGCCGTTTTGCTGTCGCTAAAATGCGGCTAACGGCGACACTGTCACCTCGTCCTCGACTTACCGGCGTACCGGGCAGCCTGAGTACACTCCAGGTAGCTTCACCAACGATACCGTCGGCTTCCAACCCCCGGTCAGCCTGGATGGCCTTGACCGCCGCTTCGGTTTGACTACCAAAGTCACCGTCGGCACCGCCGACGCTATATCCCAAGCTTTGCAGCCTCTCTTGTAAAAGAGCCACATCAGAACCGCTGTCTCCCAACCGGAGGGCAGCTGCTTCTGCACTACTCATGAGCAGCCCACTCGTAAGTACAACCAATAATGCTTTTTTTGCTGCTTTTTTCCATGAACCTTGTATCAATTTCGAACCGCCTTTCGTCGCCTCCGGAGTTAGCTGCCGGGTTAGGGCCAGGCTCAGCCCCGCGTTGTAGCGCTTCACCCCCAAAAAGGGTCCTCCGTACCTATCCAGGATTCGGCGTATTTACCTACTCGCCCCAGTGTCACCTCCTTCCTGTGCATTATAACCAAATTCACCTAAATTCGACAAGACCTATTTTACATGCCGCATCGTTTCGGTAATCCTTACCAAAGGTTTTGGCTTGGTTGTGTCGAATAACCTGATATACGGTAAATAAACGCATACCGTTTACGTCCGCTAAACTAGAAAGCAGGAACCTAATGTTCAAACGCAAACTGTATAAAACATTGACCTTAAGTCTCCTGACCCTGTCTCTTGTTACAACATCTTGGGGTGGAGCATGGGCTACCGCTTGGGCGGCTGCCGCCGATGAGCAAGCCCCGGAAATTGCTGCGCCCAGCAATGGAACAACTAATACCATTCTCGGGGGGATATTGGCGATAGGTCTCATCGCCGCCCTAACCAACCAGGGCGATAAAGCCGATAGTGCCGCACCGGCGAAAGGCACCGCGCCTGCGTCCCCACCGGCCACCAATCCAACACCCTCTGTACCACAAGCACCTAAGGCTAGCGGTGTCACTGCCGACGAAAAATTGGCCTTCAATTTATTAAATGCTGACCGCGCCGCCAACGGACTGCCGCCGCTAAAACTTAATCTTGTAGTAACCGCTGTAGCCGAACGGCATGCGCAGGACGAGATTGACCGGAATTTCTTTGCCCATGTTAATCCTGACGGCAAGTCTCCCTTTGACCGGATGCGCAGCGCCGGTATCTCCTTCGGCTATGCTGGCGAAAACCTGGCCATCAACCGGAATGTGACTGCGGCCCAGCAAGCCTTCATGAACAGCCCCGGCCACCGGGCTAATATCCTTAACCCCAACTACAAACAAGTCGGTATTGGTGTGCGCTATAGCCCGCAAGGTTCTGTTTATATAGTGCAAAACTTTATTGACTAGATAGCCTAAAATATCCTGTAGGGAAATTTAGCCTACAGGATATTTTTCATACATAGGGCTTACTAAACTTTTAGCATAAAATCTATAACGGCAGGTCATGCTACCATTGATTAACATATGCGTGAGGTGAATTATGCGGACACTGTATTACCTTACCATTAGTTGCATGATCTGGCTAGCAGCACTCATTGTCAACCAAAGTGCAGCAGCGCCGGTTGACATTGCCACCGAAGTAAGCGACGGTTTTGTGACAATCATGGATATAGAGGGTCATCTAGTCTTTCAAACCGGGCTTGCCGTTCATCCTGGTGACGAGTTTATCAATGAAGATAACCGGGTCTATACTATTACTGCCGTTCAAGGTACAACAGCAACAGCAGAATATGTTCGTGAAGAGTCTTTTAGCAGCCTATGGCCGGAAACTGTGCCTGTGCAAGCACCAACACAGCCTGAGGGTCAACTGGTGAGCATCTATCATACGCATACAGATGAATCCTACATCCCTACCGACGGTAAAGCTACCGTGAATGGCAACGGCAGCATCCTGCTTGTAGGGGATGCCTTTAGTAAACGGTTGTCCGAACTCGGTTACCAGACCAATCATGACAAAACCCTTCACGATCCCCATGATGCCAACGCTTATCAGCGCTCCCGGCGCACCGTGATGAAGCTACTTCAGCAGCAGCCGGCGGCTATATTTGATATCCATCGCGACAGCGCCCCCGCATCCATGTACAACGTCCAAGTAAACGGCCAGGATGCGACCAAAATATTACTAGTCGTTGGGCAACAAAATCAAAATATCAATACCACCATGAACTATGCCAAGACCATCAAAGCAGCCGCTGATGCCAAATACCAAGGCTTAGTACGCGGTATCTTTATCGCGAAAGGCGGTTATAACCAGGATTTAAACCCTCGTAGTATTCTTGTTGAAATCGGCACCCAGTATAATAACCGGGAAGCCGCCGACCGCAGCGCCGCTCTATTTGCCGATGTGATACCCTCTTTTCTTGCTCCCAGCACTGCAGCTCCGCCAGCTCAGGCTCAGGCGGCTCCGGCCGCCCCTTCACCAACAGCTGCCATATCTCCAGACATTGCTACCAATAATGATCCCGGTCCACGCCAAGATACCCTGCTCATCATTGGCGCACTGGTTGTGGGTACAGGTGCTTTCCTTTTTCTCAGCACAGGCAGCCTGCAAGAAGCCAAGACCAAACTCCTCCGTTTCGGCAAATATGAGTTTGGTGACATATTCCGTTCACGAAAAAAACGTAAATGATGAGGAGTATTTAATCCATGAAAAATAGCCGATTTTTCTGTATTCCTCGTTCTGTATTAGCAATTGCTTCCATACTGCTGGCCGTAAGCCTTGGCTTATATGTGACAAGCCGTCCCGCTCCGGAGCAAAAACCGCTGCCGTCACCGCAGCCGCAAAGCTATACTTCCTACCTCATCTTAGAGGAAACAACCGGTGAAACCTTGATGCAAATCTCGGTACCGCCTACCGTCGGTGATGAACTGATCACAGACACTAACAAGCGTTACACCATTGTCAAAGTAGAGGAAAACCGGTCATATGCCCGCTTTGTTGAGGACGTTAATCTGAAAAAATACCAAAACCCCAAATAATTACAGGACAAACGCCTTACACGTTTGTCCTGTCTTGCGTCCGGCCACACCAAGCAGAGCAACTATTTCTTATGCTACTTTCTACCTACCGAATGGGTTCCCTTTTTTACAATAACTCCGTCAACTGCTGTGTAAACTACACCATCTTTTATCCAGCCCTCGATGGTATGTCCGCCAACTACCTGTTTATTATATCCAGTAGGATTACGGTCGATCACGGCATATTGAGGGCCGTTTTTAGTGCTGCCATCCCTCACCAGGACTGTTTCGAGGTCCTTATTGATGCGATACGCCTTAGTTGTGACACCGTCAATGGCCGTGTATGCTACACCATCTTTGATCCAGCTCTCAATGGTACGCCCGTCAACTACTTGTTTGTTATATCCCGTAGGATTACGGTCGATCACAGCATATTGGGGACCGTTTTTACTGCTGCCCTGCCTCACCAGGATTGTTTCGAGGTCCTTATTAATACGATACGCCTTATTTGCGGCTCCGTCAATTGCGGTGTATGCCACACCGTCTTTGATCCAGCCCTCAATAGTACGCCCGCCAACTACCTGTTTGTTATACCCAGTAGGATTACGGTCGATCACGGCATATTGGGGACCGTTTTTAGTGCTGCCTTCCCTCACCAGAACTGTTTGGATGTCTGATTTAATTTTGTTTGTTTCCGGGAGAAATTCGTTGGCTGAAGCCACACCCGCTACCATCATGCTCACCAGTAAAGATGCGGTTATAAAAGTCTTTTTCATTTTCATTACCTCCTAGATTTCTTTACCAAAATCATACCTAACTAATGTGAATATCTGATGAACAACTTATGAAAAACTTGTGTTGTTTTACCAGTTTATCCAAAATCGAGAATGGCTTCTGAAGTATGGTACGAAATGAGCATGAGCCGTAAAGACAACTGCTATGCCAATGCCTACATTTGGTCTCCCACCGCTTTGGTAAGTAAAAAATCCCAGCACCACATGCCAGGCAGTCGCAGCAAATATATTCTTATTTCATATCCCTTATTGAACCTCTATTTTTACTTTACGGCTTAAAGGTAATTCCATTTAGGGATTTTACCGACCTCGACCTTGCCGATAACCTTGGTGTTTGTATTATCAAGGATACTCACCGTATTGTTATACATATAGGAACTCTCCCGCAGCTCAGCCGAATTCCTGTTATTTAGCACTTAACTTGCCGGAATATCTTAAAGAACAGATACACCATGGCAATCAGTGAGACTACTAACAAATAATAACCAGTGTAATGAATTTCAACCTGTAGCGACCCTGTGCCAGATTCATCATAATGGCTGAAGTCAGCTCTTTCTAAATTACCGCACCAAGCAGCGCACCAAAGGCCAAAAAAAACCGTTTTTAATAAAAGTACCGGCAGTTTCCCTCACACGTTCGCGGACTGCATCATTTCTGTTCCATATTGTCAAATTAATTCCCCCAACCTACCACAAATCAATAGACACCCCAAAACACACTATAATGAGCTATTTGCGTGATAGCTCTAAAGCGTGCTATCTCAAATAAAAAACAGTCAGCACACGCTGACTGCTTTTTATAGATAATCTAGTTGTCCAGAACCTCTACCTGTTTAGCTACTATGACGGGAGCTTGAGGCGTAGCCTTCTTAGCCTTAAACACCTCCCACAGTCCTCTGGCCAAGAATACCGAACCGCCAATTAAGAGCGCCCAGAACAAGAGTGTAATGGCTAAACCGGCTAAGCTGCCAAGTAAGCTTTCAAAACCTGAACCAGGCATCATGCCGGGCGTATTCGCCATGTTAGTCATATTCGCCATATTCCCATGATTATACATAGCCATGTTGCTCATTTGGCCATAAGCATCTACGCCATGATTCATAACACCCATGCCTTGCCCAATACCGTTCATCCCCTGGCTCATGCCTTGATTTATGCCACCCATACCTATGTTCATACCTTGGTTCATGCCTTGATTCATCATCATTTTAGAGTCCTCCTTATATTTCGTTTAATAGCGGTATCAGTGGTTCTGTTTCTGTTATTAACTATATCAAATTAGAATGAATATCATATGAATACCCTGTGAAAAACTCATGAATTTTTTTAAGTCTCACAGCACTGCTCCCAATTTTACCAAGTATGGGGTTACAACCCATTGTCTGCCAGCTAAGAGATAAGAAAAAGGCTGGCTTGTGCCAAATCCTTTGGACACTGGCGAAAGTCTTGATCGGTTCTGGCTCATAAGAAAAAACCTTTGCGCTGTTGCAAAGGTTTTTTCTAACCGTTAATGGGCCATAGTTTTGGCTGGAGCTTCTTTTATTAGCCCCCTTACTGTTTCGACTTGCTTGTCTACCGCTGTCTTATCAGGTGAGGGCTTGTTGACTTCGTTATTTAAAGCCATAATGGCTTGACTTAGCCGGTCTCGAAACCCTGCATCTGAGAAATGAGCCGACAGGCGATTGTTAAGCGTAACCAGATTACTTGCCGAAGGTCTGGCTTCGGTTAGTTTATTGGCTTGTGACTTGGCGGCCACATCATCAAGCGCTTGGTTCATTTGCGCTATGATAGGATTGGGGTCTTCCATGTTAGCCATGTTGTGCTGAGCTTGTTGTCCGCCTCCCTGCTGCTGAACAGGAGGCGTAGCCGGCGGCGGGTTCTTTTGACCGCTGCAGCCGTTTATCACTATTAGGCTTGCTAAACAAGCTACCAGAAACGCTTTACGCATACTACATCATACCACCCATACCGCCGCCGGAGGAACCACCCGACGAACCGCCACTGGAACCGCCTGACATACTACCGCCAGAACCGCCACCAGACATGTTCATCATGCCCATGCCACCACCGCCACCGCCACCTTGCATATTACCCATACCGCCACCTTGCATACCCATGGGCATTTGGCCCATCATTCCCATACCGCCGCCACCTTGCATATTACCCACCGGCATACCCCAACCCCAATTTTGCATGCCCATTGGCATTTGGCCCATACTCATATTGCCCATCGGCATTTGGCCCATCATATTACCCATTGGCATACTGTTGACAGGTACCATAATGACCGGCACCATCATACCACCGTTAAATGAGGCATTACCATACGGCATTTGCATGTTACCAGCAAAACCGGCATTCATGCCCGGCATCATCTGACCGCGGCCATACGACTGGCCATACATCGATTGTTGATTAGGAGCGAGCAGACCGACAACAGCCATCAACAGCAAGATACCCAGAAACGAATACAATGCATACCTCAGCCACGGATTGTTTTCCATAAAATTATATCCTCCCTTAAATTTTGTAGTGTAGTTCATGTTGGAAGGCACAGTATCAGGCTTGCCTAGAATACTAACAACGCTGTGAGCCAAATAATTAGCCCCTGCGCCCAGCGCCACTACCAACAAGGCGATCAGGAAAAACATATACATGGATCCCAGGAATCCCAGACTGCTCAATACATTCACCTCAAGTGCCACACGATTAACAAGAGCATGGTAATGGATAAAATAAACGGCGTGAGGAAAAAAATGATGCTCGTGGTGAAATCATGCACCCACCGCAGATATCCTCCCTGGTCCTGCATGGTCATAGTCATAGATTTTGCCATTTCCTGCTTCCAGACCAAGAGATCAGATAATGTGATATTGGATGCATGCATCATGCGCATCATGTCCCCCATGCTTTGCCCCATCATCTGGGTCATCATGTTACTGGTCTCAGCCTTATGGTTCTGCCACACAGTACCTAAAGCCAGGACGACAATAAGCAAAAATATAAAGGATAGTTGCCAAAAGTGAAGTTTAGCCTGGTTCATTCGATTTCGCGCTCCTCCACACCAGGTAAGCCGCCAAAACCAGGGCTATCACCAGTAAATTGGTAAATAGTGGCACAGACAGCTCCACTACACCACCTTGCCCACTTGAATCCATAGCGGCTATGCCCATCAGCGAGTTTTTCATGGCTTGCATCATGCCGGCCATGAACGCCTCAACCTGCTGCTTACTCGGGTCAGGTCCGCCAACCGATACCATGACGACTGCCACCGCAAAGAAGAAGGCAGAGGCAATAAACCATATTCCTACCTTGAACCAGCGCTGGGTCATCAGATTACCGGACAACTGCTCTGTAGACCAGAGCAGGGCGTGTGCCTTCTGGTACATGTGCCATACTAAACTGGCCAGTACAATATAGGTTAGCTTTTCGTGCACGAACATAGCAAACGCAATGGCAGCTTTGTTGTCATGGCTTTTCCAGAGGATAATGCCGGTGACAATAAACAGAAGGGTTGTCAGCAAAGTAAATAACCCATACCCTTGTCTGCCGAATATCGACCAACCCAAATCGAGCCGGCTGTCATCCTTTAGCACCCGGCTAAATTCCTGGCCAAGAGCAAGGAAGGCCAGTACTACATAGGGAACAGCGATTACCCTGTGGATGAAGTCGGCGGTGGCGATATCGTAGTTAAGCAACCAACCAAATCGGGCACCCACCATCGCCAAGCCACTGATCGTGAGCACGGCAAAAATAACAGTTAGCAGCCAATGCAACACAAATTCCAATCGAAGTTTCACGGTTATCAACTATTTCCCTTCGCGTTTATCTCCCGGTTTATCTCCTGGTTTATTACCATTTGGGTTAAAAGCAGGCGGCGAAGATAGTTGTGCCGGCGGTTCAGCCTGAATCACACTAGCGCCATTTGCCTGTTGACTAACCTCCTGTTCGTTATCAAATTGGGCTTTCAAATACTGCACCAAAGCCACCGTTAAGGTGATGACAAGCGCCAGCATTAACAGCTTAACCAAGAACCCAATGAGCATAAACAGCATCACCTGTGGTGACGCGCTATAACCACCGCCAAACTGCATGCCATTAAAGAGCGCCGTAATAAAGTACAGACCAAACACTACGGCTAACACGATGGCCATGGTTCTAAGCACTGGATCTTGATTGACATATTCCACAGCCTTGGACGACTTGAGAAACCCATCAGGCTGGTTAGTGAATTTGCGGACACCCATGATTAAACCGGCAATCAGCGCAAATACCAGCACTAGAATTAACAGATGCATGAGAAACCCGATGAGCCCTGGGATTATCCCGCCGAAGAAAGCTCCTCCTCCATAGCCGCCAGCAGTAGTAGCCATACCGTGATGACCGACATTATTGCCAGCATAACCAGTACCGCCGAAATTGGTGCCAAACAAGAAACCGAAGACAAGCAGCCCTACAAAGACAATGAGGACTACTCTCAAAATGGGATCCCCTTTTGTCGTATCACCCATACTGTCCCTTCCTTTCTTTTTAATATATGGTAAATGGTTACTGGGAGGCTTTAACATCATTAATCAGCCGTTTAATGAGAATCAAGACCCCCAGTACCATACCAAACGCAATGATAATTATCGCTAGATTGAATATCCATGAAGTGTCTCCCCCAGTCATAGAGCCCTGCTGCATATTGGTCATAGTATTCCTGCCAGCCATGCCGCTCATACCGACCATGGAGTTGGCCGGCATTTGCCCCCGGGCTAACCTGGCCTCATAGGCGATTTGGGTCATCTGCTGGTTCAAGTCATCACTCAACCGGCTCAAGATCAGCGCACTGCGGGCTAATTCGTATATTCCCTGATGGAGCTGCTGCATTTTCTGGGTATTATACACATACCCATCAGAGGGAGCATATGGGTTTACGTTAGCCATGGCTACCGATTCCTGCAGCAGTCGATTGGCCTGAACCAGTTTAGTCCGGTTTTGCTGGATTAGGTTATATTTGACAACATAGGTGTCAACCATAGGCGGATTGGCTTCAGGCATAACACTCTGGTCTGTTAAATCGTTATTGAGTTCGTTAAGCAGCATCATGGCCTGCGAAAACTTAAATATTCCGTTGTGCAGCTGCTCTAGCTTTGTTTGGTCATACACAATGTTTCCTGTATTGGGCGGAAAATCCCGCCTCTGACTGCCTGGATTAATATTAATAGTCACGCCCTCACGCGGCGGTACAGTAATGGCACCTGTGCCACTGTCCCGCGCTGGCGGAGTTGGCTGACTAGGCTGCGTAATCTGAGAATATGGGTCATTAGTTATAAGCTCCATAGCCTGATTAAGTATAGTAGTGGCTTGAACCAGCCTATCTTTATTCTGACTGGCTAAATTATTGAACGGGCTGGGCGGCATCAGATTCCCCCCCTGCATACCTGCCATCTGATTCCCACCATGCCCGCCGCCAGGGGCCATATTAGCAAAAAACTGGGATACATAAGGAATCTGAATGCCCATCATCTGTGCGCCGTAGAGTGCCGCACCGGCAATTAATACAACAACAACGAGAACTAACAGGAACCTCATCACATCAACTCCAACTCATGGTTTCAATGTTAATATGAGAAATTTTTATTAGCTTTATGCGTATTTTTAAATAAACACTTACGCGCCTCCCGACGGTAAAAGCAAAAAAAAACAGGCCTACGCCCGGTTATCAAAAAATCAATATATGGCTGTTTAAAATCTACAATGTCCTTTTAAATCTTCAGGATGCTTATGAGTCCATTATCAACAACACCCGTGGGTTGTAGATTGTTAGCTTCCTGGTATTTTTTTACTGCCTCCTCGGTGGCTTTACCAAATATTCCATCAGCCCTGTCGGAAAGGTAGCCCAGGTCTTTTAATTTGCGCTGCAGGAGTACCACATCTTGCCCTGACATCTTATGTTTTAATTCTCTCTTCACTTTGTTTATTGGCCCTTCAATACGAACTATTGTTCCTATCGGCACCCACTCAAATAACTGTTCTGCATCGCTGTTTCTCATACGGATACAGCCATGACTTGCGAATTTTCCAATAGACCATGGCTTATTTGTACCGTGTATTCCATAGATTCCCCACGGTACATTAATGCCCATCCACCTTGTACCAAACCCTGTACCCCAATTATAATCCTTCCAGACTACCTTCCAGTCGCCTATCGGTGTGGGGGTATCACTTTTGCCCACCGCAATCCGGTATTGCTTATATAATCCGTTACTGTCGTAGAGTTCAAGTACACGCTCAGGTATCTTGACAATTACACTAACTTCTCCTTGTGGCGGTTGGCTAGGCTGCGTTTGAACTGCGGCAATAGGCTGGTTCTCCAGCGGGTCTTCGGCCAGCAAGTTAACAACAGGCAGTAACACTAGCAGTAACGCAATTGAAAACAACCTGAATCGATTTATAGTTACTGTAGCCAGACGCATTTTTTTCAGTCCCCTATACTCAAATATGGGCTATCGTATTATTGATGATATGAAGGCAGTGCCTAGAATATGACATTACAAAAAAAAAGCAAACAGCGCCGTTAGTCACAACGCGGTTTGCTTGGCTAGCTCTACTTGTTACAAAAAGAGTAGTTCAGCCTTTATGGCTAAATACTCTTCCCGGCTTATTTCACCGTTGGCATAACGCCTTTTAGCCGTTTCTAGGGAACCTGCCACAGGTCTTTGCGGGCCAAATTTTTCACCGGCCAAGTCCCACGCCCATCGTACAAGATAGGCGAAGCCGACTATTACTAACCCCCAGAAAAGAAACGAAGCCAGAGTAGCTAACAGGCTTCCTAAGTACCCGCCTGGATAGCCTCCCAAATAATACATATATCATCCCTCCAATTAAAATATTACATTCCCATACCGTTTCAGGAACGCATACCCATTGGCATCTGGCCCATACTCATGCTACGCATCGGCATCTGACTCATGTTCATGTTGGATGCCAGTCCGCCTTGAGCCGCATTCATGCTCAACGCCGGTAACACCGCTGACGTTACAATCACGAGCAGTAACAAGCCGAAAAATGAGTACACCTCGTAACGAAACCATGAGTTCTAACCTTGCTCAACCCCAGCCAGTTCTTGTTTGATAGCAAGATACTGGTCACGGTCAATTTCCCCACTGGCATAACGACGCTTGGCTAACTCCAGAGCATCTATCTCGAATTGGGGAAGCCGCAGCTTGTGCCCATAAGCCTCCCAAACCCGCCTAGCTAAGTAAACCGCACCTGCAAGCGTAGCCACCCATAATAGTAACATAATAATCATGCCAAACCTCCTCGTATAAACATAGTTAAAACTTGGCTAGTATCGGAGACGGTTTTCTGCCTGTATCGCTTTACCCGCCACCATCCTGCCGTTACTGTTATTGTACCAAGTTTATATGAATATCTCATGAAGGTTAGATGTAAATCCTGTGAAACTTTACTCGTCCAAAACCCATTCAAACTGGCGAAGCAACAATAAGCTTGATTATTTTCCCTGAATATTCCTCAATGGAATACGTATGTAGGCCTGCCGCATTCACGTTCTTTACTGTTTCCCTGTTAATATTCGAACCGATGACATGCAAAGCTACCGGATTAAGGACATCCATCACCCATCCCAATAATGGGTTTTCGCTGCGTACATGCTCAAGCAGAACAATCCGCCCGCCTGGCTTACACACCCGCTTGACCTCTTGTAAGCCTTGGACCGGGTCAGGTACTGAACAAAAAACGCAGGTAGCAATTACAGTATCAAAAGAATTATCAGGAAAGGTCATGTCTTGAGCATCCATCTCCAACAGAGTAACAGGTATCTTGGCTTTGGTCAGTTTTTGTTTAGCTTTTTGTAGCATGCCTGGACTAAAATCAATCCCTGTCACTTGGCATCCCGGCAGATAAAATTCCAGATTGGCGCCTGTGCCTACCCCTACCTCTAATACCTTCCCTGTAGCTTGCTCAACGGCCTTACGCCGAAGCTTAATTGGAATCATTTTATCCATCCAGTCATAAAATAAGGCAGTCCGGTTATACCTTCTACGGATAGTATCAGTTTGGCTTTCAGGTATTTTAGTCATAATAGTCTACCTCCTAGAACATGTATATCCGTTATCCATTATCCCCGAATTAACTACCGGTCAGACAGTATCTGACAAAATGTCCTATGCAAACGAGCCAGCCGGGTCACCGGCTGGCTTTGCACGTAGTTTAATGTGTATGAGAAGCTCCATCACTATGTACATGAGTCTCCCCTGACTTCGGGACACTAGGTGCACTGGGATGGGGTACCGTTGAAGTGCTGTTAGATGCGGGGGCTGGTGGGGATTGATGATGGTCTGAGCCTTCACCATGACTGTGTTCATGTGTTCCGGTCTCTTGCGGTACAGCCGTCACCCCGATACCGTATTCATAGACCAGCCGCCCGCCCAGATGAGCACCATATGCCATTGTGCCTACGGCCAATACGCCAATAGCGAAATATATAACCAACTGACTTACCGTCCCAGGCAATAATGTTCTTTTTAAACTACGCCAAACCAACATTAGACCAAAAAGAACTGCGGCGACATACTCAATATTTTTATGTCGCTCCATAATAGCATGAGAAGCATCGTTATGACCAGCCGTATTTTCTGCATAAATTCCTGAACCAATGGCAACGGCCATAGACACAACGCCTATAAGTAGACACCACCAGCCAGCCCCGCGCAGCGAGTCTTTTTTTAGTATTACACTTACTGTGTCAAACAAAAAACCAATTAACAGCAAAGCGATAGGAAAATGTATCACTGCAGGATGAAAGTTTTGCATACAATGACTCCTTTTCATCATAATAGATAGGGTTATTCTCTACGGTGCAAGCTATTCTTCCTGTGACCTTAGCCCCCTCCCAGCCTAAATTACTAACAAGCCATTTTATTATACACAATCAATATGAATTTCTAATGAATGTGCGTAGAAATTTAGGGTCTTAGTAAAAAAAATCAGCCGCGGCTGACTTTTTTCCTACTATACTAGTTAATCAAGCACTTCTACGACATCATACTAGACATGTTTGCCATGTTACCATGGTTATACATAGCATCAATATTCCCTATTTGGTTGTAAGCATCTACACCATGATTCATGACGCCCATACCTTGGTTCATACCATTTCTGATGAATACGAGATGAAAAATTTATGTAATTTCGCCTTAACCTTTATACAGAAATATCTACAGCTTTACCTAGTCTCGGATCTACACTGAGCGGCTTGGCAGTACTCGCCGTATTTTTTTCAGCTGCTGCTGTACTTTTGCCAGCAGCCATCTGGCTATGCTGAGACCCGCTGCACCCGGACATACCTGCCATGCCACCTGCTGCACTTGCTGAACCACTTGCTGAAACACCTGACATATTCATTTTCTATTCCTCCCGTTTTTTCAAGCTTGGCTGGAAATTTCCATCTGCCTACATATATTGTAACAAAACAATATGAATATCTAATGAAGATAACTTTGCATATAACAAAATCATTACCATTTTTGCGCAAAAAATAGCCGAGAGAAATTCCCGGCAAGCTGCTCTGGTTTAGAAAAGCAAATCAATTATCAGTTACTGAGGATGTATTTAGTATATCAAACAAAAATGAATATCTAATGAAGATTCTCTTAGAAAGAATATACAAAAACGAAACCCTTTATTTTGTGGCAAAAGGTTTCGTCTTGTTCAATGTGTTCTCATTTTACTGATAACTAGGATGTTAGTGGTGACCGCTATGCTCGTTTGACTGATTATTGCTATCGGCAGGCGGTGGCGCTTGCTGCTCATTTTGCTGGGTATTGGTTTGCTCAGCGAGCACACTCGGTGAAACCATCCCTGATGTCGCTATAAATGCTCCCAGCATTAAAGCCACTACCAACTTAGATACCCTCTTATTCATACAATCCATCTCCCTTTTTGAAAATGATATTAGGGCTTATCGTAAGCACCCACCATTTACTTATATAAATATTACCATAAAAATGTGAATAAGTTATGAATTCGCTATGAATATTTTGTGGAGCATGAAAAATAATGCGGTCCTGTTAGCCAGAACCGCAATCGCTGTAATGCGTTAAAACCTTATTGTCTATCAGTATGGCCTGATATATGGATTGTACATTGGCATAGAATATCCCTCCATATACTGGCCATACATTCCCATATGCCCAGAGCAACTCCAACCTGAGCCGTTAGTATCCATGAC
This sequence comes from Sporomusa sp., assembly GCF_035561155.1. Taxonomy (GTDB): domain Bacteria; phylum Bacillota; class Negativicutes; order Sporomusales; family Sporomusaceae; genus Sporomusa. The sequence goes on along the minus strand of NZ_DATMYD010000079.1, from coordinate 18,628 downwards.
AGATATATGGCCTGGTGGCACAACACCATATCCGGCTCCGTACATACCATAGCTGGGAGTAATGGCGTCAAGTATAGCAGCTACAAGTAAAGCCCCCAACAAGAAGTAAGCCGCCTTAGTAAACGAATTAAACATATTAAGCATGGTAAAACCTCCCTTTATAATTATTATATTATTTCCATGTTTACTTTATTTATCCGATGACTAAGTCGCTGGATAAGTTCGACTAAACTTCAGATGGGGTTAAAACCCCACCTGAAGCTAAGTCTCACTTTATTATAGCTATAAAAAAACAGCGCCTGCAAGGACGCTGTTTTTTACGGCTATACTTCTGCAGTTAAGCCAAATCTTGTTTAATACGTTCAAACTCTTCACAACTGATTTCGCCACGAGCATAACGCTGTTTCAGTATTTCGAGCGCTGAGAGAGTTGCAACAGGCGCTGCCGGAACCAGACAGGCAGATTTACCTGAAACGGCTTCTATTAGCCACCGCACTAGAAAGTATAGCCCAGCCAAGAGCAGTCCCCAATAAAGCAGGCTAAACACGCTATGGAAGAATCCGCCAAACAGTGAAGTGCCGTAACCGTAGCCCTGCCCTGCATAACCCATCATGCCATAACCCATACATTACACCTCCTTATCGTTAGTCGGGTAGAATACAATTGTACGCCGCCGTCTTACACCTCCACTCACACTAAAGTAATGGAAGCCTTATATATAGTATAGCAAATATTTATGAATATCATGTGAATTCTTAGAAAATGTTACACTTTAGCCTCGCAAAATGACAAGGCTTTTCCATATTATTGTTCTGCGCTAAGTCATTACCGCTCAGTACTATAAGGTAGATATACAAAAAACGTAGTTCCCGTTCCCTGTTCACTATCGACTATAACTTTACCACCGTGGAATTCCACCAATTGCTTCACAATCGCTAGTCCCAGACCAGTGCCGCCGCTTTTCCGGTCCCGGGATTTCTCTCCCCGGTAAAAATTGTCAAAAATATGGGGAATAACGTCAGGCGCAATGCCTGGCCCGTTATCACTGACAGCAATCTTTACCCATTGCTGTCCTTGATTTTTCTCTAGCGCTGTTGTTACCAACACTTTGCCTCTATCCGGGGTATACCGGAGCGCGTTGACAAATATATTGCTGAAGACTTGACTAATTCGGTCAGGGTCGGCGTTAATCTCTGGCAATTTTTCATTTAATTTGCACTCGACAGCCATTTTCTTTTCGTCTATCGTTGTTTTCATGAGTTGAATGGTCCGGCGTATCAGATGGTTAATGCTGGTTGGCTGCTTATCCAGGGAAAGCTGCCCAACTTCAGCCAATGACAAGTCTTTGAGGTCGGTGATGAGGCGATTGAGCCGCACGGTTTCCTCATGCAGTGACGCCACTTCTTCTTTATTTAAATCAATCACATCATCTAACATGCCTTCCAGATGTCCTTTGATAATAGCAATGGGAGTGCGTAATTCGTGAGCAATATTAGCCAATAGCTGCTGCCTTAACTTCATGTTGCTTTCGAGGGTTGTGGCCATCCGGTTAAAGATTTTGGCTAAATGTCCCACCTCATCTTTCGAGGAAACGGGTACCCGTTGCTCAAAATACCCCTGCTCAATAGCCTCGGCAGCAATGCTAAGTCTGCGCAGTGGTACGGTGATACTGCGTGCTAAGGAATAGCTTGCCATTAGCCCTAGCACAATGAGTACGGCCCCGACCCAGTTTAGCGAACTATGGACAGAGGCTAAAAATGTCAATTCGGCCTGCCCCATTTGATGCATCATGCCGCTGCGCCCCATAAGCACCAAATATTCCCGAAACAGCTGGGTCATTTGATAATCGGCAAGATAGATAAGTAGTACCACCGTAAAGGCCACAAACAAAAACATGAGGCCGGTAATCCGGTAGACAATACTATTCATCCTTCGCTACCCCGGCTAATTTATAGCCCATCCCATAGACGGTCTGAATATATACCGGTTCTTTCGGGTTGGCCTCCAACTTGCGCCGTAAGTTCTTAATATGGGCATCGATAGTCCGTTCGTACCCTTCGAAAGTGTACCCATGGACTTGTTCGGCGATTTGGAGGCGGCTATATACCTTTCCCGGGTTTGTAGCAAGCAGTTCTACTATCTTAAATTCGGTGGGTGTTAGTTCTACTGCTTCACCGTCCCGGCTTACCTGATACGAATCCATATTAATCGTCAATCCGCCAATTTTTATCGCCTCTTTACGCAAAACAGACCTATTAGTACGCCGTAAGATAGCCTTGGCACGAGCCACCACCTCTTTGGAACTGAAGGGTTTAGTGACATAGTCATCGGCGCCAATTTCCAGGCCGACCAGCCGGTCACTTTCTTCATCGCGGGCGGTAAGCATAATAATCGGAATATCATTATCTTTGCGCAACCGCCGGCATACTTCCCAACCGTCAATACCAGGCATCATCAGGTCAAGCACCATAATGTCCGGCTTGTGTTCGCGCACAGCCATTAATGCATCAATGCCATCTGCCGCAGTATAGGCGATAAACCCATCCTTCTCAAAATATATCTTTAACAATTTTACCAGTTTGGCATCATCATCCACTAGTAACACTGAATTCTGTACCATTGTATGCCTCCTCGTTCGCTCTATTATCCTTGTGACTCATATTACTGTAATGTAAAATATGGTTTAGTAATTGCCCAAGTTTACCTTGGTTAACACCAGTATACACTTTTAATGTGAAGAACTTTTGAAGAATCTGTGAAAAACTTATGTAAATTGAATTTTACTAACCATTAAATTAGATAAAGAAAACACGGCTTGCGCCGAGCCTTTGGCGAAAGCGGAAGCCGATGTTGCCCTTATCCAGGAGAAAGTTATACTTTCTATCAGGACAACAAAGGGCGGCTGCGCCGCCCTGCCCGATATGCCTAACTAAGACCATCTATACTTTTCTCAAAAGCTGCTACCACCAGAGGGTCAAACTGCTTTCCCGCGCAGCGGCGAATTTCGTTTAGCGCAACCGCTTCTGCCATGCCTGTCCGGTACGGTCTATCAGACACCATCGCCTGATAGGTGTCGGCTGTCGCAATAATACGCGCACCTAACGGTATAGTGTCTCGGGACAGAGCCTCTGGATATCCATGTCCGTCCCAACGGGCGTGATGGTGTCTTACACTCTCAGCTACCTCTTTAAGGGCAGGAATGCCAGCTATAATCTTAGCGCCGGTTTCGGGATGCTGCTTAATAATCGCCCACTCCCACTCTTCCAGCCTGCCCGGCTTATTGAGTATGTGGTCAGGAATTCCTATCTTACCAATATCGTGGAGTAGCGCAGCAATCCGCAAGGTTAATAGTTCGTCCTCAGAAAGCCCAAGTTCACGTCCAATAGACTCAGCTATGCTGGCAACTTGGGAGGAGTGTCCATAGGTATAAGCGTCCTTAGCTTCCAGGGCCGTTACCAGTGATTCAATAGTAGACATCATCAAGCTTTCCCGTTCGCCATGCAAGGCAGTGGCCAGACTATTAATCCGGGCGGCAAGTAAGGACACTTCGTCGCTCCCCTCTACACTCAGATCAATATCATGTTTTCCGGCCGCAATTTGATCTATGGCTATATCAAGATTTCGAATTCTGGCTGCAAAATTCCTAGCAAGAAACCAACTGCACACCCCAACCAGAGCTACCGCTCCTAATGCGACTATCAACACCCGCTCAGCAAAATGGCGGGTATCGTTGGCAACAGCGGCCGCATCCACCTCTAGCGCCAACCAAGCCACCGTTCGCGCATCGGCCTTTACCGGAGTGTATACAGTGACAGTACCGTTTTCATTATTATCCGTTACCAATAGGCGGTTGGCATCCCAAAAAGCAATGGTCTGGTCGTTGTATATAGTACCAGCTTGCCGCCCGGACTCATTCCGGGCATCCCATTCACTACGTACTACCAATTCATTGTCTGTTGAGCGGCGCAGCAGAGATACCCTCGCAATATCAGGACTATTTTTTCCAATCGACTGCAAGAGTTGCCACAGCCGCTTGTCTGCCGTCTCCTCCGGCACCTGTCCGGTGAGTTCCTGCTGGGCATCACCGCCAACATGCATGGCCGCCATATTAGCCATTACAATAAGATCACGTTTTAATATATCCAGATGATTAGTGCGCATATGTAGAAATAGAGTATAGGAAATAGCCATAGTAATGATGGCCGATAGTAGAAAAAACGCTGCAAACAGCTTAGTCTGTAAAGAAAGCTTTAGTGTTAGCATAGGATAAACACCCCTTCAATAGACAGTAACAAGACAAAACGTAAAGCTAGAGCTTTTAAAAAATATATAGTCAGTTTCGAGACGGTACAGTATAATAAAGTCACCATCCTGGGATATTTAGGCAAAGGACTGTGATTATGTATCCACACCGCACTATTATGTTAAAAAGTCTTCCCGTCATCTTAGGTATTCTCGGCCTATTATTCGGATTAAGCTGTTATCTGTTAGAAAAGCACGCCATCAGCAATGAGTGGCACTATTTTTACTGGTCAGTCTTTTTCATTATTCAGACTATTGTCGGGGTGGCCTACGGGTTACTTATCCGAAGGCTCTATCATTTAGTCTATACCGACAGCTTAACCCAGCTTTGGAACCGCAAGTATTTTTTCGAAATGCTTAAGCAAGAATTACGTTGTCCTGACGCCAATGCGACCACCTTCCTCTTTATGCTGGATATGGATAATTTCAAGTGTATTAACGATACCTATGGTCATCAGGCAGGCGATGAAGCGCTCAAAACCCTTGCCGCAGTATTGCAAGACAATACACACCCCAGCGGTTTTGCGGCTCGGCTGGGTGGAGACGAGTTTGCCCTCCTCCTGCGAAATACAACAGAAGAAACCGTCTATGCCAGGGCTGATACCATCCGAAAAACGGTAAACTCTCAGCTTGCAGTGTATAATTCGACCATCAGTATTGGGATAGTCTCCAGCACAGCGGCCACTAGCAGTGATAAGCTGCTTGCGCTTGCCGATCAGGCCCTGTACAGTGCAAAAGTTCATAAAGATTGCATTGTATTCTCAAAGTAACAATGCCATAGCAGAAAGGTTATAGGCCCGGCGATTGCCGGGCCTATCTTATTCCGAGAGTGAGCTTACTAAAACTTCACCTGCGGCACCTGTTTTGCACCCTCATCGGCTTTAAAATACTCTTTGGGACCAAACCCCATCGGGCCGGCAATGAGGCTGGTTGGCAGTGAGCGAATGGAAGTGTTATAGGCTTGAACACTCTCATTATAATCCTTACGGGCAACAGCTAGGCGGTTTTCTGTGCCTGCCAGTTCATCCATAAGTGCCCGAAAGTTTTTGTCTGCTTTTAAGTCAGGGTAGTTTTCCGATATTACCAGCAGCCGGCTTAAGGCCGAACTCAGTTCGCTATTGGCCTGCGCCTTGGCAACCGGACCTTGAGCACCGCCCAGTTTAGCCCGTGCATCGGCTACCGCTTGAATGGCTTGCTGCTCATGACCGGCGTAGCCTTTTACTGTATTAACCAGGTTGGGAATCAAGTCGGACCGGCGTTGAAGCTGGTTTTCGATTTGACTCCACTTGCCATTCACATTCTCGCTCATACCAACTAAGTTGTTATATCCCGAAAAAACACTAACTACGATTACCGCTACAACCGCCAAAACAATCCACACCGTTTTATTCATACTGATTCCTCCCTGAAGTATTCTTGCTAACAGCCTCTGTATCATGCGTAGCTGACCGAAGGCTGGGTTGCTTGAACTTATTTATGCTTTCAGTATACACCATAATTATGAAGAACTTTTGAAGAAGCCATGAATAAATTGTGATATTTTTCAGGAAATAAGCCCAAGCAGATTCCTATAAGACATCAAGTAAAAAAGCCTAGCGGTTAGAGCTAGGCAGAAATATAGTACACGTTATGAGGCATTGCGCATCCCTGGACGGCTAAACGGAATGAACCCGGGGGTAACTGCTGCATAACTGGCATATTCCTCACCGAATTGTTCCAGGGCTTCCTTTTCTTCCTGACGCGCCAACCACACATACATGCGGATGAGCACCGGATACATTAGTATTGTGAGCAGCGTTGGCCACTGGATTAAAAATCCGGTCATGACAGCGATAAAGGCAATATACTGGGGGTGGCGTACATAGGAATATGGCCCGCTGTTCGCAACAACGCCCTTACGCTGGGCTCGATATAAGAACATCCAGGTAAACCCAAGAAAAATCATCCCACCAGATATCAGGAGATTGCTAACTCCGTGGATAGGGTTACTATGCGGGTCACCGGTAAACCCAAGCAGCGTATACCAAAGATGCCCGTAATCGTGGGAAAAGATATCCAACTCCGGATAATGGCTTCCCAGCCAACCTGAGAACAAATAAATTGTCAACGGAAAACCATACATCTCGGTAAACAGCGCAACCACGAAAGCCGAGAAAGTACCAAAGGTACGCCAATCTTTCAAAGAACGCGGACGCGAAAAGCTAAACGCAAATATGATAATAATCAATGAGTTGATAATGACTACCGGCCACAATCCGTAATGTGCCACTGGTACATACATCCCTTCGTTTCTGATACAGCTATCTTGTTCAATATAGCTTACTTCCGGGTCCCAACCATCTTAGTCCGAGTTGCCCACCATCCCCACAGCAGACTGGCCGCCAGTGCTGTGAGTAAAGCGGTTAGCTGCGCAGCCTTGAGTCCGCCGATAAGGAGACTATCTGTGCGCAAAAATTCTAAACCGAACCTAGCCAGTGAATACAGTACAAAATAGGCTAGCGCCACCTGACCGTCAAATTTCTTGCGAGGAAATAAATACAGTAATACGCCGAGAATGAACATATCCAGCCCAGCCTCAAACAGTTCGGCCGGCACTAACGGCACATTACCCCAGGCGGCGTACGCGGGAGTCCCCGGTTGATATACTACACCATACCAGGCATCGGTAGGTTTGCCATAAGCATCGCCGTTAAATAAGCACCCAATACGCCCAATGGCCTGACCCAGAATCAGCGCCGGAGCGCCAATATCGACAAACCGCCTAAACGCCAATCCCTTGCGGGGAAAATACCACAATGCCAGCAAGACATTAGCCATGACGGCCCCTTGAATGGACAGGCCTCCTTCCCAGAACATCAGGGCATGCAGAGGATTGGCAGCATATTGTTCCCAGGAAAATGCAACCTCCCATAGCCTGGCCCCCAAAATACCGGCAAATAGCCCATAAAGTACATATTCTTGCAGCACATCTTCAGTAAATTCACTGTTCTTTCCCAGCCGTGTCGCCAGCCATAAACCAGCCAGCACCCCTACAGCCAACATTAGCCCCCAGGCACGAACTTCGAAACCGTTGATACTAAATAAAATGGGATGCAAGTAGTTTCTCCCCTTTCCCCATCTTTAAGAATGCATGGCATAGACCATCGCCATTGCGGTCGTTGCCCATGCCCCCCACTTTAACAATTGAAGAACCACCTTCTGCCATCGTGTATATGTTTCTGTATTTCCCGCCTCAGGCAGTTCGGATTTATTTTGTTCCATTGTAATTCCTCCTCGCCAAGCACTACACTTGTTGTTATAATCATACCATTTAGTTTTGAAGAACCTGTGAATGCGCTGTGAAGAAATTGTGTTTTTTTATAAAGAATAAGCAGCCCTCCACCAGTTGGAGGGCTGCTTGCGCAATGTCGTTTATCCGATGACTAACCCGCTCCCTGTGCCCTTTAGGGTATAAGACCCCCATCTTCTAAAAGTGGGAGTTATACCCAAAGGGCACAGGCGAGCAGCTAAGTCTCTCTCTTTATTGTCGTGGCTCGACTTTATCCGTGATGGCTACTATGCGCGTTTGAAGGATTACTCGGAGATTTCTCAACCTGCTGAGGGCCGCTGTGATTGCTGCTCATGTCCACAGAATTCACCAAATCAGACATCATCTGATGAAAACTCATATCCTGCTGGAGCATTTGTTTCATAATCCCTTGCATCTCGGGAGTTTTCATGACGTCTTTCATCGCCTTTTGCATTTCGGGATTTTTCATCATTTCAATGCACTGTTTTTGCATTTCCGGTGTTTTCATCATTTCAGCCATAGCCTTAGGATTCATGTTCCCCATCATAGCACCCATCTGATTTGTCTGCGCTTCACATGCCTGTGGTGCTTTCTCAGCCGCGCTGGCTATTGTAGGGCTGACACCTAAACCAAACACAGAAGCGGTTACAAGACCACCAACAACCCAAATTGCGAATTTCTTATTCATTACAAAACCCTCCATAAGTATAATATTTTTTGAAACTCCATGATTTCTTTGTTAAATTATAACACTCGCTTTGCCCCATAATATCGTTTAACGAAATAGGCGTCATTCATATCACCAACAGCCACTATTCCCTGGGAAAAGGAAGTATGGATAAATTTATCGCCACCAATATAGATGCCCACATGAGACGCGCCTGGCTCATAGGTGGTAAAATAAACCAAATCACCCGGCTGCAATGCTAACGGCGATACCGTCCGCCCGACCAGAAACTGTAGGTCGGCGGTACGGGGTAGATTGATGCCGGCCTGGCGGTAAACATACTGCACCAACCCGGAGCAGTCAAAACCCTGGGAAGGGGAAGCCCCGCCCCATACCACCGGCTGACCAAGCATATTCCGGGCTGATGCTAAAATTTGCGCAGTCTGCCCGTTGGGTAAAGCTGGACTACGAACGGCCATTTGCAGCTCATCGGCGACCGGCATAACGGCCCCGGCCAGAACGGAGTCAAGTGACTGGACAAACTGGTTATACCCGGAAGCCGGAGCGGCCTGAGCCGTTGCCGTTCCGCTTAGCAGCGCGCCGGCCAGTACGGCGATCAGTGCCCATCTGGTCATTCGCTCCTCCTTTCCGAGCCAATTAATGACTCATGCCCTGCAGGTGAGTCATAGTTTGCTTCATAAGGTCCTGCATGGCTTTTGCTTTACCCTCTAAGGCACCTGGATCTGCTTTCCCAGAGTTTACACTGTCTTTAATCTCAACTGCTGCTTTACGCAGTTTATCTTTTAAACCGGCATCCATCATATGAGGCATAACCTTATCAGTGGTACTTACCAGTTGCGCAGCGCTCTTTTGCGCATCCATCGTTTGTCCGGCCTTCACTTGCTTAACCACGTCTTGCAAAGCTTTATCAAGGTCTTTCATCATGGGCATCGTATCTTCCTTGGGCATGTTCATGCTGCTCATGTCATGGCCTGATGACTGTTGGGCAGCTGGTTGCTGCGTAGCAGCCGGTTTGTCGTTAGAGCCGCACCCCGCCACCAGAGACATCACTACGGCAATGGTTAAAACGCCGAACAATACTTTACTTTTTTTCATAATTTACATCCTCCAATATGTTCTATATCTTATTTCAAAGGTTATGTTATTTGCTATGGGTGGGGGCACGAATCCCCCACCACAGCTTCGTTAGTTTAGTTAACCGCACTTACTCGGCAGTGTGCGAGTTACCGGATACCGGTGGATTCTTGCGCTCGCGCCACTGGTTCCAGACCAGATAGATGCACGGCAGCACAATCAGGGTCAAAATCGTGGAAGTAACCAGACCACCCACGACTACCGTGGCCATTGGCCGCTGGACCTCGGCACCGGTGCCGGTGGCAAAGATGAGCGGGAACAAGCCCAAACTGGCGACCAAAGCAGTAATCATGACCGGCCGCAACCGGGTAAAGGCTCCTTCAATAATGGCTTCTTCCAATGACCGGTGGTCTCGAAGGTGTTTAATATAGGTCACCATGATAACCCCGTTTTGCACCGCAATCCCAAAGAGGGCGATGAAGCCGACAGCCGCCGCTACCGTCAAATAGGTGCCGGTAGCATACATGGCCACAATACCGCCAACTAAAGAGAATGGGATGTTCATCAGGATAAGGAAGGCGTCGCTGGCCGACTTGAAGGTCATATACAGCAAGAAGAAGGTCAGCACGATGACTGCCGGCACCACTACTGCCAGCCGGTCTTTCGCCCGTTGCTGGTTTTCATACTGGCCGGTCCACTTCAGGGAATAGCCGGGAGGCAAGTCAATCTTTTCCTTGATGACCTTGTTCGATTCATCAACAAAACTAACTACGTCTCGACCCCGGGTATTCATCTGCACGATCATTCGATAAACCCCGTTTTCACTGCTGATCATCGATGGTCCGTCTACGACCTGGAACTGAGCCACTTCGCCCAGCGGCACATAGGCACCGGTGGCCGGTTTGGCCGCCGCAGCAGTTGCACCGCCCCCCATGCCAGCCCCCATACCGCCGGCACTTTGCGCCGTAGCGCCGCCACCGGTTACCGGAATGAGGATATTTTGCATAGCATCAATGGTTTCTCGGTTTTCCCGGTTGTAACGCACTAGGACGTCAAAGCGTTTGCGGCCTTCGATAGTGGTCGTAGCGATTTTACCGCCTACCGCTAATTCAACGGCATCTTCGACATCGGCGATGTTAAGGCCATATCGGGCTGCTTTGTCCCTGTTGACCTGAATTTCGAGATAAGGAGCACCAAAGACCCGTTCGGCCAGCAAATCGCCGACGCCCGGCACTGTTGCCAGCGCTTTTTCAATGTCAAAGGCTTTTTGCTGCAGCACCTTGAGGTCTTCCCCATAGAGTTTGATCCCTAATTCGGTACGAACCCCGGTGGTCAGCATGGATAACCGGCCGGCAATCGGCTGGGTAAAGGCTAGGTTAAGTCCAGGGATGTTGGCGAGTTTGACCATCATCTCCTGCTCAATGGCCTCTTTGGTCATGCCGGGGCGCCACTGGTCTTTCGGTTTTAAGGTGACAATAGTTTCAATCATGTTGATCGGTGCCGGATCCATGGCCGAGGCAGCACGGCCCACTTTGCCCACCGACATGTCGATTTCCGGAATGCCCATGATGACTTTATCCATGGTTTTGGCTGATTCCAACGCTTCCGTGAGTGACACACTGGGCAACATGGTCGGCATAACTAGGAATGTCCCTTCATCCAAAGCCGGCATAAAGGTGGTGCCGATCAGCGGCAACAGCGAAAATCCGGCGATCATCACGACCACTGCGATGACAATGGTGGTTTTATGATACTTCATTACCGTTTTTAGGAGAGGTACATACCATTGATGCATTTTAGCGACAATCCAGGTATCTTTTTCCTGAATTTTACCTTTCAGCATCAGCGTGCACAGCACCGGTACCAAGGTGAATGCCAGCAGCAGTGATCCGCTCATGGCAAAGGATTTAGCCCAGGCCATCGGGGTATACATCTTACCTTCGGTACCGGTCATGGTAAATACCGGCAGGAAGGTGACAATGATAATGGTGATGGAAAAGAAGATTGGCTCGGCCACTTCTTTGGCCGCTTCCAGCGTCACATCGACAATGTTGCGCCGGCCGCGATCTTCGGCTAAATGTCGAAAGATGTTTTCCACCATGACAATGGCCGCGTCGGTCATGACGCCGATGCCGATGGCAATCCCGCCAAGTGACATCAAGTTGGCCGACAGGTGAATCTGTTTCATGGCAATCAGCGCGATCAAGATACCAATGGGGATGGCGCTGGTAACAATCAGGCTGGACCGTACATTGCCTAAAAAGGCAACGACAATGATCGATACTAAAATGAATTCTTCAATCAACGCCCGGGTCAGCGTATTGACCGCCTTTTTTACCAAATCGGTTTGGTCGTAAAAGGGTACAATCCGCATGCCCTCTGGCAAAGTCGGCTGAATCTCGGTTATCTTGGCTTTCACTTGGTCGATCACGTTGAGTGTGTTTTCGCCCATACGCTGAATAACAATGCCACCGGCCGCCTCATAACCGGATTTAGTCAGCACGCCCCGGCGAAAATCGGGGCCGGCGGTCACGCTGGCCACATCTTTGATATAAATCGGTACATTGTTATTTTGGGTGATTACAATATTTTTAATATCGTCAATGGACTGGATTAATCCTAGCCCACGGATAATAAATTCCTGACCGTTTTGCTCGACAACTTTCGCCCCTATGTTGGCATTGTTGGCGCCAAGCGCCCCAAATACCTGGTTGAAAGTGATTCGGTAGCTTTGCAAGAGTAGTGGATCAAGATTGATCTGGTACTGCATCACATAGCCGCCAATGCTGGCAACTTCGGCTACCCCGGGCACGGCGCTCAGTTGCTGCTTGATGGTAAAGTCCTCAACTGTGCGTAATTCAGCCAGGTTGTGGCGATCACTTTCCACAGTATACATAAAGACCTGGCCCATCGGTGTACTGACCGGTCCTAAAGCTGGTTGCACACCGCGTGGCAGGCGTGGTATGGCTTGCTGCACTTTTTCATTTACCACTTGTCGGGCAAAGTAAGGTTCAACACCGTCTTCGAAGATTACGGTAATGAGTGACATCCCAAAAGACGAAGACGAACGTACTTGTTTGACCTTCGGTAGTCCCCGCAAGGCCGTTTCCAGTGGATAGGTCACCTGATCCTGAATTTCCTGCGGACCGCGGCCCATCCATTCGGCTGAAACAAGTACCTGGTTTTCACTCAGGTCAGGAAAGGCGTCGATAGGGGTGTCGCGCACGACAAAGATTCCCCAGACAATGACCAGCGCAGAAAGCACTAGGATAATCACGCGATTTTTCAAAGAAAACTCGATTAATCTATTTAACATGCCGCTCCCCCTTAATGACCGCTATGTTCGCCACCGGCAGCCGGAGCTGCTGTGCCACTATTGGTGCTGCCTGGAGCAGGTGCCGGCGTAGCGGCTCCCTTAGCGGCTCCCCCGCCACCATGACCACCATGGCTGCCAAAGCTGCCTAACTTGGTCTGAGAATCAATGAGGAAGGTAGCGGCAGTGACTACCGTTTCACCAGGCTGCAGTCCGGACAGGATTTGGACATAGCCATCGGCTTGTTGCCCGATAACCACCTCCCGTTTAACAAAGGTATCTTCGCTTTGGGCCACAAAGACGATTTTACGACTGCCGGTATCAAGGAGACTGGATTCCGGTATAACTAGGCTATCCCCCAGTGGGATTTGCACATTGGCGTTAACGAACATATTGGGCTTTAGCTTTCCGCCAGGGTTAGCCATTTCGACCCGCACTTTGACCGTCCGGGTAGCATCATCGAGTACCGGGTTAATAAAGGTCACATTCCCAGTAAAGGTTTGCCCCGGATAGGCACCACTGGTTACCACGACCGGTTGACCGGGAGTAATGCCGGCGATGTCTTTTTCATAAATATCGGCATACAACCAAACGGTAGATAATTCCGATAGGCTATATAGTTTGTCGCCAGGCATAATGAAGGCTCCTGGCAGCAATTGTTTCTCCAGCACGGTTCCGCCGAACTGGGCATAGATGGTCATATGATCCTTGGGCTGCCTGGTATGCTCCAGATGAGTGATCTCACTGTCAGGCACATTTAAGAGTTGCAGTTTGCGCCGGGCTGCTTCTAGCAGGCGGTTGTTGAGCAGGACTACATCTTTGCCGGCGTTTTTCAGTTTCTGTACATTTTCCAGTGTTAACAAATATTCTTCCTGGGCCGCAATATAGGTTGGGCTATATACAGACGCAATAGCCTGTCCAGAAGCAATATATTGCCCCTCAGCAGTTATGTACAGTTCATCCACCCGTCCTTCGACCCGGGACGTAATATACGTCCGGCCGCTTTCATTCATGGCAATTTTGCCGGTGGTCTTGATTTCCTTGGCCAGCGACTTAACGATTGCTTGCGCCGTTTGCACCCCAGCCAATTGTCTGGCCTTGGCGTCCAGTGTGACTGTATCGCCCATGGCCATAACCGGGCCATTCATTTGATGTCCGGTCTGGCCTACAGCCGACGGCTTATTGTGTTGCGCGGTATAGTAGTAGCCGGCACCGCCAATTACCAGAACACCGGCGGCCACACCAATGACAAGTTTCTTCTTGGCCTGTAATTTTTCGATCATGCTGTCCTCTCCTTTTTCCGGCTTACTCATTATGGCTGCGCTCCACTGGTGAATAAGGGCTTCCCTACTGCTTTTTCCAGATTGGCTGCCGCTTTTTCATAATCCACTTTAGCTTTATATAGGCCCAATTTGGCATTGCGGAGGGTATTAACTCCTTCCAGGACAGTCATAAGGTCTACTTTGCCGTTGGTATACCCTACAACAGCAGCCTGATAGGTCTGCTCGGCCTGGGGAATGATGGTATTCTTATATAGTTCAATCTGACGCCAGGTCGCCTGGGCTTCGGTAAGCGTCATTTGGACATCTAGTTCAGTCATGTTTTTCATATTTTGAAGGGCAGCTTGAGAAGCTTCGAAGCTGGCCTGCGCTGCTTTTATTTCGGCTTTATTTTTACCTTGCCAGATGGGTAGCATCGCCATGACTTCAATTTTCCACGTAGGTTTCCGCTCCCCAAGCATCAAGGTGGTTTTCATGGGGTCCATAGGATCTACTTGTGCTTCCACCATCGGCTCCCTATTCTTTTTGTACCCTAAACGGACTTCAAAATCAGGCAGTTGTTGCTTTTTTGCTAATTCGATTCCGTTTTTAGCCATTTCAACCTGATACTGCATCCCAGCTACTGATGGCTTGCTTTCAGTAGAGGTTTGAATAAGGCCGGCCAAATCAAAGTTGGGCGGAGGAGCTGTAAACTCTTCCTTGACTTCGAAGCTGGTATTCGTGCTACGCCCCATTAGGTTGTTAATCCTGGCTTTCGCCACAGCCTCCATCGATGCCATATTTAAAAGATCAATTGTCATACGCGAAAACTCAGTCTGGGCTTTCAGCGTATCCTGCAGTGGCACCATGCCGGTGGAGTAATTAACTTGTGCTAATTTTGCTAGCTGACCCATGAGCTGCTGGCTCTCCTTACCAATTACCAGAGCTTGTTTGGAGTACAGATAATCGTAATAGGCTTGTTTTGCCTGTGCATAGACCTCAACCTGTTTCTCACTCCAGCCGGCTTTGGTCATGTTAGCTTCACTCTCTGCCATCTTACCCATTGCCTTAAGTTTAGCCGGATTCATAATTTCCTGGCTGAGACTAAATTCGGTCATCATACCTTTACCTGGATTCAAAGTTGAGGTCGGGATGTCGTCCTTCATAATGCCGATTTTAGGATTAGGCTGTGCTGTGACTGCGGGAATGCGACTGGACTTCTCCTCCCATTTTTTTTCGGTTTCTACAACCGATGGGTTGTTTTTGATAGCGGTGCTTACGATTTCCTGCAGAGTCATAGGCTGCTCCTCTGCAAGCACTGGCTGTAAATTAGCTACGAGCATAATACCGAATACGATACATGCTCTTAAAATGCCAGCTTTTGGGATACTACTCATTGTTCAACCTCCTTGGATTTTAAGTTACTAGCTCTGGATCTAAGAGCTTATGTAGAGGTGTATGTCTTAGCTACACCGGCTAACCGCTAATTTTCCTCCAACATGGTACTTGACCAAACTCTTTACTATACTATACCTTAAAGTTTTGAAGAACTAATGAATAAACTATGAAAATGTGATGAATTTCCGCAAAAATTGTACTGGTATTGCTATAGAAATCTGGTAGTACTGCGGCCAAAGTCATCAGTAAATGAACTCTACATATTTGAAAAAGCTAATATTTAACGAATCTGGCGATTTTATTCAAAACTTCAATAGAATTGCCAAATTTACACATAGCGTCACAATCACGGCGGACATCAGAAAATAACAGATATGAGATCAAGTTCCTTTGCCCGCGAAATGATGGCCGCAGTAGCTGAGCCTGTATCTCTTTTTCCCTTTTATCGGGAGCAACCAAATACATGTTACAAACGCCGATAGAAAGCGATAAATCGTAAAGCCGGAGCATCCCTGAGTAAATAGAGGTAATTTTCTCAACCTCAAAAGCAGCGATGATTTTTCCAGCTTGATCCAGCCAAATGATATCAATTAGTGCTACTGTATCGCCTATAGAATCGGCTATATCATTCAATGGCAGATTAGATATTGAGAGTTCTCCCAATTTGGTGCTGTTCCATTCCCTTTTATGGTCATTATGAGCGACCCAAACGATACATCCGAGTGATTTCCCCAGTTTAGCAAGATGGTACTGCATTTCACTGTGCTCATTGTCGGCTAAGACATCCTCTAAAACTTCTCTATGTCGTTTACTCCTAGACGCTATTAGTTTCTTCTCTTCCAAGCTAATCACTTGGGAATAATTTTGTTCAGTTACAATCCTTCCAGCCCCTATTTCAAAGAGCATACCGGTTATCATGCCAAGATCTTTCGAAGTCATGTTGTGATAATTTTGGTTCGCACTAATTATGGATTCTCTCATTTCCAAATAGGCAGTCCAGGACCCTAGTTTTAGTTTTTTATTGAATAATAAATTGAAACCATTCACAATCGCCGTATTAAACGGTGGGAACAAGGATGGATGAAGAAAATATAGGATGTTGGCTACTGCCGGACCCAGGCCCTTTATCTGCTGCCGATCCAATTTAACTATTTCTTCTACTATTTGCCTCTCGTTAGATGCTGCAGAACACGCCTTTAAAAATCGTCCAAAAGCCTGTTTATTTGCTGCGTTTTCATATATATCCGGGATACGGAGCTTGGGTTTCCAGTAGAACGCATGGGCTGCGCCTTCGAATACCTGCTTTTGTTCCGCTATTGCCGTTATTACTGTCTCGAGGGATGAGCCTTTAAAATCATTGCCGAATGTGTTGTCTTCAATCTCTTTTACTACTACTTTTACGCCATTTTTTATTGTGCGAAATGCCTTTAAACGCTCCTGGTTATCTAAAAACCATGTTTGATAGACAGATTCCGGGTCTGACTTATATTCGTGAATTGCTTTTTCAATACTCATAATTCCTCCCCTCCGCGCATCCGGTTCCTAATATAATTCGGATAGGACAAGAATACTCCTGCACGTTTGACAACGCAAAAATTAAAATTCGCACAAATGACCAGATATCACCAGAGTGCGCTAAGAAATAAATTGCGGGATATAAAAAAGCTGCACAGCCTCCGTAGGGAGAGCTAGACAGCTTTTTCTCGTTGCGTACTCTACTATCTGTTCCCGGATGTTCAATTAGCTACTATTGTTTTGGAATGTCCGTGCTTTGCTGATTGGAGTGACAGCTCGCAGTGTCACTCATCATGCCTTGGCCTGTCATGCCGTTCATCATAGAACCCATGTTGGCCATATGCTCATCCATGGCTTTGGCTTGTTCTGGCGTCAGGACACCGTCTTTTACATGCTGCTCCACCATTTTTTTATGCATCTCGTTCATATTTTCCATATTCATCATACCCTGTGAAGGCGATTCAGCAAAAGCGAAGGTGGCGCCCAGCGCGATAACCAGCGATGCTGCCAGACCTATAATTAAACCTTTTCTCATTTTGTGTTCCTCCTTGTTTGGATTTGTCTTTATTATAACAAGTCTTTATGAAGAACTTATGAATACTTCATGAAGAACTTGTGTGAATTAACTCTATAAAATTCCTATACAGTCATAGGAGTAAATAAAATACGCAAAAGCCTGCGATGCAGGCTTTTGCGTATTTTCTAGCCGGATCTTTAATTAAACCACGTCAAAGCCAGCCTCTTCTACGGCTTTCACAAGCGCAACCCGGTTAGCAGTGCCGGTTACAAGCGCTTCTTTTTTTGCCAGGTCAACACTGGCACTTACCACTCCAGGAATAGCTTGGAGTGCCTTTTCAACACTCATTTTACAATGTCCGCAGGACATACCCTCAATTTTCAATATCGTTTCCTCTTGACTCACAACATCACCTCCCCTCATATATGACTCAGCATAAAGTGAGACTTAGCTTCAGGTGGGGTTTTTACCCCATCTGAAGTTTAGTCGACCTTTTCCAGGGACTTAGCCGCTCTTAACTCCAACTTGCAGAAGATGGGAGTCTTAGAGCGGGTTAGTCATCGGATAAGTAACTTCCCTGCATCAAGCCCTGTACGGGTTGAACCGTTTCAGTCTAAGTGCATTGGTTACCACCGAAACCGAACTAAAGGCCATTGCCGCGCCTGCCAGCACGGGTGATAGAAATCCTGCTGCCGCGACTGGAATGCCAAGCGAATTATAGACAAGCGCCCAGAATAGATTCTGCTTAATGTTCCGCATAGTTGCCTTACTTAAGCGAATGGCAGCCACAATACCAGTCAGGTCACCCCGCATTAGCGTAATATCTGCCGCCTCAATAGCAACATCGGTACCTGTGCCAATAGCAAAGCCTACGTCGGCAGTTGCCAGCGCCGGAGCATCGTTAATGCCGTCACCGACCATAGCTACAACCTTACCCTCTTTTTTGAGTGCTGCTACCTTTTCAGCTTTATTCTCTGGCAGTACCTCGGCCATAACATTGTCTATGCCAACCGTTTGAGCCATGGCCTGAGCGGTACGAATATTATCTCCTGTTATCATCCATACTTCTATGCCCATCTTTTGCAGCTCGGCTACAGCTTGAGCCGAATTCTCTTTCACGGTATCAGCTACAGCGAACAACCCTCTGAGCTTATTTTCTAAGGCAAATAACATGACCGTCTTACCCTGAAGTTCCAACTGTTCGATTCGAGGAACAGCTGATTCATACTCAATATTGTTTTCCTTCATTAGTTTGCGTGTACCCACCAAAATT
>NZ_DATMYD010000078.1:0-9539 GCF_035561155.1 Sporomusa sp. | reverse complement strand
TGTGTATAGACTCAATTGTTTCGGCTTAAGTTTAAACATACGAGAGCCCCAACTTTCGTCATTTATATCTACCTATATTATACCAAAAATGGGACTATATCGCTTTATATTTGACTTTTTCAGTGGTTTCGGACGGTTCTTTTGAGTCAGTCACACCGGGAGGTAATTACAATGAACTTTGATGTAGCGGTTATTGGCGGTGGGCCAGGCGGCTATGTGGCAGCCATCCGCGCAGCGCAATTAGGTGGCAAAGTACTGTTAGTCGAAAAAGAAAACATGGGCGGCGTATGCTTGAATCGCGGCTGCATCCCCACTAAGACGCTGCTTAAAAGCGCTGAAAAGTGGGAAGAACTGCAACGGTGTGCCGAATTCGGCCTGAGAGCCGAGAATACCGGTTTTGATTTTGTAGCCATCATGGAACGGAAAAACAAAGTTGTTGCCGGGCTCAGAGGCGGTATTGAGCAGTTGGTTAAGAGCAATGACATCACCGTAGTCTACGGTGCGGCAGCGCTTATCGCCCCAAACCTTCTGGAAGTTACCACTGACTCAGGCACAGAAACCTTTAACGCCAATAAGGTTATTATTGCAACTGGCTCAGTGCCTAGTTCTATCCCGGTACCGGGGCGGGAACTACCGGCAGTGATCACCAGCGATGAACTATTAGAACTGACTCAAGTACCAAAAAGTATGCTGGTCATTGGTGCTGGGGTAGTAGGGATTGAGTTTAGCTTTATCATGAAGGCATTTGGTTGTGAAGTTACAATTGTTGAAATGCTCCCAACCATTCTGCCCATGGTCGACAGCGACTTGGTCAAACGTATGGGGCTTATTCTGCGCAAACAAGGCATTAAAACCTTGGCAGGCGCCAAGGTGACGGCCATTGAAGAGGTCCAGGGCGGCGTATTGGTAAAAGCTGATACAGCTAAAGGTGCGCAGGAGTTTACCGTGGAAAAGGTACTGCTGGCGGCTGGCCGCCGCGCTGTGACCGAGGGACTGGGTCTGGACGTGGCCGGTATTGAATATGACCGCACAGGTATTAAGGTAAATACACATATGGAGACCAGTGTGCCAGGTATATATGCCATCGGTGATGTTACCGGTCAAAGCATGCTGGCGCATACCGCGTCAACGGCGGGTATAGTGGCTGCTGAGAATGCTATGGGCCTTGATTCGGTTATGGATTACAGCGCTATTCCCAGCTGTATATTTACTACTCCCGAAATTGCTATGGTCGGTTTGACTGAAGAAGAAGCAACCGCTGAGCAGCTTGAAATCAAGTCAAGCAAATTTAATTTTGCAGCCAACGGCAAAGCGGTATCTATGGGGGAAACCGACGGCTTGGTCAAGATCATTACTGACGCTGCTACCGGTAAGATGCTGGGTATGCACATCCTCGGCCCTCATGCCAGTGACCTCATCATGGAGGGCACCTTGGCCATCCGTAACAGGTTAACAGCTAAGGATATTGCCCATACGATTCATCCACATCCCACGCTCTCAGAGACTGTCATGGAGAGTGCACACGGAATTTATGGCGATATCATCCATCAGGTCAAGCTGAAACTTCGCAAATAACTTAAACGCGCTAAGGGATTATTCCCTTAGCGCGTTTAAAATTATTTTTTTATCCTGTTTGAAAGTATAACTTTCCGCCTGGATAAGGGCAACATCGGCTTCCGCTTTCGCCAGAGGCTCGGCGCAAGCCGTGTTTTCTTTATTGGTCCTGAAGCGCCTGACGCAGGACCGACTCAAATTCATGCGACTGTCCTTCAATATAATCCGGCGGGACATCCATGACCAGCATGCTAGGAAACCTCTCGATAAGCGCAGGCAGAAGCAGCCGGAACAGATGGCCATGGCTGCCAATAAGTGAACAGGTTGGGCTGCGCCTGATGCCAAGGAGTAACCGGACATCACAGCCGGCAGCCTGGAAGTTATCTAGGTCCTGCAGTACCCGATCAGCTGCTTGGCGACAGACTGTCTCAAATGCAGGCGTGTTGTATTCCTCATAGGTTTGTGGCTTGCGCTTCATGCCGGCGTAAATGAGCTCCGGGCAGGGGAGTTGATAAATCCCCAGGCTGGCTTCAGCCAACACGGAGACAAGCTGGTGAAAACTGCCGCCAGACCTTGCCAGCTTATGTACAACACTGTTTTGATTTAAGACGCAGTGGCTAACGATCGCCAATTTATTTTCTCGCAGCATTGTTAGTTCCTTGAGAAGAAATCAGTGGGTTGGTTGCTTTACTTACGATGCTTGCCGGGAAGTATCGTACCAGTGAGGCTACCAGCAGCGCGCAGGCAATTTTGTCGACAAGGTTGCCTGTGATACGGGGAATGAAGGCGGCAGTAAAAATTTTTTGTCCGCTTTTTAAAAGCCAGATAAAGAGTAAATCAGTGCCGCCACCGGTGAGGCCGCCGTAGACCCAAACAGCGATCGGAGTGCCGATGAGCGGAGCGACCACGGAAATTAACAGACCAGTTAAGAGGGCTGTCAGCCAGGTGAAGGTATAGCGTTTGGCAATATAGCCGACAATTACGCCTACGGCTAGATTTACAATGGCAAAAGGGATATTCTTAGGGTTTGTAAGCATGCCTTGGATGATATTAGTCAGTAAGCCAATAGCACCGCCGAAAAATGGCCCGAACAAGACTGCGCCCAAGATTGTGCCCAGTGTATCCAGAAATATCAGGGGGATTTTCAAGGTTTGCACAATTGTTCCCAAGACCAGGTTAATGGCAATGCAAATGCTGCTAAATACCAGGGGAAAGGTTTGCGTTTTCATAATAATCACCTCTAAAATAATGTATTCCTGATGATCACTGAGTAGTTTGCTGGACTAAAGAAGAAAATCCATATAACAACGATAAAAATATTCTATATTAAGTATTAATTTCCTGCATCTGGGAATATGTCCGTAGACATAAATTTTCTTGACTTTTATTACTGTTAATCATACAATTTAAGTAAATCAATATGGAACAGGTGCCCATTTGGGCTTAATAGGGAAGCCGGTGCGAAGCCGGCACGGTCCCGCCGCTGTAAAGGGGAGCCTCCTGCAACAAGCCACTGAAATAGTAACCTATTTTGGGAAGGCGCAGTTTGGCTATGAACCTAAGTCAGAAGAACTGCCTGTTTGACAATCACCGTTTTCACCCACGCGCGATGGGGAGGGGATTTGCGTCTGCTTAGGCAAACAATCTCTGTCACACCTCGTGTGGTTCAGAGATTTTATTTTTTAAGGAGTTGTTTGATTATGTCAGGGATTTTTTACGGTGTCGGTGTAGGACCCGGCGACCCAGAATTATTAACTTTGAAAGCCATAAATGCCATTAAGTCGGCAGATGTAGTGATTGCTCCCCGAACTGAGAAAAAAGATGAAAGTACAGCATTGTCGATTGCCCGTCCATACATTCAAGAGGGCAGTGAGGTTTTGGAACTGATATTTCCGATGAACTATAACGCTCAGGCGCTCTCTGAGGCTTGGGTGAGCAATAAAGGAATTATCCTGGGGTTATTAAATGACGGCAAAAAAGTGGCTTTTCTCACATTAGGTGATCCTATGTTGTACAGTACATATATGTATGTATTTCGTTTGTTGGAAGATTCAGGCCACGAAATCATCAATATTCCTGGCGTTAACTCGTTCTCGGCCATTGGTAACCGTCTAGGTATGTCACTGGCTGAAGGCGGCGATATCCTGAGCATTGTGCCGGCTACCATCGACGATGAGCGGTTGGAGAAAGTTCTGGCTGCATCTGACAACGTTGTACTTATGAAAGTATACAAAAACTACACCGAGATTGTTGAAAAACTGAATAAACACGGCATGGTGGAAAACGCTGTCATGGTATCAAAATGCGGTCTGGAAGGTGAAGAAATTATCCATGATCTGGTTACCGCCGGTAGTAAAAAAGTAAACTATCTGTCAACCATCCTGACCAAACGCTCCAAAGTGAGTAAACACGCATTGGCATGAACAGCAGCTCTTTAACGGCGCTTCTTCACCGTAAACAGGCTAAGATCCGCGTAGCGGGCTTGGTTCTCTTAGCGGCAACAGCGCTGTTTGCTTTAGCTGCGGTCGGGTTTGGCCGAGCTGACATCAGTATGGTCGATGCCGCAAGTGTTATTTATGGCAAGATAACCGGCAGCCAGGAGGCTTATAGCCATATAAATGCTGCTAAAACGGCCATCATCTGGGATATCCGCCTGCCGCGTATTTTAGCCGCCATTGCAGTTGGCGGGGGATTAGCTGTGGCAGGCGTAGTCTTTCAGGCGCTTTTGATGAACCCGCTGGCTGACTCGTATACCATGGGCGTATCGACTGGGGCGGCGTTTGGGGCCAGTGTGGCCATTTACCTTAACATTTTTGCCCAGGGGGGCCTGCCTGTTACGGTATTTGCCTTTGGCGGCGCTGTGATTACACTGCTTATCGTCATGTCTATGGCCCGTGTAGGTGGTTACGTATCGTCCGCTAATCTTGTGATTGCCGGGATTATTGTCAGCAGCATCCTGTCTGCAGCCATAAGTATGGTCAAGAGTCTGGCCGGTGAGCAAGTATCGGCCATAGTCGCCTGGCTAATTGGCAGTTTGGCAGCTAAAAGCTGGGAGCATGTGCTATATGGCTGGCCGCTGATCCTGGCTGCTTGTTTTTTGTGCTATTATTATGCCGAGGATCTCAATATTGTATCTTTAGGTGACCGCGAAGCCCGTAGCTTGGGCGTTAATGCCTCACGTCTGCGGACAATCCTCCTCGGCGCCGGGGCGCTCATTACGGCCGTATGTGTAGCTATTGGCGGTATTATTGGTTTTGTTGGCCTGATTGTGCCTCATATGGTCAGGATGCTGACCGGTTCGGATAATAAGGCACTGATTCCATTATGCGGCTTAACAGGTGGCCTGCTGCTCTTGACAGCCGATACTTTTGGCCGGTCGGTTGGAAATATCGAGATACCTGTCGGGGTGTTGACGACACTGTTAGGCGGGCCTTTCTTTGTGTACATTTTTAGGATGCGCAACAAGACGCTTGGGTAGGGGCGTTTAAGATGATAAAAGTAGAAAACATACAATTTGACTATACTGCTAAACCGGTGCTCAGAGATATTAGCCTGAACATCAGGCAAGGCAGTTTCACCGGAATCGTTGGGCCCAACGGCTCAGGCAAGACGACACTGCTCAACATTATTACCGGCCAGCTTAAAGCGGCTTCAGGCAATATAACAATTAAGGGGCGGGATATCAATTCCTATAAGATTGAGGAACTGGCCCGCCATGTTGCTATTGTGCCGCAAAATATGGACATCAAGTTCCCCTATACCTGCCTGGAGATTGTTGGTATGGGCCGCACGCCGTATAAAACAAGGCTGCAGGGTCTGAATGATGGAGATTTGGAAATCATCGAGAACGTCATGCGGCTTACAAATACGCTGGATTTTGCCGGACGGCTTGTTACTGAGCTAAGCGGCGGCGAACGTCAGCGGGTATTATTTGCCAAAGCCTTGGCGCAACAGCCTGAAATTCTGTTTTTGGATGAATCATTTTCCAATATGGATATTTACTACAGTATTAAATGTTTGAACTTACTCAAGGAACTGTGCGCTAAGCAGGGGCTGACAGTTGTGGCTATTATCCATGACCTTAACCTTGCCAGCGCCTTTTGTTCAGACGTTGTTGTCCTTAAGTCAGGACGGTTGGTCGAACATGGCCCGGCGCCGGTTGTACTCGACCCTAAACTCATTTGGGACGTATTCAACATCAAGGTCATCCGCGCAGGTGAAACCGGTCTTGCCGTGCTCTCAGACCTATATTAGGAAGAATTTTGATGGAGGAAGTAAGTCTATGAGAACCAAATTGCTAAGCGTAGTTGGCCTCGTCATACTGATGTTGGCTTTCGTTGGTTGCGGCGCTTCCAAACAGGCAGTCGGCCCTGCAGAGGGGGGCATAAAAGTTGTTGATGATTTAAATCAGACAATTGTGCTTAAACAGCCGGCTAAACGCATTATTTCTTTGTACTCGGCCCATACTGAGAACCTCATAGCCCTTGGCCTTGAGGCCGAAATTATCGGTGTCAGTCCTGCCGAATCTGACCCTGCAGCCAAAAACAAGCAGGTGTTTGACTATCGCGCCGACCCTGAAAAAGTGTTGGCCGCACAGCCTGATCTAGTCATTATCAGACCGTTTATCAAGCAAAGTTATCCTGACTTTGTTAAAACGTTAGAGCAAGCTAATATTAAGGTTGTTTGCCTTTACCCTGAAAAGTTCGAGGAGTTTGACGGCTACATTAAAAAACTGGCCGTATTGACAGGCCGGGAGCAACAGGCTGCTGATCAACTGGCTGCTTTTCATGGCAAGCTTAAAGCAGTCGCGGACCGTACCGCCAAGGCTCCGATTAAAAACCGGGTATACTTTGAGTCAACTGCAACCGAATACCGGACAATTACACCAGATAGCATGCCGGGAATCGTGCTTAAGCTAGCTGGCGGCGTAAACGCGGCCGCTGATGCTCAAGCGCTAAAAACTGCCAGCAGTATTGCTGCCTATGGCAGTGAGCGGCTCTTGATGAAGGCCGAGGAGATTGACGTTTTTCTGGCACAGCGGGGTCCGATGAATCCCGGGATTACCCAGGATTCGATCAAACAGCGGCCTGGGTTTGACAAGATCAAGGCAGTGCGTCAAGGCAAAGTCTATATTGTTGATGAAAAACTGGTCTCAAGTCCGACCTTCCGATTGGCTGAGGGAATTGAGCAACTAGCGAAAATGATTTACCCGGAAGTTTTTTAAAGGCAATAACGTCAATTCCTACTTGACAGGTTAGAATTAAATTCATATAATATGAATGAGAATAAAAGTCATTTATACCAAAATGATGTTATAATGGAAGCTTGTCTCAGAGGAACTCTTATCCTTGAGGCTTAAGGTGAACTAATCCAGGAGCTCTGCGACACTTATCCCGACGCTTAAAGCAAGCGAACGAGGCAATAGTGGAGGTTAGCTGTTGGATAAATTTTTTTATACATATACTGATAACGGTAATCATTATTGAGGGGGAATATGCCATGACACTTGCTCAAGCGAAACGCGGTCAACGTCTTTTAATTGCCGCTATCCCTAATTCAACAATCAGGGCTCAGGCTATCAGGTTTGGAATTTCCGTAGGGGCTGAAGTTGAATGTTATGAAAAACTGCCTGCTGGCCCGATTGTTGTCAGCAGAGGCAAACAAGAGATTGCGATTGGCCGCCGATTGGCCGAAAATATAGAGGTTAGACCGGCATAATACTAAAACGATGTAAATGGAGCTAAATAGCACCAGAACTTGAAGTCATGGTTAGCTGCAGGAGGAGAAAATGAATCATTGTCATAATAGCTTAGATCATATAGCAATCCCGGAAGGGGCCAAGAAGATTGTTCTTGTTGGCAATCCCAATGTAGGTAAGTCAGTGTTTTTTAACGCCTTAACCGGCATGTATGTTGATGTGTCCAACTTTCCAGGCACAACAGTTGATATATCACATGGCCGCTACGGGAAAGATGTGGTTATTGATACTCCGGGCGTATACGGCATTTCTTCATTCAATGATGAAGAGATAGTGGCAAGAGATGTTATCTTGACGGCCGACTTGATTTTAAACGTAGTTGACGCTGTACATTTGGAGCGAGACTTATTTCTGACGCTGCAGGTCATTGATACCGGCATTCCTACTATTGTTGCAGTCAATATGATGGACGAAGCAGCCGAACAAGGCCTTAAAGTGGATATTGATTTGCTTGAGCACCTTTTGGGTGTTCCGGTTATCTCGACAGTAGCCGTAAAGGGCAAAGGTGTTGAGGAAGTTAAGAACCGGCTTTACGAAGCCCGTACTGGTCATATACCGCCAGACTTGAAAAATGAGCTGCAGAGTATGCTCAACCGGATTGGTAGTTGGGGTGAGGCCCTTTTAGTTCTTGAGGGTGATCAACATGTGGCTGAACGACATGGTGTGCCTGCTGGCGATCTGCGGGAAGAAATCTATCATGCTCGCCGGCACAGAGTGAATGATATAGTAAAACATGTAGTACATGATACTGACGAAGGCGCTAGCTTTGGCACTAAGCTGGGACGGTATATGCTAAGGCCATGGACTGGTATTCCCATCTTTGCCATTGTGCTATACGCTATGTATTACCTGATTGGTGTTATAGTTGCTCAGGATATTGTCGGTTTTACCGAAGAAACTGTAATGCAGGGTATGTACGAGCCAGCGGTACGGGCTGTCGTCGGGCGGTTTATCAGTGAAGAATCTGTAATCGGCACAATCTTGATTGGTGAATTTGGGCTGTTAACGATGACAGTAACGTATGTCTTGGGACTGTTGCTGCCACTAGTTGTGGGCTTCTATCTGGCGCTGTCGATCATGGAAGATTCAGGCTATCTGCCACGTTTGGCCACCCTTGTTGACCGGGCTATGACCAGTATCGGCTTAAATGGCCGGGCCGTTATTCCCCTTATTTTAGGATTTGGCTGTGTAACAATGGCTACTATTACTACCCGGATTTTAGGTACAAAGCGTGAACGGACGATTGCGACCGCCGTACTCGGTTTAGCAATACCGTGTTCGGCGCAGCTAGGTGTTATCGCCGGAATGTTGGCTGGGATTGGAACGAAATATATTACGATTTATGTTGTCGTGATATTACTGGTGTTGGGTGTAATCGGCAAAATTCTCAACAAAGTTCTGCCAGGTGAGTCTTCTGACCTATTAATTGATTTGCCGCCAATTCGTTTACCGCGCGGCGAAAACGTCCTGAAAAAGACTGTCACTAAATCGTATGCATTTCTCTTAGAGGCTACGCCGCTGTTTATGCTGGGCGCGCTCATTATTTCGGGATTGCAGCTGAGTGGGCTGTTGGAGGGTATTCAGTCAGCGCTGGCTCCTTTGACAGAAGGTATGCTTAAACTACCTAAAGAAACCGCCACAGCCTTTATTATGGGTATTATCCGCCGTGATTTTGGTGCTGCCGGTCTAAGCGTGATGGACCTTACGCCAGCCCAGACGTTGGTGTCACTGGTTACCATTACATTGTTTGTTCCCTGCATCGCTTCAGTAATTGTGATGTTCAAAGAGCGTGGCAACAAAGAAGGTGCTTTGATTTGGGCTAGCTCTTGGGTATTTGCTTTTATCATTGGGGCCATAGTGGCCGCGTTTGTAATCTAAATCGCCTGACAGAGGTGTGTATTATGCAACAGCAAATTTGTCCGCAGTGTAAGATGGTGTGCGAGCAGGGTGAGATACGCTGCCCCCGCTGTCGTAAGCTGCTTTTGAGCCAGTGTACTGGAAACTGCCGAGACTGTAAAGCAAAGAATAAGTGCTACGAATAAAAAAAAGACCCCAGAGTTCAATTTGATTGAACTTTGGGGTCTTATGTATGTGCGCCCAGCATGGGCGCTTACTTGTTGGTGAAAGTCCAATACGGGGGTTGATAGTGCCAACCGTTAGCCTAAGACAAGGGTGTCGCCTGTGAGGGCGAATCTGAAGGAAGTCGGCGGCAAAGCTCCGGTCTGAG
>NZ_DATMYD010000077.1:0-22266 GCF_035561155.1 Sporomusa sp. | reverse complement strand
GTAAAAACTAGTTTGTACATGATCCCAGCGGAACATCACTCAACCCTCTTTCTACCTGTCTTTACTAGTAGTATTCGACGGCTAAGACCTTTTTTCTTTCAAAATCGGTGAAAAACAAGAGGGTTTTTAAGCAGACTCCCTAAGGAAATAGTAACTATTTTTGAAATGGAAAAATTACAGGATATTCTTAAAGATCAACCTAACAAATTAATTGCTTTGTCCACTAAACTTGCCGTAAAGCCAAAGTATCGAAAAACGCCTGCTTTGTACTTATTGCTTGCTAAGGCGTATGAGATATGCCGGCTTCAGCAGGTGCATTTTTGCCTTGGCGGTGGCAACCCATGCAATATTCAGCTTTATGAGCAAATGGGTTTTCGCCGATTTGGCTCAAACTTCAGTGATCCAGGCTATGGGATGCTAGTGGCGCTTAATCTGATTATTGAAGATGTTGACCACTTAAAGGCAGTTAGATCGCCACTATACAGGGTTGCTAGGAAAAAAGACGGTAATGCGTTGATTGCCTCTCAGTTTTTTAATTCATTTCCTCAAGCAGGGGAATGCGTTAATAGTCAACTCGTAAGTAAACAGGAGCTGTGGGAATATCTTGGCTCCAAGCTAGGCGGTAAGCCAAATGAAAAAATTGCTTTATTGAAGGGATTGGATGCTGAAGAAACATCCAATTTATTATGTCTAGGGGCAGTTTTTCCCTGCAAACAGGGTGACAGTATAGTCTGCGCTGGTGACATCAGTAATGAGGTATTCACTTTGTTGTCAGGTACTGTAGAGGTAAGAAACAAGGCCGGCATATATGCCCTTAAGCCAGGCCAATCATTCGGTGGGATCGGGATTATTACTAACCAGCCTCAGTCGGAAAGTGTTACGGCAGTTGATGACTCGGAAATTCTGGTTATTTCCCGGCAATTATTCGAAAAAATGCAGCGTCTTTTCCCCATTGCGGCAGATAAGATATTGACTAATTTAGCTGATCTTTTGAAAGCGGAGGTAGAAAAATTATGAGGAACATTGATGTATTGCTTGTCAACAGTCTAGCTCCCAGGCAGAGGATTGCTTCAGACGCCGCCTTGGAAAACGGCCTCGCCATAATTAGAACCCATTTAGAAGAACGAGGCTTTATTGTGTATGTTGCCGATGAACAGCGAGTTTCGGGTCCTGAGAAAGGTGTTCCTCGCTGGTACCTAAAGATGCTGCGGTTGCTCTCTGTTTTGCAGCTAAAAGCATTCGGCGGTGGTATGAAGATAGTTGCGTATATTTTACTATTATTAGCGTGGCCATTGCATGCATTGTCCCTTTATTATCGGAGGAGCTACCTGGAGAAACTGATTGAGAATCTTGCTGCTCTTGTTAGCGCCGAGCATATTCCCCTGGTTGGAATCAAAGTATGGAACGGCGAAGCGTACAAATGGAGTGTAGCGCTAGCTAGAAAAATTCGGGCCGTTAATCCTGAAGCAGTTGTAATAGCAGGAGGTCCACAGGTAAAGGTTTACGGTTCAGAGATCTTTGCTCAAGAAGCCTTTGATTTAGCGATTATGGGGCCAGGGGAAGAAATACTGGCAGTACTGCTTCAAAAAAGAAAAGCAGTGCTTGATAAAGAGAGCTTTCTGGAAGTCGTTCGGCAGGAAATAAGCTCTTCCTTGCTTATTAGAACCGGACATTACAGTAGTGAAAACCAGTATATGCCTGCTGTTTTTACAATTCCCCGATACAGACCAGCGGACATGGACGATAAAATCTTGTTTCATACGCTGATTGATGGGGTTGGGTGCACTTGGAGTAAGTGCAGCTTTTGCTCACATACCAGACAAAACAGTTGCTATATCCCACGACCGGTAGAACAAATTAAGGACGAAATCCTGGCAATGAGTCAGCAGGGAATTGCCTTTTTTCGTTTCAGCAGTTCAGAAACCCCTCCGGAGCATGGACAAGCCATTGCGCAAATGCTTCTTGAGAATAATTTTGACATTAACTATTCAATGTTTGTCCGCGCTGGTAAAGCATCTACAAAAACGTATAATGCCTACCGGTTGATGCTCAATTCTGGGCTTAAGGCTGTTTTTATGGGCGGTGAAACAGGTCATGATGCTATTAATGCTAAGGTTATGAATAAAGGAGTTTCACAACAGGAAATCGTTGAAACAATCGAGTGCATTCGGTTAGCTGCCGCCGAAACCGGAAAAACTTGCAGGGTTGGTTTGGCGATGATTTACCCATGCCCAGTCCTTGACGGAATCACCCTTAGTGAGGTGTTCCAAGAAAACCTAAGGCTAGTAGCAAGAACTAGACCAGATACCGTCATTATCAATCCTCCAGGAGTTTTTCCTGGAACTGTCTGGTTTGAACAA
The DNA here is from genome assembly GCF_035561155.1 of Sporomusa sp. Classification (GTDB taxonomy): domain Bacteria; phylum Bacillota; class Negativicutes; order Sporomusales; family Sporomusaceae; genus Sporomusa. Next base: position 19,906 of record NZ_DATMYD010000077.1, on the reverse strand, counting down.
GCCGAAAAGTTGGGCTTTAAATTTAGTGAGGACTTTGTTGCCCGGATGATGCAATATGAGTATTCAATGTATAAACCAGTAGAATTTTGGTCTAAGATTGAGTTTTCTCTAAATGGCATGGATGTTCGTTCATTGCTGCAAGAAACAGGTAAACTAGCTAGAGCTATAGAGGCCATGGGAATTCCCATTGGTATCTCTGACGAATATTTGATGATGTTGGAGGCTTTGGGCGAAAAATCCGCAATTGGCCTGCTTAAGTTTAAGCATGATTCACTACTTGACGTCTTAAGCGGTAGTACCGGGTATATTGGCCAAACTGTGGCAAAGATTAATGATAGGAGCAAAGAACTTGCTCTTGCTAATTGCAATCAGTTAAAAATAAAAGAGTAGTTAGATACAAAAAAACAGGACGCAAGCAGCGTCCTGAGATACCTGGCAATCCCTATGTTTAGGGATTGCCTTTTTTTATCCCTACATGTGCGGGTAAAGTTTCTATAATATTTTGAGGTATTGGCAAAACAATCGTAAACGTAGCTCCCGCCCCCGGGGAGCTGCTGACAGCGATAGTACCATCATGGCTCTCTACAATTAGTTTTGCGATAGATAAGCCTAGACCTGCGCCGCCGTCAGAGCGAGATGGGTTAGCTTGGTAAAAGCGGTTAAAAATTTTATCCAAATGCTCAGCGGCGATACCTTCCCCTGTGTCGCGCACAGAAAGGATAACAGAATTTAGTGTGCGGTGTAATGCTATGGTTACAGCCCCGCCGGCAAGGGTATTGCGGATGGCATTGTCGGTCAAAATGCCGACTACCTGACATAACTTGCTTTCATCACCTAAATAGGTAACATTTTCTGTTTGAATGATCAATTTGATATTTTTACGCTCGGCTGAAGGGCCAAAAGGGGTGCTTGCCAGCCATACTGCTTTTCCAAAGTCAAAGGTGCTTTTTTGCAGAAATTGCTGATGAGAGTCGGCGCGAGCAAGAAATAAGAGAGAATCGACCAACTTAGTCATGCACGAAACCTCTGTTTGGATATTGTCAAGCCAATGTTCGTGTTCCCTCACAGTATCCTCTGGCGCTGAGAGCACTACTTCTAGATTGGTCTGGATGACTGCTAAGGGGGTTCTAAGTTCATGAGAAGCATCTGCCAGAAAATCCTTTTGCTGTTGCCAAGCCTGCTGGATGGGGATCATGGCTTTGTTTGCCATATACAGGCTGCCGAAAAAAGATAGAAAAATGCATACCAGTCCTATTAGAATTAGTGCAGTGATAACAATCCTCATAGCATTTTTTTCGCGGGAAAAATCCTGGAAAAGAAGATAGCTGTCTGGTTGATCAGGAATATTTGCTTTTAAATAAATGTAGTCAACCTGAGCGAACTCGACAGTGCCGTGATCAAGACCCAAAGCAAGTATTTGTTTCAATAATAAAGCTAGATCCTCTGACGATAAGGACAGATTGGATGAATGGGTCACTACTTGCCCAAGTTCGTTAATCCGTACAAAGAAAACAGAAGGACCAGGACCAAAACCTGGACCTGGTCCAGGTCCAGGTCTTGGTTCTTGATCAGGAGCAGGACCTGGTCCAGGATCAAGACGTGTGCCTGGACCTAGGTTAGGTCGCGGTGGCAAATCGTTAAACCTACCGCTGATTAAGTCTGCGGCTACTCTTTTTAAAAAGAAATTTGCGCCTGTAGTTAGTCGATCCTGAGCGAAAAGGTAACTGCCGGCTGTCAAGAGTAGGAATAAGAGAGCCATTATGCCCATGTTTACCAGGGTTAATTTGAGGCGCAATTTACGAAACATGACCTTCACCCCTTAAGTAATAGCCAATACCTCTAACTGTTTTAATAAATGATGTGTTAAGTTTCCGGCGCAGATAATGGATATAAAGGTCAACATTAGCTATGTCAATATTAGTCTGGAAGCCCCAAATCTTTTCCCAGATGCGCTCTTTACTGACAACTAGTCCGTAGTTACGCATTAATAACTCAAGCAGCAATGCCTCTTTTGTTGTTAGTTTGATAATTTCGTTATCCTTAGTTACTTCACATCGTAGAGGGTCTAATACCCAGCCGGCAGCTTCCAGTTTTTCGTTAGGTAAAAGCTTGGTCTGTCTGCGGGATAAAGCCCGGAGACGAGCCATCAGCTCATCTGATGAAAAGGGTTTTACTAGATAATCGTCAGCACCAGCATCTAAACCTTCTACTCTATCTTTGGTTGAATCCTTTGCCGTTAAAAAAATCACGGGGGTCTCAAATCCCAGCCCGCGGAATTCCTTTAAAACAGAAATACCGTCTCGTACAGGCAGCATACAGTCTAAAATAAGGATGTCATAGATTCCGGTAGCGGCCATGTCTAAGCCGGTTTCTCCGTCTAAGGCAGTATCAACTGCGTAGCCATGTTTTTTGAGGATATGGGATAATGCCTCGGCGAGGCGGCGTTCATCTTCAATTAAGAGTAGTTTCACAATGGCGGCTCCTTTTAGTGCATAGCCTATATCATATTGCTATAATTGCTATTTCTGATTGTAAACGAATAATCTTGGAAAATCATTTATTTTCCAAGAAAAATCAAAGAAAATTTATAAAGTAGTCGAAGAAGTGTATGGTTTTATAAATAGGCGTTCATTAATTAAGTTTTTTCAAAGAAATTTCCAATAATAACCTCCGATAATAGTTAAAGAGCATAATTTTGCTATGAGAAGGGAGATATTTGATATGGCAATATCGTCCATTGGTCAATCTACCAGTGTCCAATTAAGTCAAACCAGCCAAAGTAGTCAGGATGAAATTAAAACCTTGGAACAAAAAAAGCAAGACCTGCAGAAGGAAATAAATGAAATAAATCAGGACAAAAAGACAAAAGAAGCAGATAAACAAAAGAAAGTCCAGCTAATCCAAGCACAGATTCAAACTGTGGAGGCGCAAATACAGCAGCTAAAACAGAAAAAGACAGAGGATCAGCCGGCTAGTACAGAGCAGAGCAATACTGTTAAGAAGCAAGACCTTATCCGTCAAAGGGTAGATATAGAAGTATAGATTTGTAACTGATATAAACATTCGGATTGCGCTGGATAGGCAATCCGAATGTTTTATATTTTGGAGGTATAACCCCTTTACGATGGAGTAATGTATAACAGAGTATAGAATATTTTAAAACCTGTGACTGTAATCAAGGGATTTGCTAAAATAAGGATAGTTGCAAAGTAAATGAAGGCGCCAGGATATAATTTTAAGCGGGGGAGGCAGCCGTATGCTGGAAAAGGTGGACTTGAAGAAGAAGATTGGCAAAGTCGAGTACAAAGAGATGATTGACGGACTGCGTGAACAGCTAGGTGAGTTACAGCGTCAGGCCAGAGATTTAGGAATTCCGGTCTTAATTCTCTTCGAGGGCTGGGATGCAGCTGGTAAAGGAACCCTGATTAATGAGCTTATTCTATCTCTCGATCCTCGCGGGTTTAATGTCTACTCTATCGGAGAGCCCAATGAAGAAGCAATGATGCGGCCTTACTTCTGGCGCTTTTGGAACAAAACCCCCCAGTGTGGACGGATAGTAATACTGGATAGAAGTTGGTACAGTAAAATTTTAGCTGACAGAGTGGGGCAGGGCGCTACCGCCCATGACGTGCAAGAAGCATTTCATGACAGCCTTTCTTTTGAAAGGCAGCTGTCAGACGATGGGACACTAATCATCAAGCTTTTCCTGCACATTAGCGAAAGAGAACAGCGCAAACGGCTGGAGAAACTGGAACAGGACCCGGCTACAGCCTGGCGGGTAACAGAAGCTGACTGGGAGCATCATAGGCAATATAATAAATCTCTTTTAGCCATCGAAGAAATAATGCAGCAGACAGACGCTGAATGTGCTGCATGGACAATTATTGAAGCCCATGACCGGAGATATGCTACCTTAAAAATCATTGCTACAGTCATCGAAGCCATGGAAAAACGGTTGGCCGTTGCTGCTGCTGCAGCCAATGTAAAAAAGGATAAATCAACTGACAAACATTTGCCCGCTTCAGGGCTGTCAAAAATATTTACCTCATCCATTCTAGCCGGGATTGACTTGACAAAGAGCCTTAAGGATACTGAATATGAGAACTCAATGAAATTTTATCAGACCAGAGTAAGGGAACTGGAACACATTATTTACAGCAAACGTATACCGGTGATTATTGTGTTTGAAGGCTGGGACGCTGCAGGCAAAGGCGGTGCCATCCGCCGTCTTACTCAAGATATGGACCCGCGCGGTTACACCGTTATTCCAATCTGTGCGCCAACGGCTGAAGAAAAAGCCCATCACTATTTGTGGCGTTTTTGGCGCAATGTTCCTAAAGCAGGACATATTGCGATTTTTGACCGCAGCTGGTATGGCCGGGTTCTGGTTGAGCGGGTAGAAGGCTTTTGTCGGGAAAACGAATGGCGGCGGGCCTATAAAGAAATTAATGAGATGGAGGAACAGTGGGCCAATTTTGGTGCAGTACTCGTAAAATTCTGGCTGCATATCGATAAAGACGAGCAAAAACGTCGCTTTGAAGAACGGCTGGCTAACCCGGGAAAACAGTGGAAAATTACCGGAGAAGATTGGCGCAACCGGGAACAGTGGGAGTTATATGAAAATGCCGTTGACGAAATGTTTTTCCGCACAAGTACGACCTATGCCCCTTGGACATTGGTAGAAGCCAATTCTAAAGAGTATGCCAGGAAAAAGGTTATCCAGAGTGTAATAGAGGCTATTGAGGACAAGATATGAGGGAATAAAAAACCGGGATGCAGGTTGCATCCCGGTACTCGTTATCGCTGTTCTTTTTTATCTCTATTCTTGAACTTTTCCCACAAAAAGCGTCCGGCCATAAATACTCCGGCTAAAAGTATTACATTGAACAACATACCCATAATTGAAGCAAACATGCCTGAGTTACCAAACCCGAACATGCCGCCAAGCATACTGCCTAAGAGCATACCGCCGCCAAAGAGACCCGCGTTACGCAGAAAGCCGCCGCTGTTTTGCTGTTGAGCTGTTTGAGAATTAGGTTTTGCAGCCGCTGCAGGTGCTTTGTCGCTATAACTCTGAGCTGGAGCCGAGGGCTTATAGTCGCTGGTACTAGGTGCCGTCTGGGTTGTAGGAGGCTTGGGAGCAGGAGTTGAAGTCTTTGATTTAGAGCCGCTTACGGCAGCATAACTTACAGTAGTAAATGCAAACATAAACAGAAAAGTAAATAGCAATAGTTTTTTCATGTTATTCCTCCTTATGGGTTTTTACATCTTCAGGGAAAGTGTAGATTTCAGCTAAAGTAGGCAGTTCTCCGGATAAATACCGGTCAATATCATGGACATCAATATAAAATGTACAAGCTACTTCCAGATAGCCTTGTTCTTTGGCTTGGCTGAGGTCTCTGATGGCAATTAGACGTTCACGTAGAGCTGCGCAGTCTTGATGTGATGCTGTTACATTGAGGGTTGCGAGTGGGATACCATAGTCCCGTAATACGTCTTGCAAGCTCATTCTTTCTGACATTAATTAATCACTCACCTTGTCATATTTTGTCCTCTGAAGGAGAGGGCTCGACACCATCAATGTAATATGAAAGTGAAAAAAAGTCAAGATAAATCAAACTTTTCATCGGATAACTAATTGCACGATGACGGGAACTAGTTATCCTTGCTATAATAGAGAAAAGATTATTTTCATAGTTAAGTGAGGTAAATAACTTGCGTAAATTTGTCAAAGTCAACGAAACTGTCATCACCCCGCTTGAACCGCGGCGGGCTGATATATTGGGCGATGAATGCTTGGTCGATGTCCGGTTTGTCGAGAGCCGCAGCGAAATAAGCGGCTGGCTTTATGAATATGAGGTAGTAGGAGAAGTAGGCAAAGTCGAGAGGTTTCTGAACCGGCTGCGGGATATTGAACAAAAACGGGGTTAATTACAACCTCATAATAAGGATCATACTTTCATGCCTAATGTGAATTAGCTGCACATATGACCTTGTTTGCGTAGCCACCACCTGGCTGCAGGCACACATACAATGAGGATAAACAGTAGGCGGAATAATTGAAAAGCTACAACAGTGGGAAGATCAGCATTAGCTGTCAGGGCTATCAGACCCATTTCTGACATCCCGCCGGGAGCCATACTTATAAAAGCTGTTACCAATGACATTGAGTAGATATGAGAAAAGATGAAAGCAACTCCGAGGAGAAGCAGAATTACTGCCAACACGCTGAATAAACTTGACAGGGCAATAGTTTTCCAGTTGGTTAGGCTGCCAAAATCAACATCTATGCCCATCCGGATACCCACAAAGATTTGCGCTAGAGCAATAACATTGGAAGGCAGCGCCGGAGCATGTACACCAGATAAGACAAGGAGTGCTGTGCCTAAGATTGGAACAATTACATATAAATTCGATAGATGAATACGTTTGGCTAGTTTTATTAGCACCAGGATACTCACTGCAAAGACAGCCAGTATAGGAATTTCGCTGGCACCGATTGCGGTTGTTAGCCGGCTGGTTGCAGTAACTTTGTCAGCAATCCCGTGTAGTGCCAGCAGTGGTACCGTAAAAACAACAGTAATCACACGAACCGTTTGCATCAGAGTTACTACTGACACATCGGTGCCGCCGGTTTCTTCACAAATAATTGACATTTGCGATAAGCCGCCAGGGATGCTGCCGATTACGCTGTTGGCTACACCAACACCCGTATAACGGCCGACAATATAACCTGTAACTAAGCAAAGACTGATAAGGATTAATGTGATTGTCAGCATTAACGGTAGTTGATAAAGCACCTGATGAGCAACAGATGGTGTGAATGGACTTCCCATCATATATCCCAAAACAACCATACCCATATTGCGGAACTTTTTAGGCCAATAAACTGGCTTTTTTGTAATGGTCTTCCAAGTCATTGCCATAACCAGCGGCCCTAATGTCCAGGGCAAAGGGATATGGCCAATGCTGAATAAGTAGCCGCTTAGAGCGGCAAGTACGAATAGTGGCAGTGATTGCTTATACATATGTCACCTTTTTATTAGCGTAATGAATATATATTACCACTTTAAACCTAAAAGTAGAAATACGACAGAACCTGAAGAAGCAGGTTCTGTCGTATTTAACAGCCGTATTTCTAGGAAAATCGGCAATTTAGAAAGGAATGATCCCAACAGCCAGCGAAAGCGCCAGCATGACTAAAGATGTACCGATTGCCCACAGCAGGGTGTATTTCTGGAAATCACCGAACTCGACACCATTAAGACCTACCAGGAGGTACGTTGATGCAACAAGCGGGCTCAGGAGATGTGCGCCTTGCCCAATTAAGGAAGCACGGGCAATTTCAGCTGGAGTGATGCCGTAGGTTGCGGCAGTCTTAACCAGAATAGGTACAACGCCAAAGTAGAAGGCATCATTGGTAAGGAAGAAGGTAAAGGGCAGGCTGGCCAAGGCTGTAATAAGCGCCAGATGTGGTCCCATGGAGGCAGGAATGACTGATACCAGCGAGTTAGCCATAGCATCAACCATCTTGGTGCCAGACATGATGCCCATGAAAATACCGGCTGCGAATACCATGGCAATAACGGGCAACGCATTAGAAGCGTGGGTCGCAATACGAGCCTGCTGGTCTTTGAGTTTAGGATAGTTAATAATCAAGGCAAGCGAAGTGCCGATCATAAATAGAACATTAAGGGGTAACACTTCTTTTACTAAAGCAGCCATTAAAATAACGGTCATACCAAGATTAACCCAGAACAGGTGCGGACGCTTGAGTTTTTCCGCTTCGGCGTCAACAGCGGCAGTTGCCGTTTCAGCCATTACATCATTCATGTGTAGTGTTCCCAGCCGTGCACGTTCTTTCAAACCAATACGGTAGGCTACAAACAGTACCCAGATGGTGCCGGCAATCATCGCCGGAATCAAAGGAACAAACACATCAGACGCTTCAAGGCTTAATGCGCTCATAACCCGACCAGTAGGGCCGCCCCATGGCAGGATGTTCATAACACCGTTCTGCATGATGGCCATAGCAGGTAGGACCATGGGATGAATGCCAAGGCGGCGGTGAACAGCCAGCATAGCCGAGCAGGTAATCATGTAGGTTGTTGAACCATCACCATCAAGTGAAACAATACCAGCTAGAACAGCTGTTCCGACAACGACTTTCATCGGGTCGCCTTTAACTGCTTTTAAAATCCGGTTGATGAGCGGATCAAACAGGCCAGCGTCAATCATTACGCCGAAATACAGTATGGCAAACAAAATCATGATTCCAGTAGGAGCAACCTTTTTGATTCCCTCAAGCGACATTGCACCAAGTTTAGGTCCAAAGCCAAGGGCGATGCCAAATGCGAGTGGCACTAGCATCAGAGCGGTCATTGCTGAAAGACGCTTGGTCATGATGAGGTACATAAAGACGATAACCATTAAAAATCCCATTAATGCGAGCATGTTTTGTTCTCCCTTCTTAACTAAAAATTACGACAATTCCCACCGTGTACGAATCTGAGTATAGATTACTGCAGCGTATAAGTAAAATTCAAACTCGTTATGGCTGGTTATCAAAGTTATTTATATATTCCATGTATTTATAGTTTCTATCAGAGAAAAGCAATATGCTTATGCGAACAAGTTCACATGAGCATATTGCCTTTTATTAACGGGGTAAAATGATGTTAAGGAAGTCCCTGTTTTTAACAAATTGAACAAATGCGTTGACGATATTCATTTCCAGCAATTCTTCGTGATACAGCATCCATGCGCGGCGCAATATGGGGTTACCCTCTTTATCTTTGAGGATAATTTTATGCAGGTTTTCAATGTTATTTACAATCATAGAGGGCATAATGCCATAGCCCAAACCGTTTACCACCATTTCCTTGCAGGTGGAAAGCTTGTCTACCTCCATGCTGATGGAGGGCGGTTCAGAGAAATTTTCCCGCCACCATTTATCAATTTGTGCTTTAATCAAGGAATCGGTCTGATAGTTAATTCGCGGTAGCTTGGGCAAATCATTTATATTTATTTCGCTGGCTGAGGCAATACAGATAGGCTCTTCAAACAATAAATGCCGCTGGCTTTGCCAGCCATAATCGGAGCTGACAAAACCGATATGAATGTCCTGATTATGTACCAGATTAAAGATATCCCGGCTCCAAGTTGTCGTTAATTTAAACTCAACATGAGGGTGTTCTTGTTTAAAGTATTTTAACAGGCGAGGCAACATGTACATGGTAAAATAGCTGGAAGCTCCTAGGCGTAGTGTTCCGGCTACGCTGCTATTCATATCAGTAACATGTTCTTTAATTCTACGCAGATTAAAGAGCATGTCAGTAGATGATTTAGCTAAGTACTCGCCTTGAGGAGTAAAATGTACGCCTTTGCTAGTGCGATAAACAATCTTAATGCCGAACTCTTCCTCGATATTTCTGAGTCGTGCCGTCAGAGCGGGCTGAGATATGAATAGCGCTTGGGCGGTTTTAGTAATATTCTTTTGCTCATACAGAGCCTGTAAGATGAGCCAGTCCCGGTCTTCCATTAGTCATCCTCCTCAATTAGCTGTACTTATTATTTACGCCGTCAGTACCCCAGTCTCCTGTTTAGGATGGAAACTTGTTGGGCCTGATATACAAATATGTTATGGCTTTCAATCGTGTATATGTATTGTTGTTCTTTCAGAATATTAGTTATAATATGCCGTAGTCAGATTGTCAATCATGGGGAGGAGGATTTAGTATGACTAAACTGCTGAAAGCGGCGCAAGCCGGCAGCGTAGAATCCACAGATATCCTAATAATGGTGGCTCCAGCTGAGACTGGGGCTGGAATAAAAATTGAACTGGTGAGTCCTACTGTCCAGCAATACGGAGAACAAATTAAAAACGTAATTAGCAGCACACTTATCGCCCACGGTATTGAAGATGCTATTGTGCATGCCAACGACAAAGGCGCATTGAATTTTACTATTGAAGCACGGGTAACAACAGCAATCAGCCGGGCGCTTAGCTAAGGAGGGGAAACAATATGGAAAAAAAATTACGCCGTGCCATGATGTTTATGCCAGGAAATAATCCATCCATGCTGCAGAATGCAGGTATTTACGGCGCTGATACTGTAATCTTTGACCTGGAAGATGCTGTAGCGATCAGCGAAAAAGATGCAGCCCGGCACCTTGTGCATAACGCCATTAAACACTTTAACTATCCGTGTGAAGTTGCGATACGTATTAATCATATTCAAACACCTTATGGCGTAGATGATTTAAAGGTAGTACTTGCGGCTAAACCGGATTTAATCCGCCTGCCTAAAGCCGAGTCACCCCGCGATATAGAAGAAGTTGACGCTATGATCAGTGAAGCAGAAATACGTTATGGCTTTACGCCAGGTTCAATTAGTATGATGGCTGCTATTGAAACCGCAAAGGGACTGCGGAATGCTTATGAGATTGCTACTGCGAGTCCGCGGATGGTTGCCCTTGCTATTGGTGGCGAAGACTTCATAGCTGACCTTAAAACTACTCGCAGCAAAGATGGCAAAGAGCTGTTTGTACCCAGATCGCAGCTCTTACTGGCTGCCCGTGCAGCCGGTATTGATGCCATCGACACTGTGTTTTCTGATATAAATGATGAAGAGACCTTTATTGCGGAAGTCAACATGATAAAACAGCTTGGTTTTGATGGAAAATCAGTCATAAATCCACGTCAAGTCCGCATTGTGCATCAGATCTTTACACCGACTGAAAAAGAAATTGCTCATGCCGAGCGCGTGATTGCTGCTTACAACGCGGCGATTGAACGCAATTCCGGGGTTATCAACCTGGATGGAAAGATGATTGATACACCAATGGTGCTTCGGGCTGAGCGAGTGCTGGCCTACACCAAGTCGGTTAAAAAGTAACAGGGGGGTTTACGTCATGATAAATGCAGCTGGAAGAATTATTCCGGATCAAATAACCGGGTTGGCTCATGTCCGCCCATATGCTGGCCCGTTTGCCACCATTCCCGCAGGGCGGATGGTCGGGCCAAAAATTCGGGTCAATATGCCTAAATCCGAGAAGATCGTTAAATCAATTGAGCAAGCCATCGAAGCAGCCGGTTTGAAAGATGGCATGACAATTTCTTTTCATCACCATTTCCGCAATGGTGATTATGTGCTTAATCAGGTTGTTGAAGCCATCGCCAAAAAAGGTATTAAAGACTTGACGCTTGCGCCAAGCTCACTTAATGATATTAACGAAGCCGTTATTCCATTTATTGAGCAAGGAGTAATTACCGCCATTGAGACGAGCGGCGGGCGCGGCAAACTGGGTAAGCTCATGACTTCAGGCAAGCTGGCTAAGCCGACCATTATCCGGTCTCATGGCGGCCGGGCTCGTGCCATCGAAGCCGGCGATCTTAAGATTGATGTGGCTTTTATCGGTGCTCCCTGTTGTGACCGCTACGGCAATATGAATGGGATTAATGGTCCTTCGGCCTGCGGTTCAATGGGTTATGCCATGGTGGATGCCGCCTATGCTGATAAAGTTGTAGCCATCACTGATAATCTTGTACCCCATCCGGTATACCCCATCAGTATTCCGCAAACGCAAGTTGATTTCATCGTTGTGCTTGACAGCATTGGTGACCCTAAGGGGATTGCTTCAGGCGCACTTAGAATAAGCCGTGATCCGCGTGAACTACTGATCGCCGAGTATGCTACCGGAGTTATCGAGTATTCGGGGTACTTTAAAGAGGGCTGGTCTCTGCAACTTGGCAGCGGCGGGGCTTCATTGGCAGCTGCTAAGTTTATCAAGGAGAAAATGCTTGCCCAAGGGATTACTGCCAGCTTTGGTGTAGGCGGTATTACTGCGCCGTTTGTTGATATGTTGGAACAGGGACTCATCAAAACAATATTTGACACTCAAGATTTTGATATTCCCTCGATAGAGTCTTTGAAAAATAATCCTAACCATCTCGAAATGTCGGCCTCCTACTATGCTAATCCCCATAACGGCGGGCCGATTGTTAATAACCTGGATGTAGTCATTTTAAGCGCGACCGAAGTAGATGTTGACTTTAATGTTAATGTTATTACTGATTCCAACGGCGTTATCATGGGTGCATCAGGTGGTCACTCAGATACTGCCGCAGGTGCTAACCTAGCCATTGTCGTCGCGCCGCTCCTGCGCGGCCGACTGCCGATGGTGCTGGATAAAGTCAATACAATTGTCACTCCGGGGGAAACAGTCGATGCTATTGTCACCGAACGCGGTATTGCTGTTAACCCGCGCCGTACCGATCTTATTGATAATTTGAAAGGCACCGGCTTACCTGTTATGAGCATTCAGGACCTGCAGAAACTTGCTTATGATATGGCTGGTAAACCTGAAACGATTGCAGTAAGCGATGAAGTCGTGGCTGTTATTGAATATCGTGATGGTACTATTATCGATGTTGTACGGAAACCGTTATAGAAATGGCATAGGTAATTTCTATTTAGGGAAAAGTATGGTAGAATTGGATAGAGAATCACAGAGGGAGATGGGGAATTGGATCAAGTAACCCTAGAGGCCGTTCTGGCTGCGAAAGAACGGCTGGCTTCCCTTCAAGCTGAACTAAGAAGTAATTATCAATTGCCTGTAGTTAGCTTTACCACCAATATTCCTGGCCCTGTCAAAAGTAGCCCGGATATACAAAATTTACTAAGGGCAGCGGTTGAAAGGTTCAGGGCTGCAGCTGGGGATAGTGGCTTTTCCGTTGTAGAAGAACGGTTTATTTATCCTTTGACCGGGCCGGCCGCCGTTCTGGCTGTTATCGGTGAAGCCGATAAGATTAAGCAGGTGTGTATAGCTATTGAGGAGTCGAGCTTTTACGCGAGGCTATTTGATATTGATGTATTTGATGCTGTCGGAGGGCAGATCTCCCGTAGCAGTTTGGGCCACCGTGAACGTACCTGCTTTTTGTGCAGTCAGCCAGCGGTATTGTGCCGGCGGTTAGGCAAACATAGCAGTAAGGAAATCGGTGATAATGTCGCCGAACGGCTGATGGCTTTTGCTGCTGGTACCACGAATCCATGGCCTGGAGCTGTCTGGAATCTTGGTTCATGGGCGGTTGAAGCCATGCTGATGGAAGCAGCGTGTACACCGGCCCCGGGGCTGGTAGACCGCGATAACCCCGGTGCCCACCAGGACATGGATTTTTTTAGTTTTCTGATGAGTAGCAGTGCTCTGGCTGGCAGTATGTTCCGCTGTGCAGCTGCCGGGTATGGGCACCAGGGAGCACCACAGGATTTGCTGCCTGTGCTGCGCCAAATCGGCAAAGACGGCGAACAGCAGATGCTGCAGGCAACCGGCGGGGTTAACACTCAAAAAGGACTGTTGTTTCTGCTCGGTATTCTTACGGCTGCAGCCGCTTATACATTACGACAGTCGATGGTTATTACCGCCTATCAAATCCTAGACACAGCAGCTGCTATGACGAGCGGTATTGTTGCGCGAGAGCTTGCACCGCTGAAGGTTGGACAAGCAGCAGTCAAACTGACAGCCGGAGAAAAACTATTTATTAAATATGGTGTCACAGGTATTCGCGGTGAAATTGAAGCAGGTGTACCCAGCATAAGAGAGCAAGGGCTGCCGGTATTGAAAGCCGCGTTAGGACAGGGACTGTCGCTCAATGATGCTTTGGTACATACGCTTATGAGTCTGATGACAGTTGTTGAAGATACCACTATTTTAAATCGCCATGGGATGAAGACTTTGCTTGACGTGCAAAACCATGCCAGGTCGGTCCTGGATAACGGCGGTATGCTGACAGAGGCTGGTAGGGCGCAAATTGGTGAGCTTGATAAAACCTTTATTGAATATAATATTAGCCCCGGTGGTGTTGCCGATTTACTGGCTGCCACGTATTTCCTACATTTGGTTGAAACTAACAATAAAATAAAGTGAGATGGGAAGGAGCTAAAAATATGAACACTAACCAACCCGTAAAAATTGTGGAGACAGTACTGAGGGACGGTCATCAGTCACTCGCTGCTACACGTATGCGGATTACCGACATGATTCCTATGCTAGAGCGTCTTGACGAGGCTGGTTTCCACGCTCTTGAGGCTTGGGGCGGCGCTACTTTTGACAGCTGCCTGCGCTTCTTAGGTGAAGACCCCTGGGAACGCCTTCGCACACTGAAACAATATCTAAAAAAGACGCCCATTCAAATGCTGTTACGCGGCCAGAATGTCCTTGGCTACAATCATTATGCTGACGATGTTGTAACAGAGTTTGTCAACAGAGCGGTTGACAACGGCGTAGGCATTATCCGGATTTTTGACGCATTAAACGATGTGCGAAATTTGGAGGTGGCTATGAAAGCGTCTAAAGCTGCCGGTGCGCATGTACAGGGAGCTTTTGTTTACACCATCAGCCCCTACCACAATCAGGAAAGTTTCCTCAAAGTTGCCAAGGATTTGGTTGAACTTGGTGCTGATTCCATCTGTATCAAAGACATGTCTGGTCTCTTAGCGCCATATGCCGCGTATGACCTAGTCAAAGCGCTCAAAGCGGATATTACTATTCCGATAGAACTACACACTCACTATACCAGTGGCATGGCTTCCATGACTTACCTCAAGGCTATCGAAGCCGGTGTTGATATTATCGACTGTGCACTGTCTCCGTTTGCCTTGGGTACTTCGCAACCGGCCACAGAGGCGATTGTTGCCACGCTGGAAGGTACTCCTCGTGATACCGGTATTAAGAAAGAAGCGCTCTATCCAATTGCTGACCATTTCCGTGCTGTGAAAAAGGAATTAGCTGGAGACTTTAATCTTAATACAGCTATTGACATCGATACCAAAGTATTATCCTTCCAGATTCCTGGCGGGATGTTATCCAATCTCCTGAATCAAATGAAAGAGCAGGGGATGGCTGACAAATATCCTGAGCTTTTGGAAGAAATGCCTCGGGTACGGGCAGAACTCGGCTACCCGCCGCTTGTTACCCCGACTAGTCAGATTACCGGTTCTATGGCTGCCTTCAATGTCATGCTGGGACGTTATAAAGTAATTCCCAGGGAGATTAAAGACATTGTACGAGGCAAGTATGGTCGTACCCCTGCGCCCATTGACCCTGAATTCCGGAAGATGATTGTTGGCGATGAGCCAATCATTACTCATCGCCCAGCTGATGACATTGCTCCGCAGATGGACGCACTGCGCCAGGATCTGGCTGAAAAGGGTTACCCCAATGCTTCAACCGAAGATGTACTGTCTTATGCCTTGTTCCCTGAAGTTGCCTTAGACTTTTTCAGTAAGCATCGCTAGACAAAAAAGGCACTATTTGTACGCTTTATGCAAATAGTGCCTTTTTGTATGCGTCTAGCATGGCATGGTATTAAGCATGCAAGTCCGGGCAAGGAAGAACTGCAATTTTGAGAACCAACCTGTAATATGAAAAGGCAGAAAAGAGGATTTCCCTTTTTTTTCTAGAATCAAGGTCATTGCGCGATTATCCCTTGAAACTAGAGGAGGCTGGCATATGCCTGAGATAAAGCATCTAGCGTGCTCTGCGATACTTGAGGCCGTAATGACTAATGTGGCTGACGGTATTCGTATTGTAGACACTAATCAAAATACTATATACTGGAATAACGCCGCCCAGAGTATTACCGGTTATTCAGCCACTGAAATGCAGGCTAAACCCTGTTTTTACCTTTTTAATAGCAGTGATTCTGACAATAGGCTGTGTGAGCAGGCCTGCCCGTTGAAGCTGGCTGCCGCCACCAACGAATATTCCGAGACGCAGACAAATTTGCAGCGTAAATCCGGAAATCAGTTAGCGGTAAAGTTCAAGGCTATTCCTGTGAGAAACGATGCAGGACAGGTCGTGGCTGTTGTTGAAATATTTAATGCCTTAGCTGATAATAGTCTGGAAAAAATTCAGGCATTGTCCAATTTAGCATTTAAAGACAACGTTACTGAATTGCACAGTCACCAGTATGCTGAATTAAAGCTGACAAGTTTATTAGAAGATCTTCGCCGAAGTATGTTACCCTTTGGCGTATTGATTTTTCAAATTACTAACCTTAAAGCAATTAATGATAAGCATGGAACAATCGTGGGTGATCAAACACTTAGGCTAATTGCCGAAGTCTTGTCTGCCGAAATTTTGCCACCGAATATAGTTAGCCGTTGGCAGAGTGCTGCTTTCTTAGTAACTATCCAGAATACCCGGAAAGGGTTTATTTTGCCGTTTGCCAATAAAATCAAACTACAGCTTGAACAAATGACCATTATGAAGATATTCCCTGATCTTACCGCTGAGGTTTGTGTCGCAGGTACAATCGCTTCACCGAACGACTCAGTAATGAGTCTTTTTTACCGGCTAGCCGGACACATTAAGCAAAGTGATCAGACAAATACCGGAATATATATAGATATTGAGGATTAAAATGAGCGATATGTAATTATAACAGCAGTGAGATTGCTCGGTCTGGTTGATGGAACTGCTGGTTATGGTTGTCAGCCTGCTGCGTTTTAAGGAGCTTGCCGTTTGGCAAGCTTATTCTTTATTTCTGCTCAATAATATGTTACAATTATTATTCGTAAGTAATATTTAGGAAAGATGGGTAGAACGATGATTAGTACAAATAACCTAACACTACAATTTGGCAAGCGCGTTTTGTTTAAAGATGTCAATATAAAATTTACTCCTGGCAACTGCTATGGTCTTATTGGTGCAAACGGCACCGGCAAATCAACCTTTTTGAAGGTATTATCTGGTGAAGTTGAGCCGACTTCCGGAGATGTTGCCATTTCATCAGGTGAGCGGCTGGCGGTACTTAAACAAAACCATTATGAATTTGACGAGTTTGAAATTTTAAAAACGGTTATTATGGGGCATTCCCGTTTATATGCAATCATGGAAGAAAAGGATGCCCTGTATGCTAAACCGGATTTTTCCGATGAAGACGGTATACGGGTATCGGAACTTGAGTGCGAGTTCGCTGAATTGAACGGCTGGGATGCCGAAACAGAAGCCGCCAAACTGTTAAATGGCTTGGGAATTAAGGAAGATCTCCATCAACTTAAGATGGGAGAAATAAGCGGTAACGAAAAAGTAAGGGTGCTCTTAGCTCAAGCTCTGTTCGGGAATCCTGACATTCTGCTTCTCGATGAACCTACAAATCACTTGGATATTGATTCTATTACCTGGTTGGAAGATTTTTTGGCTGACTTCCCTAACACTGTTATTGTTGTATCCCACGACAGGCATTTTTTAAATCAGGTATGTACTCATATTGCCGACATTGACTTCCAGAACATTCAACTGTATGTCGGTAACTATGATTTTTGGTTGGAATCGAGTCAGCTTGCGCTGCAACTGGCGAAAGAAGCCAATAAGAAAAAGGAAGAAAAAATTAAAGACCTGCAAAGTTTTATCCAGCGGTTTAGCGCTAATGCCTCTAAATCCAAGCAGGCCACTTCCCGCAAAAAACTGCTTGACAAAATTACGATTGATGACATTAGACCTTCCTCCCGCAAGTATCCGTATGTAGCCTTTAAGCCTGATCGTGAAGCAGGGGCACAACTCTTGACTGTGGAAAACATCAGCAAAAAAATCGAAGACGAACAGGTATTGAATGATGTGAGCTTTATGGTAACCAAGGGTGATAAAATTGCCTTTGTCGGACCTGAAGGAATGGCTAAAACAACTCTTTTCAGAATACTGATGGGAGAAATGGAGGCTGACAGCGGTTCATTCAAGTGGGGCGTGACCACAAGCCAAGCGTATTTTCCTAAAGATAACTCCCAGTATTTTGACGGCATAGAACTAAACCTTGTTGATTGGTTGCGACAGTTTTCCCGTGATCAGGAAGAATCCTTTATCAGAGGTTTCTTAGGGAGAATGCTGTTTTCTGGCGAGGAGAGTCTAAAGGAGGCTAATGTTTTATCTGGTGGCGAAAAAGTCCGGTGCATGCTGTCCAGAATGATGTTAAGCGGCGCCAATGTTTTGTTATTGGATGAGCCAACAAATCACTTGGACTTAGAGTCAATTACCTCGCTCAATAACGGGCTTACTAACTATGAGGGCACAATTTTGTTTGTTTCGCATGACCATCAGTTTATTCAAACAATTGCCAATCGTATTATTGAAATTACACCCAATGGCATAGTTGACCGTCGTATGTCTTATGATGAATATCTCGAAAATCCTGATGTGAAAAAGCAATTAGCAGCATTATACGGAAAATAGCATACTGTGAGGTCAAACCTAAGGAGGCGATGATATGCCGCAAACCCGGAATGTGGCGGTTTTTCATATAAAGAAATATCTAACGCTCTTTATTGGGTCTATCCTTGCTGCCATAGGTCTTGAAATCTTTCTAGTGCCCAATCAGATTATTGACGGCGGTATTGTCGGGATTGCTATTATGTCCAGCCATATTACCGGTATCAACTTGAGTGTTCTGGTGCTTTTGTTAAACTTGCCGTTTTTATATGTTGGTTACAAGCAAATTGGTAAAAGTTTTGCCCTGTCAACATTATTTTCAATTATCTCGCTAGCTGGTTGGGTCTATTTGTTACACCCTGTGTCTGAGTTGACAAATGACTTATTTTTGGCAGCTGTTTTTGGCGGCATCATCTTGGGAATCGGCGTAGGCCTAATAATCAGAAACGGCGGCTCGCTTGACGGTACAGAGATTATGGCGATACTCTTTGATAAACAAAGTGGCTTTTCTGTCGGTGAGATTATCATGTTTTTTAACTTGTTTATCTTAAGCAGCGCCGGTTTGGTGTTTAGCTGGGAGAAAGCGATGTATTCGCTAGTGGCGTATTTTATTGCCTTTAAAGTTATTGATATTACAATTGAGGGCTTGGATGAGTCAAAAGGAGTTATGATTGTTTCTGATAACCCTGAGGAGATTGCCGAAGCGCTGATGGCCCGCCTGGGACGGGGCGTGACCGTGCTCCATGGTGCCGGCGGTTTTACCGGCGAGCCAAAAAAGGTGCTGTATTCAGTTATAACCCGTCTGGAGATCGCTAAGCTGAAGTCGATTATTTATGAAAAAGATGAAGGCGCCTTTGTTACCATTCACGAAGTACATGATGTACTAGGTGGCAGAGTTAAGAAAAGAGCCATACATTAATAATTGAAAACAAAAGAGAGATTGCCATGCTGTTACTCGAAATGACGGAAATTGAACTAACTCATTTCGAACAATAGTAAAGCAATCTCTTTTTAATTATCAACGATCGTTAATTTTGAGTTCACCAGGGCCGCCTTCGGTCCAAACGGTGACAAAAACCTGATCGTTTTCTCTAAAAGCGCGAAGCAGTTCACAGTGTCTTAAGATGGCAAAGTTTTTATCAAGCTGGAGTCTGGACAGGCTAAGGTGTTGCATAACCTGGTCATGCGTAACCGGACCTTGTTTTTTTACATAGTCGTAGATGTTTTTTTGCAGGTCGGTCAAGCCATCGGTACCTTCCTGACCAGCCGCTTTGCGGGCAGATTTGGCGCTGTAAACAGCGGCGACATCACAACTGCGCGGGGGCTCAAGCATTTCAATATAACAGTCTTCGCATAGGATCTGTCCCCGATATTTACTCTCTTCATTAGCCGGAATCTCCGTTTTGCAATTTTGGCAGATCATGGTATATTCCTCCTATTGAACCAATTTGATTCAAAAGTATTTGTTATAATTATAACAACTGGAATTTTGTGGGACAATAAGTTATAAAGTGAGACTTAGCTTCAGGTGGGGTTTTAACCCCATCTGAAGTTTAGTCGACCTTATCCAGGGACTTAGCCGCTCGCCTGTGCCCTTTGGGTATAACTCCCACTTGTATACCCTAAAGGGCACAGGAAAGATGGGAGTCTTAGAGCGGCTTGGTCGTCGGATAAAGGAGGATTTAGGGGATAGGTGATAAAA
>NZ_DATMYD010000076.1:0-7782 GCF_035561155.1 Sporomusa sp. | reverse complement strand
GTAAGCGTCAAGCCAAGCCCACATGGGAATAAAAAACCACCTGGGGTAATATGAAAATACTACCTCAAGTGGTTGCTTTGAATGTATCCCTATTATGATTTTGTTTGCGGCATCTTACAATGTAGAGGAATTTCCGCTGCCCACGGCAGCAGTTTGTCTACACATTCATAATCATGCTGCTGAATCTGTTTGAATACATATTCCAGATACGCTTGCGGCTTCAAACCATTTTCGATGGCTGTTTGAATCAAGCTGTATATGTCCGCCGAAGATTTTGCTCCACCGGGGGTGTTGCAAAATAGCCAATTTTTGCGGCCAATGACAAAGGGCTTTATAGAGCGTTCCGCTCGGTTATTCGATAATTCGATACGGCCATCGTCTAAAAATGCTAGCAAGTACTTCTTTTGATTTTGGGCATACGTAAACGCCTTGCCCAACAGACTTTGTGGCAAAGTTGTACGAGAACACGTATCGACCCATGCAAAAAACGCTTCGATGAGTGGCTTTGATTCACTTTGCCGCACAGTATGCCGCTTTTCCGCCGTCATCGTTTCTGCCCGCTTTTCGATCGCGAATAATTGATTGCAATAGGAAAGGCCTATATCTTCGGGAAGGCCGGCTTTATTGGAGGCTGCACCAAGTTGCGCTTCATTGAATTTTCTGCGGGCATGTGCCCAGCAGCCGCACAAGGTCACGCCTTGTTCTTCCAACTGGTGATAGCCATTCCAGCCATCGGTATGAAGATATCCCGTAAATCCCGATAAATATTGTTTAGCGAATCGTCCGCTACGGCCTTCTTGATAGTCATACAATACAATCGGTTTTGAGGAATCACCCGATGTCCGGTATACCCACATATAGGAGTTGGTCTGTGTGGGTCTGCCTGGTTCACACAAGACTTCCAGCGTGGTTTCATCGGCATGCAGTACTTCGCGGGTTAGCAACTCCCGTTTGAAAGTTTCCAGGATGGGGGCTAATAGCGTTGCACCTTTAATGACCCAATTGGAAAGGTTCTGCCTAGATAAAGCGACACCAAGCCGTTTGAACTCCTGTTCCTGGCGGTAAAGCGGCATGGCATTGACGAACTTTTGACTCATGATATACGCCAACAGTTCAGCAGATACCATACTTTTCGGCAGCAGCGCCTTGGGAGCTGTTGCCGTAATGACCGGCGTTTGAATGTCATGCTTTTCGCAGTTGCGGCAGCTATAGACACAACTGACATGTTCGATGACTTTAACTGTAGCCGGAATAATGGTCAATTCTTTGCGTACTTCTTTGCTCATCACATGGAGCATTTCGCCGCATTGCGGACAAGCGGACTCTTCTTCCGTTATTTTGTATTCGATCACTTCCACTGGAAGATGTTTGGTTGATTCACCGCGTTTGCCTTTTTTCCGTGAAACGCTTATCGTTTCGGGATCCGGCTCTTGAATGAGCGGCTGCCGATCGGCTTCCGCTTCATTAAACAAGCTAAGTTGATCCACTCCCTCATAGTGGCTGCGTTCAGAGGACTTGCCAAACAATTTTTGGCGGCTGAGCTTGAGTTGCTCGATATACCACTTGTTGAGCGCTTCGAGTTCTTGGATACGGGCTTTCAACGCTGCGATTTCGTTTTCCATTTGTGCTTGTGTCTGCATAAAAGTCCTCGTTTCCGGTCGATTTCTTACCTTTTATTATACCGGAAAATAGGACGAAAAGCCACTAAAACACCGTATTTAGCGGCTTTTCAGCACTTCGGTGCGGCGTAGTTTTTGCTCGATTCCAGGACTTTGGATCAGGTTCCAGAGCTCATCGATGCTCAGCGTCATTGTGCGGCTTTCGCCGACTGTCGGCCATTTGAAATGACCGCGCTCCAAGCGTTTAAAATGCAGCCAGAAGCCATTGTCTTCCCAGGTTAGTATCTTCAGTCGATTACGCTGCCGGTTGCAAAAGACAAACAGTGCTTTCTCGAAGGGATCGAGGTCAAAGCTGTTTTGAATGATGGCACTCAGACCGTTGATGGATTTGCGCATATCGGTATCGCCACAGGCTAGGAATACTGGTAGAGTTTCTGACCGTTTTAGCATAGTTCCTTCATCACTTTGAGCACGGAAGCGAACAGCTTTAGATTCGTATTGCTAGCAACCGCGACGGTGAATGGACCAATCTGCACCTGGAGTCGATCCGATTTTGTTTCTGCAATCGTATTTACAGATACCCAGGTTTGCAAGGGTGGCGCATTTTCCAGGTTCCACTCCTTTTGTACCCAGCGCTGCAAGGTGCTCAGTCCGATCCCATTTTCCTTGCACCACTGTTTGCTAGAGAGACCACTGGTTTTATATGCTTCCAGCAACGCTGTTTTTTCTGTGGCGCAATAGCTTCGGCGTGTTTGTTTTACCTTTGTTTCCATGATTGATACCCCCTTACAAACATTATCTCAGTTCTCAGGGGCGCAAACTATGTGGCGTTACTTTGACGCTTACACATGGTCATACCATATCAAATAGTTAGTCGCCTACCAAACGGTACATAAGCATCGAAAATTTTATTGTTATGCAGCCGGTTTTTGCACCTTACTTAAGTATTGGTCAACAATTCTTCTTATTTCCGGATCCATTGGCACTTTATCATCAATAGGATATAACCTGCCACTGTGAGAAACTAATACCCATGTACCATTTTTATTTTCATATTTCAGATCAATCCGGCCAAGGTAGATGTTGTCTTCGCCACCGGCTTGGACGATCGGAATGCCGCCGCTGCGGTAAATGGGTTGCTTAATAACGTAATGGTCGTCAGCTCCAATAATGAGAGACAAGCCGCTGCCGGCAAGTTTCATATCCATCTGTACATCGGCAGCAAGGCCGGCGTGAGAGAGCAATAGTTGAATATTTGATTCCTCTTTTACTTTGGGAAGTAGGGTTTTGACTGTCAACAGTGGGTCTTCTACTATTTTATTTGAGGCTTGAGGATAACCTTTTACTTTCATAGAAGAGACACCGATGATACCTACCGTGATACCGTTCACTGATTTAATTATGTAAGGCTTTACTCCAGGTAGGTAGCTATCATCATTGTTTTTTATATTTGCGCACAAGGTAGGGAACTTTGCCTGCTTAATTAGATTATACATCTTTTCATCGGCAACAGATTGATCTGGATGGCCTTTGAACTCGTTGTTACCAAGCTCCCATACGTCATAGTTCAGGGCATTAAAAACTGCCATTTCCAATTCCCCGTAGAAAACCTTATGATACGGCCCGCGAACGAAAATATCTCCTGCGTCTACGAGTAGAACATTTTGCGCTTCTGTCCGTATTTTTTTTATAATATGTGCTTTTCTGGCTAAAGCGTATGGATCATAGTCATGGAAGTCATTGGTATGGATTACTGTTAAATTGAAAAAATCGGACTGCGCTTTGGCAGATACTCCGTTAGGACTAACAGTAAGAAAAAACAACATTAAGACAGTCACAATAATAAGCCTGCTGTTAGGACATCTCACACTTCTCACTCCAATTTCTCTGTAACTATAACGCTACTATTGTTTTTACCGTATCTACTAGGGCCTCCTCGTTTTTCAAAGTCCAGATTGCGTATAACTGCTCCAGCGTTGCTTGAGAAAAGACGTAGTTTCTAAAAGCGTAGAATTTTTGGGTTTGCAGGTCTGTGTCAGTCATGAGGTATTCCTTTTGAGCAATTTCGCTGAGTTTGGCTATCATCCACTTAGCCGACGGTACAGATAATACCCAGTCATGATCGCCTAAATGAGTTATAAAGCCTTCGGTGCGGCGAGGCAACGGTAGGGTTTTGCCGTCCTTAGTTAGGAGGCCAAGATTAACAGCATCTTGCTTCGCCAGGATGGACGCCGCAGTTAGCCAGTTTACAACTTCCCGTTCGTCATCGGCAGTGCCAGGGTGGTTGTGAGCGCAGGCTTGGGCGACAATAACTTGTGCCGGGAATCGACGGTAGATTAGTTCAGCAAGACTAAGAACATGGTGAGAGCCTGTTCCGGCGATTGGATATTCTGTTCTAGACGTGCCGTTCTTTTGCCACTGGAAAACCCACGGTTTATGCAGGTCGTGGAGTGTCTGGGCGGCAATGACAATATCCCGATTCATCGGAAACCCTGAAACCTCTTTATAGGCATTGAAAAAACCTAAAGCTGCTTTCACGTTTACAGCGACATGGGTGGCAAGCCCACCAGGATACGAATGATGGCTGGCGTAACCGCTGCCTGGGGCAGCATAGAAAGGTAGTACCGCTTGACTGGGGTCTTTACAAGGAGGTAGAAATTCATCAGTTGCTGCGGATGGTTTTAGGTAACCAGCCGCAAACAGGCGCTGTTTTACTTGTTCTTTCTCAGCATTGGTCGGATATAGCTCCATTAGACGTGGTGCAGGGTTATGCAAAATTTCAATTGTCGAGCGGCGGAGATT
Source organism: Sporomusa sp. (assembly GCF_035561155.1). Taxonomy (GTDB): domain Bacteria; phylum Bacillota; class Negativicutes; order Sporomusales; family Sporomusaceae; genus Sporomusa. The sequence continues at coordinate 3,361 of NZ_DATMYD010000076.1, read as the reverse complement.
GGAATCCTGAATTTCATTGGCTGTTTTTACTAGATAATCATACGCCGATTTTATGTATGTTGATTTTTCGGCCATACTTACAGGGTCCATAGTTAGACAATCCTGCAGCGAAATTTGAGTAGCTTTAATTGTCGGAGCTTTAGCAGAAACCGGAAATGGTAGTGTGGTGGCAGCTAAGGCCGCCATAGCTCCTGCCGACATTTTAATAAAGTCACGTCGGTTGAAATTAAGGTTTATGTCTTCCATCAGATTACTCAATCATTATCCCTCCGTGTTTTTAGTCACTATCAGTGTAACTGATTATTTTTTACTTAGTGTTAACTTAAACTTAAAATAATGTAAAATATGGAAAAATAAGTTGCATTGGACTATCTTAAAGCAGTATATAATCGAGGATACAGTAAAATGCCAATTCAACATGTTATAAAAAAGATTGTTCTCCGCAAGAACATTTGCAGAAATTTTACTTGTGTACAGTAAAACATGTAGTAGGCAAAGTTAATAATTGATTTAATATGTTATCTTGTTGAAGAATAAATAATAACAAGGACAGACGAATGGAGGGAAGTTACCATGATCATCGTTAGTGCTTGCCTGGCTGGAGTGGAGTGTAGATATAACGGTCAGGCTTTTCCTATACGTGAAGTAGTAGAGATGGTGAAAAAAGGGCAGGCTATGCCGCTCTGCCCGGAAATTTTGGCAAATCTATCAACGCCGCGACCTAGTGTAGAATAGTGTGACGGGAAATTTTTATCTAACAGCGGTAAAGATCTAACAGCTGAGTATATAGCCGGAGCAAAGGTCGCGTTAGCTATTTCGAAGTTAGTTGGAAGCAAAATAGCCATACTAAAATCAAAATCACCTACTTGTGGCTGCGGGCTGATTTATGATGGCACATTTTCAGGGAACTTGATTGAGGGTGATGGGGTTTTTTGTACACTCTTAAAAGCGGAGAATATAAAAGTTTATACCGAGGATGAATTTCAAGCCTTAAATCTTGGGAGCGATTCTAGTTTAACTGGATGATATATATACTGGAAAGGCTAGGGGAAGGACATTTTTGCTGGTCTCAACCTATAGAATAAAGAAGGGACTGCCTCTCATAGGTTCAAAAAACCTATTTTGAGACAGTCCCTTTATTTTTTTACAACAATTAAAAAATACTGTTACTCTTACTATTGTTTTTGTAGGAATAACGTTTTAGTGATATACGCAAATTCAATACTTCGTTGTTCAAACTCTTCTTTTAGTGCTAAATTGATGGCTTGTTGAATATTCATGTATTTTTTGTAGTCGTTACCTACGACATAGTAAACTACCTCAAAATCAAGGCTATAATCCCCGAATGAGATAAAGTGGGCCCGGTCAAAGGTGGTATCTTCAATATTCTCGATAATATGTTCAACGATTTCAGGGATTTCCTTCAACTGTTGACTTGTTGTATTATAGATAACCCTAAATCTAAAAATCACCCGCCGGTTGGTCATCCTCTTATAATTTTGGATACGTGAGTTAGTAAGATCGGAGTTGGAAAACACCAGTTGCTCTCCACCCAGACTACGGATGTGTGTTGTTTTAATACCGATATGCTCAATGGTCCCCGCGTGCTCGCCGATAGTAATAGAGTCGCCGAGCTCAAAAGGGCGATCAAAAACAATAGCGACATAGCTGAATAGGTCTCTTAATAACGCCTGCGCTGCGAGTGCTACCGCAATACCGCCAATTCCCAAGCCGGCAACAACTGCGGAGATTTGAAAACCCAGGTTATCCAAAAGGAATATGAGGCCAATCGCCCAAATCATTACTTTTAAGATGGGCATAATGGCTTTAAGATTACGTTCCTTGTCTGTATTATCCTTTGTTCTTAATACATGTTCCAGCGCATAATCGACTGCTGCAACCAAAAAGCGAATTCCGGAAATTGTTAGAATGATAATCCCAATCACATCAATGGCTCTGCTAAGGACATAGTTTAAAGTTAGGCTGCGAATCGCCAAATAGAAAGAGCCATAGTACATAGCAGGCAACAAAGTTTTTTCGAGGTTGTTGAGCAACATCACGTCTATCTTGCTCGTGGTATTCCCGGCCCAGGTTTTCAGGCGGCTTAAAACAGCGCTTTCAAATAGTTTAACAACGATGAGGGTAAGCACAAACACTGATAATGAGATAAGATATTTTTCAACGCTGTTTTGGAAAAATGTTTGATTCATAATATCCTGCAACATCACTCATCCCCCTTTTTTAGTATCTGCTAATACAAGCAGGCTGTTTGCATGTATAGAACTGCCTATATATTATTCGATAATATACCTGCCAAAGTCCTGCTAGTGGGTGAGAGGAGACATAATAAGGCATCAATCGGTGAGGACAGTTGCCATTCATACATTTGAAATAATTTTTCAGTCGGGAGTATAGATTCTTTTTTTGAGTGTCAGGATTTCTTTGCGCAGCTCAGCGAGCTCATTTCTGAGTTTCTTATCTTCCGCTTCTTTCTCTTTTTCCGCTTCTTTATCGCACCGCTGGCTTATAATCTCAACAAACAAAAAAAAATAAATCTATCGCAATAGTTAATATTAATCCCAATATAATGAACCTATTGATGTTATCACAATTCATATTTAGGACCTCACCTATGGAAGTGCTGATATAGTTTATTCAATTTAGGGAAAGAGGTTCGTATATTTCAGCTAACGTTGTTACGTGGATGTGGTGATGTCGTAGACCGGGTACATACAGTAGTTTGGCTGCGCCTATTGAACTGTTTCAAAATTTAGAAAGATTATGGAAGGCGACAGAACTGTCTTGTAGTATATAGATAAGGAATGCAGATTGCAATTAACGAGAAACTTTCGCGGCTTAATCAGCATCTGCAGGATACCGAGGCGCAACCCCGTCGAGCCGGAGAAAATGGCTGCGCTGGCAAAGTCTTATAACAGGTGTCGCATGACAAATAATGTGTCTGGTGTGGGGGGAGGCGAATTTTTACCTTCAGAGTTAATCCTCATCTGAGACTCCCACTTCTAAAGTGGGAGTCTCACTGTTTTTCGTGGGAATAGAGTCGCCCCACGAAAGTTCGGATGTCCAGCTTTTGCTGGACAAGTATACTTCGTTCATTTTTCAGGGGGATATGACCGTCCGTGTATACAGATTGGTCGCAGCAGTTAATGTAATATATTTGTAAGACTGGACGGCATAACTCTCACAGGCGGAGTTATGTCCTTTTTTTATCCGATGACCAAGCCGCTCTAAGACTCCCATCTTCTACAAGTGGGAGTTAAGAGCGGCTAAGTCCCTGGATAAGGTCGACTAAACTTCAGATGGGGTTAAAACCCCACCTGAAGCTAAGTCTCACTTTATTTAT
>NZ_DATMYD010000075.1:0-10261 GCF_035561155.1 Sporomusa sp. | reverse complement strand
TCCTCAGACCGGAGTTTTGCCGCCGACTTCCTTCAGATTCGCCCTCACAGGCGACACCCTTGTCTTAGGCTAACGGTTGGCACTATCAACCCCCGTATTGGACTTTCACCAACAAGTAAGCGCCCATGCTGGGCGCACATGCAATAACCCATCGGCCCTATGAGGTCGATGGGTTATCTTATATTGGTCGCAGTCCACTGCCCAGATCAGCCAAAATTCACTTAACATGTTAATTTAAAAACATGTTATCTAGCTTCAGGCCGGAAGGTTTTGCTATATAATGTGTATTTATCAATCTTCTCACGGCACAGAGCATAACCGATACCGGGCCGGTCAGGCACATGAATAACACCATCATGGACAGTAACTTCGGGTTCAATCAGATCTTCTTCCCAGTAACGATTGGAAGCGGCCGTGTCTCCAGGCAAAGTGAACCCGGCCAAGGTAGTAATGGCAACATTATGAGCCCGGCCGACCCCGGATTCAAGCATACCGCCGCACCATACCGGCACACCCTTGCCCACACACAAGTCATGGATGGCTTTAGCCTCAGTAAGACCACCTACCCTGCCAATCTTAATATTAATGATCCGGCCGCTATCCAATTCCAGCGCCTTACGGGCATCCTCTACCGAATGAATGCTTTCATCAAGACAGATGGGCGTCTTTAACTGCTTTTGCAATACCGCGTGGTCAATAATGTCATCATGGGCAAGAGGCTGTTCAATCATCATCAGATTATATTCGTCCAGGGCAGCCAAGCGGGCCGAATCGGCCAATGTGTAGGCCGAATTAGCATCGACCATCAATTGGATTGCGGGAAAGCGTCGTCTTACCGCTGCCACTATGTCAACATCCCAACCTGGTTTTACCTTGATTTTTATCCGTTTATAGCCCGCCGCCACATATTTTTCCACCTGCGCCAGCAGCTTATCAACTGAGCTTTCAATACCCAGACTAATACCTACGTCGATAACCGTCCGTTCTCCCCCCAAAGCCCGGTACAACGGCACGTTTTCTGCCATAGCATATAGATCCCACAAAGCCCCTTCAAGGGCAGCCTTAGCCATATAGTTGCGACGGATGTGGCGGAAGAGGCCAGCCACTTCCTGGGGATGACCTGGCGGCTGATGCCAGAGTAAAGGAATGAGAAACTCCTTAAGCATCAACCAAACTGTGCCTACTGTTTCTTCATTATAGAGTGGCGCTTTCATGGCCACCGCCTCGCCCCAGCCGGAACGCCCTTCTGCATCTTTGACTTCCACCAGGATAAAATCTTTATCCCATTCTGTTCCAAAGCTTGTAGTAAACGGTGCTCTCATACGCATCCGCATAGCCCGTAAGGTAACAGCCGATAATCGCAATTTCATCATTCCTATCCTTTTAAATCCTTTTCCCAGGGCGGCTGAGGCAACCCCAACTGCTCCTGCCGTGCTAAAATATATTCACTAACCGGAACTCCTGGTAAACGCCGGAAGCCGACCACGGCCCAGCCGGCGTCAAACAGGGAAACAAACGCATGCCTGGTTACCAATCGCCATGTCTTGGCCAAAGCGATATCCTGCACCTTAATCTCCTGGATATCCGCCGGCACCGCCACCGTTACTCGAACCGCTTTATCAAGAAACTCAGCCGCCAGATTGGCCTCTCCTACCGGTTTAATCAGATTTTTTCCACAATGTTGCCACAGAATTGCCTGGCATTCTTTACCTGAAGGTAATAATAGTTCTTTGGACTGTTCTAACCACCAGGCTACTTGAAAACGGTCTGACGGCAACCCCTGATTGAGGTTATCGTTCATCTCTCCGTAACAGTTGACAATATATGTCGAACAAACAGCTCCCAGCTTAGTAATATTCAGATTGGCATTAACTGATTCCAGCGGATCATAAGTCCAAGTAACCAGCGAATAGCCTGCAGTTCTCGCCGCCTCGGCCTGAGCCAACTTTAATTTTTCCCCTAGACCGCGGTGGCGCCAGCCTTCCCGTATCCCCAGCATATGGGAGCATAGATAAGCCTGCCGATTAAGATACCCGGGGAAACTATACAAGAGTCCCACCATGAGGTTGCCATCGAAAGCTCCCACTAAAATACCGCCATTTTTAGCTACCGTTACCACCTGATGCAAAGGCAAGGAATGCGGCATGTGCCAGACCAGGTGCTCCAATTCCTGCATTGCACAAAAATCCTGCAGCCTGTCAGGAGTAATAGCCCTCAATTCGATTGTATCGCCCTGGTTCAGGCTGTTAATACCGCTGCTCATCGTTTTTTTCTAAACCTCCTTATGATAAATTTTTATTAGTATAGCCTATAGATCTGAGGAAAATATTATAACTTCTTCTGAATCTTTCCATAAAATTCCTGCTTAATGACAGCTTGCACTTTCATCTCTTATTTCTGCTTCCATTCAATAAAAAGCCAATCATCATATACTGATAGTAATACAAAAGAGGAATATTAACATCTATCATAGTATAAGAAAAATAATTGAAAAAGTACGAACAACAGCACGTGATGGGCATCAACATAATATTAATCCTTGGTTTCAGGGGAGGAAATGACATGATTGCGTTAACTGGCGGGAAAATCCTGACCATGTGCGGTAAAAACCTGGATCGCGGTACAATACTGGTTCGAAACGGCAAGATATGGGCAGTCGGCAAGAATATCGACATCCCATCAGGCTGCCAGGTTATCGACGTAACCGGCAAGACCATAACCCCGGGACTCATTGACGCGCACACACACCTAGGTGTTGAAAGCGAAGGTATGGGCTGGGCCGGTATTGATGTTAACGAACGCAGTGAACCGGTTACTCCCGAAATGCATACGCTCGATGCCATTAACCCGGCCGACCTCGGCCTCCTGGAAGCCTACCAGGGGGGCGTAACTACTGTTATGGTGGCTCCCGGCAGTGCTAATCCTATTGGCGGACAATGCGTGATCCTTAAAACGGCGCCGAAACCCATCGTAGAGCAAATGGTGTTACAACGGTATGCCGGACTTAAAATTGCCTTTGGTGAAAATCCTAAGCGCGTTTATGGAGCAGACCGTAAAAAGATGCCTGTCTCGCGCATGGCTACCGCCGCCTTAATCCGGGAGGCATTCTGGAAGGCCCATCATTACCTGGCAAAACAAGCTGAAAAAGATTATAAATATGACATGGGACTGGAAGCGATCGCCAAAGTCCTGCGAAAAGAGATGCCACTCCGTGCTCACGCCCACCGGGCGGACGACATTGTCACAGCGATACGGATTGCCAGGGAATTTGATGTCGATATCATTATCGAGCATGGTACGGAAGCTTATCTTGTCGCAGACATGCTGGCCGAAGAAGAAATTCCTGTAGTTTTAGGGCCAACCTTATCCACCAGGTCAAAAGTGGAACTAAAAGATAAGACTATAGAGTCACCAGCCCTGTTATACCGGCATGGCGTATCTTTTGCCATGATGAGCGATCATCCGGTAACTCCCAGCTCTTTTCTGTCCATATATGCTGGCTTGGCTACCCGGTATGGCCTCCCGGCAAATAAGGCTCTGAAAATGATTACTTGCGATGCCGCCAGGATTCTGGGCCTGAATGACCGTATCGGCAGCCTTGCTCCTGGTATGGATGCTGATTTGGTCGTATGGAGTGAAGACCCGCTGATTATCTCTGCCCGCCCTGAAATTGTCATGGTTGACGGACGCATGGATTTTTTACAGGAGAAGGAGCTGTCCTGAATTGCGAGGCTGCAAAACAAGGAAGCAATCCCCCAGTCGTGGAGATTGCTTCCTTGTTTGTTTCCGTCCCCAGTTCTCTTTCAACCCGGCACTAAAATCGTCTGTTAGCTCCGCCTCTTGCATCCACCGCGATCGTCTTTTCAACTATACCGTTCCGATGCCCTGTTAAGAAACTTGTCATATTGGCCGCGGCACAGGCGTGATTGGGAATAATCTCAATCTTATCCCCAACCTTTAGCCCGGTATTGCCGTTAGCTCTGATCTTGCCAACCTCTTCAGATAAACTTTCCACCATTAATTCAGGGTGATCTTTGACAATGCCGTAACCATTTACCAGGGATACGCTGTGAGCGCCTTTATCTAAACCCAAACACTTACTGCCCGCATCTATGATAAAAAGGTTCTTACCCGGGTTGGCAATGACTGTTGCCAAAACTGTCAGAGAACACCGCTCAGGCGGAACTACCCCCAATGCCACCTGGATAGCATCATAGAAAGTATAGTTCCCGGGCCGCAGCGTGGTAACCGTTTTACTGCAGGCGGCAAACGGTCCAGTGGGAGTGCTGCCTGTAGCGACTATTTCTACTGCAAAACCCTCGTTACTCAGCAGGTCTGCTGCTTTCTCCAAGGCCGCAATCTCCTCTTTAGCTACAGCCACAACGTCCGCTGAGGTATTCTTGCCGTATACATGCCCCGGATGAGTGGCGATTCCCTTAAACTTCAAACGCGAGAACTTGCTTAGTTCTTGTGCCAGCGTAAGGACGCTATCCGGCTGCACCCCAAACCGGTGCAAGCCGCAGTCGATGATAATCAAATACTCCATCGTAATCTGCTCTTGCAACAGCATTGCTTCAAATTGAGCGGCCGCTTCAACACCATCAAAGCTCAGGATAACGTGAGCTCTTTTTGCCAGGTTAATCACCCTGGCAATATTCTCGGCGGCGGCGACAGGATAGGCCAATACCAGTTCCTGATAATCCTGCTGCTGCAGTCGTTCGGCTTCGTCAAGCGTGCCGACCAGAAAGCTATCGGAGCCATGAGCCGCCTGCAGGGCGGCAATCCCAGTACTCTTATGTGTCTTTACCATTGGACAGAGTTTTTTACCGTTAGTCTTGCAGAGCTCCGCCATTTCCCTGATATTTAATTCCAGTTTGTCCAAATCCACTAAAAAGCTGGGAGTAGTAAGTTGATTTATTCTTAGTATATCAATCACCTCCAGTTTTTAACAAACTATTATCTTCTACACCTATTGGCCAAAAACCTGGAATTTTTGATTGTCTTCTCCATCTATGAATATTTTTCTCGGTAAGTGACTTTGGTCTATTTGGACATAGTCGGAGTGCACTAGACTGGAAAGGTAAGTAGATCGAAAAAAAGTCACCATAATATCTAACTTTCCATATTATATTATGTAACGCGCTTTAATTAACAAGAGGGGGCGAATAATATAAATAATTCAGACGATATAAACTTAAACTCACCAACGACATACGGAAGGAAATATAGTTCTCGTCATAGTCATTATCATTACAAAGATGATACTCCTAAAGACCATAAGCCTAAACAATGTGGGGCTTGTCCCCCGCAGGGGGCTACTGGACCTACTGGACCCACCGGCCCCACCGGCCCCACCGGACCTACTGGAGCAACAGGCGCTACAGGTGCTACAGGTGCTACAGGTGCTACAGGTACAACTGGCGCTACTGGTGCTGCTGGAGCAACCGGAGCTACTGGTGAAACCCGCGCTCTGTCCTGCGTAGCTGATAGTGTCCAAATATGCGGTGAGGGCATTGACGGCGTCACCCGCACCGTCAGAACCGATGTGAACAACGTCCTTGCCACCTTGCCCAGCGCCAGTACCCAGTCGCAAATAGGTCGCATGTTTTCGAATGTACTTGACACTCGCTTATTGTCAGGGGATTCATCTTCGATAGTAATTGCAAACCCGATAGGATCAGGCAGAATTATGTATCTTGATTCGGTTTTTGGCGGCTGCAGGCTTGATCCGGTCAACCAGGCGCTAAGCTATGAATCAACTACAGAAGTGCGTATAGCTAGTGACCCTACGCCTAGTGCCGGGAGTTTCGCAAGCAATCTTAACTTTGGCTTTCCCGACAACAGCGCTATGATTGTCGCCCATATTTTCGAAAGTATCGGGGGCTTCATAGTGGCCGGTACAACTCAGGTTATCGGGCACTTTTCCCTTGACTTTGCCGGTAAAATAATCATTCCGCCTGATCATTCCCTCGGGGTGGAGGTTACTGTTCCAGGGATACTTTCAGAGGGAAACGCAGTCCAGGTTAGAATAACGGTAACATGGTACGAACTTGACGAACCCACTGCCTGAAGATGCAGCACAACAACCCTTAATCAAACCGGAATGGCCGGGGTCAATTATGATCTTCAAGGGCTGACCTCTTCAGAATGATTTTTCAACGACATTGTCAGGCCCAGTATTCCGCAAACAAGGGTTTAGCAAGCCCTGCCGTGCTGCAAATTCAACGCGGCAAAAACAAGGAAGCAATCCCGCCAGCAGAGGAGATTGCTTCCTTGTTTGTTTCTTAAGGTGCCACCGGGCCAAATTCCTTCGCTAGCTTAGCTATCCGCTCCAGGCGGGAGAACTTCATGTCCGGGGGAGCCGTGTCGGCGATGCTTAAGATTAAATGATCCCCCTTGCCGATCTGTTGAAACAGGTCATCCAGATACCGGGCAAATTCATAATCGCTCATGGAGTTCTCTAATACAGCCACCGAGGCCACCCCGCCCCAGATGGTAATGCCGCTGCCTTCGAAAAAATCCCGGACCTGCTTTAACGTCAGCGAGGTCAGCGGTGCCGGACAAATCGAGTCGGCAATATCAATATGGCCGGCCGCAAAAAACGGCAGCAGCTTTTTGTTTTCCCCGGCAGTATGGGTCAGCAGGAATTTGCTGGCGGCGTGAATCTTGTCCGCCGCTGCCGCCAGATAAGGCGCAACATATTCATCCATAAACACCGGCCAGGTAATTTGCGCGTCATAATTGGTCCCCATACGGATGAAATCAGCCGGACTGGCGATTGCCAAATCAATTACCTTCCGGTAGTAGCCAGCCATGCGCTCCGCCAGGCGCGTTAGTTCCACCTGCTGGTCATAATAGGCGTAAAAAAACTGATCATACGTCATTAACTCATGGAGAATCTCGTGCATCGGTGAGGCTCCCATGCTGGCAATAGCACCGACCAGCCCCCGCTCCCCGATCTCTTCCTTAAGTTCAGCCAATCCCTCATAACTAGCCCTGGGTTCGGCCTGCTCATAGATATAGCCAACCGCCTCATAGTCTTCGACGCTTTTGATGGCATGCTCAAGCACATGCGATAGCGTAATACCGGCCTGGCGCATGGACTTGTTGTAAACTGTCCTAGTCTTAATCGCCCCGGCAGGAGTCAGATACTCCACGGCAGTAGTGTCACCATCATAGCAAATGTTGCGCCTGATTCCTTTTAATTCGGTGCGGAAAGGCATATGTTTAATGCGCCACATGCCCAGCGCCCGGTCCACGACGTCCAGCGGGTCGACATAATCCTGATAGTCGGGCACAACGGTATGATAGCCGATGTCCAGGTCCTCCACAATGTCCAACAAGCTGGCGCTCCGGTATTGCCGCGGCAGCGTGCCGTTATACTTGTTCGCCTTATACCACAAGTCCAGCCGGGGTACAAACGGTAGACAGTCAACCGGCTGCCCTCGCAAGGTGGCCAGCATTCTTTGCCGGTACGTCATCATCGGTATTCTCCTCCATTTCATTACTTCTCTTCAAGCAAACCCTATAGATGGGCGGAAACATGCCGCCTTCGACAACCCCGAGCAGAAACCGCACCACGGTAGCTGGGTACACTGGTCACGGCCCCCCTGCAGTGCCGAGAACAGGTCCCACAGGATGCTCGCACCAGAATGTACTCGACCATGATAAAGTTCAGTACCAACGTCCATCTGAAGGTTTTCAACCTGCTGATCTGCTCCATTTCTCATCTCCCAATATCTTTTCCGCCCGCATTGAAGACCCGTGCTGGCTGCGCTATAATGGAGACAATCACATGGAAAACATACCACTGTTTTCCAATGTTTGAGCCCAGCCGACGCCGTCTTTGTTGCGTACGGCCACAAGTGTCGTTCAGACACATTTCTAAGCAGACTTCTCCCTTGTTCATTGGCTTATACTGTGCAGGGCAAAGGTTGCCTTTATGGTGCCAGTTTTGCATGCTCCCGATATGGACAGGCACTGGCACCCCTGCCTGGGTCTGATTTGCTTTTGCACAACCTGGTTAAAAGTGAATCATGCAAAAGTAGCCTTAGCTTCATTTTACTTTAATATTAAATAATTTGTCAATCTTTACTTTTATTTAATATTAAATAGTTTAATACAACTATAATTGGGGTGTTTTGTTTATGACCTCTTTTACCGAGCGGCTCATTTATCTAATAAAAGAATCCGGCGCCTCTCACACCACAATATTTGAAAAAACAGGAATCTCAACAGGCAATTTAAGTAGTTACCGGTCTGGACGGGTAAAGCCTTCCTTTGATGCAATTGTAGCTCTTTCGGATTTCTTCAACGTTTCTACCGACTGGCTTTTGAAAGGAACCGGACCCGTACCGGAACATTTTCCACAAAAACGTATTCCGGTCTATAGTTGTGTTGATTCTGATGCCAGGTTTTTAAATGAAAGCCAGACCAAATATCTTACAGAAACCCTTGACTGTAATACGATTGATTTTTCCGGTTGCGTAAAAAGTGACAGGATGCAATATGTCGGAATTTATGCCGGAGATATGGCTTTTTTTAAGCGAACGGAAATTCCCCAGCCTGGTCAAATCGTTGCTGTTCGAAATCTAACCGGTGGCAATGAGCTTACGCTGCAATTTTTTATCAAAAAAAATAGCCAAGCATACTTTCGCTCAGCAAATCCAGATTATGAAGATGTTTTGATGACCTCTGACCATCAGATTGACGGCGTCTTGGTTGGCCTGTTGAAAGTGCAATTTCCCTCACTTTGTGACTATGAGAGTTTCCTAACCTATAAGCAGCAATCTGAAGAAGCCTGGGCAGAGATTATTGCATTGGCTTTCAGCAATGGTATTCCGGCACAGTTTGTTAAGCAGCTTATTGAGATGCAGATTGCGATGTTGAGGATTATTACTGAGTCTAGGTGTAAAGAATGATCGGATAATACTGCCTTGGATGAGGTAGTATTATCCGATCTTTTTTCAGCGTTCCATCTCCTTTGACTCCAGCAACTCTATTCCATAGGAATTATCAATAACACAACGCCATTTTTTATCCAAATCTTTCTTAAACACATAAGTTGCATTACGTTCCATAGAAAATGAAGTATCCGTTTTTTGACTGGCAGTTAGTAATGTCTTTGATATGACTAAGGCGGTGTCACCAGCCTCAAGTATACACAGATTCTCCTGCCTGACCACAAGACTATGATTAAAGTATTCAGCGATAGCTTCAAATGCCTTGCGAATTTTATCTTTACCCTGCGCAATCAGACCAGGTTTAACTACTAATATCGCATCCTCCGCATAAAAATCCATCAACGCCTCAAAATCTTCTTTATTTATTGCAGCGTCTGCTCCCTCTATTAATCGTTTAAGCTCCTGATCATGCATAGATTTTCCTCCTTTTAAATGGCTCATTTTACTATGTCCAATTGATTGCGTTCCCACCCGAGGCAACACTGCTTACTAACACATATCTTATAGCTGCTAGCAGATAGCTCTCATCCTGCGGCAATCCTTGTAACATTCCTGTAATGAACAAAAAGAGCTTTGAAAAAAACAATCCTGAGTAGCTCAAAAATTAAACTGGCTAAATGCTCAACTTTCAACCGCTTGACATATCATAATTTATCCCCTCTGAAATATTTTTAGATAGAGGAGGTATATAGAATGACTACCATTTCCTATTTACAGTCTTTAAGTGCCGAGGAACTTACAGCCTTAGGCTACATTCTGGCACTTAGTCTATCTAGAAGTATCACCAAGGAAGATCTATTAATAGTTGGCCTTCTAATTGATAACGTAGGCGATGTAATTGAAACGATTGCCGCTATAGAAGCAATTCAGGCAAGAGACGCGAGGGGAAATCTAGACACCCCGAATGATAGGATACCCGAAGAACAAAAAAATGAGACAACAACAAAAGAACAGCAAAATCTTGACCAAGTTATAGATGATTTTCGTGAAATTATAAAAAGTTTCCGTGAAATTATTGATGATTTACAAAACCAAACCGCTAGCTTACGACAGGAAATTCGAGAGCTTCAAAATAAGTTTGAAGACTCAAAGGGACGGTTCTCTTGAGTCAACCTATTCACTTATATCACGCATATCCTGCCACTGGAAGACTCAAAGGGACGGTTCGAAACCACTGAAGAATGCCATGTTTTAAGCAGTAATACCATCCCGGTGCAGAGCCGTTTGGGGCAAAAAGTCGGTTGTGGGCAAAATCGAGTACAAGTACGCAAATAAAAGGATACCAGTGCCGCGATCCT
>NZ_DATMYD010000074.1:0-22986 GCF_035561155.1 Sporomusa sp. | reverse complement strand
GGAACCGTTAAGAGTTAGAATGTAGGTCTTAAGCGAGCAATAGACCCTCTTTCTTGCTTAAATAAAGACATTGTGATGATTTATCTCTCTCGAATGGACTGGAACAGTCCAAATCACTCTTTTTTTAAGCAGACTCCCTGTAAGAAAATATAACTTTCCGCCTGGATAAGGCAACTTCGGCTTACGCTGTCGCCAAGGCTCGACGCAAGCCGTGTTTTCTTTATAGACATGTTGTTATAACGGCATCAGCAAAGAAGGAAAAATGACATCTTCAGAATAGATATTAGCGAATTTAGTCTAAGAATGACAAACGCTGAGGCAAAAATAATCATTAATCCACACAACGATCTTTCAGTATGTTATGATTAGTGTGAATTATCTATAAAGGAGCGATTCTTATGAGCGGCAATATTCGGGAAGAAGCGATGAAACTGCACCGGGATAATCAAGGAAAGCTGGGAGTAGCCAGCAAGGTGCCTTTGAAAAATCGGCATGATCTGAGTCTTGCTTATACTCCTGGAGTGGCAGAGCCTTGCAAGGACATCAAGGCGAACAAGGACTTATCTTTTGAACTGACATGCCGGGGCAACATGGTTGCTGTGGCCACCGATGGTACAAGGGTTCTTGGTCTGGGTGACATCGGCCCAGAAGCAGCTATGCCTGTCATGGAAGGTAAGTGCGTATTGTTCAAGACGTTTGGCGATGTTGATGCTTTTCCGATCTGTATAGACACAAAGGACCCAGATAAATTCATTGAGACGGTCAGACTGCTTCAGCCATCCTTTGCAGGGATCAACCTGGAAGATATCTCTTCTCCCAAATGCTACGACATCGAAGACAAACTCAAAGAGATTATGGATATTCCCGTTTTCCACGATGATCAGCATGGGACGGCGATTGCTGCGCTCGCCACGCTGCTGGGCGCACTGCGTTTCGTGAAGAAAGACCTCAAATCTGCCAGGATTGTAGTTAACGGAGCTGGCGCCGCCGGTTCGGCGATCGGCCGGCTGCTGGTGAACGCGGGAGCCCAAAATGTGACTATGGTTGATGTTAATGGGGCGTTGTACGATGGTATGGCCGGACTCAACCGCGTTCAGGAAGAGCTGGCCAGGAATACCAATAAAGCAAAGGTCCAGGGAAATTTGGCCGAAATTGTAAGCGGTGCTGACGTGATTATTGGGGTCTCAGCTCCAGGGGTTTTTACCAAAAAAATTATCACATCTATGGAGGCGGATTCTATCGTTATTGCTATGGCCAATCCTGTGCCAGAGACATCCTATGAAGATGCAAAAGAGGCTGGCGCAAGAGTAGTTGGAACCGGGCGTTCCGATGCCCCGAACCAGACCAATAACGTAACTGTTTTCCCTGGCGTTTTCCGGGGAGCTCTTGATGTTCGGGCGCGGCAGATCAACGAAGCCATGAAGCTGGCGGCAGCGTATGCGATCGCAGACCTGATTGACGAGAAGGACCTTCGCGAGGACTATGTCGTAGTCGACGCCTTTGATACCAGGGTAGCTCCGGCAGTTGCGGCAGCTGTTGCCAAAACAGCGATTGAGACCGGAGTAGCCCGGATCCAGGTTGACCCCGAGCAAATCCGAATCAATACTGCAGCTAGGACAAAAAGAGAATAGGCGGCTTGTCAGGACAGGGCGGAAAATAGTGATTGCTCCACTGAGCCGGGTCTATTGTAGTTCTGAAGTGGCCCGGCTTTTGGAGGGCGAATTCTGAGATAAGGGGAGTGTATCATGAACAAAAATCTACGTAATGGGATGATCGTGCTAGCTGTTGGTGCTGTTATCTGGTTTCTACCGGTGCCAGCTGGGCTGAAGGCGCCTGCATGGCAGCTTTTTGCCATCTTTGTTGCTACCATTCTCGGCTTTATTCTTCAGCCTCTGCCGATCGGTGCCATTGCCTTAATTAGCGTTGGCCTGACAGGTTTATTTAATATTGTGACTCCGGCTGATATTCTATCAGGATTCGGCAATACGACCATATGGCTGATCGTGTCGGCCTTTCTGTTTGCCAAAGGGTTTGTCAAGACTGGACTTGGGCGCCGTATTGCCTACAAGATTATGGCCGCTATCGGTGACAGCTCGCTGAAGATGGCGTATGCCATGGTTCTTAGCGACTTAATCATTGCACCTGCGACACCTTCGAACACAGCCCGCGGCGGCGGTATTTTGTATCCTATTGTCCGCAGCCTCTCTTCAGCCTTCAACTCGGAACCGGGAGAGACATCTCGTAAAATCGGCTCTTATCTTATGAAATCTACCTTTCAGGGCAACTGCATTACGTCGGCAATGTTTTTGACCGCTGTTGCTCCCAACTCACTGGTTGCTGCGCTGGCCTTGCAAACGGCAAAGGTACAAATCAGTTGGGGCACATGGGCTCTCGCGGGTATTGTTCCCGGTTTGATTGCGTTGGCTCTGGCGCCGTATATCATTTATAAGCTTTACCCACCTGAAATCACCAATACACCAGAAGCTAAAATCATTGCCCGGAGAGAAGTAGAGAAGATGGGCCCGATGTCCTACGGCGAAAAAGTGGTTGCCGGGACATTCATCATTGCACTTATTCTATGGAGTACATCAGCCTATACAAAAATAGATGCAACTATCGCCGCTATCGTCTGTGTCGGAATCATGCTCGTCGGCAAGGCGATCGAATGGCAGGACGTTCTTGAAGAAAAAGGTGCATGGGATACCCTCGTCTGGATGGGTGCTTTAATCAGCCTGGCTGGTGCGCTTACTAAACTAGGTCTCATTGGCTGGTTCGCCAAGATCGTAGGAGCCTCGCTGGTCGGATACTCCTGGTCGATTGCCCTTGGAGTATTGCTCCTCGTATATATGTACTCCCACTATGCTTTTGCCAGCCTTTCCGCGCACGTTACCGCCATGTATGCGGCCTTTCTGGCCGTGGCCGTCGCGGCTGGTGCACCTCCCTTCCTTACGGCTATGAGTCTCGGCGTTATTTCCGCCCTGTTCGGCGGGCTGACTCACTATGCAACCGGTCCGGCACCGATTTTCTTCGGATCGGGCTACATCCCCCAGGGAACCTGGTGGAAGATCGGATTTATTATGTCTATCGTCAACTTGATTATATTTATTGGTATCGGAAGTATGTGGTGGAAGTTTCTTGGTCTCTGGTAACATATGTAAGACAGAGCGGCATCTGGCTTTCGTCAGATGCCGCTCTGTCGTTGATGGTCTTGGTATGGGCAAGGCTATCTAGCTGCTCTATCTGGCAGATGCAGAAGGCCGATAATATCAGCATACTGTTGTTGGGCCAATAAACTCTGCCTGATTAATGATGAATCCCCGTTTTTCCTGTACAGCAAAGAATGAATCGATGTCGATGGGGCTAAAGCCACAGTTACCCCCGACAGTAGTAGTAATCCCCTGGCGTAAAGAGAGTTCTGCACAATAATCAGCCAAGTCAATATGTCCATGTATGTCAATAAAACCTGGGCTGACTACACGGTCAGATGCGTCAAATTCCTGATGGCCGTGAATTGTGTCTTTAGTTACAATTGCAAATTTCCCATCTACGATACCTACATTACCATTAGTCCGGGTAAGCTTCTCAGGATCAACCAGGATACCATTTACAATGACGATATCAAACATGTTTTGTCACTCCCATATAATGCATAAAGGTTTCCCACGGTTAGGAAGCGTAATTGATATCTCGCTTTTAGGGAAAACAACATACTTTTTGCCAAACTAAGGCTGTTCTGATAATTTCGTAATGAGTTGCCAATGGCTTTCTGAAACAGGCATGACAGACAACCTGGATTGGCGAACCAGCTCCCAGTTGGAAAAGTTAGGTAAAGCCTTGATCTCGCGCAGTGTAACAGGGCGAGTCAGACGGTGGCGGGGGATGACGTCAACGGTGACAAAACGGGGATCTGACGAAGTGGGATCAGGGTAGGGTTCAGATACTGCTTCTGCCACGCCGACAATAGCTTTCTCCTTACCTGAGTGATAAATGAAAATAAGATCGCCAGGATGCATGTTCTTAATGTGCTTGGCAGCAGTAAAATTGCGAACACCATCCCACATATCTTTTTTTAGATGTTCAAGATCGGCATAACTAAAGGTATCAGGCTCTGTTTTTGCTAGCCAAAAGGACATAGGATTCACCTCGTCGATTAGTTTTTAGTCTTATTGTACAGTAATTGCTGGATTATTTCAAAAAGCAGAAGCTTTGTCATCCTCAGGGATACCGGTCAATTGAATTACGTACATGTTGCAATAGAACATTATTCGTGGCCCTTTGTTTCTCCGGATAGACATATGTACCGGCCTTAGTGCTGGTACGTTTTTCTATCTTGAAAGAAAGTATAACTTTCTCCTGGATCAACATCGGCTTCCGCTTTCGCCAGAGGCTCGGCGCAAGCCGGGTTTTCTTTATATTATCAGACAATCTTGCCGTAAAACGGCACCTGATTTCTTTACCTACAGGGCAGGTATTTCTCCCTTTTTTGTCCAATACTTTATGTAAGAAAAGCGAGATTGCTTCCCTATTTATTCATTGCGAGCGCCAGCGTGGCAATCTCACTCCCGCGAAAAGGAGACGATAAAAAATGAAAAAACTAATGTTAGGCGGCCAGGCTATTATTACCGGTCGCGGCTCAATTACTGAACTTAAAGAGACTAAGGCCAGTCGGGCTTTTATTGTCACTGGTGGCAGTGCTATGCAGACAAGTGGTGTTATCGCTAAAATAGAGAAAATTCTTGCTGATGTAGGGTGCATTACTTATGTTTATGGTGGCATTGGCAAAAATCCTGATACTCAGGCCGTACTTGACGGGCTGGCTAAAATGCGCGAATTTGCACCTGACTTATTAGTTGCCGTTGGGGGGGGATCGCCGATTGATGCCGCCAAAGTGATGGGGTTGTTTTATGAATATCCTGAGCTGGATTTTGCCAAAGCGCAGGCCGGTGAGCTGCCGGCTGTTCGTAAAAACTTAAAATTTGTCGCCATTCCTTCTACTTCGGGGACAGGGGCTGAGGTAACCAAAGCCGCTGTAATTACCTTCCGCGAACTTGAACTGAAGATTGGTCTTAAGACTCCGGCCTTTATTCCTGATGTGGCCATCCTGGACGCCGATATTACGCTGACTATGCCGGACAATATTGTAGCTGAGACAGGATTAGATGCACTTACTCATGCTGTTGAATGTTATATGAATGATAGTTTGGACGATTTTACTGAGGTACTGGCTAAAGGAGCTGTGGCCGGATTGTTTACTTGGCTGCCTGTATCTTATCGAGACAAGACCCTTGAGAGCCGGGAAAAGGTTCACCACTATCAATGTATCGCCGGCTTGGCCTTTGACAACACTGGCCTAGGAATGGCTCATGGTATTTCTCATGCGCTTGGCGGCAAATTTGATCTGGGGCATGGGCTTTTAAACGCTATTGTGTTGCCCTACGCGCTTGAGTTTAATGCTCAGAACCCGGCAGTAGCCGCCCGGTTAAATGAACTGGCCCGGAGCATTGGGCGTACTGGCAGTAGTGATTTTATTACCGCTGTGAAGGAACTCAATCAAGCACTGGATATTCCTGCAGGACTTGAACAAACCGGCATCAGCCGCGCGGCCTTTGACAACGGTTTCGCAGACTTAGTTGCTAATTGCCTCAAAGGGTCTACCCGTGTTAACCCTGTAACCGTGACTGCTGAGCAAATGGCTAAGGTGCTTAACCGGGTGTATACCGGGGAGTGATTTTTACAATTATACCCAGAAGGAATGCTGTTTGGCGGCGGCGAAATTATATTGCAGTATTTCCGCAAAAAACAGGAACCTTGGGAAAGGCAGGGATGATATATGCTTGATGTATACCGTCTGAACGCCTATCTTACTGCGCTTCATGATACGGCGATGGCCCTAATGAACCATCTTGATATTCGGGAATTGCTTGAAAGTATGGTGTGCCGGGCTGGGGAACTGGTTGGCACCAAGAACGGTTATATTGCACTACTTGACGAGGCTTCCGGCAGATTTACACTTAAAGTAGCTGCCGGCTTTTATACCCATTATGTTGGCATGGTGATTACTCCTGGTGATGGAGTGATGGGCCAGGTTATGGTTAATGGCGAAACCTGTATTGTTAATGACTATGCTTCCTGGCTCTACCGTAAACAGGAGCCTGAATACAACGGGCTTAGTGCCGTAATGGGAATGCCGCTCAAAGCGGGTGGCAACCTTGTGGGCATTATTGGTCTGGCCTATGATGAACCGAAAGAATTTGGGCAAGAGGAAGTCGCTGTGCTCAGCCGTTTTGCTGATTTGGCGTCAATTGCTCTTACTAATGCAACACTATATACTGCATTACAGCAGGAATTGGCTGAACGCAGGAAGATTGAGAAAAAGCTTAGGTATATGAGTTATCATGATGCGCTCACCGGATTATATAATAGAACGTTCTTTAAAAAAGAAATGGGGCGGTTTGAACGTTCTGGTAAAAAGCCGGTAGCCATTATTTTGTGCGATGTTGATGGGCTCAAACTGATTAACGATACACTGGGTCACGAGCAGGGTGACCTGCTTTTGGATGCGGTCGCCGAGGTCATTAAAACCAGTGTCCGTGCTAGTGATATTGTAGCGAGAATTGGCGGTGATGAATTCGCTATTCTATTACCGGATACAGATGTCAAGCGGGTTGGAGCCATCTGCTCCCGGATACGCAGCGCTGTGGACGTGTATAACGCCGAACATCTGGAGTTACCGCTGAGTATGTCTATTGGTTTTGCCGTAAGCGCAGCCGGGACAGCGGGTACTGTTACAATGAATGAGCTGTTCCGGGAAGCTGATGACAATATGTACCGGGAAAAACTGCACCGGAGCCGCAACACCCGCAGTGCTATTGTCAAGGCACTGCTAAAAGCGCTTGAAATTCGTGATTTTATTACAGAGGGTCATGGCGACCGAATGCAGGAATGGGTGGAAGAGCTAGCTGCAAGCCTTAATTTATCGGAACGCCGGACAGGCGATATCAAACTGCTGGCTCAGTTCCATGATATAGGGAAAGTGGGTATACCTGACCGGATATTGTTTAAGCCTGGTCTGTTAACGCCTGAAGAACATATGGAGGTACAGCGGCATGCAGATATTGGCTATCGGATTGCACAGTCGATCTCAGACCTCATTCCGATTGCTGACTTCATTTTGAAGCACCATGAATGGTGGAACGGCAGTGGTTATCCGATCGGTCTTAAAGGCAAGGAGATTCCGCTGGAGTGCCGGATTCTGGCTATTGTCGACGCGTATGATGCGATGACCAGTGACCGGCCATACCGTAAAGCCCTGAAACCTGGTGCTGCCCTTGCCGAAATTAGGCAGCAGGCTGGCAGCCAGTTTGATCCTGAGCTTACTGCAATATTTTGTGAGCTTGTTGAAAAACGCTACAGGGGGGACGGCGTTTGACACTTAAACTGATTTTGGGCCGGGCCGGCTACGGCAAGACCTGGCAATGCTTTAATGAAGTCTTATCCCGGCTGGCCGAATCGCCTGATGGCCGGCCGCTTATTTTTATTGTACCGGAACAGGCTACCTATGAAGTGGAGCGGGCCTTGGCCTCAGCCTGCCCGGAAAATGGTTTTGTTCGCGCTCATGTCTTGGGGTTCCGCCGACTGGCGCACCGGGTACTGAATGAGACTGGGGGGGCTGCCCGGCCCCATATCTCTGAATTGGGTAAACGCATGGTATTTAGCCGCTTGTTAATGGAGCATAAGGACAGTTTAAAACTGCTCACGCGGGCTGCATCAGAAAAAAGCTTTGCCGAAACGATAGAAGGCTTAGTTAAAGAATTTAAAGCATACGGGATTGGTCCAGAGATGCTTGCCGCTATGGCCGGCGATCAAGAGCGTTTGGGCAGTCTGGCGCTAGCTGGCAAGATACATGATTTAGCCCTGCTCTACCAGGGGTTTGAAGACTTCCTGGCTGGGCGGTATATCGATCCGGAGGATTACTTGAGTCTCTTAGCTGAAAAAATTCCTGAGGCTAGTCTCTTGGCTCAGGCTGAAGTATGGATAGACGGCTTTACCTGGTTTACACCCCAGGAATACGCTGTACTGGAGGCATTGCTGCAAGCAGCCGCAAGCGTTACCATTACTATTTGTCTGGATCAGCCGGATGATCTGTTCAATACCCGGGAAGAAGCGCTGTTTCACCGCCAATGGGAAACCTATACAAAATTAAAAAAATTGGCTTCAGACTTAAAAGTGCCGATTAGTCAGCAAGAGCTGGTTATTCCACGCCGTTTTGAAAAGCCGGTGCTGACGGCCATTGAGCAGCAGTTTTTTGGCAGCCGCAAAGCAGGGGACAAGATTGAGCAAGGTAAAGATAGTGGTTTTACGTTGGCTGAGGCGGCCAACCGCCGGGCGGAGGCTGAGGCCATTGCCCGTGAAATGATCAGGTTAAGTCGGGAAGAAGGCTTGCGGTGGCGGGATATGGCCATTCTGATTCGTGATACGGAAAGCTACGCCGAGCTGATGACAACAGTACTGGCTGATTATAATATTCCGTTTTTCAGCGACGGCAGCCGTCCGGCAGTGCACCATCCACTCGCTGAGCTCGTTCGCTCGGCGATAGAGCTTGTTCTGGAAAAATGGAGCTATGAGCCCGTGTTTCGTTGTCTTAAAACCGATTTGTTCCCGGTAACGCGGGATGAAGTCGACATTTTAGAAAACTACTGTCTGGAGTTTGGCATTCGTGGCTCAAGGTGGACCAACCCGGAAGCCTGGGCTTTCCGCCGCCGCTATTCACTGGCTGAGGACGAATGGGCCAGCGATGAGCTAAGCGAAGCTGATCGGGAGTATTTATGCCGGATCAATCACATTCGCAGTCAGAGTACGGAGGAATTAGTGAAGCTGGCCGGACGCCTGCTGCCGGCTGTGCGCCAGGGCCTGCCGCCGGTGGAGTTGGCACAGGCTCTCTATGAATTTCTGACAGGTTTACAGGTGGCTGATACGCTTGAGGCATGGGCAGCCGCGGCTGACGGAGCAGGTGACTTGGAACAGGCCCGCGAACACCGGCAAATGTGGGCAAAAGTGGTAGAGTTATTGGACCAGATTGTGGATACCTTTGCTGACCAGCCGTTGACGCTTGAAGATTTTGCGGCCATAGTTAGTGAGGGTCTGGAGGGAACCAAACTCAGCCTGATTCCACCTGGGCTTGATTATGTAACAATTGCCGCTCTGGAACGGACTAGGCGGCTTAAAATAAAGGCAGCGTTTGTTCCGGGGGCGAGTGATGGTGCATTGCCACGCCGACGGCGGGAGGAAGGCCTGTTAACCGATAGTGAACGGGCACTGTTGAACTCGCTGGGGCTTGAGCTTGGCGGGGGCGCGGCAGCCGACACCTTCGCTGAGCAGTTTTTGGTATATACTGCCCTGACCCGGGCCAGCAGACGGTTATGGGTTAGTTATCCGCTGGCTGATGCTGAAGGCAAAGCCCTGGGCCCGTCAATGATCGTGAGACGGCTCAAAGAGATTACCGGCGTCAAGGTAATGGCCCTGCCGGTTGAACCGCCGCCAGGGCGGGAAGCAGAGTATCTTGCCAGACCTGAGCGGGCACTGGCGGCGCTGGCAGGCGCACTCAGACTGTACAAGCATACCGGACATATCAGTCCGGCCTGGTGGGATGTCTATAACTGGGCGCTGGCTGAGGCGAGCCTGCGTGCTCAGCTGACTGCCGCACTGGCCGGCCTATTTCATCATAACCAGGTGGAACGGTTACAGAAAAATCTATCAGGCCGACTATATCTGAAAAAGGGCGTGCTGCGGGGCAGTGTCACCCGGTTTGAAGCGTTTCGCGCTTGTCCGTTTAAGCATTTTGCCCAATATGGCCTAGGGTTGAAAGAACGGGCTGTTTATCAGCTTAAGGCACCTGATTTAGGCCAATTTTTGCATGCTGTGATTAAGCAGTTTGGCGACAGACTGACTGAGCGTGGACAAAACTGGGGCGATGTGACTCAGACGCAAATCAGCGAGATGTGTACCGGTATTGTTACCGAATTGGCTCCCAAACTGCAAAATGAGATATTGTTAAGCAGTAAACAGCATGAACATTTAGTTACACGGCTGACCCGGCGGGCCGCCCGGGCGGTAAGCCGGTTGGTAGCCTGGGCACGGGTGAGCAAATTTAAACCGCTGGCTTTGGAACAGTCCTTTGGGCGAGGGCAGGGTGCGCTGCCACCGCTGACATTTCCTCTGCCTGAGGGGGCGTTAGAAGTGGCCGGACAGATTGATCGCCTGGATGTGGGCGAGCATGATGGACAACAATATGCCCTGGTCATTGATTATAAATCAGGCGGAGCTTGGCTTAGTCTGGCTGAAGTGTATTATGGTCTTAAGTTGCAGCTCTTAACCTACTTATTAGTGGCTGTTAGCAGGCAGGAGGGCGCTAATGCCTGTTTGCCGGCCGGTGTGCTGTATTACTTCCTGAAGAATCCGGTTGTGTCAGGGGCAACTCTGAAAACCCCGGAGCAAATTGAAAAAGAGATTAACGGCAAACTCAAAATGCCGGGCTGGCTGCTGGCAGATGTTAACCTGGCCGGACTCCTGGATGAAACATTAAATGGCTGGTCAGAGTTTTTCAAAATTGCCCTTGGTAAAAACGGTTTTTACGAAAGCTGTATGGATAAGCTCAAGACTGAGGAAGAGTTTAGCCTGCTGCTGGCGCATGTTGAACAAGAACTGGTGGCTGTGGCTGAGGCAATTTTGGCTGGAGAAACGGCTATCAGACCCTACCGCCTGGATAAAGCCACTCCCTGCGGGTACTGCGCCTTCCGGCCGGTATGCCAGTTTGACCGGAATCTGCCGGAAAATGACTATTTGGCTCTGCCCAAATTAGATGATCAGACCATTATGAACGAACTGCGCCAGCGAAAAAGGAGGTAAGAGCGATGCAATGCTCCCCTGAACAGCTCTCTGCCATTGAAACGCGCGGTCATAACCTTTTAGTGGCGGCAGCGGCCGGCTCAGGCAAGACCTGGGTGCTTGTCGAACGGATCATCCGCCGCATCATCGATCCCCGGGAACGCTTGAGTGTAGATAGCGTGCTTGTTGTTACTTTTACCAATGCAGCTGCAAACGAGATGCGCAGCCGGGTGGGTGAAGCCTTAACGGCGGCGCTTAGCCATCCGGACTTAACCGACCCGGAGCTCAAACGTCATGTGGAACGCCAACTGGTGTTGCTAAACTCGGCCAGCATTTCCACGCTGCATGCCTTTTGCCAAAGCCTTGTCCGTCAGTATTTTTATCTGCTGGATATCGAGCCCAATTTTCGGATCGCCAACGAGACTGAAATCACATTAATCAAGAGTGATGTGATTGAGGCTGTATTTGAAGAGGGGTATACCCAGGCTGATCCCGATTTTCTGGCACTGATTGACCATTATGGTGATGAAGACGGCGACAATTCGCTGGCCGGGCTGGTGCTTAAGCTGTACAATTTTTCGCGCAGCCACCCTTGGCCTGAAGACTGGCTTGAAGGCTTGACCGCGGCGTTTGATTTGCCGCCTGAAGCTGAATTTGATACTACGCCTTGGTCTGCTTTGGTTCGTGATAAAATTATGCTGGAATGGGAGGATGCCAGACAGTCATTGATTGCGCTCATGGCCCTGACCTCAAAACCCGGAAATCCAGCAGCCTATACGTGTACCTTTGCAGAAGATATCACTATCATTGATAACCTCCTGCTGGCTGCCAGCGAGTCATGGACGGCACTGTCGGCGGCCGTAGCGGATGTGAATTTTCCTCGCATTGCGCCAGTGGGCAAGGAAGTTGCCAAGGAGGTAAAAGACTATTTCCAGGGCCAGCGTAACAAAGCGAAAAAGCGGGTAATTGATGCTAAAGCTGCGTATTTTGAGCGTAGCCATACCGAGCTTATGGGCGACTTGCGCCAGATTGCGCCGCTTATTGCTGCCCTGGTCAAGTTGGTTAACAGGTTTGCGGCAGGCTATACAGCTGCCAAACAGGGCAAAGGTGTGGTTGATTTTAATGATCTAGAGCACCTGTGTCTTGCGGTACTGCGAGATGCTGACGCTTCACCGGATGCCTGCAGGCCTTCGGCTGTAGCGACTGGCCTTAAGGCTAAATTCAGTGAGATAATGGTTGATGAATATCAGGACACCAACCGGGTACAGGAAGAGATCATCCGTCTTGTCGCCAGTGACGAACAGCCTAATCTCTTTATGGTGGGGGATGTCAAACAAAGCATTTACCGCTTCCGGCTGGCCGAACCTGAGTTGTTTATGGATAAGTACCACCGGTATCAAAGCGGTGAGGTTCCTGGCTGCAAACGCATTGATCTCAGCCAGAACTTCCGCAGCCGGGCTGGTGTGCTCCATGCAGCCAACTTTTTATTTTGTCAGTTAATGACTAAGCGGACAGCTGAGCTTGATTACGGTCAGGCTGAGCAGCTTAACTCTGGTCCTGATTATCCGGTGACAGAACTGCCCAGCCTGAGCGGCCCTGTTGAACTCATTATGATTGACAGGGATGAGGGCGCTGATGAAGGCGAGCAAACCGATGATGCCGAAGCAACAGGCAGCGAGGCCAACGAAGACAGAGAAGAGAGTATCGGCAGCCAGCTTGCTGAGGAGGAACTAAGTTCTTTTGAGCAGGAAGCGGTGCTGATTGCGCGGCGAATTCATGAATTAATGAATAGCGGCTGCCACGTTTTTGATAAACACAGCGGCGGCTATCGCCCCTTGCTCTATCGGGATATTGTCATCTTGCTGCGGTCAGTACAGGGCAAGGCGCAGGCGCTGCAGGACATGCTGCGGCAAAACGGTATTCCCTGTTACGCAGAGCTGGCTTCCGGTTACTTTGCCGAGACAGAGATTACCATCATGCTGGCACTGCTCCATGTAATTGATAATCCGCATCAGGATATTCCATTGGCGGCTGTGCTAAGGTCGCCATTAGTGGCTTTAGACGGGGACGAGCTGGCTGGTATGCGGCTGTGTAAGAATGAGGGCAGTCTCTGGGATGCTGTAATGGCCTATAGTACTGCAGAAACGGCCTCAGACAAGGTGCTGTTGTTTCTTGAGAGGGTAACAGCCTGGCGCAGTCTGGCACGGCGCAAGGGCGTCGCAGACCTAATCTGGCGCATTTTTCACGATACCGGCTACTATGATTATGTGGGCGGCATGCCAGGCGGGGTTTTGCGGCAGGCAAACCTGCGGGCGCTCTACGATCGCGCCCGGCAGTATGAGGCCACTAATTTCCGCGGCCTGTTCCGCTTTTTGCGGTTTATTGAGCGGCTAAAAGACAAAAACTCTGATTTGTCGGTTGCGCGGGCGCTGGGCGAGAGCGAAGACGTTGTCCGGGTCATGAGTATTCATAAGAGCAAAGGCCTTGAGTTTCCTGTTGTCATTGCGGCCGATATTGGCAAAAACTTCAATCTGCAGGACACGACTGCCCTGGTATTATGTCACAAAGAACTGGGCGTTGGGCCGTATGTCACGCTGCCTGAACTTAGATTTCGCTATCCGACACCGGCACGCTGGGGGATTCAACACAAAATTGAGCTTGAGACTAAAGCAGAAGAACTCAGGATTCTCTATGTTGCCCTGACCCGTGCTCGGGAAAAATTAATACTGGTTGGTTCGGCTAAAAAACTATTGCAGAAATGTGCCAGTTGGTGCCGCTGTGTTGGTGAGCCGGCCGAAAAGCTGCCGCCTAGCCAGGTCATTAAGGCCAAAAGCTATCTTGACTGGATTGGTATGGCAGTGGCACGGCATGCTGACGGTGCGGTTATCAGGCAGTATGGCGAGTGCTCTGACCTGCCGGCGCCAGAACTGGCCCAGCATGCTTCCGCCTGGGATGTAAAGATATACCAGGCTGTCGATATCAAACCGCTGGAACAGTCTGACCAGGCTGATGACACACTTCTTACTGCTGTACAGCGGTTAGAGCCGGTCGCCTGTGGCACTGACACAAAGTGGGTAGAGCATATCTTGCGCTGGGAGTACGGTTGTAGTGCTGCTGTTAGCAAACCGGCCAAGCTGGCCGTGTCTGAGATTAAGCGCCGGCTTGAACTTATTGAACAGGAAGAAACGGATGCCGAACGCCTGTTTACCCTGCCGGCTGTGCATGTCCGGCCCCGGTTTCTTCAGGCTAAATCTGGACTGACACCTGTTGAATACGGGGTGATGATCCACACTGTTATGCAGCATATCTCGCTTACAGGCGCGTGTACGGCAGAAGCCATCGCTGAGCAAGCCCGGGCTCTGGAAGCCAGGCAGATTCTGCTACCTGGTCAGGCACAGGCGGTTGATGCCACGAGTATTGCCGCCTTCTTTGCCTCAAGCTTGGGACAGAGACTAATGCAAGCACAGCAAGTGTGGCGTGAACTACCGTTTAGCCTGATGCTGCCTGCCGAAAAATTTTATCCTGACCTTAATGGCTGCGGTGAGCAGATTTTCGTACAGGGGGTTATTGACTGCCTGTTTGCCGAAGACGATGGGCTGGTGCTTGTTGATTACAAGACTGACCGCGTGGCCTCAGACGATGAACTGGCTGCCAAGTACGCGGCGCAGCTAAGCATGTACACTATCGCTGTGGAACGTATCCTTGGGCGTCCGGTTAAGGAGCAGGTTCTGTATGCGTTCGGATTGGGACGAGAAGTCAAATTAGAGGCGTGGGGATAATATAAAAAATGGGGTTGTGCCGAAACTTTTGTTTCAGCACAACCCCATTTTTATAGGAATAACTACTGTCTTACACAAACCATAGCTTTTGGCAGGAAGTTACCTTGCGCGTTTGCTGCAAGTATTTTGTCAGCGTCAGCTTGACTAATAATGATATTTACGTTATGGTCGCGAAGGCCGATCGCTTTAGCCATGATCGGTGTAGCACCGGCGCGGGATTGGCCAAGCTCAAGCGCCCTGATGTCTTCCGGAGTGAACATATAGTCGATCATACCCTGAGATACAGCGAATTCAGGAATGATATTGATATGACCATAGATGGCGCGGCCGGTATCATCAAAGATGACAGGGGACATAGCGCGTTCCAGGGGAAGTCCGCTTACGTCAACAACTAGGCCAGTGTACACTGGCAGTGCAACTGGGTAGTAGGACGGTGACGGGGAAGGTACGGGAACAGGGGTAATCGGTTTTGTGGCGTCGGTAATTACTTCTGCCAGACTCCCTTTGCCGTACAGATTAATGCGCAAAGTTACCTGATAAGTGCCGTCAGCAAGTTGATGTTCATTGACAATTCTTGCACCTTTCACTATGCCGGAGACTTGGGTTTTTACCGTATCATTCGTTGTTTCGAAATTCTGTACAGTGGTTTCCGCTGTGACCTTTACACCCTCAACACTCTCAAGGAGATTGCGCTGGGCATCGACGATAGCTGCTCTCCTGGCCATAAGCCGGGCTTGCGCTGGGGACTTGGCAATACTTGAGGGTACACCGGTACCGATGGCCTCAACAAAACCTTCATCCCAGTTAACAGAGCCGTTTGCACCTACCTGATCAACTGTGGAAACAGATACGTTTACGTTGGTATTCACGGTTGCTGCGCCGGCTACCATCGGCAACCCTGCAATGAGTAGCGTGAAGATGGTGAGATAGACTAACGATTTCTTGAACATAAACATCCTCCTTTAAATTAATATTTCATTACAGACTGAATGCCACTGTTAGTAATGTCAGTGATACTCAGATTAATGCCGCTTAATTTCTCCAGCTCGTTGGCCAGAGTTTTTGGGGCATAAGTATAGTTGATGTCAACAGTGACTATGCCGCCATTATAACTACGGACATACACATTTTTGACACCGCGTATTTGCTTGAGCTCATTCTCTAAAATACTAATCTTTGAGTAACTAGTGATCCCTCTTACTACCAGCTGCAACCCCTTTTCAGGATTGCTGGCAAAGGCCATAAGCTGCTGTACCATATAGTCGCCCATTTTTTCACCGGCTTCGTTGAGGGCTAATTTAGCGGCGATAAATTCTGAGGAATGGACACCTGTACCGTAAAGGCCGTTTGTTGCGATGACCTCGCCGGTATCAGCCTTTATTATTTTGGCTTCCAGCCGGGCACCGCATGAAACCAGGCCGTAGAGGCTGCTGTTGCGGGTGCTGAAGGCTTCACCTACAATAAGATAATCAAGTCCTTGACTGCTGGCGAAAGAAAGGGCATCCTCTCTGCTGCCTTGCATAATTGACTTAACGGTATTGGTATAACGGATATTCTGAATTTGGCGGGCATCAACCAACCGGCTGAAGCCAGCTTCAATCAGCTTCTTAATTATAGCGGTTTCACCGGCTGGGTCGGGTATTGGCGCGGAAAGGTGGTATTCTGGGATAATGACGCCAATCCGCGGGTCGCGTAAACCCTGTTCAATCAGCTTTAAGCGCTGCAATTGGCCCATCAGCCTGGAGTTGGGGTTGGTGTCAACCTGGACGCGGGCAGTTACAATTGTTTGTCCAGCATTTCTCTGTTCGTTGACAATTGTCCAGTCCTGGACAAAACCGCGGGACTTAGTATAGATCTCGTCTTTTACTACTTCGGCATTTTGAACGAGCGTCTGTGAGTCTACCAGGGTGCCGACAGCCTGCTCAACTGCATTACGGAGGGCGTCATTAATGGCTTCCTCCCGGGTTAATCCATAACCCTGGACGGTAACCTCTCTGGCTAGTGCCAAGGGTGTACACAAAAGTAAAGTTATCAAGCTTATTGTCACAATAAGGGTGAGCCTTTTCAAACTTTCCACCACCTAACAAACATTGAGTAAATTAATTCTTCCTTACTTTATCGCCGGCTTGGAGTCCGAAGGCTGAACCTTGAACCTCACCAATGGCCATATCATTTTCGACACTGACAATCTTGATTGTTGCGATATCATATTTTTCTGCACCAAGAATTCGACCAGTTACCGGGTGGATGATCACCTTACCTTCGCGGAAAATGACATAGGATTGGCCAGGTTGCACGCCTTGTTCACGGCCAAGGTCAATGTATATTTTTTTGCCAGACGTTTGTACGACAAAGCCTTCAAGTGGGTTGACCTGATTGATTTTATCAACAACTTTAGCGACTGCTTTGCGGGCAGCTTCTGAGAACACTGAATTGCTTTGGCCTTGGGCGAAAATGGTACGGCCGTTATCAGTGTTGAGAGAGCCCATGGACACAGTGCCGTCTGCCTGCTCGGCCCACAAAATATTGCCGCTATTGGCGTCAATCATGCGAACCGACAGAACTACTTTAACCTGAGTTTGCGTGGCTAAACCGAATAAGTTCACTTGTTGTGCACCGGCTTCAACAATTTTGCCGACTACCAGATAATCAAGGCCTTCGAACTTAACGTATTGTGAAGGACCAGTACTGAAACCATCGATACCCAGTCTTTTCTCTCTCATCATCTGCGCCAATTGTTCACGCTCAATAACTAGGTACGATTTGTTTTTTACAAGTTCGTTTACCAGGCTATCACAAATGCCGCGTCCCATAGCCCGGTCAGAAACCTGGGAAGCGTTTTCAAAGTCTACTACACCGATGCGTTTTTTTTCACCGGCCCACACGGTAGACGGGCTAAAAACTCCTATCAGGCAGGAAAACAAAAAGAAACCAATAAGTACAGCGCTAATATGCCTTTTCGACACGATAAATCATTCCTCTCCAAATTTTCGCATTTTTAGTATTTCGCGTACTAGGACTAATTTCCTGCTCTGGTAAAAGACAGGAATGAAAAATTAACCATTTTTCAGGGTATATATACCTAATAACCAAAAGACTGTAAGCGACAGAGTATCCCTTTATTGTGATG
The DNA here is from genome assembly GCF_035561155.1 of Sporomusa sp. Taxonomy (GTDB): domain Bacteria; phylum Bacillota; class Negativicutes; order Sporomusales; family Sporomusaceae; genus Sporomusa. Next base: position 5,193 of record NZ_DATMYD010000074.1, on the reverse strand, counting down.
CTATTGGGGGGGAGGTGCTAAATAAAAATGCAAAAACCCGGGGCATTTACCCCGGGTTTTTGCATTTTATTTATTCTATTAGAACATGCCTTTTCGCCAAAGTCCAAAAGCACTAAGTGCGGTAACTGCTCCGGCAAACAGCAGCGTAGCTACAAAGCCGCCTTGCCCCTGCAGTGGTATATCAACATTCATTCCCATAAAACTGGATACCATAGTCGGAATGGCCAGGATAATGGTCATGGAAGCTAAGAATTTCATAACCCGGTTAAGATTGTTAGATATAATGGAGGTAAAGGTATCCATCATGCCATTTAAAATACGGCTGTACATCTCAACCATCTCAATGGCCTGCTTGTTTTCAATAATAACATCCTCTAAGAGATCTTCATCCTCTTCATAGATCTTAATAAGATGCTGTACCTGACTAGTGGAACGAAGTCTGAGGAGTTTTTCCAGTACAATGCCGTTAGAACGTAAAGACGCAGCAAAATAGGTTAAGCCTTTTTGCAGTTCTAAGAGCTGAAATATTTCTTCGTTTTGCATGGAGCGCCGCAAATAGCGCTCAATTTCATCAGTACGGCGGTTAATCTGCTTTAAGTATTTAAGATATAATGCCGCTGATTTGTACAAGAGTTGGAATAAAAAGCGGGTCTTTTTAAAAGTACTAAAAACCCGGGCGTTTTCTGGATTGAAGTCGGCGAGAACATCGTTGGCTTCCAAACAGATCGTGATAATATATTCAGGAGTAAGCACAATACCAAGTGGCAAAGCATCATAGCTGTCATGACCACGCATAACAGGGATATTAGTAATAACAAGCATGTGGTTTTCATCAAGTTCAATACGGGAACGTTCTTCTTCGTCCAGTGCCGCCTTAAGAAAATCAAGTGGACTGCCGGTTGCTGCCGCCACTTGTTCAAGTTCTTCCGGGGTAGGATTTATTAGCTTGAGCCAGGCACCCTTTTCAAGTGTCTGGAGTGTTAATTCATATAGACGCGTACAGTTGCTGCGATAAATTTTAAGCATGATTGCTCCCCCTTTCTAAGTGAGGGGAATACAAATCCAGGCCTGAGTTGTCGACGAGCTGGGTGGTAAAAGTTAAACAGCGTAATGCTGTGTGCTCAGACAAACTTTAGGCGAGAAAAAATGGAATATTCCCCTATTTTCAATTAAATACAACAAAATGGGCCCACTAGGTCGGTCTACGTCCATCTATCTCACCTACTTTTAGAATTCTATTGATTATCTTTAAATAACTCTATAAAGAATATAATTCTGTTTACGTTAATAGTCAACCTTTTTGTAAAAAATTAACCTGTTTTTTACCGTAGCTTAGCATAGGGTGAGAACCCTATATGGTAGAATGATACTAAACCTGCAGTTCTATGTATTAATGTATTAATCTGACGGGTTGAGTGTGCGCCGAGTACGCAAACAAAGGAGGTGTTTAAGATGGATTCACCGCTTGATATAATATTGACACAAGAAGAGCTGGATGAACTGCTACGTGACTTGCCTCAGATAGTCCGGGAACTTGAAACCACCGACCGGACTGCTGGTGCCCAGTAGTGTCCGACTAATAGAGAAAAATTACCTTGGCGTGTTTTGTTGACAATTCTGATTGTCGTTTGGTATAATACTAAATGTGTCAGATACGGAGGGGTGTCCGAGCGGTTTATGGAGCTGGTCTTGAAAACCAGTGATCCCGCAAGGGACCGTGGGTTCGAATCCCACCCCCTCCGCCATTAAGTGTCAGTTGACTTAAGGCATGCCGACTGATATAATATTTTGTATAATTAGTCTAACACGGAGTGGTACTCAAGTGGCTGAAGAGGACGGTTTGCTAAATCGTTAGAGGTCGTGAGGCCTGCCAGGGTTCAAATCCCTGCCACTCCGCCAAAATTAAGCATTTACGGCTATCAGTTGATAAGACTGGTAGCCGTTTTTGTGTTGCCTTACGGCTTAGTGCGCGTCAAAGCCCAATAAAGAGTACCAAATAACAGCAAAGATGCCAACGAAATAGCAACAGGGCCATCATTATAGCCCTGTTTTTTTCTTTATCCTGACAGAAAGTAACTTTCTGCTGGATAAGGGCAACATTACCCAAAGGGCACAGGCGGCTTTTCCGCTTTCGCCAAAGGCTCGGCGCAAGCCGTGTTTTCTTTATCGCATATTCTTTTCCCGGTGCGGCGCAATCGCTTCTTCAGTGTAGGCTTAATCAAAGAGGATATAATATAAATTGTAGTTAAGTAAGTACTTACCTGACGATTGTGACATAAAACGATAACTGCCACTGATGAAGCGCATACTGATATTGCCCGTACTAGCCTGATTGAACTAAGCGATTTCAATAATATTTATGAAATGGGTGAACCAGCATGAATCGATATGTATTTCACTTCTCTGAAATCAATAAATCAAGCCTGTCTAGTGTCGGCGGGAAAGGCGCAAACCTGGGCGAGTTATGCCAAATTCCCGGGCTCAAGGTGCCTATAGGTTTTTGTGTTTCGACAAAAGCATATGTTGATTTCGTAAATACAAGCAAAGAGTTTGCCGAGTTATTAAGGTCCTTGGCATTCATCAATGCTGAATCGCTCGCAGATCTCAAAACAGCAGGACACCGCATCCGGGCACACCTTGAAACGCTGGACATTCCTGCCCCGATCCAACAGGAAGTTATTCAGGCCTGGCAAAAGACCGGCAGCCATTATAACTATGCCGTCCGCTCCAGCGCAACGGCGGAAGATCTGCCGGGTGCGTCTTTTGCAGGACAGCAGGACACCTTCTTGAATATTGAGGGGCAGCAGAACCTCCTTGACAGTGTTCGGAAATGCTGGGCATCCTTGTTTACCGACCGGGCCATCGTTTATCGGCAACAAAATGGCTTTGAACATGATAAAGTATTGCTGGCTGTCGTCGTACAGCAGATGGTCTTTCCGGAAGTATCCGGGATCATGTTCACCGCCGATCCGGTTAATGGTAATCGGAAAATTGTAGCCATTGACGCGAGTTTTGGTCTGGGGGAAGCGTTGGTGTCAGGTATTGTCTCTGCTGATTTATACCAGGTGAAATCCGGAAAATTGATCAAAAAACAAATCGCCAAGAAAGAAATTGCTATTTATGCCAAGTCTGATGGCGGAACAGTTAAAGCGGAAATTACGAGAGAACGGCAAACTGCCCCGGCTTTATCAGACGATAACGCGGTTCGGCTGGCCCGAATGGGACGAAGTATTGAAGAACACTTCAGAAGTCCACAGGATATCGAATGGAGTATTGCTGATGACGAGATATTTATTTTACAGAGCCGGCCGATTACTACCCTCTATCCTGTGCCCCGCGCAGCCGATGATGAACTTCACCTTTTCGTGTCCATCGGTCATCAGCAAATGATGACTGAGGCCATGAAACCTCTGGGAATATCTGTACTGAGAACCTTCGCTCCAATCGGTAAAAGCTTGCCGCAGCATGAGAGCAATCAACTGCTGGAAGCCGGTGGAAGATTGTATTTGGATCTGACTCATTTGCTTGAGTATCCTCAGGTAAGAAAAAGGCTGCCCGAACTACTGCTCAATATCGACGAAATGATTGGCCGGGCGGTGCAGGACTTTATCGGCAGAGATGAATTTCAGACAGCGGTGCGGCCCGGCAAAAAAGTGGAGCTCGCTTTAGTGACAAAAGTCTTTCCCACAGCCTTTGCTGTCCTCAAAAACATCTTATATCATGACAATAAGGAGGCAATTGAGGAGGTAAACCGGTTTATCAAAGACCAAGTTACAGAAAACAGAAAAAAACTGCTGGCAGTGTCTGGTGCGGAGCGCATCGCGCAGATTCAGGAAATACTGTCCACTTTGATGCTGATGGTTCTGCCAAAGGCAGCCCCGTATATGGGAGCCGCGCTGATTACTTACAAGCTTATTGAAAGCCTATCCAAAAAGTGGCTGGGCGATGCGGCTGAGTTAGGAAGCATTAGTAAATCCCCCGCCGGGAATGTAACCACGGAGATGGGATTGGCGTTGGGCGATGTGGCCGACGCTGCGAGAATGCATCCTGCGGTAATCGAGTACCTTAAGCATGCGTCCGACGACACGTTTTTTGATGGCTTGAAGGCTGTTCCCGGTGGCGTAGATGTTTTACCTGTTTTCTTAGGTTTCTTCGAAAGATATGGCATGCGAGGGACGGGGGAAATCGACGTGACCCGGCCACGGTGGCGTGAAGTTCCGACCCATTTGGTTCCCGCCATTCTGAGTCAGATTAAGGGTATCAAGCCCGGTCAGCACCGCGTTGATTTTCTGGCAGGAGCAAAGGAAGCCGAACTCGCTAGCAACAGACTACTGGAACGCCTGCGGGAAACGCCCGGAGGGTTCTTTAAGGCAAGGCGCATGCAGCGGCTGATAAAGGTTCACCGCTCCTTTATCGGGCTTAGAGAACATCCCAAATTTTTTATTGTGCAGAATCTGGATATGATCAAACAGGCAATTCTGCAAGAGGCAGCCCAGCTGGTTGCAGCAGGAATCCTCGAACATAAGGACGACATTTATTGGTTTTCACTGCAGGAAATCAAAGAAATAATTGAGACCCAACAGGCAGACCGTACTATTATCGCTATGCGTAAAGAAAAATTCCAACATGATGCGAAACTGAATCCTCCCCGTGCCATCACCAGCGAGGGCGAAATCATTACCGCCAAACCAGGTGCACATGTGCCGCCCGGTGCGCTAGCTGGAAGCCCTGTGTCGGCCGGAACGATCGAGGGACGTGCCCGGGTCATCCTGAAGCTGGAGGAGGCTAAAATGGATAAGGGAGATATCTTGGTGGCACCGTACACTGACCCAGGCTGGACGCCGTTATTCCCGCTTGCAGCCGGGCTGGTGACGGAAGTCGGCGGGCTAATGACCCATGGGGCGGTAGTGGCTCGGGAATACGGCATTCCAGCCGTGGTAGGGGTTGATAACGCGACTCGTACAATTCGGGACGGCCAGAAAATACGCGTGAATGGTACACACGGATTCGTAGAACTCTTGGACTAAAAAAAGCTTGCTATATGAAAGGAGTAGACTCAAGGGGACGGTTCGAAACCACTGAAAAAGTCAAATATAAAGCGATATAGTCCCATTTTTGGTATAATATAGGTAGATATAAATGACGAAAGTTGGGGCTCTCGTATGTTTAAACTTAAGCCGAAACAATTGAGTC
>NZ_DATMYD010000073.1:0-8417 GCF_035561155.1 Sporomusa sp. | reverse complement strand
TTAAGATGAGGTCTGTCATTCGAAAGAAGTAAGGCCCCTTGTAGATGACAAGGTTGATAGGCCAGATGTGTAAGTGGCGCAATCCACTCAGCTGACTGGTACTAATAGGCCGAGGACTTGACTTAACAACCTCGTTTGCATTAAGCAGCGAACCATATTGTCGGGAGCCGATAGGCGAAACGAGAATATGTGTGAGTCGCTTAGTTAGAGCGGAGCGATAACATCATAAATGTATCTTTTAGCTCTGAATTAGCGATCAGTATCTAATATGCGCAATGCTTTTCTTCTGTGAAGTTTTCAGGGAATAAACAATTTGCCAAAAAGTACATGTTGCAACAAACAAGTACTTATGGTAAAATATAATTCCTTGAGAAAACAAAACATTCCTCGATAGCTCAGCTGGTAGAGCAATCGGCTGTTAACCGATCGGTCGTAGGTTCGAGTCCTACTCGAGGAGCCACACTACAAAATAAACGGCTCAGACCGTTCAGAACATGTCAGATGCTAGGCGGAGTGAGGACGTGACCGTAGTCGTACTGGGAAGTACGTCGGAGGGAACGCCCGCAGCGACAACGACGCAGATGGCGTGTTATCAACGGTCGTAACTCGGCTGTTGACCGATCGGTCGCTAGTTCGAGTCCTACTCGAGGAGCCACACTCAATCTTTGGAGAATGAGGAAGTTATTCGCTAGCGCTCATAACTAAGCGATTCACGCAGATTTTAGCGTCGCGATGCTCCTAATAACCTGGTTCTCTGCTTATATCGCGGGATGGAGCAGTTGGTAGCTCGTCGGGCTCATAACCCGAAGGTCGTAGGTTCAAGTCCTGCTCCCGCAACCAATTTATGGTGGCTATGGTGAAGTGGTTAACACGCCGGATTGTGGCTCCGGTATTCGAGGGTTCGAGACCCTCTAGTCACCCCAATTATTTATATGTAATAGAATTTAAGGCGGAAGTCTATCATTAATAAGATAGATTCCCGCCTTTTATATTTTTAAAAATCATGTGATACCAATCACTGCATTGTAGCGGCTTATTTAATTATACTGTAACTATAAAGATTCAGGGAGTTGGCACTATGAGGCTATGGAAGTGGTTTTGTGAGTTGGGGACAAAGGGACCTGAGCAGGAAGTTTCGTTTTGGCATGCCAGAAGGAAAGATAAACAGGAACCAGTGTCAGGCGTAGAGGTCTGTACCAGACTGTGTGGATCTGCCGGTTGTCGTTGCGGTGGCACTATGAGAGGCTTGTATTGTGTATGGTCATATTATCGTGACTAATAAATTTGGCAATAGCAGGAAAACAATATAGCAAGCTGAATATATATCTTATGGCAAACAAGGCTATAAGGAGGCGGTATTGTGCAAACTGCTGGCAGCGAAAAGCGTATGTACTTTCTAGACAATCTGCGCTCATTTATTGTACTGCTTGTGGTAGTATTCCACGCATCAATGGCTTACATGCCATATGCGCCGTGGTGGTGGTATGTCCTTGATTCGCAAAGGAATGCATTCTTCAATTGGTTCGTTTTAGTGAATGATGTTTTTATAATGCCTATTATGTTTTTTATTGCAGGATACTTTGCTGTAAAATCATTGGCTAAAAGAGGCACTGCTCATTTTATACGTGATAAAATTACCAGGCTGATTATCCCCTGGATTATCGGTATTATCTTCCTGGCGCCGGCAATTACATATTTTATTTATGTTACAAGGTCACAAACACCGCCTGAGTATCTCTACTACTGGTTTAACCTGTTTTTTGGTAAGTCCTATCAGCAGGCTCATTACTGGTTTCTGGGAGTACTGGCTTTGTTTTGTCTGATACTAGCTTTCATTCACAGTCGAAATTGGATCAAGGTCACTCCAGTCAAGGCAGTTAAACCTTCGTCTGCTTTCTTTGTAGTGTTTGTCTTGGCCGGAAGTGCAGGTTTTTTTGCTGTTAATACTGTAGTAGGTGATTATGATTGGTTAAACCTAAAATATATTTTAGTAATACAGCCTACACGAGTTGTTTTGTATACCTTGTATTTTGCGCTAGGGGTTTATGCCTGCCGCCGCCAATGGTTTATTGCGGGCTATAGTCCCAGACCGTTACGCTGGTCAGTGAGCGCTATTGTTACGGGTGGCTTGTTCGTCGGTGGTAAAATTGGTTTTGCAACACATACTGGCTTCTTAGTACTGGCAGTGAATGCTTTTTTGCATACTCTATTTTGCCTTTGTACTGTACTTGCGCTGTTAGGAGTTTTCCAGCGTTGGGTAAATAGCCGCTCATACCTCTGGCGCCGCTTGGCTGCCAATTCATATGCTGTCTACTATGTTCATCAGTTTGCAGTACTCTCTTTAAATTATGCTTTACTTAGTTTTCAAGCCGGACCATTTGTTAAGTTTTTCTTATCTGCTAGTTTGGCAGTATTAATTAGTTATGTTATTTGTGAATTTGCAATCGGAAGACTTCCGATGTTTGGCGGCGGTGCCAGAGGAGATAAGATTTCTCCGCCGACATATTGACATTGGTTAGGGTGTACTGGTATTATAGACATAATTAAATGTTGTTTTTCCGATAGAGGTGCGGCAGACCAAGAGTAAGTATGCAGAGCTGGCAGCGATGACGATACTGAAAGGGGCTTACCGCCGAAGTGAAAGTTTTTGCCGGAGACTTTTTGCTGGTCTTACGTTTAAGAAATGTAAGACTGTCACCTGATTTTTTGCAGGTGGAGCGCTATCTTGCACAGCCGTTAAGAGCATTCTTTTGTTTTTAGGCAGTTTGCGAGATTTAGCGCAGACTGCTTTTTGTATTACATTTACTGATTATTGAAGGGTAGGCGAAACAAGTGGCTGAGAAAAAATTACCGTTTACAAAAGAACAATTGACAGAAGTGATCAAAGAATACCCCACACCGTTTCACATTTATGATGAGCAAGCCATTAGACAGAATGTCCGTAATTTAACTAAAGCCTTTGCCTGGGCGCCAGAGTTTAAGGAATATTTTGCTGTTAAGGCCACTCCCAATCCTTACATTTTAAAATTGCTGAGGGAAGAAGGGCTGGGAGCTGACTGCAGCTCGCTCGCTGAGCTTATTTTAGCTGAAAAAGCTGGTATGAGTGGCGAAGAAATTATTTTGACCTCAAATGATACCCCGGCTATTGAGTTTAAAAAGGCGCGTGAATTGGGTGCAATAATTAACCTTGATGATATTAGCCATATTGACTATCTGGATAAGCATGCCGGTATTCCGGATATGATTTCATTCCGTTATAATCCTGGCCCGCTGCGTGACGGCGGCAACTCTATTATCGGCAATCCGGAAGAGTCTAAATATGGTTTGACCAGGAAACAGCTTTTGGATGCGTACCGGATTATGAAGAGCAGAGGTGTAAAACGTTTCGGTCTTCATACAATGGTTATTTCCAATGAACTTGACCCTAACTACTTCATTGAGACCGCCAATATGATGTTTGACCTTATTAATGAAATTTACCGTACTCTTGATATTAAAGTTGAATTTGTTAATTTCGGCGGGGGGATTGGTATTCCTTACCGTCCAGAGCAGGAACCGGTTAATATTACTACGATCAGCCAGGGGATTAAAAAGGCATATGAAACTAAAATTGCCGCCAATGGTCTTGCACCACTCAAAATTGCGATGGAGTGTGGCCGGATGGTTACAGGGCCGTATGGTTACCTGGTATCGACAGTGTTACACAAAAAGGAAATCTATAAAAACTATGTCGGTCTGGACGCCTGCATGGCTAACTTGATGCGTCCGGCCTTATATGGTGCTTACCACCACATTACGGTATTAGGCAAAGAAGACTGGCCGCTCGGCTATATCTATGATGTTACCGGTTCTCTGTGTGAAAACAATGACAAATTTGCGGTAAACCGGAAACTGCCGATGATTGATATTGGAGATGTATTGGTTATTCATGATGCTGGAGCGCATGGTCATGCTATGGGCTTCAACTATAATGGTAAATTGCGTTCGGCTGAATTAATGCTGAAACCTAATGGCAGTGTTGAGATGATTCGCCGGGCTGAGACTATTGAGGATTATTTTGCCACTTTAGATTTCGCCGGACTGGAAAAATAAGATATGGCGTATGAAAATTCACCTGGGATATTACCAGGTGAATTTTTTTCTAAAAGGCTGCCGCACACTTATGTAGTGTCTATCCAATGTAGTTAATTTTTGCTAATATTGAAGTAAGCGATAGATTGGGGGGATAAGCGTGGCAGTTTCCATCCTTGAACTGCGTAAGTTTGTTGTTCCTGAATTTATTTTTGGGCTGGGTGCAATCGAACTTGCAGGGCAGTATGCGGAAAACTTCGGTGCCAGAAAGGCAATGATCGTGACTGATCCAGGGATAATTAAGTCCGGTTGGCTGGAACCTGTGGTGAGAAGTCTCGAAAAGCATTCTCTTCCGTATGTTATTTTCCAAGATGTGCATGTTAACCCTCGCGATTATGATGTAATGGCTGGGGCCCGCATTTACCAAGACTATGGCTGTAACTTACTATTGGCGGTTGGAGGCGGCAGTCCGCTTGACTGTGCCAAGGGGATTGGCATTGTATCGTCTAATGAGCGCCATATCACTGAGTTTGAAGGCGTTGATCAGGTAATTAGCCCTATGCCGCCGCTAATTTGTATCCCGACTACTGCGGGCAGCTCTGCTGACGTTTCGCAGTTTGCTATTATCGCCGACAGTACGAGAAAAACAAAAATGGCCATTGTCAGCAAGGCTTTGGTACCGGATGTTGCGCTGATTGATCCCGTAACACTTACTACTATGCCACCTTATCTCACAGCTTGTACCGGACTCGATGCACTGTGTCATGCAATTGAAGCGCTTGTTTCTACAGCCAGTTCCCCCTTAACTGACTTACATGCCTTAAAAGCTGTCGATTTGCTTTTCAATCATTTACCACTGTCTTTGCGCTACCCGGAAAACATCGAGTATCGCGGTTATACCATGTTAGGTAGTTTATCGGCCGGAATGGCTTTTTCTAATGCGATTTTGGGCGCAGTCCATGCGATGTCTCACAGCCTTGGCGGGATGTTTGACTTGCCGCATGGCGAGTGTAACGCAATTCTCTTAACGCATGTGATGGCATATAACTTCCCTGCTTGCCGCGAAGGCTACGAAAAAATCGGGGCGGCGATGGGTCTTAAGCTTGGCGGCTTATCAACGTCTGAGCGTGAGGCGCTTATCTTGTCAGAAATTGACTTATTCCGGGAACAGTTAGGCGTTACCCGGACATTAAAAGATATTGGCGTTACTGAAGATGATATTCCGCTTTTAGCCCAAAGTGCTTACCTAGACCCATGTCTGGCTACCAACCCGCGGGAGGCTACTATCCGAGACATTGAGGAGATATTTCGCCATGCATTATAACTCTGATGCTGAAGAATTACGGGGAAAGCTTATCGGGCTTGGCGAAAAATCCATTCGCAAAAACTATTATCCTGAACTACAGCGCCGGATGGATGAACTGGAACGCTTAAATGCCGAGCTTGAGCAACGGGTAGCAGAACGTACCGCTCAGCTGGCGGCCGCCAATAAGGAACTGGAAGCATTTTGTTACTCGGTATCTCATGATTTACGGGCGCCACTCAGAAGCATTGATGGGTTTAGTTTGGCTGTATTGGAAGATTATGGACAACTATTTGATGAGGAAGGGATTGGCTATTTAAACAGAGTGCGGCTGGCTAGTCAACGTATGGCTGAACTCATCGACGGTCTACTCAATTTATCGCGCCTCACTCGCGGTGATATGATTAAACAGGAAGTAGATTTAAGTATGATAGCCTGGAGTGTAGCCAAAGAACTTAAACAAGGGTGCCCTGAGCGAACTATAACGGTTATTATTGAGCCAGATATCAAGGTATATGGCGATGCTGGGCTGCTGCGTACTCTTGTTGAGAATCTTCTTAGCAATGCTTTTAAGTTTACGGCCAGATGTCCTAATGCTGTAATTGAGATGGGCAAAACTCTTGATGGAGAATCTGGACAAGCCTTACTTTATGTGCGGGATAACGGAGCAGGGTTTGATATGGCTTATGCGGACAAGTTATTTGGAGCATTTCAGCGGCTACATACTGTTCACGAGTTTCCCGGAAACGGAATAGGTCTTGCGACAGTGCAGCGCATCATTAACCGGCATGGGGGACAGATACGGGCTCACGGCGCGGTAAATCAGGGTGCAACTTTTTTCTTTAGTTTGTAAAAAAAAATATCTTTAAAACAACAAATTTCTTCTTCCAAAATTAGGGAGTATAGTTTATAATGTTAATTGTTGTTGAGACAAGGTATTTTTCCTGTATGGAGGGCGCACTCGTTGTCTAAAAATATCGAAGCACTGAATATCCTTGACATAATAGAATATTTACGGAAACAGATGAATTTGCTTGCTGCGTCTTATGGATTGTCTGATCCTCAAGTTTTGGAAGCCAGCCAGTTGTTGGACAGCGAAATTAGCAAGTATTACCGCATTTATGAGAATAATTAATCTGCACTGTATTCAATATTTGTTGCTGCATTAATTCTGGATCTTCCATTGGAGCATATAGTGTCGTATAAGCAAGTGGAAGAAGGGTTTTTATATGAGTTGGTTCAGCCTTACCGGAATAGCTGTAGTGGGGTTTATCATTACTGACCAGTTTTATACTACTGTTAATATACGTATGCTCATTATCGCCGCCATTATCCTAGGTATGGTATGGCCAGATTTCAAACGGTTATTAATACGTCAATATGTGCGCTTGATGCGGGCTATAAGGTATGTCTTTACACCAAACAAATATTATAACAAATAGCCTCCAACGCTGGGGGCTTATTTAATCCTGTTAGAAAGTACAACTTTCCGCCTGGATAAGGGCAACATCGGCTTCCGCTTTCGCCAGAGGCTCGGCGCAAGCCGTGTTTTCTTTATATCGTGACTATTAACCCTGGAGGTAGATCGCCTTGGACAAATTGCCTGCAGTTTTAGCGATGATTGAAGAACAATTCACTGTATCTGCCGAGTTTATGCGTGATATTGCCACCGGTTTTCAGCAGGCCATGTCTGCTGGACTGGCAGGTAAACCAAGCTCTCTTAAGATGCTACCCTCCTTTATCGGCAGCCCGACGGGCCGGGAACAGGGCAAGGTGATTGCTGTTGACTTTGGCGGCACTAATGTGCGCGTGTTATTAGTCGAATTGGCCGGCAAAGGTCAGGCTAATATTATTGACAAACGGTCTGCACCTCTTAAAGATAGATCCGGGAACTATGACTATACCTCGGCAGCAGCCTCCGGGTCGGAGCTGTTCGACTTCATTGCTGGTAAAATCTCTGAGATTGCGCCAGCAGGTGGTACTTATCCCTTGGGACATACTTTTTCCTTCCCGTGCCGGCAGGACGGCGTCAACGAAGCTGTGTTAATCAGTTGGACTAAGGAAATTAAAACTACCGGGGTTGAAGGTCTGAATGTTGGTCAATTATTGCAGAATGCGCTAGAACTCAGAGGGGTTTGGCATGTTCAATCACTGGCAGTAATTAACGATACTACTGGCACATTACTGGCAACTGCCTATACCGACACTGCCACTTCTATCGGGGCAATCTGCGGCACCGGTCATAATAGCTGCTATCTTGAGCCATGTCATCCGCTCACCAGTCAGCCCATGATTGTTAACTTGGAATCTGGTAACTTTGACGGGATTCGGCAGACGGAATATGATATACTCTTGGATCAGGCTAGTGAGAAACCGGGTGCTCAGCGGCTCGAAAAGATGGCCTCAGGTCAGTATTTGGGCGAACTGGTACGATTGATTGTGAATGGGCTTACAACTGATGGACACATTAGCAAAAGTTCAGACAGGCTGCGTATTCCATATTCAGTAACTACCGAAGATATTTCACCAATTCTTGCAGATGCCTCACCAGAACTGAACGCAGTGGCTAACTTGGCAGCTACTCGCTGGGGGATACAAGGGCTAACGATCAGCGAGCTTGAAGCAATTAAGACAGCTGCTTTGCTTGTTACGATGCGGTCGGCACGTTTAGCGGCTGCTACGTGGGCGGGAGTATTGTTTAAGATTGATCCAGCGCTTTCTAGACGCCATACCATAGCGGTTGACGGCTCGTTGTACGAGAAGATGCCGGGATATGCTGACAATTTGTTTAAGGCTATGGCTGAAATATTTGGTGATAAGGCTAAGCAGGTAACGATTAAACTTAGTAAAGATGGATCAGGTATAGGAGCGGCTATCGCAGCCGCCACTGTATATAACGCGAGATAAAGTAGACTTAGCTTCAGGTGGGGTTTTAACCCCATCTGAAGGTTAGTCGCCCTTATCCAGGGACTTAGCCGCTCGCCTGTGCCCTTTGGGTATAACTCCCACTTGTATACCCTAAAGGGCACAGGAAAGATGGGAG
>NZ_DATMYD010000072.1:0-62445 GCF_035561155.1 Sporomusa sp. | reverse complement strand
ACTAACCCGCTCTAAGACTCCCATCTTCTACAAGTGGGAGTTATACCCAAAGGGCACAGGCGAGCGGCTAAGTCCCTGGATAAGGGCGACTAACCTTCAGATGGGGTTAAAACCCCACCTGAAGCTAAGTCTACTTTATCTGTAGCTTGACTAGTGTCCAGGGGGCGGTCGCCGCGTGGACACTAGTCAGGCTATGGCCTGAGTCACACTCAGCTGCACGGCTGATCGTAAGCAAGGCTACATATTTTCAGGAGGTGCTCTTATGGCCGAAGTTTCACTGAAAGGTGAACAAAGAGTATTTATGACAGGCAACGAGGTGTGTGCCTGGGCTGCAGTGGCAGCTAAAGCCGATATTATGTATGGTTATCCAATCACACCGCAAAACGAGATTATGCACTATTGGACAAGGCTTGCTCCTAAGTACGGCAAACGCTTCCTGCAGACTGAAGATGAGATCTCTGCCGGCTTTACCACTCTTGGCGGCGTAATTTCGGGCAGAAAGGCATTTACTGCGACTGCAGGACCTGGCAACGTTCTAATGCAGGAATCAGCGGGTATGGCGGAAATGATGAGACTGCCGATCGTGTACATTATCCAGCAGCGTGGCGGCCCCTCAACAGCTACTGTTATTTATGCTCAACAAGAAACGACCTTAACCACTTTCGGCGGCAACGGTGAAGGCCATCGTATTGTATACTCTACCGCAACCCACCAGGAACTGTTTGACTATACCATTAAATCTTTTAATGCTGCCTGGACTTACCGTTTCCCGGCGTTTGTATTAGGTGATGGCTATCAAGCTAAGATGCGCGAGCCACTGACTATCTATGATCCTGAAGAAAAAGGCATGAAACTGGTTAAACCTGAAGCTATTCTTGGTGATACTGAGAAGCCAGACCGCGAAATTAAACATATACGCAACACTTACAATACAGAAGACGAATTATATGAAGTAGTAATGACCCATCAACGTGACTGGGAGAAGATGGCAGAAGAAGTTGTTGAGTGGGATGCTAAGGGCTGCGAAGATGCTGAAGTTATCTTCGTTACTCACGGTATTGTATCCCGCGCTGCACTAACAGCCTATAACCAATTGCGGGCCGAAGGCAAGAAAGTAGGCTACTTCCGTCCTATTACTGTGCGCCCCTTCCCTGGCAAGCAGCTTCTTGATGCAATGAAAGGCGCTAAGAAGTTATTGGTGGCTGAGTCAGCCTATGGTCAACTTCTGAAGCTTATTCAAGCTGAAATCTACGGTAGCACCATTGAGATTGTTCCGATGTTGCGCCCCGGCGTTGGCATTACGACCGAAGAAATTGTTGAAGAGTACAATAAACTGTAAAAACAGGAGGGAGGACAAACACATGCAAGAACTTAAAGAAAACAATGTTCTTCAGCCCGCAATACCTTCTAGCTGGAATGAAGAAACCAAACCGCATAAATTTTGCCCAGGCTGCGGCCATGGCATCATCCTGAAGTGTCTTGGTGAGGCTATCGACGAGCTGGGTATCAAGGATAAAATGGTTTTTGGCTGCGATATTGGCTGTTCGCTGTTAGCCTGGGACTTTTTCAACGTTGACACTGTTCAAACCCACCATGGTCGTACAACCCCGGTAATTACCGGCATGAAGCGCGCCAATACCGATATAATTGGTGTTGCCTACATGGGCGACGGCGGCGGTTATGCTATCGGTTCGCAGCATCTTTTCAACGCTGCTGTTCGCGGCGAAAAGATTACCATTTTCCTTTGCAACAACTGTAACTATGGCATGACCGGCGGACAAATGGCACCAACCACACTGCCAGGCATGAAAACTGAGACAACTCCTTATGGTCGCGATGTTGAGCAAACCGGTTATCCGACCAAGGGGCCGGAAATGGTTGCAGCCGTCGCTCCTGAAGGTGCGTATGTTGCCCGCGGTACTATTGCAAATCCGCGCCAGCTCAAAGGATTCATTAAGAAAGCTTTGCAAAATCAAATCGATGGCAATGGCATTTCCTTTGTCGAGTGCTTATCCTCCTGTCCAACAAATTGGCGTACCAATGCAAAGCAAACCTGGGAATTTGTAGAAAAAGATATGGCTCAATACTTTAAAGTCGGCGAACTCCGCACGCCGCAAGCGAAGGAGGGCTAAACATATGGCAAAAGTCGTTAAAATAGCTATAGCTGGCGAAGGCGGTCAAGGCGTTCAGTCAATTGCTGAAATTTTGGCCGAGGCCGCTAACGAAGAAGGTAAAAACGCATTATATATCCCGAACTTCGGTGTAGAGCAGCGCGGCGGTGTGTCGATTGCTTATGTCCAGGTTAGCGATGGTGCCATTGGCGCTCCAAAATTCCAGAAAGCCGACATTCTTATCCCTGTAAGTCCACGCGCTGTTGATCGGACTAAAATGTATGCCGGTAAAGATACTGTGTATATCTATGATAACTCGCTTATCCAAGAAGGCGAAGTAAACGACAACATTATCGGCCTACAGTATTTTGATGTAACCCCGCCTTGTCCAACAGCAGAACACCCTAACGCTGATCTGCCGCAGGATTTGATTGCAGGAGAACCTAAGACCTGCTCGTTTACTAAAACAGGACCAGGAGTAGACCCTGCTAATATTCCTGAAGTTAAAAAAATTGTGGCTATCCCCGCTAATGACATTGCCAAAAACGAACTGCATCCGCGTGTATTTAATATCATCATTTTGGGTGCAGTCATTGCAGCAACTGAAGTGCTGCCCCTGGACAGTATCAAAAAGGCACTGGAAACTAAATTAGGCGAAAAATTCAAACAAAACCCCGAACTCCGCGATATGAACTTCAAGGCTCTCGAACGCGGTTATCAACTCATTAAGAGCGCAATGTAAGGAGGGGAAAAAATGGCTAAAGTTAACTGGGAATCTGCAAAATATGACAGCGAAAAAGGCCTCTGGGCTGTTTTCCCTAACCTGTGCAAAGGCTGCGGCTTGTGCATAGAAAAATGTCCGGTAAAATGTATTACCTGGTCGGAAGATCTAGGTGTATACGGTACACCACGTGTTGAAGCCGACATGCAAAAATGTATCGTTTGCGGCATTTGTCAGATGATATGTCCGGACTGTGCGATCCGCGTGGAAAAAAATAAGTAAAAGCCTACCAATATTGTAGACTATTACCGGGGAAATGGTGTATTATAGAAACAGATTTTGTCTTGTAGGTGATTATCGAGTGAGCAAATTTCCAAACAATATTTTTGGCATAGTTCAAGATGACTTAGTAGCTGTCGAAAAAGAACTGTATTCTATAATACAATCGCCGGTAGATTTAGTTAACGATATTAGCGTACACCTGGTACAGGCGGGCGGTAAGCGCTTACGGCCCGCTTTGTATCTGTTATGCGCCCGGGGCGCTACCCCTAATCAGGCGGAACTCTTACCGATGGCAGTTGCCATTGAGCTTATCCATATGGCTACACTGGTACATGATGATGTTATCGACGATGCGGCAACCCGGCGCGGCCGGCCAACAGCCAACGCCCGCTGGGGCAACCATAGTTCAGTATTGACTGGTGATTACTTGTTCGCCAAAGCGTTTTCGGCAGTAACCCTAGGTGCAGCGAAAAACATGCTGAAAATTTTGACTGATGTGATTTGTACTATGTGCGAAGGCGAAATAGTGCAGCTAAAAGAGTCTTTTAATCCAAACCAGGATGAAGCTGATTATCGTCTGAGAGTGGCGCAGAAAACGGCTGAGTTTATTGCAGCCAGCTGTGAGCTCGGAGCTTTATCAGGGCAGATGGTGCAAAGCGATGTTGCCCAGGTCCGGGAATATGGTTATGCGATTGGTATGGCATTTCAAATCACTGACGATATTTTAGATTTCACAGCCTCTGCCGAACAATTAGGTAAACCAGTAGGTAACGATTTACGACAAGGAATAGTTACTTTGCCGGTCATCTACGCTCTAAAAAACAGCCCTTATCGTGATGAACTTAGAAGCATTGTTATAAAGCAGGCTATGTCTGATAATGATGTTAAACGTGGGCTGGAAATAGTCCATGCAACTGACGCGGTAGAATATAGTTATGCTCAGGTTCATAAATACTTGCAACATGCCCGTAATAGTTTGCCAGCAACGCTTAACAGCCCTGTGAGAGAATCATTACTGGCGGTAGCCGATTTCGTAGGACTGCGTAAATTCTAGCATTACCTTCGGAGGCGCCATGTTTAAACCGGTTAAGACTAAAAAAGTTTATGAAGAGATTATTGGACAAATAAAAAAATTGATTGTTGACGGCAAGTTACACCCTGGCGATAAGCTGCTTTCTGAGCGGGAACTTGCTGAGACACTGAATGTTAGCCGTGCATCAGTACGTGAAGCTTTTAGTGCTCTTGAGATTATGGGAATTATCACCATACGTCCGGGCGAAGGCAGTTTTGTCAGACAGGTTTCTTATGAGGGGATGATCGAGCCTTTATCATTTTTTTTACAGATTGAAATTGATGATATTGTGCAGTTGTTGGAAGTGCGCAAAATTCTTGAGATTGAGGCAGCTGCACTGGCCGCAACGCGGTCGACTCCCGAAGACCTCGAAAATATAAAACATGCCCTTATCAGCATGCTGGAAGAGGTAAATTCCGGCGGTATCGGGGAAATCGGTGATGCGTCTTTCCATTTTTCGATTGCAAAAGCTGCCAACAACCCGATCTTAATCAGACTAATGAATGCCATTTCAGACTTGCTGACAAATACTTTCCGTACATCACGCCAAAAACTATTCTTAATTGATAACATGCCAACACTATTGCATCAATCACATTATGAAATATATGAAGCGATTGCTGCCCGTAATCCACGTTTGGCTAAGCGGAAGATGCAGGAACACCTTAATTTGGTCGAAGATGTACTCATTAAAATTAAAACAGGTAAAATCCATACATTTAATAAAAAGAAAGGAACCAAAGAAATATTGCAGATTCCTAACGAAGATTACGGCTTTCCTTCGTAATATGTCATAACAGGACATAACAGGGGCAGCCGTATTTTGCTATTCATTTTGCTGCATTGTGTTTTTGTGGACTGACAGGTATAATATATCTGTGTAAATATGCAAAGGGGGATGGTATTGATGTTTAGTTTCAGCATGCCGGAATTAGTGTTAATATTGGTCATCGCACTCGTAGTTTTCGGTCCAGGGAAACTGCCTGAAGTCGGAAAAGCGATTGGCAAAGGAATTCAAGAATTTCGTCGGGCCAGCACCGATATTGTAAATACTAAAGAAGAACCGGCAAAAGTTGAGGCCACACCCGACAGCAAGCACTCTGACGAGAAAAAGTGAGGGTGTTTGATGCCAGAGAACACGCAAGATGAAAATAGTAAGTTAACAGAGCAGGAAACAAAAGAGACTACTGGCATAATATACAGCGATAAAGTCATCAGAGAAGATCAGAAAGAAAAGGAAGAACAGGAAGAAGCTCAGGAGGAGCAACCTCAGAGTGGGATGTCTCTAATAGGACATCTTGAGGAGCTTCGCCGCAGAATAATTGTGATGATTGCTGCCATTGCTGTTGGTAGTCTTATCTGCTACTTTTATGCTGCTGAAATTACTGGATTGATTACAGCGCCGGCAGGAAAACTTTATTATATGAATCCGGCTGAAGCTTTTTTCACCTATCTAAAAGTTTCGTTTTTTGCTGGATTTTTGTTAGCACTTCCCGTAGTTATGTATCAGTTGTGGGCATTTATTATGCCGGCTATGACCAACAACGAACGCACGGCAGGAATCTTTCTGGTGCCTGCCTCGATTGTCTTGTTTTTTATTGGGTTAGTGTTTTCCTATTATCTGGTTTTACCAGCAGGAATCAAATTCTTTATGGGATTTGCGACCGAAAACCTTCAACCAATGTTTTCGATTAGCCAGTACTTATCCTTTGTCATCTCCTTTTTATTACCCTTCGGATTTATCTTTGAATTACCGTTATTTATTTTAGTCATGGCCAGAGTGGGCATTATCGGTTCGGCCTTCTTGGCAGCAAAGCGAAAAATGGTGTTTGTTATGTCTTTTGTAATTGGGGCCGTTATTTCGCCAACGCCTGATGTTTTTTCTCAGACCATGGTGGCTGTACCTATGATTTTGTTATACGAGATAAGTCTCTTAATTGTAAAATACATACTCCGGAAATAGAGTCCCTATTTCTTGAAAGGAGCATTTAAACTTTGGCCTACAACGACCTGCGGGAATTTATCGCGGCGCTAGAGTCGCGCGGGTGGCTTAAACGTATCAGCCAACCTGTCGACTGTGAACTTGAAATTACTGAGATAACCGACCGTGTTTCGAAAATGCAAGGAGCTAAGAATGTTGCCCTGCTATTTGAGAATGTTAAAGGGTATGATGTACCTGTACTTATGAACGCTTTCGGCAGCATGGATCGTATGGCCTTGGCGCTGGGTGTTGATAGCATTGATGATATTGCCCAGGAAATACGGCAAATTCTGAAATTACCATATATCTCGCTGCAGAATAAGCTGGATTTGGTTAAGCTTATTCCATCTGCTAAGCGAGCTATTAACTTTCCCAAATACGTTAAAAATGCCCCTTGTAAAGAAGTAATTATTAAGGACAAGCCTTCGCTTGATAAGTTTCCTATCTTAAAATGCTGGCCAGGAGATGCCGGGCGCTTTATTACACTGCCGCTGGTATTTACTAAAAATCCGCTTAATGGTAAGCGCAATGTCGGTATGTATCGACTGCAGGTATTTGATAATCAGACTACCGGTATGCACTGGCATATACACAAAAACGGGGCCGAAAACTACCGGGCCCACCGGGAGCTAGGTAAAGATAAGATCGAAGTTGCCGTTGCCATTGGTGGCGATCCCGCGATAACTTATTCTGCTACTGCGCCGTTGCCCCGCGATATTGATGAAATGGTTTTTGCAGGTTTCTTGCGAAAGAAATCGGTTGAAATGGTTAAATGTGAAACCGTTGATGTTGAAGTGCCGGCCGGTTCAGAGATTGTGCTTGAGGGCTATGTGAATATGGATGAAATTAGGATGGAAGGACCATTCGGTGACCATACCGGCTATTATTCATTAGCTGATAACTATCCTGTTTTCCATATAACCTGTATCACGCATCGTAAAAATCCCATTTATCCAGCGACAATTGTCGGTAAACCGCCAATGGAAGACTGCTTTATGGCTAAAGCCACTGAACGCATTTTTCTGCCTGTATTGCAGACCCATTTACCGGAGATTGTTGACATCAACCTGCCGCTCGAAGGCGTTTTTCATAATTGTGCAGTGGTGTCAATTAAAAAAAGTTACCCTCAGCATGCCAAAAAAGTAATGCATGCTATGTGGGGTATGGGACAAATGATGTTTACCAAGATGATCATTGTTGTGGATGCTCATGTTAACGTTCAGGATATGAACGAGGTTTGGTGGCGGGTATTCAATAATATTGATGCCCGGCGCGATATAGTTATGGTGGATGGGCCGCTTGATGTTCTCGATCATTCTTCACCTATGCCCAATTGGGGAACCAAGGTAGGCATTGATGCGACCAAAACATGGCGGGAAGAAGGGCAAACCCGCGAGTGGCCAGATGAAATCGCTATGTCAGACGATGTAAAACAAATGGTTGACGCCAAATGGAAGGACTTAGGGCTTGAGTAAGTTAAAAGCCCATCTTGACAATATTGCTTTGTCCCACTCAGTGTTTGCTTTGCCATTTGCCTATATGGGGGCATTCTTAGCTGCTGGCGGCGTTCCCAGTGGTCATGACCTCTTATGGATTACGTTAGCCATGGTTGGAGCACGTAGCGCCGCTCTGGCACTAAATAATTTCATAGACTTAAAGTACGACCGGCTGCACCCACGTTTTACCCAAAGACCTATGGTCACCGGGGTAGTTAAGCCCTGGGAAGCCGTTCTCCTCATTGCGGGAAGTTTATTGCTATTTTTACTGGCTGCTGCTCAGCTCCATCCGCTGTGTTTGAAGCTCTGGCCAGTGGCTCTCATTCCACTAGTAGTTTATCCTTATATGAAACGGTTTTCCTGGGCATGCCACCTGGTTTTAGGATTAGCGCTATCGGCAGCGCCTGTCGGGGCTTGGATTGCCGTCAGGGGGGATGTGCCGCCTGCTGTTCTAATCTTGGGATTGGCAGTTGGAGTATGGATTGCAGCCTTTGATGTCATTTATGGTTGTCAGGATGTGGCGTTTGATAAGGCCCATGGCTTGAACTCTATGCCTGTCCGTTTTGGCTTAGAGGGAGCTCTTAGATTATCTAAGCTCATGCATGTAGTAAGCATTGCAGGATTTATCCTAGTAGGCAATTTTTTGAATTTGCATAGTGTTTATTATGTGGGAGTAGTGATGGCTGCAGCTGTTCTTATCTATCAGCATTCGATTGTGAGTCCAACAGATTTAAGCCGGGTAACGCAGCAATATTTTATGCGTAACGGATTAGTGGGAATTGTACTGTTCATCTTTACCGTTGTTGCCTTGCTTTCTCGTAATTATTAATATTTTTGAGGCTATAATTAAATAATTTATCCCAATAATTACTAGTCTTTCTGTGTTTAATACAGGAAGGCTAGTAATTATTTTTTATGCGGAATTTTCGACAAAATATGACAATAATATTTTTTTTGAATAATGAAAAACTAGCAGGAATTTCAGAATAAAAAGCGAATTTTTCCCATTGGAATGTATGTGAAATAACAAACTATTTACCTAGCTATGAGTGGCGTGTTATTTTACATAGTGATTTGTATAGCAAATTATGAAGCAGATGGGAGGATAAAAGATAATGAGTATGCTGGATAAGTCCTGCTCGGATTTTCTGGAAGTGCTGGCCTCCAAGGCTCCGGTACCAGGCGGCGGCGGCGCGGCAGCCCTTGGCGGTGCCATCGGAATGGCTCTTTCCAACATGGTAGGAAACCTGACCGTAGGCAAAAAGAAATATGCTGAAGTTGAGGATGAAGTCAAAGAGCTAATTGCTAAAGGGGATAAGGTAATCACCGAATTGAAAGATTTGGTGGATGAAGATGCCGCGGTTTTTGAACCTCTTTCCAAGGCCTATGGCTTGCCCAAAGACACTCCGGAACAGATCGCTTATAAAGAAGAAGTTATGGAAAAATGCTCCAAGGATGCCTGTGAAGGCCCTATGCAAATTATGCGTAAATGCTACGAAGGCATCAAAATTCATGAGCGCATGGGTCAGATTGGCACCAATTTGGCGATTTCGGATGTCGGTTGCGGGGTAGTATTCCTAAAATCTGCGCTGATCAGTGGGATGCTCAATGTTGTGATTAATCTTAATACCATTAAGGATCAGGAGTATGTCAGTAAAAACCGGGCGGAAATGGAACAGTTACTGGCTGATGGTTCCAAGATTGCCGACGCTACACTGGAATTGGTTCTGAACAAAATTAAGAAATAGGAGGGATTTTGGACAATGGCCGAAAGATTAGCCGGTAAAGCGGTTGCCGATGCCATGAAGGAGGAGCTTTCCCAAAAGGTAGAAGCAATTAAAGCCAAAGGGATTACCCCGAAATTAGGAATTATCCGGGTTGGAGCCCGTCCTGATGACCTTTTTTATGAAGGCGGTGCCAAGAAAACCTGTGAATCCATCGGAATGTCTTACCAAGTTTTCGAGTATCCTGCCGATATAGATCAGGCTACTTTTGAACAAGCGGTGACTGATGTTGGTGCTAATAAAGAGATCAATGGCATCCTGATGTTTGCTCCTTTGCCCAAGCAATTGGACGAGAAGAAAATCCGGAACCTGATCCCTGTGGAAAAAGACGTGGATTGCATGACCATTGGTAGTGCTGCGAAAGTGTATACTGATGATCCCACTGGCTTCCCACCCTGTACTCCAACTGCCTGTATGGACATCCTCAAATTCTATAATATCCCTTTAAAAGGCAAGAAAGCAGTTGTATTGGGCCGTTCCCAGGTAGTTGGCAAGCCTGTTGCGATGTTACTGCTTAGAGAACACGCTACTGTGACCATCTGTCATTCACGGACTGATAATTTGCCAGCGGTTTGTGCTGATGCTGACGTTCTTATCGCAGCGGTTGGACGGGCCAAGATGGTTAAGGCCAATTTTGTTAAACCAGGTCAAGTGGTCATCGACGTGGGAATCAACGAAGATCCCGACAATCCTGGTAAATACTGCGGTGATGTAGATTACGCCGAAGTCGAGTCAATTGTCGAAAAAATTACTCCGGTTCCTGGTGGTGTTGGCTCTGTAACTACTGTAGTTCTTTGCAAGCAGACCATTCAGGCCTGTGAAATGCAAAATGGATTAGCATAATCTATAGTACTCTTTAATTCTCACTTATTGCACTAGGAGGCACGTCTGATGCAAACTGATAACATTATTCCGCAGCATCTGCAGAACGGCTATCAGCTGGCTTATGAAAAAGCTTGTGCAGGCCTATCTGCTAAAAATCCGGAAGAAATGGCCGCAAACAGTGGCGCTGGATTTGATAGTGCCAAGAATCTTTTTACACTCAAATACATAAACGAAGTTTACACTGTAAGTTATCCGGGAGGGGAAGTAAGTTTCGCCGGTCGTCAGGATCAAGTTCCTATGGCCGTAAAAGTGGTTCTGCTGCACTATTTGCTTACCGCAGGCGGACAGCCTCTAACCGGACAATTGATATCTTTTAAAGAGATACCGGGAGGCATGATTTACCTACAGCCTTTTAATGGCCGGGTTCTCGGCGGTTTTAAAGCAGTATTTGGGAAAAAATCTAATCTCTTAGTCAAAGCTGGAGAAAAACTGGGCGGTCGGATTGCGAAATTTGGCGATGCTGCTGTTACGGTGGATGTTTTGCCTCAGATTCCCGTGACTTACGTTATCTGGGAAGGGGACGAAGAGTTTCCTGCCAATGCTACAGCGTTATTTGATGCTACGGCACAGTATTACTTACCTACCGAAGATTTAGTGGTAGCTGCCGCTGCGGGCGCCAGTTTGCTCAGTAAGACGGCCCGGACACTTAGCTAGGCTTAGAACAAAACTCCTGACTTGATTTTCCAGATAATTTAGGGAATATAAAATATTGTAGTTAATTTAATCCAAATTGTATTCTGGTAAAGGAGGTGAAATTGTGAAAATCGCAGTCTCCGGCAAAGGCGGCGTCGGGAAAACGTCTGTCTCTGCTAGTTTAGCCAAATTATTTGCCCGTGAAGGCCGCCGCGTATATGCAGTGGATGCTGATCCGGATGCAAGTTTAGGTCTTGCTCTGGGAATTTCTGATGATATCTTGGCTAAAGTAATTCCGCTAATTGACATGGAAGAAGTGATTAAGAAGAAAAGCGCCGGTGGTGGCCTATTCTATAGCCTTAATCCTGATGTCGATGACATTTTAGATGAGTATTCCATTAGCGTGGGTAACATCAGATTTTTAAGAATGGGTGCAGTGAAACCAGGTGGTTCGGCATGTTATTGCCGTGAAAACGCGTTTCTATTTTCAGTAGTAGATTCTTTAATCCTTGATAAAGATGACGTAGTTATTCTTGATATGGGAGCAGGAATCGAACACTTAACCCGTGGTACATCAAAGGGTGTAGACCTTATGATTGTAGTGACTGAACCTAGTAAGACCAGTGTTCAAACTGCAAGAGTGGTAATGCAACTGGCTAAAGATTTGGGCATTGAAGTTGCAAAAGTAATTGCTAATAAAATACGCTCTCCTAAAGAAGAAGCATTCATCCAGGAACAGTTTGCTGCTCATGAACTGTTAGGCGTCATTCGTTTTGATGACGAACTGCTGGATGTTGCTCTCGGAAACGGAGCGGACATACTTACCGGAGCCTTCAAAGTAACAATGGAGGAAATTTATGCGCGGATAGCCGCAAACTCCAAACCCTAGGTTTTAAAGAGCAAAAGCTCAAAGAATATTAGGAGGTAAGTCTGAATGTCTTTTAAAAGTGACGTAGAAATCGCTCAAGAAGCGAAGATGTCCAAAATCGTTGATGTTGCGAACGAACTCGAGATCCCTGCAGAAGAGCTTGAACTCTATGGTAGTTACAAAGCCAAAGTTTCCCTGAAAACCTGGGAACGTATTAAAGGCCGTCCGGATGCTAAGTTAATCCTGGTAACCGCCATCAACCCTACTCCTGCCGGCGAAGGCAAAACCACTACTACAGTTGGTCTTGGTGATGCTCTGCGGAAAAAAGGTAAGAAAGTAGTTATTGCTTTGCGCGAACCATCCCTCGGACCTTGCTTTGGCGTTAAAGGCGGCGCTGCAGGCGGCGGTTATGCCCAAGTAGTTCCAATGGAAGACATCAACCTTCACTTTACGGGCGATTTCCATGCGATTACCACTGCCCATAACCTCCTGGCAGCAATTATTGACAATCACCTGCACCATGGCAATGCTCTTGGTATCGATCCCCGCCGTGTAACTTGGCGCCGGGTGCTGGACCTCAACGAGCGTGCCCTCCGTTTCATCGTTTGCGGCCTTGGCGGCAAAGCCAACGGCGTGCCACGTGAAAACGGCTTTGATATTACAGTTGCTTCTGAAATGATGGCCATTCTGTGCTTGGCTAAAGACCTTGACGACATGAAAGAACGCATTGGCCGCATTATCGTAGCCTATACCCTTGACGGCAAACCTGTAACTCCAAACGACCTTAAAGTAACTGGCGCTCTTACTCTGCTGTTCAAAGACGCCATTAAACCGAATCTGGTTCAAACTCTCGAAAATACACCAGCATTCGTACATGGTGGCCCGTTTGCTAATATCGCTCACGGCTGTAACAGTGTATCTGCTACCAAATATGCCATGAAGCTTGCTGATGTTGTTGTAACTGAAGCCGGTTTCGGTGCCGACCTTGGCGCAGAAAAATTCCTTGATATCAAGTGTCGTTTTGCTGGCTTCAAGCCTGCAGCAGTAGTTATCGTTGCTACAGTTCGCGCTCTCAAGATGCATGGTGGAGTGCCTAAGACCGAGCTTGTTGGCGAAAACATGGCTGCACTTGAAAAAGGGCTTGCTAATCTTACTAAACACATTGAAAACATGCAAAAGTACGGTCTGCCAGCTGTTGTTGCTATCAACGCCTTCCCCACTGACACTGATAACGAACTCAAATTCGTTGAAGAAAAATGCAATGCTATGGGCGCAGAAGTTGCATTGTCTGAAGTTTGGGCTAAGGGCGGCGAGGGTGGCCTAGTGCTTGCAGATAAAGTTCTGGCAGCTTGCGAAAAACCCAGCAATTTTAAATTCATCTATGATGAAAAAGCTCCGATTAAAGACAAAATCGCTGCTATCGCTACAGAAATCTATGGCGCTGACGGCGTAAACTATACTCCTGCTGTTGAAAAGACCATTCAAGAGCTGACTGCCCTCGGCTATGACAAAACTCCGATTTGCATGGCTAAAACTCAGTACTCCCTGAGCGATGACATGTCTAAGCTTGGTCGCCCGTCTGGCTTTAGAATCACCGTTCGCGAACTGCGGGTTGCAGCTGGTGCTGGCTTCCTGGTGGCTATCACTGGTGAAATTATGACCATGCCTGGTCTGCCGAAGGCTCCTGCCGCAGAAAGAATGGATATAGATAACTCCGGCAAAATTGTTGGTTTGTTCTAATTCTACAAAAAATTACTAATATACGGAAAATTTTTCATAAAGCTTGCAGGTATTCGCCCGCCTAAGGGCGAATACCCGTAAATAGAGTTTGTGAAAAAATCCTCATATTATCATGACCCTGAGTAGCTAAGCTCCTTGGTAAGTGGACTCACTTGAAAAACAACTATGATGAACATAGGGAGGAAAAGAAGAATGTCCGACAAAAGAACAATCGACGTGGCAGCCACCCAGATGCTGGATAAAGCTAAAGAAATTGGCTTTTTAACAACATTTGATCGCGCCAAAGCTCAAGAGCCTCGTTGTACCTTCGGTAACACTGGTATTTGCTGCCGTATCTGTCTGCAAGGTCCTTGCCGTATTCTGCCCAAGAAACCGGGTGGTAACAAAGGTATTTGCGGCGCTATGGACTACACGATCGTTGCCCGTAATACCGTTCGTTATATCGCCGGTGGTTCAGCTGCTCACTCCGACCACGGCCGCCACATCGCTGAAACAGTTCTTCATGTTGCCGAAGGCAAACTGAAAGATTACCAAATAACTGACGCCGTGAAACTTATGGCTGTTGCTAAAAAAATCGGTGTTGAAACTGAAGGCCGCGACGTGATGGCAGTAGCTAAAGATGTTGCAACTGCTGCTCTGAACGAGTTTGGCCGCGTTAACGAAGATGAAATTACTTGGCTCACATGTAATTCCAACGAAAGCACTCTGGAAGTTCTCCGTAAAACCAACATTATGCCTAGCGGTATCAATCTGAGCCTTGCCCAATTACTGCATCAAACCCATGCTGGTAACGATGCCGACCCTATTAACATTATTTTCGGCGGTCTGAAGGCTGCACTGTGCGATTATGACGGTATGGCTCTAGCTACCGATTTGTCCGACATTCTGTTTGGTACCGGTGTACCTGTAGTAACCGAAGCAAACCTTGGTGCTATTAAAGCTGAGAAAATTAATATCGCTCTTCACGGCCATAACCCACTGCTGTCGCAAATGGTTGTTAAAGCCGCAAAAGAGATGCAAGAAGAGGCAAAAGCTGCTGGCGCCGCAGGCATCAACCTTGTTGGTATCTGCTGTACTGGTAACGAAGTCTTGACTCGTGAAGGTGTTGCTATAGCAACTAACTTTGCAACTCAAGAATTGGCTATCCTTACTGGAGCTATGGATGCAATGGTTGTCGACGTTCAGTGTATTATGCCTAGCTTGCGCAGCCTTGCTGAGTGCTATCACACCAAGATTATTACTACTATGCCCATCATGAAGATTCCTGGTTCCTACCATTTGGCTTTTGATGAGCACCGCGCCCTTGATAGCGCGAAAGAGATTATCCGTTTGGCTATCGATGCTTACAAAACTCGTGATGCTGCGAAAGTATGCATTCCAGACGTTAGAAACACTGTTGTTGCCGGTTTCACTCTGGAATCAATTCTCAACATCTTTAAGAAAATTAATGCCGATGCTCCTATAAAAGTTCTAACCGATGCCATCGAAGCTGGCGAAATTAAGGGTGTTGCGTTGTTCGCTGGTTGTAACAACCTTAAAGGCACCCATGATGAAAACCATTTCACCATAGCCACAGAGTTAGCTAAGAACGACGTATTCATTGTTGCTACTGGTTGCGCCGCTCAAGCATTTGCTAAAGAAGGCCTCTTGAATGGCGAAGGTGTTCAAAAATATGCAGGCGAAGGACTTAAGAAACTCTTTGCCCGCCTTAATGCAGCTGCTGGCCTAACCGCAGAACTGCCACTGGTATTTCATATGGGTTCTTGCGTTGATAACAGCCGCGCCCAAGACCTGGCCAACATGATGGCTAAAGAAATGGGTCTTGACAACCGTGATGTTCCTTATGTTGCATCAGCTCCTGAAGCTATGTCAGAAAAAGCTGTTGCTATCGGTTCCTGGAATGTTGCTCTTGGCAACCCTGTACATGTTGGTGTTGTTGCTCCGACAGTTGGCAGCCAACTTGTCAATGATGTTGTTACTAAGATTGCTGAAGACGTATTTGGCGGCTTCTTCTTCTGGGAAACTGATCCGGTTAAAGCATCTGCAAGACTGGTAGACATCCTTGAAGAGCGGAACTGGAAGAACGCTATGCGTAAAAAAGCTATCAAAGCAAAAGAAGAAGCTAACTAATAGTAATTTCTATGGATATAGCCACCTTTTGATATTGAGAAATTGACTCTATGAAGGAGGACGAAAAATAATATGTCAATGGAGCTTTTTAAAGGCGCCTACGAAGGTGCTGTTACAGCTACCAGCTACGCGGAAATTCTACTGGCAAAAGCCATTAAGGAATACGGTGCTGATTGCCCTGTTAAATATCCTGATACTGCCTACAGACTACCGGTAATTACTGCCCTTAGCGGTGAAGAAGTAAATACTATTGGTGATCTTGCTCCTATTCTTAACCGGGTTCGTACTACTAACATCCGGGAAGAACTGAATTTCGAAAACGCTAAACTGAACGGTGAAGCAACCCTTTATGCTGCTGAAGTTATTGAAGCTTTACGCTACCTTAAAGGTGCAAAACCTGATAAATTCCCATACTGCGGCTTCATCTCTGACCCTATCCTCCGTAAATTCGGCGTACCCTTGGTTGACCAAACCATCCCAGGTGTTGCCGTTATCGTTGGTAAGGGTAAAGACAGCAAATCAACTGCCAAACTGGTAAAAGACCTCCAGTCCAAAGGCATCATGATTTTCTTGGCCAACGAAGTCATTGAGCAATGTATTGAAGAAAACGTTAAAATCGGCGCTGACTTCATTACATTCCCTGTTGGTAACTTCACCCAAGTTATCCATGCTGTTAACTTTGCTTTCCGTGCCGGTCTTGCCTTCGGTGGTATCCCGGCCGGTCAACGTCAACGCGCTATTGAATATCAAGCAAAACGCGTTCTTGCGTTTGTTGTTCAGCTTGGACCTAATGACATTGTTAAATTTGCTGCCGAATTTGGCGCCATCTTCATGGGCTTCCCAATTGTTACCGATCAGCCGGTAGCCGAAGAAATTCCTGACTGGTATCAATCTGAGCCAGATTATGAAAAAATCGGCAAACTTGGTCTTGAGATGCGCGGCATTAAAATCAAGATCGTTGATATCCCTGTACCTATCACTATTGGACCTGCTTTCGAAGGCGAAACCATCCGTAAAAAAGATGCACACGTTGAGTTCGGCGGCGGTCGTTCCACTAGCTTCGAGCTTGTCCGTATGTGTGAAGCCGATGAGGTTGAAGACGGCAAAATCCAAGTTATTGGACCAGAAATTGATGAAATGCCAGAAGGCAGCGTCTTCCCGCTTGGCGTCATGGTTGATGTCTATGGCCGTAAGATGCAAGAAGACTTCGAAGGCGTGCTTGAGCGCCGTATCCACTACTTCGTTAACTATGGCGAAGGTCTGTGGCATGTAGCCCAGCGTAATATGATGTGGGTGCGTATTGGCAAAAATGCTAAAGAGCTAGGCTTCAAAATTAAAGACATTGGCGAGATTCTTATTGCCAAATTCAAATCTGACTATCCGGCTATTATTGACCGTGTACAAGTCACTCTTGTCACCGATAAAGACATCATTGAAGAAAAAATCAAACTGGCAACCGCCAAATACTCTGCCCGTGACGCCCGTCTCAAAGGCCTCACTGACGAAGCTGTTGATACCTGGTACACATGCACACTCTGCCAGTCCTTTGCACCTAACCATGTGTGTATTGTAACGCCAGAGCATGTAGGCTTGTGCGGTGCTGTTAGCTGGCTGGATGCCAAAGCCTCCAATGAAATTACCCCAACCGGCCCCAATCAGCCGGTTACAAAAGGCGAATGCATAGATCCTGTAAAAGGTCAGTGGCAAAACCTTAATGATTTCTTCTATTCAGGCTCCAACCGGACGATAGAAAAGGTTAATTTTTATACCATGATGGAAGATCCGATGACTTCCTGCGGATGTTTCGAAGCTATTATGGCGATACTACCGCTGTGTAATGGTGTCATGGTCACCACTCGTGAACACACTGGTGAAACCCCTTGCGGTATGACCTTCTCCGGTTTGGCCGGTACTTGCGGCGGCGGTGTTCAAACCCCAGGTTTCATGGGAATGGGCCGTCGTTACCTCTGCAGCGCTAAGTTTATTCCAGCAGACGGTGGCTTGGCACGTGTTGTCTGGATGCCGAAAGAACTCAAAGAATTCTTGGGTCAAGATCTGGTTGATGCTGCTGTAGCTGCAGGCCTTGGCGCTGACTTCGTTGAAAAAATTGCTGACGAAACTGTTGGCACCGATGAAGAAGCAATTCTCCCGTTCCTTGAAGAAAAACAACATCCGGCTCTCGCAATGGACCCAATGATGTAATTAACCCCAGTTACTTAATTTAAGGATGAATTCGGGACACATCTTGGGACTGTAAAAGCATAAGGTTCAGATGTGTCCCGGTTCTCATATTATTTGAAGTGCTTATATTCGAAAGGAGAAGAGAAAATGGCATTAACAGGTTTGGATATCTTCAAACAACTACCCAAAACAAACTGTAAAGACTGTGGTTCACCTACCTGCTTGGCTTTTGCAATGGCAATGGCCAATGGTAAAGCATCTCTCGACATGTGCCCACATGCAACTGAGGCTGCGAAAGAAAACCTCGGAGCAGCAACTGCACCGCCTGTACGTACTGTAAAAGTAGGCGTAGGCGAACAAGAAATCGTAATGGGTGATGAAACCGTACTCTTCCGTCATGATAAAACCTTCTATCATCCGACTGCTATCGCTATTCAAATTCCGGACACACTGTCTGGCGCCGAATTAGACGCTAAGATTGAAAAAGTAAATGGTCTGGTAATGGATCGTGTTGGTCAAAAAATCGCAATTGATATGATTGCAATTGTAAATGCTTCTGGCAATGCTGCTACCTTTAAGGCTACTGTTGAGGCTGTAGCTGCAAAAGCTAACTTTGCCCTCTTGCTGGCTGCAGACGTAGCTGGTCTGGAAGCTGCTGTTCCTGCTGTAGCTGCTAAAAAGCCGCTGCTTCATGCTGCAACTGCTGAAAACTGGGAAAAGGTTGTAGCTCTTGCTAAAGCTAATAACTGCCCAGTAGTAGTAAAAGGTAATGGACTTGATGACACTGCTGCTTTAGTAGAAAAAGTGGCTGCTCAATATAAAGAACTTGTTATCGACTTCGGCAATACCCAACAAGCTAAAACTTTAGCTGAAATGGTAAACGCCCGTCGCCTGGCTATCAAGAAGAAATTCCGTCCATTCGGCTATCCTATGCTCGCTTGCACTTTAGCTACCGATTCCAAAGAAGAAATCATTGAAGCTGCTACATATGTAGCTAAATATGCTAGCATCGTTTGCATGAAAGTTGATGAGAAGCCCCAATTACTGCCTCTCATGGCATGGCGCATGAACATCTATACCGACCCGCAAAAACCGATGACTGTTGAATCTAAAAATGTTTATGAAATCGGTGATGTTGGCCCGGATTCCCCTGTATACGTTTGCACAAACTTTGCTCTTACTTACTTTGCCGTTGAAGGCGAAGTTGTAGCTAGCAAGATTCCTGGCTACATCGTGGCTGTTGATACCGACGGCGCATCTGTTCTTACTGCTTGGGCCGCAGGTAAATTCGTTGCTGAACCTATCGCCGAATTCGTTAAGAACATCGGTATTATGGACAAAGTTAACCACAATACCATCGTTATCCCTGGTTATGTTGCCATTATCAGCGGCAAACTGAAAGAAAAATCCGGTTACGAAGTTGTCGTTGGACCGCAAGAGGCTGCAGGTATTCCGGCTTTCGCCAAAGCTCGTTACCCGCATCTCCTGAAGTAATCATCGTCTAATACTTGTTAGCTGAGATGAGAACTAACAGCCTTGCTCACGAATCAGGAGGGTAATTCAGGATGAACAAACGGTTCGTAACATTTCTTCCAGCAGGAGTTAAAGTCGAGGTAGAGTCAGGAACTGATTTACTTACCGCTGCAAGTCAAGCTAATATTGAGATAAAAGCCCCTTGCGGCGGTGACGGTACATGCGGTAAATGCGCTGTCCAGCTTAAAAGCGGCAAAGCAAAAGCCCGCAGAGACAGCCATTTGGCAACTAGGCTTGCGGAAAAGGGATTCGATTTAGCGTGCCAGACATTAGTTCAAGATGAGGATTTAGTGGTAGAGATACCTAAAACCTCGGCCATGAGTAAACATCAGGTGCTGGTTGATCGGAGTCCGGTAGGTGAAGGTATTTCTGAGGCTTTGAGCAACTATTTACTGCATGTATGGCAGCTTAAAGAATTGTTCCTGGAGAAGCAAGAAAGCCCGCTTCACGGTTATCCCCTAAATCCGCTCTGCCGTCGTATCAGACTGACCTTGCCTGCAGCTAACCTGCAGGATAACCGCGATGACCTGAATCGACTGACCATGGCTCTTAGGAAAGAAACCAAATGTACGGACATAAATGTTTCCCTCCCGATAATTCGTAATCTGGGAGAAACCCTCAGGGCTGATAATTTTAAAGTAACAGTACTGCTATCTGAGGTTGGTGGTAAGGCTGAAGTAATTGCTGTTGAGCCAGGCCATGGCCATCAGCCTCTATACGGTATAGCTGTTGATATTGGCACTACTACCGTAGTAGCCTACCTTCTCGACCTGGAAAAGGGTAGAGTTGTTGAAACTGCAGGGACTCATAACCGTCAGGCACGTTTTGGCGATGATGTTATTAGCCGTATTGTATATGCTGTTGATGAAACTGATGGGTTAACAACCATTCATCAAAGTATCATTGATACTATCAACACACTTATCATGGACTTACTGGTAAAACAAAGGCGTATTAAAGAAAGTGATATCCGTGTAATAATGACTGCTGGCAACACAACGATGGCACACTTGTTTCTGGGGATTAATCCCAAGTTCATCCGTCTTGAACCGTATATTCCGACAGCCAATTTCTTCCCCGTGGTTAGGGCTCAGGAATTAGGGCTGAGAGTTAATTCGGACGCGCTGGTATTTAGTTATCCCTCAGTGGCCAGTTATGTTGGTGGTGATATCGTTTCTGGAGCTTTGTTTACCGGTATGGGCAATACCGAAGCGCCGATAACTCTCCTGATTGATATCGGTACAAACGGTGAAATGGTGTTAGGGGCCGGTGATTGGCTGGTAACTTGTTCCTGTTCAGCTGGTCCGGCATTTGAAGGATCAGGGATAACCTTTGGTATGAGGGCTATGCACGGCGCAATTGAACGCATGGAAATAGATCCTCAAACCTATGAAGTGTCTTATACCACAATCAATAACGGCAAGCCGGTTGGCATCTGCGGCTCAGGTCTTATTGATTGCCTTGCTAAGCTTCGGCGCACCGGTATAATTGACCGGGCCGGAAAATTTCAGACCAGTCTCCCCACTGAGCGCATGCGTATTGGCGAAGCTGGACCGGAGTATGTCTTAGTTTGGCAGGAAGATACAGACATTAACCGCGATGTTACTATTAGTGAAGCCGATGTCAAAAACCTGCTTAGAGCCAAAGGCGCAGTTTTTGCCGGAATTCGCACGCTCCTAAGTGTAGTCGGTTTTGAACTTGAGAGTATCGAATACATTAATGTGGCTGGCGGTTTTGGTAATTACCTTAATATTCCTGATGCAATAGCTATTGGCTTGTTACCTGATATTCCTATTGAAAAGTATAAGTATGTAGGTAATACTTCGGCCAAAGGCGCCTGTATGGCGCTGTTATCTCAGGATGCTTGGGCTGAAGCCAACAATCTTGCAGGAAAAATGACTTACATCGAATTGTCGGTTGGCAACTTGTTTATGGATGAATTTATCTCATCATTGTTTATCCCACATACTGATTTGACGTTATTTCCCAATGTCAGTCTTTAATGCATTTGAAGCTGTTGTTTGGGCTTATTGAAAGGAGTTTCAAGACATGGCAAAACATATAGCAGTGGCAGGAAAGGGCGGTACCGGAAAAACTACATTTACGGCTTTACTCATTCGGTATCTTGTTAAAAACAATAAAGGCTCCATTCTAGCGGTTGACGCTGATGCCAACGCAAATCTGAATGAAGCATTGGGTATGGAAGTAGAACAAACCATATCCGAGATGATAACAAGTACAAAAAACCCGAAAAATATTCCTGCCGGTATGACCCAGGAAACATACATTGAATATAAACTCCAAGCGTCATTAGTTGAATCAGACAATGTTGATATGCTTGTGATGGGGGGACCGGAGGGTCCTGGTTGCTACTGTTTTCCTAATAACCTTCTCAAGGGTTACATGGATAAACTTGGCAAAAACTACAGCTATGTACTCATGGATAATGAGGCCGGTTTGGAGCATATCAGCCGCCGGGTAACTCAGGATATTGATTACATGTTTGTAGTTAGCGACGCTTCAGCCCGTAGTATACGTTCAGCCGGGCGTGTGCGACAACTTGTTGATACACTGAAATCTGACGTAAAAAATATCTATCTGATTGTTACCAAGACTCAAAGTGACGAGGATATCGCTGCTTTACAGGGTGAGATTGATAAAACTGGTCTTGAGTTAATCGGGGTAATCCCCAATGATCCTTTGGTAGCAAAATACGACTTATTAAGCCAACCGCTGTTTGATTTACCTGACAGCTCGGTGGCTGTACAGGCGATTAACGCCATTTGTAAAAAAGCACAAATCTAAAAGTTTGGAAGGAGCGTAACTATGGCAACTAATATGTTGAAAGAAAAATATTCCGGTAAAATCAATACCGTTACCCTTGGTGCAACCAAAGAACAGGGTGGCACTCGTACCACCACCGTAACCGTTGGTGGCGACGCTACTATGCCGTTCCTTCAGTTCGAAGGCGACATGCCCTTAAAGCCTGTAGTTGCAATGGAAATTCAGGACATTAATCCTGGTTGGCATCCTGTATTGAATCAGGTCTATGCCGAAGTTATCGACTGCCCTGTTGCTTGGGCCAAGAAATGCGTTGAATTTGGCGCTGATATGATTTATCTCAAGCTTGCCGGTGCTCATCCCGATAATGGTAACAAGAGCCCTGAAGAGTGTGCCAAAGTCGTTAAAGACGTACTCGCCGCTGTCGGCGTACCTCTAATTGTCGTTGGTTGTGGCGAGGACGAAAAAGACAATGCTGTTCTGCCTGTTGTTGCAGAAGCTGCTGCTGGCGAAAACCTGCTGATCGGCTTAGCTAAACAGGACAACTACAAGTCAGTTGCTGCCGCTGCAATGGTTCATAAGCATAAAGTACTTGCTGCTAGTCCGCTCGATATCAACATCTGCAAGCAGCTGAACATTCTTATCTCAGAACTCGGCTTGTCTGCTGAAAACGTACTTATCGACCCAAGTACTGCAGCTCTTGGCTACGGTATTGAATACACCTACTCTATCCTTGAACGCGGTCGTCTGGGCGCGCTCGCTGGCGACAAAATGCTGTCCCAACCGGTAATCTGCCAAGTTGGCTATGAAGCATGGCGCGCTAAAGAAGCTGTTGCTACTGAAGAAGACTTCCCCAACTGGGGTAACCAAGCAGACCGCGCTATCCTTTGGGAAGCAATGACTGCTACTGGTCTCTTACAGGGCGGCGCTCATATAATGGTTCTTCGCCATCCGGAAGCGGTTCGTCTTGTTAAGAAAAATGCTGAAGAATTAATGGTTAAGGCTGAAATTTAATTCTTAAGCAATTTTCGATAAATGCGGTATTCCGTTAAAACATCATCATTAACACAAGGTTTCCTTAAAAAAAAAATAATAATATCGAGGGGGATTACTAATGATTCTCATTGGCGAAAGAATTAATGGTATGTTCAAAGACATCGGTAAAGCAGTTCGGGAGCATGATCCCAAGCCTCTTCAAGAATGGGCCATCAAGCAGAAAGAGGGCGGTGCTCATTATCTTGACGTTAACACCGGACCTAACTCCGAAGATCAAACAGTAGATCTTCCTTGGATGGTAAAAACCGTTATGGAAGTTAGTGATTTGCCTCTCGCTATCGACACTACTGACTATGATGCTATGGAAGCAGCACTTATCGCCTATGGCAAGCCCGGCGCAATCATCAACTCCATTGGCTGCGAACAAGAAAAAATCGACCGCGTTTTCCCCATGGCAGCTAAATATGATGCCGACGTTGTTTGCCTCTGCATCAGCAAGTCCGGTATTCCCAAAAGCGCCGACGAACGCGTAGCGCTGGCTATGGAATTCGTAGCCAATGCTGAAGTTTACGGCCTCCAACCTGACGATCTATTCATTGACCCGATCATCCTCCCGGTTAACGTAGCCCAAGAGCATGCGGTTGAAGCATTAGAAACCATCCGCCAGATCAAATTACTTTCGAATCCAGCACCTCTGACTACTATTGGTCTTTCTAACGTTTCCCAAAAGACTCCGCATCGTCCGCTTCTCAACCGCACCTTTGCTGTTATGGCTATGACTGCTGGTCTTGATTCCGCTATCCTTGATGCTAATGATGATATGATGGTTGACGCTATCGCTTCGGCGCGCGTTATCCTGAACAAAGACATTTACTGCGACTCCTACGCTAAGGTGTTTAGACAGCGGTAATATCGCTGGGTTTACGCCAGGAAAGGAGGTCAATGATGTCAACGGTGAACCAACCCACTAAGGGAAAAGCTTCTTTCTGCCAGGAAATTGAGGAAAAATCGCATCAGCCGATCACTTCATGCTATCATTGCATGAAGTGCGCTGGTGGCTGTCCGATAAACTTTGTCATGGAACATAACAATTATGAGATTTTGCGGATGATTCAGCTGGGTGAAAAGGATAAGGTTTATAAGTCCAATACTCCATGGCTTTGCGTTGGGTGTAAAACTTGCGCAGTGCGTTGTCCGAACGGAATTGACACATCAAAGGTCATGGACACTATTAAGATGGAGACCATCGCTGAAGACAAAATTCCGGCAAGTCATTACAACGTTAAGTTGTTTTACGAATTGTTTCTTGATTCCATGAAAGGGTTTCCGGTAATCGGCGGCGAAGGCCGGGGATATGAACTTGGACTCATGGGACTTTACAAGTTGTGTACAGGAACTTATTTGGCAGACATGGATCTCGGCAAAGAAATGACAAAACGGGGCAAGATGCCATTCTTGCCACATAATGCCCTCAAGCGGCGCAAGGGCGAAGTCAAGAAAATATTCCAAAGAGCAAAGGAGAAAAAGGCGCGATGAAACTAGGCTATTATCCAGGATGTTCACTTCACTCCACTGCGGCTGAATACAATATGGCCACCGAGGCTGTATTTGATGCATTAGGGTTGGAGCTAGCTGAACTTCCAGAGTGGAATTGCTGTGGAGCTACCGCCGGTCACTCCACTGACAAATTTCTTGCACTTGCTTTGCCGCTGAGGAATCTTGTTATTGCTGAAGCCGAACAGCAAAAAGAACTTGTTTTACCATGTGCCGCCTGCTATAACCTTGTAAAAGGCGCTGACCATTATTGCCGCGAAGGTACTCCAGAAGCGAAGGATGCTAACGAAGAACTGAAAAGCATAATGGGATCGTCATACAATGGTACTGTTCATGTTACACACCCTCTGGAAGTTATCATGAGGAAAGAGTATTTAGGTAAGGTTGGCGAGAAGGTTAAAAAGCCTCTTAATGGCCTTAAGCTCGCCCCATATTATGGTTGTCTTCTCACAAGACCTACTTATGTAGCCTTTGACGATGTTGAACAACCGCAAGCTATGGATCAACTGATGAAGTTGGCCGGAGCTGATGTAAAACGGTGGTCATATAAAACTGACTGCTGTGGCGGTAGCTTGACAGTGCCACGCACTGATGTCGTTTATGAGATCACTAAGAATTTGGTAACTGCCGCTCAACGAGCAGGTGCCGATGCTATTGTGACAGCATGTCCATTGTGTCAGATGACTTTAGAAACCCGGCAGAAAGAAATACAAAAACCTATACCAATCTTTTTCTTCA
Source organism: Sporomusa sp. (assembly GCF_035561155.1). Classification (GTDB taxonomy): domain Bacteria; phylum Bacillota; class Negativicutes; order Sporomusales; family Sporomusaceae; genus Sporomusa. Next base: position 36,959 of record NZ_DATMYD010000072.1, on the reverse strand, counting down.
CCGAATTGCTGGGGATTAGTTTCGGACATCCTGAAGCAAGAAAATGGATGAAGAAACATATTATTGATCCCATACCGCTCTTGACATCATTGCAGTTGTTGTAACCGATTCAGAGAAACCGGCAGAACTATTATATAGCTATGTCCGGTTTCTCTGTGGTTATACCACTCTATTAGCAATGATGGTGAAGTAAAGATATTTTATCGAAAGGCAGTGAGAGCCATGCAAAAGGATGTGCTCGTTATTGGCGGTGGCATTGCCGGTCTGCAAGCGGCTCTGGAATTAGCTGGGGCAGGATACCCTGTTCATTTGGTAACAGATGAAGCAAATCTTGGCGGAAAATTGGTAGACTCTTCAGAGCAAAGCGGCCAAGCCGCATGTGTTTGGGGCGATCAAGTAAACATTTCTGCTTTGTATTTAGGTGGTAATCTCCATGCGTCCAGTACGGTATTGGGGTCACTCATTACCCGCGCCTGCAACAATCCGCTTGTTCATGTTTACACCAGCAGCAAGCTGGTTGAATTACAAGGGGATGTAGGTCACTTCCAGGCTACCATCAGCGATGTCGCAACAGGCAAGCGCACCCAAAAACTCGTCGTCGGAGCGGTTATTCTGGCAGCCGGTTTCAGTATGTATGACGTATCCCAAAAAGGCGAATACGGATATGGGTACTATAAAAATGTTATTACTAGCTTAGAATTTGAGCATTTATTATCCGAAAGTCGCTATCGCTCAGACTGCATCAGACGCCCGTCAGACGGAAAATGTGCGGAAAAAATCGCTTTTATACAATGTGTTGGTTCCCGGGATGTAGTATCCAAGGGCGAATATTGTTCGGCTATTTGCTGTATGTTTACTGCCAAAGAAGCCATATTGGCCAAAGAGTTTGCCCCGAAAACCGATGTCACTGTATACTACCTTGACCTAAGAGCGTGCGGCAAGAACTTTGATACCTTCTTAGCACGCGCTCAGGAATTAGGTACTAATTATGTACGTACCATGATTTCTGAGGTTAAAGAAGATCCTGTAACTGAGAAGTTATCTATCAATTATGCTGCTGCTAGTAAACCAGTTAAAGAAGACTTTGACTTGGTAGTACTCGCGGCAGGTATTCGTCCGTCTACCCGTTTAAAAGAAACTGCCGGAATTTTACAAATTCCTCTCAACCAATTTGGTTTTGTCCAGGTAGATCCGCTTGAGCCTGTAACTACCAAGCGACCAGGTATTTTCTCGGTTGGCGGTAGCCAAGGCCCTCTTGATGTTCCTGAGACCATGTCTCTGGCTAGTGCAGCGGCTGCAGCTACTACTCGTGCTTTGGGGAAACCGGAAGGTCGTCCAGGCCGAAAACCAACTCCTGAGCGTGATATTAGCCAAGAACCTGTACGGGTTGGCGTATTCCTTTGTAAAGGCGGTTTAGCCGCTATGGGGGCAGATGCCAATACAGTAATAGCCTCGGCTAAGAGTCAAGCAGGTGTAACTGTAGTTGAATGTGAACAAGCAGTTTGCCAACCTGAAGCAATTGCCAAGATTCAAAAGCTTATTGCTACTCAGGGGCTTAACCGTATTGTTGTTTCTCCCTGTGTTTTAAAGCATAACCTAAATCTATTTCAGGAAACAGCACAGGCGGCCGGTTTGAACCGGATGCTTGTCGAAATGGCTGATGTTCCAGCCAAGGTTTGGGACAACAATGCTGATAAGGCCACTAAGGCGGCTGTTGCTGTAACTGCCCGTGCTGTGAGTGATGTAAAAGCGTTTAAACCACTTAGATGGCACGCAGAGCCTGTGGTATCCCGTGCCCTTATTGTTGGTGGCGGTGTTAGTGGTATGGCTACCGCTTTGGCCTTAGCAGATCGTGGTTTTGGCTGTACTATTGTTGAAAAATCTTCTGTACTTGGCGGATATGTCCGCGATCTTACTGGCAGCTTAGAAACGCAAGATCTTAAGCAGACAGTTGAGAACCTGGAAAAGCAAGTACAGAAAAATGACAAAATTGAGATTCTGCTTAATTCGGAAGTTGCGGATTTTAGCGGCCGCCAAGGCCACTTTATAACTACCGTTGCTACCGGTCAGGGTCAAGTTAAGACCACCCAAAAGGTTGAACATGGTGTAGTCATTTTGGCAACTGGTACAACCACCTATGTTCCTTCAGAATATTTGTATGGTCAAGATCCAAGGGTGATTACGGGTGTTGAGGCTATGTACCGTCTGACAGATGGTCGCATACCGGCTAAGGGTGAGTCTACTTATGTCTTCGTGCAATGCGTTGGTTCACGTAATGAGGAACATAAGTATTGCAGCCGTACATGCTGTGGCGAAACAGTATATGCTGCTACGAAGATCAAAGAGCAAAATCCCGAGGCTAAGGTGTATGTACTATCACGCGATATTCGCACACCTGGCTATCTTGAACTTAAATACCGTGAAGCGCGTAAAGCTGGAGTAGTGTTTGTTCACTATGAAGAAGCTGACAAACCTGTGCTAGTAAAAGATAATGCCGGCAATCTGTCTATGGCAGTTGTTGACCCACAATCTGGTCTTACTTTGAATCTAAAACCTGACCAAGTGGTTTTGGCAGTTGCCCAGACAGCATCACTGGAAGCTAAGCAAATGGCTGACTTGTTCAAGATTCAGGTTAATGCAGACGGTTTCCTTTCAGAGACTCACTCCAACTTCGGTACAATTGCCTTCCCAGGCGGTGGTATTTTTATTGCCGGTTCGGCCCATGGTCCGAAATCGGTTGTGGATTGCCTGACTCAGGCCAAAGGTGTTGCAGGTCGCGCAGCCCGTATTTTGGCTCAGCCTGCGCTCATGATGGGCGGTATGGTGGCTGAGGTAGAATGGGAAAAATGCGCAGCTTGCTTGACTTGTGTACGGACTTGCCCTTACACCATTCCGCAGATTACACGGGATAAAAAGGAAATGGGCGCTGCCTATATTCCGCCTGCAGACTGCCGTGGTTGTGGGATGTGCGCGTCCGAATGTCCGAATAAGGCAATTTTTGTACACCATTACCAGGACGATGAAGTACTCGCACGGGTTGAGACCGCGTTGACGGAGGTGGGTTAAGAATGAGTGATGTTAAAGTAGTTGGATTTGTTTGTCGCTTGTGTGCGTTAATCAGCTCTGACCTTGGCCCTCCGGCCGATGTTAACGTTAAAATCGAGACTGTCGAGTTGCCTTGCGCTGGTAAAGTTGACGGCAGACTGCTGTTAGAGGCGTTTGAGAAAGGCGCTGACGCCGTATTTGTCGCTGGCTGTCCTGAGCACGAGTGCATGAACGTGAAAGGCAGTTCCCGTGCCCGGAAACGTTTAGAGCATATAAAGGAAATACTGGATCAAGTCGGAGTTGGCGGAGAGCGTTTAGTCATGTATAACGTATCCGGCACCCATGGTCCACGTTTCGCCCAGATCGCCCGGGATATGGCCGGACTGCTTGAGAAATTAGGTCCGAGTCCGCTTAAGGCCCGGAAGGCCTAGAAAGGAGACGAGTCAAGCGATATGATAGTTGCAGAAATCAAGCCGATTGAAGAAATTTCAGAGGCCATAAAAGGCGCAAAAAAAGTGCTGGTTGCCGGTTGTGGCGGTTGTGTTACCGTATGTCTGTCTGGCGGACAGAAGGAAACTGACATTATGGCTAGCGCTCTTCGGATGAAGATGGAAGTTGATGGTCAGCCTGTGCAGATTGAAACGGCTACCTATGAGCGTCAGTGTGACCCAGAATATGTTGTTAGATTTAAAGAACATCTCAAAGACGTTGATGCAGTTGTGTCCATGGCTTGTGGTGTTGGTGTGCAGTTCATGGCTGAGAACTATCCTGAGATTATCTTTGTACCTGGTCAAAATACTAAATTTGCCGGTGCTGCTATTGAACACGGTATCTGGGAAGAACGCTGTATGCTGTGTGGTGAGTGTGTACTTGCTAAAACAGGCGGCGTATGCCCGGTTATCCGCTGCTCCAAGAGCTTGATGAACGGCCCTTGCGGTGGTTCACAAGGTGGAGTGTGCGAAATCAGCAAAGATACTCCCTGTGCATGGCAGCTTATCTATGACCGCCTGAAAGGTCAGGGGCGCCTGGATATGATGACCGAAGTACTACCAGCCAAAAACTGGGCGAAGAACAGAGACGGCGGTCCCCGCAAAATTGTGAGGGAGGATGTGCGGTTATGAGCGAAGCAGTAGCTATTGATAAACAGGCTGTTTTAAAGACAGAAAGCAAACTAGAAAAACTGTACTCCTTAGGCCATTTTGTGGTAACAGGTGAACTTGGACCACCCCAACATTCTGACGGTCATGAATTAGAGCACCATGCCCATGAGCTTAAAGACATCGTTGATGGTTTTAACCTTACTGACAACCAAACCGCGATTGTACGGTTGTCTAGTATTGCTGCCGGTGTCCATGTACTCAAGGGCGGCGGCGTGCCGATTATTCAAATGACTTGCCGGGATCGTAACCGTATTGCCATGCAAAGTGATTTACTGGGTGCCTATAGCCTAGGAATTCGCGATGTGCTCTGCTTAAGCGGTGACCACCAGTCTTTTGGTAATCATCCGACAAGTAAAAATGTGTATGATGTTGACTCTGTTCAACTGATTGACATGGTCAGAAAAATGCGGGATGAAAAGAAACTTCTGTCTGATGCTGCTATAAAAACTAATGAGCCACGGTTTTTTATCGGCGCAGTAGAAAATCCTTTTGGCGACCCGTTTGAATTCAGGGCCATCCGCCTTGAAAAGAAAGTAAATGCCGGCGCTGACTTCATCCAAACTCAGGCAATATTCGATATCGAGAAATTTGCCCGTTTCATGGAAATGGTAGTTGCGCGTGGCATTCACGAAAGAACCAAAATTACTGCTGGTATCTTGCCGGTTCGCTCGGTGAAAGCACTGCAGTATATGAAGAAAGACGTCGCAGGCATGGAAATTCCTGACAGCCTCATTGAGCGCATGAAGAAAACTGAAGATCCGAAAAAAGAGGGTATTCAGATTGCTATCGAAATGTGCAACGAGCTCAAGAAAATCCCAGGTGTAGCCGGTATTCACATTATGCCTGTTGGCTGGGAAGCTGCACTGCCTGAGATTGTAAAAGGCGCAGGTTTCCTGCCACGTCCTAAAGTTTAATAAGTTATGACAATTCAAAATTTTCGGATTAAGTGGTAACTTGTCCGGAGTAAACACAGTGAGGTATGGGGTCAGCTGGAATACTGGCTGATCCTGTATTGCTTTGAGATTATAACAGCTTTATTCTCCGTAGCCTTAAGCGGTCATAGGAAAGGGTGAGATAAAAAGCATGTGTTCAAAAGTGACAAAAGATCAGGCATTAGAAATTATCGGAAAATACGAGCAAGTCTTAGGAATCATTAATAAATATGGTAAAGCGAAGGAACAATTGTTATCTATTCTCCTTGATATTCAATGTGTTTCCGGTGAAAATTACGTAGCTGAAGAATGGGCCGAGGTAGTAGCTTGCCAACTAGACCTGCCCATAAGTAAAGTACATGATGTTCTTACTTTCTATGCAATGTTCAATACTAAACCCCAAGGTAAATACGTCATTGAGATCTGCAAAAGTACACCCTGCCATGTAACAAAAGCTGACGCCGTAGTCAAAATGTTTGAAGAAGTATTGGGGATTAAACTTGGCGAAACCACTCCCGACAACCTTTTCACACTGATGCACACCAGTTGTGTCGGCGCCTGTGACATTGGTCCGGTAGCCAAAATCGGCGATGAAGTATATGGTAACCTGACAGCGGCTAAAGTAGCCGAGGTTGTTACTAGTTACCGGGGGGTGTCCTCATGTCAAAAATAAATAAACTTATTTCGAGTAATTGCGGCGTAATCAGGCCCGACTCTGTTGAAGACTATGTGAAAGCAGGCGGGTATGAAGGTCTGAAAAAGGCTTTGACTATGAAGCCGGAAGAAATTATTAGCGAAGTTAAAAAGGCTAAACTATTAGGTCGCGGTGGCGCTGCTTATCCGGCTGGTTCCAAATGGGAACAATTGCTGGAAATCCCTGAGTTCCCGAAATATATTGTAATTAATGCCGATGAAGGCGAGCCAGGTACGTTTAAAGATAAGTTGTTGTTAGGTCAAGATCCGCTTAGAGTAATTGAAGGTATGACCATTTCCGGTCATGTTTTTAATTCCCAAGACGGCTATATCTATATTCGCGGTGAATACCGTGCTATCCAAAAGGTTTTCCAGAGTGCCATTGATAACGCTGTAAAGGCTGGTTATCTTGGCAAAAACATTTTGGGTACTGATTTTGAATTCAATATTCATATTATGACTGGTGCTGGCGCCTATGTATGCGGCGAAAACTCTGCGCTTCTTAACTCTATTGAGGGTAAAGCCGGACGTCCGCGTATTAAACCGCCTCATTTAGCTGAAGTTGGCCTGTTCCTCATGCCGACACTGGTTAATAACGTTGAATCAATTTCCAATATCCCGACTATTGTTCTGGATGGCGGCGATAAATACCTGAGCTACGGCACCAAAGACAGCGGCGGCACAAAACTGATTTGCCTGTCAGGCAATGTTGTAAACCGCGGCGTATATGAAATTCCTTTTGGTGTAAGCCTGCGGGATGCCATTTATGACCCTGAAATGGGCGGTGGTATTCCTAATGGGAAAAAACTTAAATTTTTCCACCTGGGTGGTCAATCAGGCCCTATAGGTGCTGAAGCACAGCTTGACACCATGTATTGTTACAAGGCGCTTCGTAACGCCGGTTTGAGCGTTGGTTCAGGTGCAATCGTGGTTATGGACGAAGATGTCTGTGTAATAGATTACTTAAAAGGTGTCACCGAATTCTTTATCCACGAGTCCTGCGGTAAATGTACTCCTTGCCGGGAAGGTAACAAGCAAATTTATGCAATACTTTGCAAACTTTCCGAAGGCGAAGCGACCAAGGACGATATGGTTGTCCTTAAGCGCATGATTGACACCATGACCAATGCTTCGTTCTGCGGTTTGGGACAATCGGCGGCAGTCGCTTTGAATACCTGCTGGAAGCTCTTCAAAGCTGAATTTGAAGATCACCTGAATAAGAAGTGTCCGGCACAAGTTTGCTTTACTGAACAGGGAAGAGGTGAGTAGTGATGGGCCATCATGCTTCAGATCCTAACAAGATAGTAAATATTACAATTGACGGCATTCCTGTATCATGTCCAGAAACCACACTTATCCTGGATGCCGCAAAAATGGTTGGTATAGATATTCCTGTATTATGCTACCATCCTGACCTTAAAGTGCGTGCTACCTGCCGGGTATGCGTGGTAGAAATGAAAGGCCAGAAAAAACTTAAGACCGCCTGTGGTAACGAGGTTTGGGACGGTGCAGAGTTCATTACCAACAGTCCGTCTGTTCGCCAAGCCAGAAAAGATGTTCTTGAGCTTATCTTGGCTGAACATCCGCAGGATTGCTTAAAATGCATAAGAAGCACCAACTGCGAATTGCAGCAGTTAGCGCGTGACTTTGGCATCAGCAAGCCGCTGTTTGAAAACCAGCCTAAGCAAATCCCGATCGAAGATTCCAACGGTGTTATTGTTCGTGACATGTCAAAATGTGTGAAATGTGGTCGCTGTGTTGAGATGTGCCAAGAGGTTCAAACAGTAGGTGCAATCAATACTGCCCACCGTTCGGTTGAGTACGAAGTTACCACTGCGTTTGATCGGCCGCTCCAAGACACTACCTGCGTATATTGTGGTCAATGTATTTCGGTGTGTCCGGTAGGCGCATTATATGAAAAAGATGATAGCGAAAAAGTTTGGCAGGCTCTTGCTGATGCCGACAAACATGTAATTGTTCAAGTAGCTCCGGCTGTCCGCGTAGCTTTAGGCGAAGAATTCGGCATGGGCTCCGGCAGTATCGCTACAGGCAAAATGGTGGCTGCGCTCCGGCGTTTAGGCTTTGATAAAGTGTTTGACACCGACTTTGCTGCTGATGTAACCATCATGGAAGAAGGTAGCGAGCTGTTAGAAAGAATGGGCCATGGTGGTGCGTTGCCGCTCATTACCTCTTGCAGCCCAGGCTGGGTTAACTTTGTTGAAACTTTCTATCCCGACCTTTTACCTAACGTGTCAAGCTGCAAATCGCCGCAGCAAATGTTCGGCGCATTGGCTAAAACCTATTATCCGCAAAAGGTAGGCATAGATCCCAGCAAAATAGTATCTGTCTCCATCATGCCTTGTACAGCCAAGAAATATGAGAGTGCACGACCAGAAATGAACGGCAGCGGCTATCGCGATGTTGACGTTGTGTTGACCACTCGCGAACTGGCCCGTATGATTAAACAGTCTGGATTTGACTTCAATAAGCTAACTGATGAAGAATTTGACGCCCCGCTTGGTATGTCTACTGGTGCGGCTGTTATCTTCGGTACCTCAGGCGGCGTTATGGAAGCAGCACTTCGTACCGTATACGAAGTTGTGACAGGTAAAGAGCTTGCCAATGTCGACTTCGAAGGTGTACGCGGTTTGACAGGGGTTAAAGAAGCCGAAGTGGACCTTGAAGGCACAAAAGTCAAAGTAGCCATTGCCAACGGACTCAAAAACGCCCGCCAGATTCTTGATAAAATTAGAGCTGGCGAATGTGAATATCAATTTGTTGAAATTATGTGCTGCCCAGGTGGTTGCATTGGCGGTGGCGGTCAGCCGTGGGGTACAACCACAGCTACCAAAGAAGCTCGCATGGCTGGTCTCTATCAGGCCGACCGTGAAACCCCAATTCGTCAGTCGCATAAGAACCCGGCAGTTAAAGCACTGTATGAGGAATTCCTGGGTAAACCACTTAGTCATAAATCCCATGAACTTCTCCACACCCATTACCATCCGAAACACAAGTAATTACGTCAATGAGGACGGCTTCCCCAATAGCCGTCCTCATTTATTAGATATAAATAGAAATAGCCATTTGTCTAGAAATGGCAGGCTGTGATAAAATATAGGTGGCGTTTAGTGCCTGTTGGTCAGATAATGCCGAGGAGGAACTGAAGATGATATTAATGATAGACAACTACGATTCCTTTGTATATAACCTAGTCCAGTACCTTGGCGAAATGGGAGAAGATATTCGGGTTTTTCGTAATAATAAACTGACAGTTGCTCAAATCGAAGACATGCGTCCTGACCATATTATTATTTCGCCTGGTCCTTGTACCCCCAATGAAGCCGGCGTCAGCCTGGAGCTCATTAATTATTTTAAAGGTAAGATACCTATGCTTGGCGTTTGTCTGGGGCACCAGGCCATCGGTCAGGCATTTGGCGGTGAGGTTGTGCGTGCCTCACGCTTGATGCATGGGAAGACTTCGCTTGTATACCACGATGGTAAAGGTGTCTTTGCCGGTCTTAAAAGTCCATTGACTGCTACCAGGTATCATTCACTGATTGTTAAGAAAGAAACTCTGCCTGATTGTTTCATAATTACTGCTGAGACTGAGTTCGGCGAAATTATGGGTATCCGCCATAAAGAGTACTTGATTGAAGGCGTACAATTTCATCCTGAATCCATTCTTACTGAAGATGGACACGCCATGCTTAAGAATTTCCTTGCTATGAATCCTACATGGACAACCAAGAGGAAAGGGGCCAGCCGGTAAATGAGACCGACACCGATTATTCGCGAAATAACTATAGCGTTGCCTGCGGCTGAAGTTTTTGCGTTATTTGCCCAGCAACCGTACAGCGTTTTTTTAGATAGCGGCGTAGATACAAGCGGTATGGGACGCTATTCCTTCATTGCCCGTGACCCATTTTTGTTGTTTTCCAGCAAAGGCCAAACAATACATATTGAAGATAAGAGTGGTAGACGAACTTTTGACGGCAATCCTTTTGACGAGCTTAAGCGGCTACTCACTATATATAAAACCCAAAAACTACCTGGACTGCCTCCGTTAACTGGCGGTATTATCGGCTATTTCGGCTATGATATGGGATATCTTTTAGAGATAATTCCTGGTTTGAGTACAGATGATCTGAACAATCCTGACTGCTTCTTCGGCTTTTATGATACAGTGTTGATTTTTGATCATCATACCGGAACGGCATACATTGCCTCAACTGGCTTTCCAGAACAGAATGAACTGGCCCGGTGTAAACGGGCTGAAGCACGTATTGATGAACTGGCTGGTTTAATCGCTGAAGCGAAGCCATTGCCTGAGCCAAAACCGCAAATACCGGAAGGCGAGTATCAATCCAATTTTACGCGTGAGGGACATTGTGCGATGGTGCAGCAAGGCATAGATTACATTGCTGCCGGCGATATATTTCAGGTAAACCTGACGCAGCGGTTTAACGCTAAAGTGACTGTACCGCCGTATGAACTGTACCGCTATCTCCGGCATATCAATCCAGCGCCGTTTGCATCATACTTAAATTTTGGCGAAGTCATTGTTGCCAGCGCTTCGCCTGAACGCTATTTACTTGTAACAGACAAAATGGTGGAAACAAGGCCAATAAAAGGCACAAGACCACGTGGAAATGATCCTGAATCTGATAGGATGCTCAGAGAAGAACTACTCGCAAGTGAAAAGGATCGAGCTGAGTTAGTTATGATTATTGATCTTGAGCGCAACGATCTGGGTAGAGTTTGCGAGTTTGGCAGCGTCCGTGTGCCTGACCTAATCCGGTTGGAACAATATGCGACAGTATTTCATCTTGTGTCGACAGTGGTGGGAAAATTGGCAGAAGGTAAAGATATTATTGATCTAGTATCAGCTTCTTTTCCTGGTGGCTCGATTACCGGCGCCCCTAAAGTACGCGCAATGGAGATTATCGATGAGCTTGAGTCAGTACGGCGAAGTATCTATACCGGTTCTATCGGTTATATTGATTTCAACGGCGATGCTGACCTGAATATTGTTATCCGAACGTTTATTATTAAAGGAGATCGTGCTTATTATCAGGTGGGGGGCGGTATAATAGCCGACTCAGTACCAGAGCTTGAATACGAAGAGAGTTTAGATAAAGCACGGGCGCTTATGAGAGCTCTGGGCTACCAAGTGTAAGGGCGTTGTGGTGATCTATGGTTATTTATTTTAATGGCCGGCTTGTTTCTGCGGGCAACTGTATTGTTTCTCCGTTAGACCACGGTTTTCTATACGGACACGGTTTATTTGAAACCATGCGCGCTTATCGAGGCAGGGTATTTCGCCTTGAAGAACATCTAAAACGGCTTACAGAGGCAGCAGAGTATCTTTGCTGGCCTGAAATCCCCGGACAGGCAGAGCTCAGTGAGGCTATTAATAGTGTTCTATTGCAAAATCATTTGCAGGATGCCTCAATACGACTTACATTATCCCGGGGCATCGGGGCCGCACGCCCTGATCCTACCAGTTGCGGTCAACCAACAGTTGTAGTGTATGCTTCGCCACTGCCGCAGCCACTGCCGCCAGAGGGCTGGTGCGTAGCTACAGTCAAATTACGGCGTAATTTATCTTCGCCGCTTGTTAGAATAAAATCAGCCAATTACCTTGACAATATGTTAGCCAAAGCTGAGGCTAAGTGCCATAATGCCCAGGAGGCGATTATGCTCAATACTGACGGCTTTGTAGCTGAGGGCTCAATGAGCAATATATTTTTTGTTACAGGTGGCCGGCTGATTACCCCGGATGATGACAGCGGCATTTTGCCAGGTGTCACCAGACGTGTTACTATAGAATTGGCGCAAGCGACCGGGATACCTGTCGAGATGCGCCAAGTAACCCCAGGGGAGCTTGCGGGGGCTGATGAAATATTTTTAACAAGTTCCATTATGGAGATTATTCCGGTAACTGTATTTGATGGCAACCCTATTGGCGCTACACTAGCAGCAGGGACTATTACGGCGAAGCTGCAGGCGCTGTACCGGGAAATTGCCGAAAAGGAGTGAGATCACACGGACGCACTTACAGGAACAGCCAGATATCAGGTTGTTAAATTCCGGGGACAGGATATTGAAAAAACTGAAGAACCGGTCGTCGAAGAACTGCCGCTTACCATATACTTAAATGGTAAAGAGCTTGTCACAATGTTAGCTGCCGCCGGTGAAGAAGAATACCTGGTAACAGGCTTCTTGGCTACCGAAGGAATAATTCAAGACATTAAAGAAATTCAAACTCTTGATGTGGATGTGCAGCAAGGCATAATACATGTTACAACCGCATCAGGAGAAACGGTTGCCGAGAAGATGTTTTTGAAACGTTACCTGACTGCCTGCTGCGGCAAAGGGCGGAGCGCTTTTTATTTTGCCAATGATGTTTTAACAGCCAAAACTGTAAATACCGAGATCAAACTAACACCGCAGGAGGCTATGGCTTATTCTGAAATGCTGGAAGCAGCATCTGAGACGTTTCGACTAACAGGCGGAGTACATGGCGGCGCGTTGGCGGCAGAAGGCAAACTGGTCTGTTGGAGTCAGGACATCGGGCGCCATAATGTCTTCGATAAATTATACGGACGTTGTCTAATAGAAGGGATCAGCACTCATGATAAAGTGTTGGTTTTTTCCGGCCGGGTCTCATCAGAGATAATTCTGAAGGTCAGCAAAATGAACATACCGGTCATTATTGCCCGTTCGGCGCCGACAAGCTTAGCACTCGACATGGCTGAAGAACTTGGCGTGACAGTAATTGGATTTGCCAGAGATGAGCGTTTAAACGTATATACACATACAGAGCGGATTATAGGATGTTAACAATAATTCTTCCGGGCGTTCGTCCGGAAGAATTATTGTTTTACCAGCCAAAGTCAGTATTGGAAAAAAAGTCAGTAAATTTCACCTGAATGACCTAAACTGCAGCCTAAAATGCGAAAAATTCAGTCTAAACAGAAAAATTCCTGAATTTACCGTTTGTGAAAGCAGGAATTTGCATTATTTACTGGAATAACATATTAGAATAATTTTTCACAAACCTCATCGTACTTTTTAGTTGACAAGTGCTCTGATAGTCAGCGAAAGAGAGGTGTATATGGAAGACAGGTCCTTTTTGCTAGGCGATGGGGAAAAATGCAGGCAGTGTCTGGCTTGCCAAGCAGCTTGTCCCAGCGGCGATATAAATTTTGTGCCGTTTCAGCATAAGAACGGCAGGCTGAGTTGGAGAGAGCGTAATAGGATAGTCGAATATCCCGGACGCATGTGCAGTGTGTGTCTGGAACCAGGCAAGCGTCCGGCTTGTATTGAGGTATGTCCTGAACAAGCGCTCAGAATGGTTAACGTACGTCAAGAAAAACAGGCCAAAAACAAACAGGCAGTAAATTATTTATATAAATATTGGGGGGGAAGAAAGCGGGTATGAAAAGTGTTTTGACCACTTGTCCATACTGCGGGACAGGATGTACTTTTTATCTTAATGTCAAGGCTGGTGAAATTGTAAGCGTAACCCCGAATAAAGACAACCTCGTTAATGAGGGAAAGCTATGTTTAAAAGGTCATTTCGGGTTTGACTTTGTTCATCACCGTGACCGATTGACTCAGCCGCTTATTCGCAAAGACGGCAAGTTAACAGAAGCCACCTGGGATGAAGCCTTTGGGCTTATCGCCGAGCGGCTCGGCGAGATTAAGACGCAGCATGGTTCAGACAGCATTGCCGCCTTTAGTTCGGCACGATGTACTAATGAAGAAAACTATCTAATGCAAAAACTTATGCGCGCGGTGGTTGGCACTAATAATATAGATCACTGCGCCCGTCTTTGACACGCTCCAACTGTGGCTGGTCTAGCCACATCTTTTGGCAGCGGTGCCATGACAAACGCCATTAGTGAGATTAACAGGATGAACCAAAAAGACTTAATGTTTGCTATCGGCACTAATACGACTGAGTGTCACCCCATTATCGGCATTAAGATGCTTGAAGCCAAAGAACGCGGTGCTAAGCTGATAGTGGCTGACCCCCGTGAAATTGAACTGACTCGGTTTGCTGATATCTGGCTGCAGCAGAAGCCAGGCACAGATGTTGCTTTACTCAACGGTATGATGAACGTCATTTTAACTGAAGGCTTGGCTGACGCCAAGTTCATCGAGTCTCGTACTGAAAACTTTGATGCCTTAAAAGCAACCGTCATGAAATATACCCCGGAATATGCCGAGTCCATAACAACCGTTCCTGCAGAAAAAATCCGCCAGGCCGCCCGGTTGTTTGCTCAGGCCGAAAACGCCGCTACCTATTACACTATGGGTATTACCCAGCACACCAGCGGGGTTGATAATGTTTTGTCAGTAGCTAACCTAGCTATGCTAACAGGTAATCTTGGCAAACCCAAAGCGGGTGTAAATCCGCTTCGCGGTCAAAACAACGTGCAGGGCGCGTGTGATATGGGAGCATTGCCTAACGTTTATACTGCATATCAGCCGGTAACAGACGCAACAGTCAAAGAAAAATTTGAAAATGCTTGGAACACCAATTTGAGTGATAAGGTCGGTTTGACCATTCCCGGTGTGCTACATGCTATTGAAGAAGATAAAGTCAAGGCGCTGTATGTCTTTGGTGAGAACCCGATGCGCAGTGATCCTGACATCAATCATGTCAAGCATTGCCTGGAACATGTGGAGTTCCTGGTTGTTCAGGACATTTTTCTGACAGAGACGGCTGAAATGGCTGACGTTGTATTGCCAGGTGCCACCTTTGCTGAGAAAGACGGTACCTTCAGCAACACTGAACGCCGTGTCCAGCGTGTTAGAAAAGCTGTTGAGCCAAAAGGCAACAGCCGTCCTGACTGGCAAGTACTGGCAGGCGTTATCAAAGCTATGGGTTATCCGGCTGATTATGCCTCAGCCCAGGAAATATATGATGAAATGCGGAAACTGACCCCTAGCTATGCAGGTATAAGCTACGATCGTTTGGAAAAAGGCGGCATTCAATGGCCTTGTCCCAACGAAGATCATCCTGGTACACCGGTGTTGCATGTTGGTAAGTTTAGTAGGGGTCTAGGCAGGTTTGCTGGTGTCGAATATCGCGACCCAGCTGAATTGCCAGATGAAGAGTATCCACTTATCCTGACTACAGGTCGTGTTACTGCTCATTATCATACAGGTACCATGACCCGGCGCAGTTGGGGGTTAAATGGGGCTCATCCCGAAGAATCATTGGAGATTAACCCAGTTGACGCAACTAAACTGGGGTTAGTTGACGGTGAAAGTATTCGGGTGTCTACCCGCAGGGGCAGCCTGATAACGAAAGCCCAGGTTACCACCAGGGTATCACCAGGATTGACGTTTATTACGTTCCACTTTACTGAAACTCCGGGTAATATACTTACAAACAGCGCTGCTGACCCGGTATCTAAAACACCGGAATTTAAGGTATGTGCCGTGAAAGTGGAAAAAGTAAGTTAATCAATGCCTTGGGATTAAGGAATGTGGCAAAAGATTTAATTCTAACTATAATTTGACAACAAATAATCTGGCTGGAGTGAAATATGACGAGCAGCAAACTAAACAGCATTACCCCGGTTATTCTGGCTGGGGGGAAAAGCAGTAGAATGGGCCGCAATAAATCGTTTGTAACTTTAGCCGGAAAACCACTCATTGAGATAGTTATAGACACTGTTACTAGCATTTTTCCTCAGCCGCCGGTGATTGTTACTAATTCGCCTGGCCTGTATGAATATCTAGGGTTAACCATGGCTGGTGATATTTATCAAGAGAAAGGTCCGCTAGCTGGAATTCATACCGGACTTATTCATTCATCTACTGCCTATAGCTTTGTTTTCGGTTGTGACATGCCGTTTTTGGATACTGAGTTCATAAAATTTATGGTTTCGCGCTTGCATGACGAACAAGTATTAATACCGCGCAACGGCAAGTGGGTTGAGCCGCTGCATGCCCTATATGCCCAAAACTGCCTGCCATATATTGAAGTTAAACTTAATCATGACATCTGTAGAATTCAATCATTTTTCTCTGAGGTGTATATTGGTTATGTAGATGTAAACGAGTATGGACATAACCTAAAATGTTTTGCCAACATCAATTCTCAGGCTGATCTTGCGGCGGCTGAAACGATCTATGAGAAGTCCAATAAGTAGAGAGGAGGCCGATTTAATGAGTACTAAAATCAATTCTTTCGTAGTCGCAGACCCGGCCAAATGTATTGGCTGTAAAGTCTGTGAAGTGGCTTGTGCTGTGGCCCACACTAATTATGGGGTGGTAACCGCCGGCACCATGGAGGATCCGGTAATTCCCCGCCTATACCTGGTAAAAACAGCTGAAGTGACAATGCCTGTACAGTGCCGCCATTGTGAAGATGCTCCGTGTGCTAATTCTTGTCCAGTAGGCGCTATTAGTCAGGAGGGTAACGTAATTATTGTAAGTGAGGCCGATTGTGTTGGCTGTAAAACCTGTATGTTGGCCTGTCCTTTTGGGGCGATCGACTTAGTCCCTAAATATGTTAAGGGTGAGGAAGTAACCCAGCGCATTCTGAAGTCTGAAACAGAGGACGGCTTAGTAGAAAAAGCGGTAGCATATGCCAGTAAGTGCGACCTTTGCGTAACCCGTCCTGATGGTCCGGCTTGCGTTGATAACTGCCCGGAAAAAGCTCTCGAAGTTGTCAAACCGGCAGCGCTCAAAAAAGAACGCAACCGGGATGCCGCGCTTAGCCTTTTAGAATCGGTTAAAAAATTTATTGGGTAAAGTGACTTTAGTGGGGATGGAAGGAGAGGAGGCCAATTATGTCAGATACTGCTGTTGGCATCGTATATATTGATAAAGAACTATGCACCGGCTGCAGACGTTGTGCAGAGGTGTGTCCTGTAGATGCTATTGAGGGTGCTGCAGGTGAACCGCAAGCAATTGATACTGAAAAATGCTGTTATTGTGGTCAATGTGTGCAGGTATGTAGCGCATATGCCTCAATTTTTGATGAGGAAATTACGCCACGTGAACAAAAAATGGCTGAGCGTGGTTTGCTCGACAGCGTAAAAGAACCGCTGTTTGCCGCCTATAATATTGGTCATAACAAAGAGGTCAAAAAAGGCCTGGCTGACGCCAGTCTGTTTAAAATGGTACAATGCGCACCGGCTGTCCGCGTAGCCATCGCTGAAGAATTTGGCATGAAGCTTGGCAGTCTGACACCTGGGAAGATGGCGGCCGCACTGCGACGTCTAGGCTTTGACCGTGTATATGATACCAACTTTACTGCTGACGTTACCATTATGGAAGAAGGCAGCGAATTAATTGAGCGGGTTACTGAAAATGGTACGCTGCCTATGTTTACGTCCTGCTGCCCGGCCTGGGTTAAGTATGTTGAGCAGGAATACCCCGAACTTCTTTCTCATTTGTCAAGCTGCAAGTCGCCGCAGCAAATGGCTGGTGCGCTGTTTAAAACTTATGGTGCTAAAATCGATAATATTGAAGCAGCAAAAGTGTTTAGTATATCAGTAATGCCCTGCACTTGCAAAAAGTTTGAGTGTGACCGCCCTGAACTAACTGACAGCGGTTTTAAAGATGTTGACTATGTCATTACTACCCGCGAGCTTGCCCAGCTTATCAAAGATGCAGGCATCGACTTCAAAAACCTCCCCGAAGAAGATTTTGACAAGCCGCTTGGTACTTATACCGGCGCTGGCACCATCTTTGGCGCAACCGGCGGTGTTATGGAGGCAGCCCTCCGTACTGGTTATGAGCTCATTACTAAGCAAGCTATTCCTGACGTCAAACTCGACTTTGTCCGTGGCGGCGAAGGTGTGAGAAGAGCCACTGTCAAAGTCGGTGATCTTGATCTCAAAGTCGTTGTAGTATCAGGGTTGAAAAATGTTAAGCCACTAATGGAACAAATAAAGGCAGGCACTGCAGATTTTCACTTCATGGAAGTAATGACCTGTCCGGTAGGCTGCGTCAGTGGCGGCGGTCAACCTAAAGTGCTATTGCCCAAGCTTAAGGAAAAAGCTCACGAAAACCGCACTTGCTCTACGTATGTTCATGATGATACTCTGCCTCTTAGAAAATCACACGATAATCCCGACGTGCAAAAATTGTATGATGAGTTCCTCCTTAAGCCGCTCGGACATGAGTCTCATCATTTGCTGCATACCAAGTATACTCCGAGGAGGTAGCTGGTATGAACATAAACACCTTTGTTGTCGCAAACCCTCATAAATGC
This sequence comes from Sporomusa sp., assembly GCF_035561155.1. GTDB lineage: Bacteria > Bacillota > Negativicutes > Sporomusales > Sporomusaceae > Sporomusa. The sequence goes on along the minus strand of NZ_DATMYD010000072.1, from coordinate 18,885 downwards.
ATCGGCTGCAAGGCCTGTGAAATAGCCTGCGCAGTAGCTCATCTGGACACAAGTGTTGCTACTGCCGGCGCACTTGAAGCCCCATTTTTGCCGCGGCTTAGTCTGGTAAGAACGCCGATGGTTACGATGCCAATTCAGTGCCGCCAGTGTGATGATGCCCCTTGCGCCAATGTTTGTCTCGTTGATGCGATCACTCACCAGGACAACAAAATTATAGTCGATGCTGACAAATGTATCGGTTGTAAGACCTGCATGCTGGCCTGCCCGCTGGGTGCTATGGATATGGCACCTGAAATGGAAAACGGCCAGCCAGTGTACCAGGAAGGACTGCAGTTTGACGCTGAAGGACAGCCAGCCAAAGAAAAAATAGTTGCTCATAAATGCGATCTCTGTGCTGGTCGCGAAAACGGGCCTGCCTGTGTAGAAGTTTGTCCGGCTGCTGCATTTATTGTAGTGAAACCGGAAGATATGAAGAAATCGGTTAAAAATCGCCGCGTTGCCAGTGCTGCTGAAGTAGCTGGCATTAAGAAAGCTAACTAACGTAAAAACCCAGCACCGGGTGACGGATGCTGGGTTTTTACGTTATATGTTATGAGTGGGAGCGCATGATTAAGGGTACTTTATTCAGTAATTTTTTCAACCTTAACAGCACATACTTTAAGCTCAGGTATTTTAGCAATGGGGTCGGTAACAGAGTTGGTCAACTTGTTAATGGCCACCGCCGGATAGTGAAAGGATGTAAATACCAAACCTGGAGTAACTTTATCAGTCACTTTAACCGCTACTTCCACACTGCCGCGTCTGGAGGATAACCGTATCATTTCCCCGTCACAAATACCATAATTTTTAGCATCTGCGGGGTTCATTTCCAAGTGCTCCGTGCCGTATGCTACCTCAATGGTGCCGGTCCGTGCTGACATAGTGCTGGTATGGTAATGCTGGAGGCGGCGTCCTGTGCTCAATATCAACGGATATTCCGCGTCTTGTTGTTCGGCAGCAGGTACGTGTTCTACAGCATGGAATTTACCCAGTCCTCTGTTGAACCTGTCCTTATGCAAGTAAGGAGTTCCAGGGTGCTCAGCAGTTGGGCAGGGCCACTGCAGCCCGCCCTTATCCAGACGTTCATGACTCAAACCGCCATAAGAGGGGGTAACTTTAACCATTTCTGCAAAGATCTCGGCGGCTGATTCATACTTCATGGAATAACCCATAGCCTCAGCTACCATGCAAATAATTTCCCAATCAAGTTTGGAACTACCCACTGGCTCGATCGCTTTGCGCACCCGCTGTACACGACGCTCGGTATTAGAAAAAGTTCCTTCTTTCTCAGCAAAGCTGACTGCCGGCAGTACCACATCAGCCAGTTGGGCGGTTTCCGTCAGGAAGATATCCTGTACAACCAGGAAATCCAGTTCTTCCAGGGCTTCTACTACATGGTTGGCATCAGCATCGGCTAGTACTGGGTTTTCACCCATGATATACATACCCTTGACATGGCCATGACTAGCAGCTGTCATCATTTCGCCGACCGTCAGACCGGGTTTGTCCGGAAGTTCGCTAACACCCCAGGCGGTGGCAAACTTAGCCCGGTTTTCTTCAGAACTGATGGGCTGATAGCCTGGATAAACATTCGGCAAGGCTCCCATATCGCAGGCCCCTTGAACGTTGTTTTGCCCCCTGAGCGGGTTTACACCACTGAATTCTTTGCCAATTTGGCCGCAAAGCATCGATAAGTTGGCAACGGCGAAAACGTTGTGTGTGCCACAGACGTGCTGGGTAATACCCATCGTATATAATATAGAGGCAGTATTTGCTTTGGCATAAGCCCTAGCTACTTTTCTAATGATTTCAGGAGACACACCGGTAACTTCCTCAACGGATTCCGGGGTATACTTAGCCAACGTAGCCTTAAGAGCCTCGAAATCTTCAGTGCGTTCCTCAACAAACTTCTTATCCCACAGATCTTCGGCAATAATCACATTAGCCAAACTATTTAGCAGCGCAATATCGGAACCAGGCTTAATTTGCAGGTGGTAATTAGCCAGTGCAGCAAGTTCTGTTTTGCGAGGATCAGCTACTACCAAGGTGGCGCCATTCCGCACGGCCTGCTTAATCTTTTGGCCGATAATTGGGTGTGCTTCAGTGGTATTGGTACCAATGGCAAAGATTAAGTCCGTTTTGGCAATTTCTTTAATGGTATTGGTCATTGCCCCAGAACCAAATGATGCGGCCAGACCGGCCACAGTGGGGGCGTGTCAGAGACGGGCACAGTGGTCAATATTGTTGGTACCAATTACCGCCCGGGCATATTTGTTCATAAGGTAGTTATCTTCATTGCTACACCGGGCAGAGGAAAGCAAGGCAATGGAATCCGCACCGTGTGCGTTCTTAATAGACCCTAATTTTTCGGACACAAGGCCAATGGCCTCAGACCAGGATGCCTCAACGAACTTTCCGTCTTTTTTTATTAAGGGGGTAGTTAGCCGATCAGGATGATGAATAAATCCATAGCCAAAACGGCCCTTTACACATAGAGAGCGGCCATTGACTTCCCCATCAGTGGACGTTACCCCTATAACCTTGCCGTCTTTGACATTGAGTTCAAAAGTGCAGCCAGTTCCACAATAGGGGCAGGTTGTTTTGACCTTTTTGTCCGGCCTTCCAAAATTCTGCATCGGTTTTTCGGTTAACGCACCAACCGGACAAGCTGATACACAATTGCCGCAGAATACACAGTCTGATTGGTCTGTCGGTGTATCAAACGCAGTCGTTATTTTGCTGTCAAAACCGCGATCAGTCCATTCAAGTACGTCACAACACTGCACTTCTTTGCAGGTTCTGACACAGCGGCCACACAGAACACATTTGTTATTATCGCGAATGATAAAAGGATTGCTATCGTCAATGGCGTACTGGCGCTTTTCGCCGTCGAAACGCACTTGGCGAATACCAAGGTCAGTAGATAAACGCTGCAGTTCGCAGTCTAGATTGCGCTGACAATGCAGACAATCCTGCGGATGGCTGGCTAAAAGCAGCTCAACAACGGTTCTTCTGGCTTCACGAATGGCTGCAGATTGGGTGCGGACCACCATGCCGTCGGCGACTGGATAAGTGCAGGCCGTAACTAAAGTACGGGCACCTTCGACTTCGACCACGCAGATGCGGCAGGAGCCTTCTGGCGTTAGATCAGCAAGGTAGCACAGAGTCGGAATAGTAACTCCAGCCAAGCGAGCTGCCTCAAGTATTGTTGAATCGGAAGGAATTTGGACTTGTTTGTTGTCAATAGTAATTGTAAAAGTTGCCATATTCACTCTCCTTTGTTTGTGAGTTTGGTTTTCTACAAGAAAATGACGAGAAACACTCATAGTCTTTTTCCCACTTTAAATAACACTATCTCAGAAACCTGAGTGCTTATTACTTATTATAAATGCTTAAATAATTAATTGCTAGTTAATTATTCTGAATGGAATGAATATTACGCTCAAATGCTAAAGAAGAGTAGTTGTTTAAATATATTGAAACTTCCGATAGCATTAGCCAGCCACAACAGCCTGCCAAAACTTGACACTATCCATCTGAGCCAGTATAATGAAAACAACTGTATACAATCAGTAGCAATGAAGAGAAGAGTACGTTGACACGCCTGTTCAGAGAAGGGGCCCTAGGCTGCGAGGCCTTTCAGTATGCGCATTAACGGAAAGTCATCTCTGAGCTGCTGTGCTGAAGTTTAGTAGGCGCAGCCGGTGTGTCACGTTACGGCATTTCAAGCGTCTGGCGCGAGTGTGCGCCGGAAATCAAGGTGGTACCGCGGAAGTTAAGCTCTTTCGTCCTTACAGGGATGAGAGGGCTTTTTATTATGTTACACTACATATTCAAGGAGGCTATATGGAACAAGAACAGACGAATACTATTTCCACTGTGTATGACCCGCAGGCAGTTGAAGCCAAGTGGTATAAATATTGGGAAGAAAACCATTTATTTCATGCTGAGGTAAATAAGGACAAACCGCCATTCAGCATTGTCATTCCGCCTCCTAATGTAACCGGGCAGCTCCATATGGGACATGCCTTAGATAATACCCTGCAGGATATCCTTATCCGTTTTAAGCGTTTGCAGGGATATGACACGTTGTGGATGCCTGGCACTGACCATGCCGGGATTGCAACTCAAATCAAGGTGGAAGAAGTTCTTGCCCAAGATGGTAAAACCCGTTACGATCTGGGGCGTGAAAAATTTATTGATCGTGTCTGGGACTGGAAAGCCCAGTACGGCAGCCGTATAATCAATCAGCTCAAACGCCTTGGCGCCTCCTGTGATTGGGAACGTGAACGCTTTACTATGGATGAAGGCTGCTCTCAAGCCGTGCGTGAAGTGTTTGTCAGCTTATATGAACAAGGACTTATTTATCAGGGCAACCGTATCACTAACTGGTGCCCGCGCTGCAATACCGCACTTAGCGACATCGAAGTTGAACATGAGGAAAAGCCGGGCAACTTGTATCATGTCCGTTATCCGGTAGAAGGCGCGGCTGGTGAGTATGTAACAGTCGCAACAACCCGTCCGGAAACCATTCTGGGCGATAGCGGCGTAGCCGTACATCCGGAAGACATCCGATATAAGCATTTTATTGGAAAATATCTTATTCTGCCTATGGTTGGGCGTCGTCTGCCCATAGTGGCTGACGAATATGTTGACCCGTCATTTGGAACAGGCGCCGTAAAGGTTACCCCCGCCCATGACCCCAATGATTTTGACATGGGCCAAAGGCATAAACTTCCTGAAATAGTTGTCATGAATCCTGATGGTACCATGGCTGCCGACACCGGTAAATATGCCGGAATGGATCGCTATGAATGCCGCAAAGCCTTGGTTAATGACCTCAAAGACCAGGGATATCTTGTCAAAATTGACGAGCATAGTCATGCTGTTGGCCATTGCCAGCGTTGCAGTACTGTTGTTGAACCCCTGGTGTCTAAGCAGTGGTTTGTTAAGATGGAACCACTGGCTAAACCAGCTATTGAAGCGGTTACCTCTGGTAAAATTCAATTTGTGCCTGAACGGTTTACCAAAACTTATACTAACTGGCTGGATAATATCCGTGACTGGTGCATTTCCCGCCAAATCTGGTGGGGTCACCGTATCCCGGCTTGGTACTGCCAGTGTGGTGAAGTTACTGTGTCGCGTGAAGACATTACAGTTTGTCCTAAGTGCGGCGGTAACATTGAACAAGACCCTGATGTTCTTGACACTTGGTTTAGCTCGGCGCTGTGGCCGTTTTCCACTATGGGCTGGCCTAAAGATACAGCTGAACTTAAACAGTTTTACCCGACAAGTGTGCTAGTTACCGGCTATGATATCATCTTCTTCTGGGTAGCACGGATGATTATGATGGGGCTTAAATTTCAAGAGGATATTCCGTTCGGCCATGTATTTATTCACGGCCTGGTGCGCGACAGCCAAGGGCGAAAGATGAGTAAATCGCTGGGGAACGGTATTGACCCGTTGGAAGTTATTGACAAATACGGTGCGGACACACTGCGATTTATGCTGGTTACTGGCAACACACCCGGTAATGATATGCGTTTTTATTGGGAGCGGGTAGAGTCCAGCCGGAATTTCGCTAATAAGATTTGGAATGCTTCACGCTTTGTGCTGATGAATCTTGAAGGTTTTGATGCGGACTTTATGCCTGAGGCTAACTCATTTACTCTGGCCGACCGTTGGATTTTGAGCCGGTATAACACTACGGTTATTGAGGTAACCCGCAATCTTGAACGCTTCGAGCTCGGAGAAGCTGCCCGGATGGTGTATGAATTTATTTGGGACGAGTTTTGTGACTGGTACATTGAACTGGCAAAAGGTCGTCTGTACAATAAAGAAGATGCTGAAAGCCGGAAAGTGGCCCAATATGTTCTTAATTATGTTCTAAGTAATACTCTTAAGCTGCTGCATCCCTTTATGCCATTTATTACCGAGGCTATATGGCAAAGCCTGCCGCATCAGGGCGTAAGTATTATGACTGCCGGTTGGCCGATTGCAGATGCTAAAATGGAGAGCGTCCAAGATGAGCAATTGATGTGCGTTATTATGGAAACAATTAAGTCGGTGCGCAACATGCGGGCTGAAGTTAATGTACACCCAGGCAAAAAGAGCGAAGTACTCTTAAAATTTGCATCAGGTGAACTTAAAGCGCAGATTGAGGCCAATATTACCTATATTAGGACGTTGGCTGCTGCTGAGCCGGTAACTATTCTTGCGGCTGAGGCAGACACGCCTGAAAACGCTATGACTGCCGTTGCCAGTGGTGTGGAAATTTACCTGCCGCTTAAAGGGCTCATTGACATAGACAAAGAAACAGCCCGGCTAACCAAAGAACTTGACAGTTTGGATAAAGAAGTGTCCCGCATTGCAGGAAAACTCAATAACCCCGGATTTACCGCCAAGGCTCCGGCTGATGTCATTGAGAAAGAGAAAGCCAAACAAGCCGAGTATTTGGAAAAGCAGACAGCTATTAGAGAACGTCTGGAATATTTAGCCCGCCTGTAATAAGTTGCTTGAATGTAGCAATACCATCTCTGGTACTTAAATTATGTGGAGGTGCAGCAATATGACTTATGAACAAACGTTGGCATACCTCGAAAACCTAAGTAAGTTCGGGATTAACCTGGGTATGGCCCGCATTGAACGGCTGCTGGAACTCATGCAGCAGCCACAGCGCCGCTTTAAATCCATCCATGTCACTGGTACGAATGGTAAAGGGTCAACAACAGCCATGTTGTCAGCTATTCTGACAGCCAGCGGAATAAAAACCGGCATGTATACCTCGCCACATCTGGTTGACTACCCCGAACGTATGGTTGTTAATGGGCAAGAGATTACGAAAGAAGAATTTGCCCAGGCAATCCATTATACCAGCCAGTTTGTGGAGCAAATGCTGGCAGCAGGGTTTGAGCAGCCGACAGAGTTTGAAGTCATCACCGCTGCCGCCTTCTATTACTTCGCAGCCGTGGGCGTAGAATATGCTGTTATCGAAGTGGGACTGGGTGGATTGTTAGATTCGACCAATGTCATTATTCCTGAAATTTCGGTGATTACTAATGTTACGCTTGAGCACACCGATCGCTGCGGCTCTACTATTGCTGATATTGCTTATCACAAAGCCGGTATAATTAAAGACGGCGTGCCAGTAGTAACTGCTGCCAAAGGTGAGGCTCTTGACTTCATTAAGCGGACGGCCGCAGAGAAAAGTGCTTCAGTCTACGTTAGAGACGAGCATTTTTTCAGCCAATTTAAAGGTCTTGAAAACGGCAAACAGCAAGTGGCCATTGATGCAGGTGCCTTGGGTCAGTTTGAGACTGCCCTTAATCTTATTGGTTTACATCAGGTGGAAAACAGCGCAGTTGCTGTTACTACCGCACTTGTTCTGGGGGAAAATGATACTCGCATTACTCCCGCGGCAATCAAAAAGGCACTCGACATAGTACGCTGGCCGGGCCGGTTTGAAATAATAGCTGGTGAACCAGTCATTATTATCGACGGTGCTCATAATCCAGATGGTGCCCGGGTGCTTCGCCAGAACCTTGATCAGGTATTCCCGGGACGGGAAATAACCTTTGCCTTAGGTATTTTGCGTGACAAAGATGTATCAGGAATTATCCGTGAACTTATTCGTCCTAATGATACTGTTGTTACTGTACAACCCTTATCATACCGGGCGGCGACGCCTGAAGAGATCGCTCGGGAAATACAGGCTCATCATGTGGAAGCAGCGTCTGCCATCGATAGTGGTATTGATCGGGCCAAGGAATTGGCCGGCCCTCAAGGAGTTGTATGTGTAGCCGGTTCGTTATATTTAATTGGCGAAGCTCGCCAGATTATCCTCAATAAGTAGACAAATTAATTGTAATTGTATATAATAAATACTGGCGCTTGGGGTCTAATTCAAGCGCCAGTACTGTTTTGTTGCTTTGACTATGAAAACATATCATTAAATCGCAATATTCAAATAAACTACTAAGTAGAACTAGCAAAATCTTGAACCGTAGGTGAAACCGTGCATATTGCATACACATGTAGGAGCCAGCCCCAATTTCGACTTGATTATTTAATCGAACACTGCATTTTGGCTGTGGCCTTTTTTTTACCCCTGTCGCTAGATATCGCTACATTGTTTTTAGGGGTAGGCACAGTATTATGGGCAGGTAAGATGGTGCTATTAAAAAAACTTCTCTTAAAACGAACGCCATTTGATGAAATTATTGCTTTACTTGTCATTCTGTCGGCAGCATCGATTGGGGTATCGCCTGACAGAGACTTCAGTTTTTACAATTACTATCATCTAATGGGACGCTACATACTGATTTACTATCTTGTTATTAATAACCTAAACACGCTACAACAGCTCAAAAGGCTGGTATGGTCTGTACTGGCTTCAGCAGTAGTGGTCACTCTCTATGGCTTTTATCAGTATGTTCATGGTGTGGATATATCAGCTTTTCAGTGGGTGGATGGTGAACAGTTTCCTGAACTTAAAGTCAGAATTTTCTCTACGCTACAGAACCCTAATTTGTTGGCTGGCTTCTTAGTAGTCGTTATGTCGCTGGCTGTTGGACTAGGGCTGCATACAGAAAATATACAGGGAAAACTCCTGCTTTTTGCCCTTGTTGCCGTGCTGGGCACCTGTTTAGTACTTACCTATTCGCGCGGCGCATGGCTTAGTATTGTGGCAGTAACCGCACTATGCGGGCGTTTATACAATCGTAAGGTACTATGGGTGTTTTTAGTTATACCGGTCATTGCGCTCTTTTGTCATGACGGGGTGATAGAGCGCTTAATGTCAATTTTTAACCCGACAGATACTTCATCAACACTCAGGATAGCACTTTGGGAAAGTACAATTGCTATGATCTTAGACAAGCCGCTATTAGGTATTGGCTGGGGCTCATATTGGCTAGTGTACCCGGAGTACGACTTTTTTCTAAACAACCCTGCCACTACTATTGTTCACGCTCATAATATGTATCTGCATATTGCGGCTGAAATAGGGATTCCGGGGCTGCTTGTATTTTTAGCCATTATCTATGGTCATATCAAGAAAGCGACTGAGGTTTTGTCTCAGACAAAAAATCGCTGGGTAGCCGGAGCGATGCTTGGAGTGGTTGCTGCAGTACTCGGCTTAGCGGTAAACGGGTTTACTGACTATGTTATGTTTAATGTGCAGATGTCTATGCTGTTTTGGCTCTTGAACGCCGTAATTATAGCTGTTTGGGAGGCTAGTTACCGTTACAATTAGGTTAATGACAATGTAACTCTCATATGAGTGGCGCTAAAAATTCTTGGTGCCACTCAAATTATCTGTATTTTAATGGTAAATTCAAATTAATTACATTTTTCAGAAGGATTTATTGCAAATAACGCGAATATACCAACAATATTACTAATTATGATTTTCATAGGGGAATTAGCCCCTTAATTTTTTATAAGAAATATTGTGAAATTTCGCACAAACATTACATTTTTCTTGGAGGTATCCTAAGTGAAACTGGCCGAAATACGAAAGCTATTGGATGCCGAGGTACTCTGCGGAATGGAGTGGCTTGACCGGGAAGCAAAAAGCGCTTGCGGCTCAGACCTTATGAGTGATGTCTTGGCCTTTACAAAGGAACGGGCTATCTTACTGACCGGCCTGACAAATATTCAGGTTATTCGTACCGCTGAAATGAGCGATTTGGCTGGCATAATATTTGTGCGTGGTAAACGCCCTGGACCGGAGGTAATTGTAATGGCTCGGGAAATGGGAATACCACTGCTACTGACTAATAGGCAGATGTATGAAGCTTGCGGTGTGCTGTTTAAAGACGGGCTGGCTGGATCATCAACAAAGGAGGAAGCCCTTTGACGCACGAACAAGGCATAACACTGGAATTCGCACTGGAAGGCGCGGATTTTAACAGCGCTGGGGAGGCTTCAAGCAAAATTAAGCGCACTCTGCAGCAACTTGGTATTCGTCCTGATATTATCAGGCGAATTGCTATCAGTGCCTATGAAGCCGAAATGAATGTTATTATTCATGCGTATCGCGGCACTATCAGGGCCGATATTCATCCTGACCGCACAGAGGTGACTGTGACTGACGAAGGTCCTGGGATTCCTGATATTGAACTTGCCATGAAAGAGGGTTTTTCAACGGCACCTGATTACATCAGGGAGATGGGGTTTGGGGCCGGAATGGGTCTGCCCAATATGGCCCGTTGTACAGATAAATTTGACATTAAAACTGAGACTGGAATAGGAACGAAACTTAGTATGGTTATCTATCACTAACCCCTAAGTTTAGTTTTGAGACTAAGACTATGTATAGTTTGGTGGTGAAAAGTAGTGCAAGAACGGTATCATTCGGTTCGCTTGATCGATGAGAAGTGCCAGGGGTGCGTGAACTGCACGAAACGCTGCCCTACTGAAGCTATCCGCATCCGGGGCGGCAAGGCGCAAATAACCTCCTCCCGGTGTATTGACTGTGGCGAATGTATTCGCCATTGTCCAGGACACGCTAAGACGGCAGTGACAGATGAACTCGCCGATCTTAAAAAATTTAAGTACAATATTGCGCTCCCAGCACCCACTCTCTATGGCCAGTTTAACGTGGACATCCCCGTCAGGGCTATCTTGTCAGGCTTGCTAAAGTTGGGTTTTAACGAAGTATTTGAAGTGGCTCATGGGGCTGAGATTGTGTCACTCGCTATCAGAGATTACTTAAAGCGTACAGATATCGTTCGGCCGGCTATTTCCTCGGCCTGTCCGGCTGTTGTCCGGTTTATTCAGGTCAAATTTCCTGAACTTATTGACCATTTGGCGCCGTTTGATGCCCCGGTTGAAGTTGCCGCACGGTTAGCCCGGGCTGAGGCCGAAGGCATACTTGGCCTTGCGCCGGAGAACATTGGCGTATGGTTTATCACGCCGTGTCCGGCGAAGATGACTGCGGTATATCAGCCGCTTGGGGCGGAAAAGTCTGATATTACCGGTGCCATTGCCATTAGTAAAATTTATCCTGATTTATTAAAAGTAGTAACCGCCGAGATTCAAGACGCCAGACGCCAAGCGTCCTGGGTAGGAGTCGGATGGGCGGTTCCAGGCGGTGAGACGACCGCTGTTGGAGCAGATAATGTACTGGTGGTACATGATATTCATCATGTGGCTAATGTATTAGAACAAGTTGCCTTAGGCAAACTCAAGGACGTTGATTACATTGAGGTGCTGGCTTGCGCCAGTGGCTGTATTGGCGGCGCGTTAACTGTTGAAAACCGGCATATCGCCGAACACCGGATGAAACAGCGTATTGCAAAGAAAAAAGTGGAGGATCCTAAATTTGGCAGGCTACCACGAACCGATTACTCTGAATTTGAACTGGGAGTAGCTGGACGGCGGGCGATTGAGCCTAAACCGGTGTTGCGCCTTGATGCTGATATTTCCAAGGCCATGACCAAAATCGAGTTTATGGATAGGACCTTAAAAAGTCTGCCCGGGCTCGATTGCGGCTCCTGCGGTTCTCCAAATTGTAAAGCTTTGGCTGAAGACATTGCTCAGGGGCTAGCCAGTATGACTGACTGCGTATTTATCTTGCGTAAAAAGGTACGGGATTTGGCTTATGAAATGGTCGATCTGGCTGACAAGTTACCTCCGCCGCTTGATAAAAACCAAGAGTAATGAACCCAAAAGATAAATCAATGTTGGGAGGATTTAATTGTGACTGTTGAAGAATTAATGGCATCTTTTCCGCTGGAAGTGGTGTCAGGTCAGTCCAAGCTCGGTAAAGAAATTAGCGGCGGTTATGTTTCTGATTTGCTGAGCAATGTCATGGGGCAGGCACGTGCCGGCAACGTCTGGGTTACTATGCAGGGACACCAGAATATTGTGGCCGTAGCTTCACTGGCCGGTCTTTCCGCCGTTATTATTGCAGGCGGTGTTACACCTGATAAAGATGCTGTTCGCAAGGCAGAAACAGAAGAAATCGTCATCCTTACAACTCAACTTTCGTCTTTTGAAGTGGCTGGACGGTTATACCAACTGGGTATTGCCGGGGAATGATGCGCCGGTTTGTGGCTGATCTTCATGTGCATACCCTGTTGTCACCCTGTGCGGCTGTCGAAATGACGCCGCGAAATATTGTGTGGCATGCGGTAGAACATAAGATTGATATAATTGCCATTACTGATCACAATGCTTGCGATAATATTCCTGCTGCCTTGGAGGCGGCTAAAGGCACCGATCTTACTATACTGCTTGGTATGGAAGTTGAAAGTAAAGAGGAAGTTCATCTTATCATCTTGTTTGATAAAATGAGTCAAATGAAAGAATGGGAACAATTTACCAAGAATCATATGTCAGGACGGCTCAATGATGTGGCTCGGTTTGGCGCTCAGTTCATTGTGGACGCTGATGATAATCTTATTGCAGAAAAACCAGAACTCTTACTAGCGTCCCTGACTGCTGGTGTTGCAGAAATCTCTGAACAAGTAAAACGCCTGGGAGGAATATGTATTGCCAGTCACATTGACAGGCCTATATACAGTATTATCTCGCAACTGGGGTTTATCCCGCCTGATGTTGAGTTGGCAGCTGTCGAAGTATCAAGGCATATGAGTGTGGAACATGCACCTATGCGTATTCCTGCTATTGGCTGCCTTCCTGTAATAACTGCCTCGGATGCCCATGTAATGGAGGATTTTGTAAATGGCCCCAAAACTGCCTTTTACCTTGAGCAACCAACATTAGGCGAAATCCGGCAGGCATTATTATCTCAAAATTTGCGAAAGGTGGTGGTTTAAGCCACTGTTAACTAGTTTTACCAGTAGAATCGTGATTTTTTCATAAGGAGGATGTAACATGAACAGTGACAAGGACAATAAATGCTGCTGCTGTGGCGGCGGCGAAGCAGGCAAGCTGGCTCTCGACCAACTGGACGCAATACTTGCAAAATACCAGGGGGTTAAAGGGGCTCTCATCCCAGTTCTCCAGGAAGCACAACATGCTTATGGCTACTTGCCTAAAGAAGTAATTCAGTGTATTGCTGTGAAGATGGCGATTCCTGTTAGTCAAATCTATGGCGTAGTAACTTTCTATTCCCAATTTCACCTAAACCCCAGAGGTAAACATATTATCCGTGTTTGCCAGGGTACTGCTTGCCATGTACGTGGCGCCAAAGCAATTCTCACCACTATAGAAGACAGTCTAAAAGTCAAAGCTGGCGGTACTACTCCTGATCTTAAGTTCACGTTAGAAACCGTAGCCTGTATAGGAGCCTGCGGGTTGGCTCCAGTACTAATGGTCAATGATGATACCCATGGCCGGTTAACTCCTGAATTAATTCCTGAGATTTTGGCTAAATACGCCTAAATTGAACTGATATGCGTGAACTATCACTTCATATCCTGGACTTGGTGCAAAACTCGCTTGAAGCCGGGGCAATGATTGTAAAACTTGAGGTTATAGAAGATTTAGCTGCAGATGTTATGCTTATCCGAGTTTCTGATAACGGACGGGGTATGGATGAAAAGCTTCGCCAACTAGTAATCGACCCCTTTGTTACCACCCGGATTACTCGGCGCATAGGGCTGGGCTTGCCGTTAATGGACATGTCTAGCAAACGCTGTGATGGATATTTAAAAATTGATTCTACACCAGGTCAAGGTACAATAATAGAAGCCAAGTATCGCCATAGTCACTTAGACCGGCCGCCACTGGGCAACATGGTAGAAACCATTAAGGCAATACTTGTTGCTAACCCAACACTGGACTTTTCGTATCATCATACTGTCAATGACAGAAGTTATACGGTTTCTTCCCGGGAGTTAGCTGATATTTTAGATGGTGTTTCGCTAACTCAACCAGATATACTAGTCTGGCTCCACGAATACTTGTCAGATAATATAGCCAATTTGTACGGAGGTGTCGAAAAGTGAAAACAATAGAGGATTTAAAACGCCTACGGGAACAGCTTAAGACCAAAAACACTGTGCGCCACGAAGGTGGAACACAAATCATTGTAGGTATGGGTACTTGTGGTATTGCCGCTGGGGCTCGTCAAGTTATGACCGCTATTTTAGATGAGATTGCTAAGCAAAATCTTCAGACTGTTAAGATAAGCCAGACTGGCTGTATCGGCATGTGCGAAAAAGAAGTTCTTGTCGATGTTGTTCGTCCTAATGAGCCGAGGATAACTTACGGCAGAGTTACGGCGGCAGACATCCCCAAAATTATCACCGAGCATGTCGTTAACGGTCGGATTGTAGCAGAGCTTGCTATCGGCAAATTCACTGATTAAATATACAACTTTGGTAGATTAACGGGAGGGGATAGTATGGAACATATAAGAGCGCATGTGCTCATTTGCGCCGGAACTGGCTGCGTGTCTTCAGGCTCGAAAAAAGTTGAAGCAGCTTTCCAGCAAGAACTGGTCAAAAAAGGCTTGGATAAAGAGGTAAAAATTATAGAAACCGGCTGCCATGGCTTCTGCGAAATGGGTCCGCTGGTAATTATTTATCCTGAAGGAACCTTCTATGTTCGCGTTCAGGAAACAGACGTGCCTGAACTGGTTGAAAACCATCTCTTTAAAGGTCGTATTGTAGAACGGCTGTTATATAAAGAGCCAATTACTCATGAAAAAATTCCTAGCTATAATGATATTGTTTTTTATAAGAAACAAATGCGGTTTGTGCTGGCCAATTGCGGTCACATCGATCCTGAAGATATAAACGAATACATTGCTGAGGGCGGCTACGAAGGCCTTGGTAAGGTACTCACTGAAATGAAGCCGGAAGATGTTGTGGCTGAAGTCAAGAAAGCTGGTCTCAGGGGACGGGGAGGCGGTGGTTTCCCAACAGGTATGAAATGGGAATTCACCCGTAATGCTCCAGGAACTAAAAAATATATAGTCTGTAATGCTGACGAAGGTGACCCCGGCGCATTCATGGATCGCAGTGTGCTTGAAGGCGACCCTCACCGCATCATTGAAGGTATGGCGATCTGCGGCTATGCCATTGGCGCAGATGAAGGCTATGTGTATGTACGGGCCGAATACCCTCTAGCAATTAAGCGGCTTAAAATTGCTATTGAGCAAGCGATGGAAATGGGCCTGTTGGGTGACAACATCTTAGGCTCAGGCTTTAACTTCAAACTAAAAATTAAAGAAGGCGCCGGCGCCTTTGTGTGCGGCGAAGAAACTGCCCTGCTCGCGTCAATTGAAGGGAAGCGCGGTATGCCGCGTCCACGCCCGCCATTCCCGGCTATTTCCGGTCTGTGGGGCAAGCCTACCAACATTAATAACGTAGAAACTTTCGGCAACGTGCCGCACATTATTACAAAAGGCGCTGACTGGTATGCCTCAATTGGTACCGAGCGCAGCAAAGGCACCAAAGTATTTGCGCTTACCGGCCGCATTAATAATACCGGTTTGGCCGAAGTTCCCATGGGTATTAGCATGCGTGAAATTATTTACGAAATTGGCGGCGGCATACCTAACGGCAAAAAGTTTAAGGCTGTACAAATCGGCGGTCCGTCCGGCGGCTGTCTGCCTGAACATATGCTTGATTTGCCGGTAGATTATGACTCCCTTATTCAGGCCGGCGCTATGATGGGATCAGGCGGTCTGGTTGTTATGGACGAAACCACTTGTATGGTTGACGTTGCTAAATTCTTCCTCAACTTCACCCAATCCGAGTCCTGCGGCAAATGTACGCCTTGCCGTGAAGGCACCAAGCGTATGCTTGAGATCCTTACCCGCATTACCGACGGGCAAGGACGCCCCGGAGATATTGCGCTCTTAGAGTCTATGGCAAAAAATATTAAGACTACCGCGTTGTGCGGTCTTGGTCAGACTGCCCCCAATCCGGTACTTTCAACTTTACGCTATTTCCGCGATGAATACGAAGCCCACATCAACGACAAACGCTGTCCGGCCGGCGCCTGCAGCAATCTGCTACAGTATAGCATTACCGAGACGTGCAAAGGCTGCGGTCTGTGCAAAAAGGTATGCCCGGTTGAAGCCATCAGCGGCGAAGTTAAGGCTCTGCACGAAATTGATTTGGTCAAGTGTATCAAATGTGGTGCCTGCTTTGGTAAATGTCCGTTCAAATCAATCGTTAAAGGCTAATGCTGGTTAACATACTGTGAATACCCAAATGAGTAGAGAATGTTTGGGAGAAGAGAGGGTGACACGACGATGGAAATGGTTAATATAACAATCGATGGACAAAAGGTAGCTGTGCCTAAAGCATCGACTGTTTTGGAAGCTGCAATTTCACTTGGAATAAAAGTTCCGACTTTGTGCTATCATCCTGAGCTGCGTGTAGAAGGGGCCTGCCGGGTGTGCATGGTGGAAGTGGAAGGCGCCCGCAGTTTGGTAGCATCTTGTGTATATCCGGTAAATGAGGGCATGGTTGTTCGCACGAATACTGCGAATGTACGTGAAGCCCGCAAAATGGTAGTTGAGCTTTTATTGGCCAACCACCCCACTGACTGCTTATCATGCCAACGCAACTTAAACTGCGAACTGCAAAATATTGCAGCTGATCTTGGTGTTAGGGAAATCCGGTTTGATGGTGAAAAGAAAAACTATCCGCTTGATGATAATAATCCCTCATTGGTTCGCGATCAAAGCAAATGTATTCTGTGTGGCCGCTGCATCCGTGCTTGCAGCGAACGGCAAGGGGTACATGTGTACAGTTTTGCCAACAGGGGCTTTAATACAACTGTTGTTCCAGCCTTTAACTTAGGCTTAGACGAAGTAGCCTGTACCTACTGCGGCCAATGCGCTGCTGTATGCCCGACTGGCGCTATTGTCGAAAAAGATAATACAGAGGAAGTATGGCAAGCCATCAGCGATCCGTCTAAGCATGTAATTGTTCAGACTGCTCCTGCTGTGCGCGTAGCTTTAGGTGAAGCGCTTGGCCTGCCGCATGGTTCAATTGTTACCGGTAAGATGGTGTCTGCTTTAAAACGGTTAGGCTTTAATAAAGTTTTTGACACAGATTTTTCTGCTGACCTTACCATCTGGGAAGAAGGTTCAGAGTTTATTGACCGCCTGAGTAATGGCGGGAAACTGCCAATGATTACCTCCTGCAGTCCTGGCTGGGTTAACTTCATTGAATTGAAATACCCTGACCTCTTAGACCATCTATCATCTGCTAAGTCACCGCAACAAATGTTTGGCGCTTTGGCTAAGACCTACTATGCAGAAAAAGCAGGTATTGATCCTAAGGATATCGTTTCTGTGTCCATCATGCCGTGTACTGCCAAAAAAGCGGAAGCCGCGCGTCCAGAGATGAATTCCAGCGGTTATCAGGATGTTGACTATGTTCTGACAACCCGTGAATTGGCCCGCATGATCCGCGAGGCTGGCTTAACGTTCGGAAGCCTGGAAGAAGCCGAGTTTGATGCTCCCCTTGGTATTGGCTCAGGCGCTGGCGTAATCTTCGGTGCTACCGGTGGTGTAATGGAAGCAGCTCTCCGGACGGTTGTCAAACTAGTTACCGGCAATGAACTTAACAATATCGAGTTCCACGCTATTCGTGGCATGACTGGCATTAAAGAAGCCGAAGTACCTGTAAAAGAAGGCTTAACTGCCAAAGTTGCGGTAGCTCATACCTTAGCTAACGCCCGGGTGCTTTTAGACAAAATCCGCGCTGGCGAAGCCGATTATCACTTTATTGAAATAATGGCTTGCCCTGGCGGCTGCTCTGGTGGCGGCGGACAGCCTATCATTACTTCTGCCGAACACCGGCAAAAACGTATTGACGCTATCTATGAGTGTGATAAATGCTCCACACTGCGGAAGTCTCATGATAACCAGGCTGTTGCCGAACTGTACGAAACTTGGTTAGGTAAACCGCTGGGCGAAAAGTCGCACCACCTACTGCATACTCATTATCATCCGCAAAATAAATGTTAAATTCCCGAAGGGATGTCCGCTGGACATCCCTTTTTTATTATGTTTTAGCATAATTAATTGATATATGTGAAAATATATCTCAATTAATAGCTATTTTAAATAGACGTAGCAGGAATTTACAGGTATGAGTGAGAATAAATTACAAACAATAAAAGAACATAAGCTGCTGATATGAGCGCTGACTACTGCTAGGGAGAGTTGTTTCAATGAAAGAACACAAAGAGAATGCTGTAATCTCTAAAGCAACGATTGATAGGCTGCCACTTTATTACCGTACCCTTAAACTAAGTCAGGAAGAGGGTATTGAAATTATATCTTCTGACGAATTGGGTCGGAAAATTGGGGTTACACCGGAACAAATACGCAAAGATTTATCTGCTTTCGGTGAGTTTGGGAAAAAGGGTGTTGGCTATTATGTACGCGAACTTATGCGTAATATTGGCGAAATTCTCGGGCTTAATCGTAAGTGGAATATTGCTATTACAGGTGTGGGGCACTTAGGCTGGGCCTTGGCTAATTATGCTAACTTTTCACCTCAAGGATTTCAACTTCAGGCTATTTTTGATGTTGACACTGACAAAATAGGACGGTATATTAATGAAGTGGAAATTTTCCACATCGACCGGATGGCGGAAATAGTGGCTGACAAGGATATTCAGATCGGGATTATAACCGTACCTGCCGAATATGCTCAGGATATTGCTACACGCTATGTCGAGGCTGGGATTAAAGGCATCTGGAATTTTGCCCCCATTAAGCTAGATGTACCTACCAGCATTCATGTAGTAAGCGAAGACTTGTCTATAGGTCTAAGCAGCATGTCGTATTATCTTTCACGCCAATAACGACAAATTCCTACAAAAAAATATAAATTTTTTTAAAAATTTGGGTTAAAGTAGCAGGATTTTGATTTTTATCGTAGAATACCTATAGTATAAAAC
>NZ_DATMYD010000071.1:0-221945 GCF_035561155.1 Sporomusa sp. | reverse complement strand
GGAACCGTTAAGAGTTAGAATGTAGGTCTTAAGCGAGCAATAGACCCTCTTTCTTGCTTAAATAAAGACATTGTGATGATTTATCTCTCTCGAATGGACTGGAACAGTCCAAATCACTCTTTTTTTAAGCAGACTCCCTGTTAGAAAGTATAACTTTCCGCCTGGATAAGGGCAACATCGGCTTCCGCTTTCGCCAGAGGCTCGGCGCAAGCCGTGTTTTCTTTATCTTGCGATTACTTACTTTAACTTTTGATGTTTTCTGCTAAAATCTCAGCTACATGCTTAATTTTCACAGTAGGCAGTTGTTTGTCCAGGCCCCCTTGAATCTGCATCATGCAGGCCGGGCAGGCAACGGCAATAACCTCTGCGTCGCTGGCTTTAATATTGGTGATTTTTTGCTTAAGTATTGGCATTGACAGTTCGCTGTATTTTACACCGAAAGCGCCGGCCATACCGCAGCATTTGTCGCAGTCTTTCATTTCTACCAGCTCATATCCTTTGGCGGCTTCAAGCAGCTGCCGCGGCTCAGCGTAAATGCCAAGGCCCCGCTTCATATGGCAGGAATCATGATAGGTGACTTTTTTGTTGCCGTCTGTTTTGGTTAAGCGCCCTGTTTTTTGGTATTCCTTAGCGACAAAACTGGTGAACTCGCAGACCTTATGACCGAGTTTTTCCGCACGGACTTTCCATTCCGGCTCATCTTCAAACAACTCGACATATGTCTGATGCCAGGTTTCGGCGCAGGTAGGACAGGCTGATAGAATGGTGTCAGCGTTGGCTGCTTCGAAGACCTCGATGTTTTTCTTGGCAATTCGTTTGGCTGTTTCGCGGTCGCCCATACCCAGTACTGGCTTGCCGCAGCAGCTTTGCTCCTCAGGGAAGACCACTTCCATGTTAAGGTCATGGAGTACTTTATATACTGATTCGCCAGTTTCAGGGAAAATAAAATCGATGTTACAGCCGCTAAAGAAAGCAATTCGTTTGGCAGGTTTATTGACTTTCTTGGTTATTTTGGCTACGCGATCGCGGAATGGCACGTCAGCCACGGCCGGTAGACTTCGATCTTTGGCCATGCCTGCTAAAAACAGCGGTAGATGACGAATTACGCGACCGGACTGAAAGGGTTTTTGGCCAATAGCTGCTAAGCGCAGCAGGGTGTGGAAAACTTTGCGGTTTGCCAAGACGTTTTCAAATACAGCTTTAACGCCGAACGGCAGACCATGTTCTTTGACAGCTTTGGCTCTGAGTTCTTCAATGAGATGGGGGATATCAATTTTACCAGGGCATATCTCAACGCATTTACGGCAGCCAATACACAGCTCATTAATCTTTTCAAAGTCGCCCATGCTATTTAAGAAGGCAGTCAGGATGGCGCCGATGCCGCCGGCGTAGATGTGACCATACACATGGCCGCCCACAAGGGTGTATACAGGGCAAACGTTAAGACAGGAGGCACACCGGACGCATTGGTAGATTTCTTTGAATTTATCATCATGAGCGGCCTTCAGGCGGCCATTATCAAAGAGAATAATATGAAGTTCTTTATCTTGCTCAACCCACTTACCGTCCTGTTTAACCATTACTGGGGTGGCGCCTGAGGTCATGGTCATATAACTGGTCATAAGTTGGCCGGTGGCGTTACGCGGTAGGGTGCGCAGGATAGGAGCAGCGTCTTTAATGGTAGGGATCAGCTTTTCATAACCGATGATTACAACATGAACACTCGGCAGGGTAGTAACCAGGCGGGCATTGCCTTCATTGGTTACTAAGCCAATGGCACCATTTTCGGCAATGCCGAAGTTTGCGCCAGAAATGCCCATGTCAGCTTGCAAGAACTCGGTTCTGAGTGCTGTACGGGCAGCTTGTACCATGAAAGGAATATCTGTTGGGATTTCCTGCTTAAGTTCTTTGGAGAAGTAGTCGGCAATCTGCTCACGGTTTAAGTGGATGGCTGGCATAACCATATGGGATGGCTTGTGACCGGCTAGCGAGATAATCCATTCACCCAGATCGGTTTCTTTTACATGAAGGCCAGCCGCTTCCAGGTCATGGTTAAGATGAATTTCTTCTGAGGCCATGGATTTGGATTTAACAATACGCTTTACGCCTTTTTCTTTACAGAGGTTAATGAGATATTCTTTAAGAGCGTTACCATCTTTGGCGCGGAATACTTTGGCGCCGCGCTTAGTGGCTTCACTCTCAAACTTATCAGCAAGGTTGTCAATGTCGGCGACGGCGTTCATTTTCATTTGACGGACTTGCTCCCGCAGGGCTTCAACATCGGCTACGTTTTCGTAGGCTTTAGCCCGGGAGATAGGATAGGCTTCGGCAAATCGGCCTAATGCACCGCGTAATACCTCATCATTTAATTTTTCTTCTATTTCATTTTTTATATTACGGTTATTTGTTTCCATTAGTTGCCACCTCCGTTAACTTCTTCATCAACGGCAATGATGACAAAACGGCTGGGACCATGAACACCGATTGTCAGAACGCGTTCGATGTCGGCAGTACGGCTGGGGCCGGTAATAAAGCTAATATAACCATGGTCATAGACTTTGGAGATAACATCCATGGCTTCAGTTACACCAGGCACAATATTTCCGCTGTTCATAAAAGCAACATGAACGGGAGGAAGCATGGAGACAAGACGGCTTTCAAATGCCATAGCATCCTGGCAAACGCTTCCTGACTCGGCAATGCCAAATTCAACGGCTGAGATGCCAATGTCGGCGCTTTCAGCATGCTCAGCAATGTCGGCCTGCTCGGTGTACAGAGTAACACCAAGTTCGGTTAATGCGGCATTGATACCGGCAGCTTGCTGCAGCGGACTGTTAACAGCTACAACTTTACGGGCGTTGGTGTATTTTACAAGGATTGCGATGACTTCTTTGGCTTCAGCCGCTGTTTTTACTCGGAAAACTTCGGCCGCTGCATTTTTTGCTCTGGTTTCGAACTCTGAGAATAGGCTGGCGCCGCCGGAACAGGATGTAAGCGCTTGTTTCCAGTTCTCACTCACTTTTTTCAAACTCTTCACTCCCCCAATATGAGATGTAAAATCGGTATGATGGTCTGACCAGTATAACATTTCTGCACTAAAATTCTAAAATCCTTTTCTATTTTGCAAAAAAATTGAATAATTTGCAAAAAAAATCTAAATTATTTAATTTTATAATATTTCAGCTGGCCAGCAGGAAAATACTTAACTATATGGAAGTATATTATAATCATAATTTGATAGGTGTAAGGGAATGGGTGCTTCATGCTTAATAGGGAAGTCCGGTGCAATACCGGCACGGTCCCGCCACTGTAATGGGGATGCTGCTTAATTTATGCCACTGGGAAACCGGGAAGGCTTAAGTGTGCGATGAACCAGAGTCAGGAGACCTGCCTGTTCTATCACATGCCGTTAGGACCTACGGAAGATAGGCAGGTGTGGGTACAATAATCAGGCAAAATTTCTTTATTGTTTGGTATTTACCCCCTGCTCAAGGGGGTTTTTCTATTGTCTGATAAACCGATGCGCAAGGGAATTACTACAGGAACCTGTGCAGCCGCGGCGGCTAAGGCGGCAGTTATGGCCTGGAAGGGGCAGCATGCTGCCGCTGTGGAGGTTATTTCGCCGCAGGGGGTCACACTGGTGGCGCCGGTGGCCGAGAGTCATGCGATCGCTGGCGGCGGTGTTGCCTGGGTGATTAAAGATGCCGGTGATGACCCGGACATTACTAATGGTGTTAAGATTGCGGCAGAAGTAATAGTAACAGAGGAACCTGGAGTCATTATAAAAGCCGGTGAAGGAGTAGGGACAGTGACTAAACCGGGGTTGGCTATGCCGGTAGGTGAACCGGCGGTAAACCCTGGGCCGCGTACGATGATTACTAAGGCGGTCGATGATTGCCTGCCCTCTGGTAAAGGCGCTATAGTGACTATTTCTGTTCCTGGCGGAGAAAAGTTAGCAACCCGGACTCTGAACCCGATATTGGGGATTGTCGGCGGTTTGTCTATTATAGGCACTACCGGTATTGTCGAACCCATGTCAGAGGAAGCGTTTAAGAATTCGCTTGTCCCACAAATTAGTGTGGTACAAGCGTTGGGGTATGATGAGATCGTGTTTGCACCTGGCAAAATTGGCCAGGATATTGCGGTCAATCGCTATGGCCTCCCGGCAGCCACGGTTGTTCAGACTAGTAACTTTATCGGACATATGCTGGAGAATGCTGTTAAGTATGGGATGCGCCGGGTGCTCTTGTTTGGGCATCTTGGTAAAATAGTTAAGGTGTCGGCTGGGATATTCCATACGCATAACCGTATGGCTGACGCCCGACTGGAAACACTGGCTGCCTATCTGGCGGCTGGCGGAGCGCCGCAGGCAGCCATTGAAGAGGTATTGGCTTCGACTACGACTGAAGCTGCCATGCCTATTATTGCCCGCTATAACATGACCGGTGTATACGATGTACTGGCCGAGCGGGCCAGTGCCAGGGCTGTGCGTTATGTGTTCGGCGATTTGACAGTTGGGACAGTGATTGTGACTTTGAAGGGAGATATACTGGGGCTTGATCAGACTGCCAGGGAAATTGGAGGCCATTTAGGATGGAACATACCTATAAAATAATTGTCGTAGGCATTGGTCCGGGTTCGCCTGATTATGTACTGCCAATCGCCAGTCGAACGATTGCTGGGGCTAAAGTGTTGGTAGGCAGCAAACGGGCGCTTGATACATTTGGATCAGCAAACCAGGTTATTAGAATTATTGATAAAGATATTAAGGGTGTACTCGATTTTATCGAGGGCCGGCTTGCCTGTCAGGATGTGGTTGTTCTGGTGTCGGGGGATCCTGGATTTTATAGTATGTTGGCTGCTCTTAGGGGGCGTTTCGCTGCTGAACGTATCACTGTTATTCCCGGCATTAGTTCGGCACAGCTGGCTTTTGCCCGGCTGGCCGAAGTCTGGCAGGATGCGGCATTAATCAGCATGCATGGCCGACAGGCGGCTGATGATGTGCTCAGATACCGGCCTGGTCACAAGTTAGGGATTTTAACTGATACCCAGCATAATCCCGCCCATATTGCCTGCGTTTTGTTAGAACATGGGTGGCCGGAGACGGCTTGTGTCTGGTTGTGTACCAATTTGTCTTATGATAATGAAGTAGTAGCCGCGATGACTTTGGCCGAGACGACGGGAACACCCGGGTTTGAACATAGTGTAATGGTGGTGAAGGCATGAAACATGGGTTAGGGATTCCGGACAGCGAGTTTGTCAGGGGCGACATTCCTATGACTAAGCAGGAAATTAGGATATTAACGCTGGCGAAAGCCAAGATTGGTTCTGCCGATACTGTCATTGATATCGGTGCCGGTACCGGATCACTGTCCATAGAAGCGGCTTTGTTAGCCGAACAAGGCAGGGTAATCGCTATTGAGCGTGAACCGGAAGGCTTTGATTTAATCAAGGTTAATGCCACCAAATTTAAGGCCGCGAATGTTGAGGCCGTGCTGGGAGCAGCCCCGGAGGCGCTTGAGGGGTTACCGGCGGCTGACGTGATTATGATTGGCGGCAGTGGCGGTAAACTGCCTGAAATTCTCAGGTGTGCTGACAAGCTGCTTAAACCGGGTGGAAGACTGATTGTAACGGCTGTCACTGTTGAAACATTATCTACTACGCTCAATATCATGCGGCAAAGGTCTGAGTACAGCGTCGAGGCTTGCTGTATACAGGTTACCCGAATCCAGCAGGTAGGTGCCAGTAATATGTTTAAGGCACTTAATCCGATCTATATAATTGCGTGTAGTAAAAAAGGGTAGCTGTTGAAGAAATGAAACAGCTTAAAAGAAGGGAGAAATAGTGAATGAATGTATTTTTTGTAGGAGCTGGTCCAGGTGACCCTGAACTCATAACAGTCAAAGGTCAGCGTCTTTTAGGGCAGGCCGATGTTATTATCTATGCTGGTTCTTTGGTAAATCCGGCGCTGTTATCGCTGGCCAAAAATGGTGCAGCTATCTATAATAGCGCATCAATGACTCTGGATGAAGTTATTGCAGTGATGGAAGCGGGAGTTAAAGAAAGTAAGCTGGTAGTTAGACTCCATACCGGTGACCCTAGCATTTATGGCGCCATCCAGGAGCAAATGGATGCGTTGGTAACCAAAAGTATTACGTTTGAGGTTATTCCGGGAGTTAGTTCCTTCCTGGCTACAGCGGCGGCTTTAAAGCAGGAATACACGCTTCCTGATGTGTCTCAAACAGTCATTATTACCCGGTTGGAAGGTCGTACTCCTGTTCCTGAAAAGGAAAAATTGGCCAAACTGGCCAGCCATGAGGCAACGATGTGCATCTTTTTGAGTGTTCATATGCTGGATAATGTGGTTAAGGAACTAGTGGACGGCGGGTATACATATGAAACGCCTGTAGCCATTGTCCAAAAAGCTTCGTGGCCTGATCAGAAAATCTTCCGCGGCACTTTAGCTACCATTGCGCAAATTGCCAGGGAAAATAGTATTGACCGTACAGCCATGATTGTGGTTGGCAAGGTCTTGAGTACAGATTATGCCTTGTCGCGACTGTATGCCCCAGAGTTTGGACACATGTTCAGGCAGGCACAGGAGGCCAAGTAGGTTGTGAAGCTGGCAGTCATTTCAGTGACTAATAAAGGGGCCGAACTAGCTGCGAGTACAGCGCCACGCTTGGGCCCTGATGTCGATATATATGTTAAGACAGGGCGTAATCCTATACATTCGCCGCACACGTATGACTGTTTGAGTGATTTGGTACGTGAAATATTTTCACTTTATGATGGGTTGATTTTTATCATGGCGACAGGCATTGTTGTGAGGGTTATTGCGCCGTACGTCAGGGATAAGCGGCTTGACCCTGCTGTAGTGGTCATGGATGATGGTGGCAATTTTGCCGTCAGCCTGCTGTCAGGTCATATTGGCGGCGCTAATGATTTGACTCGGCTGATAAGTACTGCCGCTGGAGCGACGGCGGTTATTACTACTGCCACTGATGTCGCCAACTTGCCAGCCGCCGATGTGCTTGCAGTCAAGCTTGATCTGGCGATTGAGCCTTTTTGTGCCTTAAAGATGATCAATTCGGCGATCGTTAATGGTGATCGAGTTGATTTTTTCATCGATAAAGCGTTGGCCGGGTATGAGCATTATATGTGTTTGGCAGCGAAACAGGGGATTTCACTGGCAGATATCGATGAACTTGCTTGCCAGGATAGATATGACGCTGCAGTAATCATTACCGATAGGGAACTCAATATTGATAAACCACACCTCTACTTGCGTCCAGGAAGTTTAGCCATTGGTCTTGGCTGCCGCCGCGGTGCTACCAGCGGTGAAATCCTGGCAGCCATTAACCAGGCTTGCAGGGAGGTTGGCCGCAGTTTTAAAAGTGTTGCGGTTATTGGGAGTACTGTTGTTAAAGAAGACGAAATTGGGTTGTTGGCTGCTGCCCAGCAGCTGGAAGTGCCTATTGAGTTTTTTACCAACGAGCAGCTTGCGCGATGTATTGAACAATATAAATTATCATTATCTGATTTTGTTAATGAAAAGATAGGAGTGGGAAATGTATGCGAACCAGCAGCAATTCTAACAGGGCAGAGCAGCAATCTGCTTTTGACCAAAACCAAGTATCCCAAAGTAACTGTTGCTATTGCTCCGGTAAAATATCGGTGGTGGGAATAGGACCTGGCAGTTTGGCTGATATGACGCCAAGGGCTCGGCAAGCGATTGAAAGTGCTGAGGTTATTGTCGGCTATGATACCTACTTAAACTTGATACAAGATTTGTTGACAGGCAAAGCCACCATTGGTACCGGTATGATGCAGGAAATTGACCGGTGTCAGGCGGCTGTAGAGCAAGCTATGAGCGGAAAACAGGTTGCCGTTATTTCGAGCGGTGATCCCGGGGTATATGGTATGGCCGGTCTGGTGCTTGAGCTTGTTGCTAAGTATCCTGCAACTGTTCAGCCTGAAGTTGTTGTAGTTCCGGGCATTAGTGCCGTCAGTGCTGCGGCTGCCGTCTTGGGAGCGCCGTTAATGCACGATTTTGCTGTTATTAGTTTGAGCGATCTGCTAACTCCGTGGGAGATTATTGAAAAAAGAGTAGAGATGGCGGCGGCTGGTGACTTCGTTATTGCTATCTATAACCCTAAAAGTATTAGAAGGACAAGTCAAATCGAGGCAGTGCGCGAGATTACTCTAAAACACCGCGGGCCTAACACCCCGGTCGGTATCGTGCATCATGCTACCCGAGCCAAAGAGGATATGACATTATCAACACTGGATGGATTCACTAACGAGCACATCGACATGTTTTCGCTGGTACTCATCGGCAACAGTCAGACTTATGTAGCTGACGGCAAAATGGTAACCCCGAGGGGCTACCGGCTATGATTTTAGTGCTGGCCGGAACGCTTGATGGCCGGGAGTTGGCGGTACGTTTGGCTGAAACGGGTTATCAGGTAATTGTATCGGTAATCAGTGATTATGGCCGAAGTTTAGCCGAATTTCCTGGTATCAGTGTTCACGCCGGACAACTGACAGTAGAAGGTATGAAAGAACTGATAGGCGTCCATGAAATTAAGACTATTGTTGATGCCAGCCATCCCTATGCTGTTAATGGTTCAGTGAATGCGATGGCGGCATGTGAAGCCACAGGTATTAAATATATACGGTATGAACGTTCAGTGGTTAGTGTCCCTGCTGAGTATGAACGGTTATATATAGCCAGTGATGCTGGCGAGGCCGCAAAAATTGCCGCAGGTTTAGGCAAGGTAATTTTCTTGACCACTGGCAGCCGCACACTCAAGCTATTTAAAAACGAGCCGTTACTAGCTGAAATCCGGATTATAGCGAGGGTGCTTCCTCAGCCTGATGTTATAATTGAGTGTATTGAGTTGGGTTTTAGCCCCGGTGATATTGTCGCAATGCAAGGACCGTTTTCCCACGGGCTTAATATGGCAATGTTTAAGGAGTATGGTACTGAAGTGGTTATAACCAAAAACAGCGGTATAATCGGCGGCGCTGATACTAAAATATCGGCTGCTATGGAACTAGGTTTGCCGATTATCGTAATTGGCCGACCTGCCATTGAGTACAAAAACCTATGTATGACCCAACAAGAAGTAATTAACATGGTTCACATTAAATAAGGAAAAGCAAAGTTGTTTTACAATGCATTCGCATGGCAAAGCTTCTAGTCATTGCGAGCGTTAGCGTAGCAATCTCATTGGAGGTAACGTAATGGAGTATATAAAAGACCCCATGGCCATTGAAACACGCAGCATGGAGATTATTGCGCCGTACTTGGCCGGGTTCAATTTAGATGAACAATCGATCAAGGTTTTCTCTCGTATTATCCACGCTGCCGGGGACCCGGACTATGCTAATATTATAAGAATTCATCCAGAGGCTATTGCCGCCGGCTTAAGTGCGCTCAAAGCCGGGTGTAATATTTTCTGTGATGTTGAGATGGTGCGTACTGGTATTAACAAACGCCGGTTGGCTGAATTGGGCGGGCAGACGTATTGTTTGGTGGCTGATGAGGCAGTGGCTCAGGAAGCCAAGGCGGCGGGTATTACCCGGTCTATGGCAGCTATGCGTAAATTCGGCGCTCAGCTCAATGGTGCCATTGTGGCGATCGGTAACGCACCGACAGCCTTGTTTGAAGTTCTGAAAATGATTAAAGAAGATAGTATTAAACCTGCGCTGATCATTGGCGTGCCTGTTGGCTTTGTTGGCGCGGCGGAGTCCAAAGAATTGCTGCATACTACCTCGTCTGTTCCGTATATTACTGTTTTGGGCAATAAGGGGGGGAGCCCCATCGCAGCAGCCTCTGTCAATGCCGTCATGTACATGCTGGGCCGATAAGCTATGTCTCATGAGCAATCATGCGGCAAAGTGACTGTTTTTACCGGCTTTGTGCAAAGGTAAGACAACAGCGGCAACGAATATTTAGGAGGATTACGCATGGGCCAATTGAATATTCCACGGGTAGTTATTGCCGGGGTTAGTAGTGGTGTTGGCAAAACAACGATTGTAACCGGTATACTGTCTGCTTTAGCTGAGCGTGGCCTTAAAGTTCAATCGTATAAAGTTGGCCCTGACTATATCGACCCCGGGTTCCACCGTTTGGCCAGTGGTAAAAGTGCCCATAACCTTGATACTTGGCTGGTGCCGCCCGATTGTCTCGCAGAAATATTTGCTAGTACGGCGGCAGGCAATGACATTGCTGTTATCGAAGGTGTTATGGGACTGTATGATGGCGGGCGCGCTGGTGTCAGCAGCACCGCGGCTATAGCTAAAATGCTAAACGCACCGGTAGTTCTGGTTATTGACGCCAAATCTATGGGCGAGAGTGCTGCCGCTATTGCTTTAGGCTTTAAACTGTATGATCCCGAAGTCAATCTAGCCGGTGTAATCATTAACAGGCTTGGCTCGGAAACCCACCGGCAGATGGTATGTGAGGCACTTGGTAAATTAGGAATTCCGGTCATTGGGGCAGTTTTTCGCAACAATGAGCTTAGTATGCCGGAACGTCATCTTGGCTTGACTCCGGTCACTGAGCATGAGGCTGCCGCAACTGTAGCCCAAATGGGACGCCAAGTCGCTCAGCAGGTGGCTTTGGACGATTTACTGTCGTTGGCTAAAACAGCGGGGCCCATCCCTGTACGCTCATCACCAGAAACTAACAGTCGTGTGATTAAAGCCCGAATCGGTGTGGCACAGGATGACGTGTTTACCTTTTATTATCCTTCGAGTCTTGAGGTTTTGGCTGAATTCGGGGCAGAGCTTATTCCTTTTAGTCCACTCAAAGACAGCCAACTGCCTGCAGTGGACGGTATCGTGCTGGGGGGTGGCTTTCCCGAAATGTTTGTCAAAGAATTGTCAGCTAATTCCTCAATGCGTAATGAAATACTGCGTGCAGCAGAGCAAGGCATGCCTGTATATGCCGAGTGTGGCGGCCTGATGTATCTAGCTCGTCAGATTGTAGATTTTGATGGTCAGGCCTATGACATGGCCGGTGTAATTCCAGCTGTATGCCAGATGCAGTCCAAACTCGAAACTGTAGGCTATGTGGAAGCAACAGCCTTAACGGATAATGTATTATGTGACGACAGGGAGATTTTGCGCGGTCATGAGTTTCATTTTTCACGAATGATTCCGGATATAAGTGCAGTGGAGTTTCCCTGGGCGTTCGAATTTAAGAAAATGCGGACAGGTGCTTTATATCACGGCGGTTATGCGTCAAATAGCGTGCTGGCGTCCTATTTGCACATGCATTTTGCCGGTAACAGGCAGGCAGCTGAGCGGTTTGTCGAACAGTGTGCGCAGTATAGGTCTTGCCAAACTGGACAGGGAGGTAGACAGCATGGCAGGTAAAATTGTTTTGGTTACTGGCGGTGCAAGGAGCGGCAAAAGCACTTTTGCTGAACGGTACGCCGCCAAAGGCAGCCGGAAGGTAGCTTATATCGCTACTGCTCAAATATATGATGATGAAATGAAAGAACGGGTGACTATTCATCAAAGCCGCCGTCCAGCCAGTTGGCCAACTTTTGAAGCGCCTTACAAGGCCGAGTTGGCTATGGCACAAGCTGTTCAGAGCGCAGACGTAGTATTGTTTGACTGCCTGACACTCTATACCACTAACTTGCTCCTGGCACCTGATGCACCGACTAACCGGGAAGAGCGCTGCCAGGCTGTGCTTGACGACATTGATAAATTGCTTGCTAGTGCTAAACAGGAGCACGCAGATGTCATTTTTGTTAGTAACGAAGTCGGGTTCGGGATTGTGCCTGATAACGCGCTGGCACGCGAATATCGCGATGTAGCCGGATTTGTCAATCAAAAAGTCGCCAGAAATGCTGACGAGGTTTATTTAGTAGTTAGCGGTCTGGCTGTTGAGTTAAAGAAGATAGCCGTTAGTCTGGGGGAGGGTGAGCTTAATGGCTAAAGCGATCATGCTGCAGGGAACCAGTTCTCATGTTGGCAAAAGTATTTTAACTACGGCGTTGTGCCGGATATTTAAACAAGATGGTCAAAGGGTAACACCATTTAAATCACAGAATATGGCACTTAACTCCTATGTAACAAAAACCGGTGGCGAAATGGGCCGGGCTCAGGTGGCACAGGCTGAGGCCGCCGGACTAGAACCTGCTGTTGAAATGAACCCAGTATTACTAAAACCTACTGGTAATTCTTGCTCACAGGTCATTGTCATGGGCAAGCCAGTTGGCAATATGTCAGCAAAAGAATATCATTCCGGCTATAGCCTTACGGCACTGGGGGTAGTAACCGAGTGTCTGCAGAGGCTGCATAATGACTTTGACGTTATTGTAATAGAAGGGGCTGGCAGTCCGGCTGAAGTTAACCTTAAAGACAACGATATTGTTAATATGCGTATTGCCAAACTAGCTCCGGCGCCGGTACTTTTAATTGCTGATATTGACAGGGGCGGTGCGCTTGCATCAGTTGTAGGCACGTTGGAACTGTTAGAGCCTGATGAACGGGATTTGGTCAAAGGCATTATTATTAATAAATTCCGGGGCGATATTAATTTGCTGAAACCTGCGCTGGATTTTCTTGAAACTAAGACCGGTAAGCCAGTACTCGGTGTTATTCCGCATCTTGACAGGCTGGGTATTGACGATGAGGACTCGGTATCTCTGGAAGATAAACAGCAGTCAGATACGACGGGAGAAATTGATATTGCCGTATTACGTCTCCCCAAAATATCGAACTTTACTGACTTTGATGCCCTTGGGAATGAAAGTGACGTTCGGGTCAGATATGTGCGTCAGGGGGAAGCCATAGGTAAGCCTGATCTTATTATTCTACCTGGCAGCAAGAATACGACTGAAGATTTGTTGTACCTTCGGCACAATGGCTACGAGCAGGAACTTATTAAGCTGGTAAAGAGCGGTACGCCGGTTGTTGGCATCTGTGGCGGTTACCAGATGCTGGGGCGGGAGGTTCAAGATCCTGACCATACTGAATCAGATCTTGATAAAGTCATGGGTTTAGGCCTTATTGACAGTATCACTATTTTTGAAGCTGATAAAGTAACCCATCAGGTCAAGGCAACGGCTAATAACCATAAGTTCTTAGGAATTAACTATAGCGGTGATAGTCTGACCGGCTATGAAATTCATATGGGCCGTACCCAGTTCATGACCCCCGTTGACACCGCCTTTACGATTGTCACCCGTTCGGGCGAGCAGGTAGACATGCCTGACGGTGCTGTTTCTTCAGACGGCCTTGTTATGGGAACTTATATGCACGGGATTTTTGATAACGATGCGTATCGCCGGGCTGTGCTTGATGCGCTGAGAGTACGTAAAGGTCTGTCGCCGCTAGGTATTACTCAGAATACGCAGGCCCTCAAAGATGCCGCCTACGACCGGTTGGCAGACGTTGTCCGCCACAGTATGAATATGGACTTAGTCTACCGTATCATGAACGAAACAAATGGTAAGTAGGCATGACAGAGTATTTAGCATTAGGCGCCGTGGTTATTGACCGCGTTGTCGGCGACCCACGCACATCACTTCATCCCGTAGTTATGATCGGCAATTTCATAGCCTGGCTGGAACGTTGGCTATTGAATGCCAATCATTCGCCTGTGTGTAAAAATTTGGCCGGTACTGTACTTGTCGCTGTTGTGATCTCAGTAGTGTATGCAGTAGCGTGGCTGATTATGGCTGCTTTAGCTTCTATTCATCCATGGGCTGTTTATATTGGCGGAGCTGTACTGCTGTCTTTTGCCATATCACCCCGGAGTTTGGCTGAAGCCGGGCGGGAGATTGCTGGTTATCTAGATACTGGTAATATGGAACAAGCACGGTATAAGGTAGGGTGGATTGTAGGACGTGATACTGCCAATCTTGATACAGCCGAAGTTACCCGAGCAACGGTTGAGACTGTGGCTGAGAATATCGTTGATGGTATTATATCTCCGCTGTTTTACGGCTTAATCGGCGGTGTGCCGCTGGCTTGTCTGTACCGGGCAGTGAATACCATGGATTCGATGGTAGGCTATAAAAATGAAAAATATCGGGATTTTGGGATGATCGCCGCCCGGGTTGATGATGTATTTAACTATATTCCGGCAAGGATTACCGGTATTTTAATCATTATCGCAGCGGCATTACTTAGGCATGATGCCAACGGCGCTTGGCAGGCCATCAAGCGTGATGCAGCCAAGCACCCCAGCCCCAATAGCGGTTTTGCGGAGGCCGGTGTGGCCGGAGCATTGGGGGTTAGATTGGGTGGTCTCAACTATTATGGTGGAGTGGCTTCTTTACGGGCTCATATGGGTGAGGCTAAAAATGAGCTCCAGCCTGTACATATTGAACAAACCATTCAAATCATGTATTTGGTGACCACACTATTTATTGCAGGGGCCTTGTCTGTAAAATGGGTGCTGCTTAGTTCTGTGTAGTTCAATGTGGAGGAATTAGAGCTTGAAAGACTTTTTTACCGGATTACAATTTCTTACTCGCATCCGAGTGGTGGAGCAGACAGACTGGTCGCCGGACAGCTTTGGCCGCAGCGTAAAGTATTTTACACTAATCGGCGCCATTATTGGTTTGATTCTGGCCGGACTAAATTATTTCCTGAGCCAGTTTTTGCCGTCGCATGTACTGGCAGTCGTTATTATTTTAGCTGAAATTGTGCTTACTGGCGGTCTGCATTGTGACGGTCTTATGGACACTGCTGATGGCGTGTTTTCAGGACGGTCCAGAGAACGAATGCTGGAAATAATGAAAGACAGCCGTGTTGGTGCCAACGGTGTAGTGGCATTTGGGTTGCTGATACTGCTAAAATATTCGCTTATTATCGATATGACTCCGACAATGCTTACCGTTGCCCTTTTGGTTATGCCGGTAGCGGGGCGCCTGGCCATGGTTATCAGTATCGCGTCTTTCCCTTATGCACGGCCTGACGGTATGGGAAAGGCTTTCGCCCAGTACGCTGGTCGTAGAACTTTAATCATTGCCATAATTGCAGCTCTTGTGATTGTTATTCCGATGGGCCTTCAGGCATCAATTAGTACAGGTATAGCGGCTCTGGCTGGAGTACTGTCAGCCCGTTATTTTGCTAATGTTTTAGGCGGCTTAACCGGGGATACATATGGCGCTGTTACCGAGCTGACCGAGTTAATGGCTTTGCTCGTATTTGTCATTTAGAGGAAATAAGATTCAATCACTGAAAGGCAGACTTTGGTATGACAATTAAAGTTAAAGCACCTGGCTCATGCGGTGAACTGGTACAGGGCACAATAAACGGGGTTAACTTTTTGATTACCTGTCCGGTGGATTGGTATTCTGAAGTGACAGTCGTTTCCGGCGGCAGTATGGCGCATGCTCAACCCAAGACTGCTGCGGCTGTAAATAAGATATTTGAATATCTTAATATCTCGGGAAATATTGGGCTAGCAGTAGAATCTGATTTACCGGTAGGTAAAGGGATGGCTTCCAGCAGTGCCGATATCAGTGCTGCTTGTCAGGCTGCCGCGCTGGCAGTGGCAGATACGCAGCTGTCTTGTGATGAAATTGCCGATATCGCTTTAACAATCGAACCAACAGACGGCATTTTTTATCCAGGAATTATTATGTTCGATCATGTGCAGGGTAAAATCCGCCGCTACCTGGGCAATCCCCCGCCAATGTACATCGCGGTTTTTGATGTCGGCGGCCAGGTAGATACGTTAGTCTTTAATGACCGTGAGGATTTAGCTATTTTAAACAAAGCAAAAGAGACGCAGATAGTGACCGCCGTTGAGTTAGTGGCACAAGGTCTGAAAACGGGTAATGCCCGGCTTATTGGACAGGGAGCCACTATGAGCGCTGTAGCTAATCAAGCGATTTTATATAAGCCTTGCCTTGAACGAGTGATAAATTGCAGCAGCGACTTCGGTGCTGTAGGTGTCTGCGCTGCTCATAGCGGTACGGTGCTGGGTGTTATGTTCAGCGCTGACGCCATGGCGGGTCATGAAGCTTGTATCAAAGAGATATGCCGAGCCTGCCCGGAGGTTGCTTATTTAAAAACTGTCCGCCTAATTTCCGGCGGACTTATCATAACAGGAGATGATGGCAATGAGCGCTGATAACCAAGCAGCTAGTTTTGTTCATGGCGGCAATGTGCATGCCTGGGCGCGCGAGCGTGGTGGCGCGTTAGCAGGCGTGCTTGACTTTAGCGCCAACATAAATCCGCTTGGTTTAGCCGGCAGTGTGCGTGAAGCGATAACTCAGTCTGTCAGTCAGGTGATTCATTATCCCGATGTTGAGGCTGTAACGCTAAAAGCAGCAATAAGCAGCTATTATGATGTTGATGTTGAACATATTACTGCCGGTAACGGCGCTGTTGAACTGCTTTATGTGCTGACACACACCTTGCGGCCCAAAAGAGTGCTTATCCCGGCTCCTGCTTTTAGTGAATATGAGCGGGCGGCCACAGCGGCCGGTGCCGAGATCGAATATGCATTTTTGTCGCCGGAAAACAATTTTGCTTTTGATGTAAGTTCACTCTGTAGCCGTCTAAACGGAGTAGATATGGTGTTTATTGGCAACCCCAATAATCCTACCGGTACGCTGCTGACAGTCAGGCAACTGGAACGTTTGCTGTTTGCAGCCAAGAAGGCCGGGATAATGGTAATTGTAGATGAATCTTTCATGGACTTCATTATTGGCGACAGGGAATATACCTGCCGACCACTGCTTAAACAGTACGATAATCTGGTAATACTACATTCGCTTACTAAGTTTTATGCCATTCCTGGTCTTCGACTTGGCTTTGCCCTCACTCATCGAGATTTGACAGCCAAACTTCATGCTGCCAAAGACCCGTGGAATGTTAACTCCTTAGCGCAAGCAGCAGGCGTCGCAGCTTTAACCGATAAGGAGTATCAGCAGAAAAGCCGAGAAAT
The DNA here is from genome assembly GCF_035561155.1 of Sporomusa sp. GTDB lineage: Bacteria > Bacillota > Negativicutes > Sporomusales > Sporomusaceae > Sporomusa. The sequence continues at coordinate 205,012 of NZ_DATMYD010000071.1, read as the reverse complement.
CGTGAACCATGAAAAAAACATACTGTACGCAAGTCTGAAAGCTTTACCTGGAGTACATCCCTTTCCGCCATCTGTCAACTACATATTAATCAATACACGGCAAACCAGCTACTCAGCTGCCCACTTACGTCAAACTCTGGCTGAGCGGAACATCCTAATTCGTGATTGCAGCAACTATCCCGGACTTTCTCCTTATTACATCCGGGTTGCTGTTAAACTCAATGAACAAAACAAAATACTGCTCGAACGCTTAGAGCAGGTGTTGAGGTGAATCCATGACCAGACTAATAGTAGTGCGTCACGGTCAAACTATGTGGAATTTGGAGCGGAAATATCAGGGACACAGCGATATTGCTCTAAATGATAAAGGGCTTAGTCAGGCTCGCGCAGTAGCAAAACGTTTGGCTGAAGAATCTATTCATGCCGTTTATGCCAGTGATTTGTCCCGAGCTTTTAAGACCGCTGAATGTATAGCTGCCGAGCATAGCTTGACGGTAAACCTTGTTCCTGAACTACGGGAGATAAAGTTTGGTGAGTGGGAAGGTCTTACTTACGAACAAATTTCTGAGCGTTGGCCAGGTCTATTGGGTAAGTTGTGGACGACTCCGGACGAGCTTGAAATCCCTGGCGGAGAAACCTTTCATCAGCTAAAAGAGCGGGCAGCTGCCGCTATCCAAAAGATTGTGGCCGCGCATCCCGAGCAAACCGTAACAGTAGTAGCTCATGGAGGCACTATTGGAACCATTTTGTGCGCTACGCTGGAAATTCATCTGAATCATGTCTGGAGTATCAGGCAAGATAACACAGCAGTAAATGTAATTGATTATTATGATGGGAGACCGACAATTACTCTACTCAACTGCGTCCGACATTTAAAAGAAGAAAGCGCACACTAACAATTTCCTGAAAGTCAAATAAGTAATGACTGCGTGCGGTCAAGGTCGAACTGGTATATCCAGGTGATTTTTATATATTAGTCAAAAAAACCAGTTTTTTGACTGATTTTCAGCCTTGAACTAACGATGCGAACATGATAAGATACATAGTGTCGAAAGTCACTAATGCCTGAGGTGCTCGTTAACCTCTTATATGTTCAACCGACTCATTTACATGGGGAGTTTGATGTTATGCCGCTGCCAAGCCTCCTAAGAGTGGAAGGCAAAAGCGTAAATACAAGACGCCCACCTGCGAGAAGCGGGTATGAACATACAAGAGAACGGTATCATGGGCTTACATAATGTTTTACTGAATATTCTTTCTGCCTAGAAGGGGTATTTTTTTTTGCAAAAAAATTCGTAGGTTGTGGATTTCCAATTTTGCCAAAGTATATCCAGCTGTGTTATAATTAAAATAATTCTATTTAAGAGAGGGATACACTTTGAAAAAAGCAATTATTGAGATGGATAAAGGCAACGTGGTCATTGAGCTGTTCGAAAAAGACGCACCTAAGACGGTTGCTAACTTTGAAAAGCTGATTAATGAAGGTTTTTATAATGGCTTACAGTTTCACCGGGTAATTAAAGGATTTGTTGCGCAAGGCGGCTGCCCGAATGGTACTGGCGCTGGTGGTCCTGGGTACACAATTCCTTGTGAAACTAAAGGTAACCCGAACAAACATGAACGCGGATCACTGTCGATGGCCCATCGCGGCCCCAATACCGGTGGCAGCCAGTTCTTTATTGTGTACGAGCCCCAACCGCATTTGGATGGGGTACATACCGTATTTGGCAAGGTAATTGAAGGCATGGACGTCGTTGACCAGATTAATCAAGGCAACATAATGAATAAAGTCACTGTTGTTGAGGAATGATTTAACAGGTAACGTCGTAAACTGACGTAAGGGGGCTGCTCTGTGAATTATATTGAAACAATGCTCCAAATGAAAACCTGGGCCGTTGTGGGAGCTACCGATAACACCGAAAAGTTTGGCTATAAGATTTTTAAAGCGCTCAAGGAAGCTGGCTATACTGTGTACCCGGTAAACCCTGGTATACAAGAGATACTTGGTGTTAAATGCTACCCGGCGCTTAAGGATTTACCGGTCGTACCTGAGGTTGTAAACGTTGTAGTGCCTCCGAAAGTTGGCGAACAGATCATGAATAATTGCTCTGAGCTTGGTATTAAAAATGTCTGGCTTCAGCCTGGAGCTAATGCCGCTAGTGTAGTAAAACTGGCTAAAAATCTTGATCTTAATGTGGTTGATCAGAATTGTGTATTGGTTGAGCTTCGCAACCACAAGTAGGATAATCCATGTTTTATTTTAATTAAAAGGGGGACTGTCTGATGGCAAACGTAGTCAATGCTAACGAAAATAATTTCCAGGAAGAAGTGCTTGACGCCGCTAAGCCGGTGCTTGTAGATTTTTGGGCTCCGTGGTGTGGCTACTGCACTCGATTAGCTCCGGTTATGGATGAACTGGCAGAAGAAATGGGCGACCAAATTAAGGTTGCAAAAGTCAACGTTGACGAAAGCCGTTCCCTGGCGCAAAAATACGGTGTTATGAGTTTGCCTACGATGGTTGTCTTTAAAAATGGTGAGCTAGTGGAGAAGCTGACAGGGTATATGCCTAAAGCTAATATTGCCGCTAAAGTAGAAAAGTTAATCTAATTTTGATCCCGGCCTTTCGAGGCCGGGAATTTTATTTGGTATGTAACGCATATCCCCGTGTTTTTTAGCATAGGAAATACCATAGTATTTCTGAAACTGGCGGAGGATACTGTGGTGCGGGATACAGCCATAAAAGTAGTACTTGTAGGTTCACCCAATGTAGGCAAAAGTGCTATATTTAATTATTTAACAGGCAGTTATGTCGCCGTGTCTAATTATCCGGGTACTACGGTTGATATTTCTACAGGTCATTTTAAATTTAGTGGTCAGCGTTTCGAGGTTATTGATACACCAGGAATGTATTCACTAATTCCTCTAACTGAGGAGGAAAAGGTTACCAGATTACTACTAACAAGGCAAGTACCTGATGTTGTTGTCCATGTTGTTGACGCTAAAAACTTGCGGCGTATGCTTAATATGACCATTCAGCTGATTGATGCAGGGTTGCCTGTTATCCTTAATCTAAATATTATGGATGAGGCACAGAATATGGGCATGCTTATTGATGTATCGTTGCTTGAGAAGATGCTCGGAATCCCGGTTATCGCTACTTCTGCTGTTAACCGTATTGGGTTGGAGGCTTTAAAAAAGACAGTTGGCCAATATAAGCGGGTGAAGCCAAGTGTTTTTAAACTGAGCGATGGAATTGAGCAGTCAGTGACTAAAATAAGCGGACTATTAACCCGCACCTATGGCCTTAGCAAACGTATTACCGCGCTATTACTACTGCAAGGGGACGCTATGACGTTTAGTATTGCTCAGACCGAAGCGGCATGGCCTAAAATAGCTGCTGCCATTGAGCAGCTGTCTTCAAATAAGAAAAATAACCTTGACGCTCTTATTGCGACAGAGCGGCAGGTTATTGTCGACAAAATAGTTGTAAAAGCTGTTAGATACGCAAGGTTTGAGCGCCATAAAATGAAAATGCTGGCGGAATGGCTGGGAAGGGTAACTAGAGAACCGTTGACAGGCATTCCCCTCGTATGTCTTGTCCTATATTTCGGGCTATACCAGTTTGTGGGGAAATTTGGCGCGGGCTATCTTGTTGATTATATTAATAACAGTGTATTTGTACCGATCATTAGCCCAGTGGCTGAAGGAGTGGCTAATGCCTATATCCCCTGGGAATGGTTACGCTCGCTGCTGGTGGGGGAATACGGTATTTTTACCATGGGATTCCGCTACGCGACAGCCATTATTTTACCTATTGTCGGGACATTCTTTTTGGCTTTTGCTATACTTGAAGATACTGGTTATCTGCCACGCCTGGCTATGTTGGTAGATTCAATTTTCCGGTACTTTGGGCTTAATGGACGGGCAGTTATCCCGTTAACGCTGGGTTTAGGCTGCGGCACTATGGCTGTAATGGTTACACGAACGCTTGAAAGTAAGCGTGAACGTTTGTTGGCCACCTTTCTATTATCTCTAACCATACCTTGTTCGGCCCAACTTGGAGTTGTGCTGGCACTGCTCTCACATAACTCAGCTGCAGTTATTCTCTGGAGCGTCTACATGGTTCTCATCTTTGTTACTGTGGGCTGGTTAAGTGCTAAGTTTGTGCCTGGACACAGGAGTGCTTTCTATATGGAAATACCACCATTAAGGCTGCCGCTTGCCAGTAATGTTATAAAAAAGGCATATACGCGAATGTCTTGGTATTTCATGGAGATATTACCGGTGTTTATTGTCACCAGCGTTGTATTGTGGGCTGGTGATCGCAGTGGCATCTTAAATACAATGATTCAATATGTCGAGCCTGCAATGGTGCTTATAGGGCTGCCACCGGAGACTGCTCAAGCCTTTTTGCTCGGTTTTTTTCGCCGCGACTACGGGGCAGCCGGGCTTTATGACTTGGCAGTTGCAGGCAAACTGACAGATGCGCAATTGGTTGTTGCAGCAGTAGCATTAACCTTATTCGTTCCGTGTGTTGCGCAATTTGCCATCATGGTTAAAGAACGAGGATTGATTACAGCTGGGGCTATGGTGGTGTTGATTGTTATGGTTGCGTTTGTTTCGGCGGCTTTAGTTCACCAGGTTCTTCAGTTGTTACTATTTTAATCCTGATTGTGAGGAATGCTATGATAGAAGAGTCTGTTACTATGCTTCAAGCGGGTGAAAAGGCTAGAATTGTAGCTATAAGCAGTCAAGATTGTAGAAATATGCGGAAACTGACGGTATTTGGTTTGTTGCCTGGGATGGAAATAGAAGTAGTGCAAACCTCACCTGTCTATGTTCTCAGAATTGATAATACTCAATTGGCGCTTGATCGTGAGGCCGCATTAGGGATTATTGTTGTCAAATCCCAGCCCGGCAGGAACAAATAAAAAAACAGGGCTGGTTGCCCTGTTTTTCAAAAACTATTCGGTTACAGCTTTGTTTAAGTCGGCAACCAGAGCGGTTGCATCAATGCCGTGAGCGGCAGCACCTTGCTCGATATTCTCAAATCGAGCGGCAGCGCAACCTAGGCATCCCATACCATAGTTGCGGAATACTTGAACAGTCTGAGGATATTTTTGGACGACATCGACGATGCTCATTTCTTTAGTGATAGTCATTGTAGCGCCTCCTTAAGTTGAATATGGAATATGTTGACAAGATAATTAATTATATCATACTTGACTAATGCTTGTCATGACTTTATTATGATTTTAGAGAATGTCGTATGATGCTAATATTATCGCCTGCTCTCTGTTTTTTATGTGCTTTTTATACGAAATCTGACCGGCATTAGGAGTTTACATGGGAAAAACTGCATTTTGTATCAAGACTGTTGCTTTTAGTTGGTTTGGGCTGATTTTGGCCGCTGCTATTCTGGCGGCATGTATCATTAACTGGTGGCATATCCGGCTGCGCAAGGAGGACCCTAACAGGCTGTTGGATTTAACGCTATACAGCATACCGGTAGGCATCATTACCGCCAGAATCTATTATGTTGCTGTGAATTGGCAGATGTATGCTGATGCGCCAAATGAGATTTTAAAGATTTGGCACGGAGGCTTAGCTATTCACGGCGCACTTATCGGTGTTATTCTTACTGTCTGGATATATTCTCGAGTCTATAATATTTCTTTCTGGCATTGGGCTGATATAGTCGCACCAGGCCTTGTTTTTGGCCAGGCTATTGGCCAATGGGGTAATTTTATTAATCAGGATGCCTTCGGCTATCCTACTGATGTTCCCTGGGGAATTTACATTGATTATGCATACCGCCCGTTAGGGTATGAGCAGTTTGATTTTTTTCATCCAACTTTTTTATACGAATGTGGTTGGGATTTAGTGGTATTTATTATACTTGCGGCAGTAAGCTGGCTGATGGCTAGAAAACCTGAAAAGTCAGTACCAGGCAGCCTATTTTTACTATATATTATCTTGTATTCGGTAGGGCGCCTGGTAATTGAAGGCCTACGGATTGATAGTGAGATGATAGGGGATTGGCGCTTGGCGCAAGTGGTGAGTGGAATAGCTATCATGTGGGCCGGAGCGCTTATGCTGTGGCGGAACTATAAAATACAAAACCGGCTTAAGACCGGATATTTAGAGAGGAAAGGCGGTGGCCCGTATTAGCCGGCGTCAGGTATGTCTTATTGTTCTAGGCCTTATTTTTCTACTAATTTTGTCATCTGCTGTAGTAAGCACCACTGCTGTGGTTGCTGGGCGCAATAGTAACCGTGCGGTAAATACTTCGCTTATTGATGTTCCTATTTTAAATTATCATAAAATTGATTCATTTTATCATGCACTTTCTATACCACCACAAGAATTTGAAGAACAAATGGCGTATCTGTCTCAAAACGGCTTTACTACAATTACACCAGATCAGCTTATGTCTTATCTTAACCAAGGTAAAGAACTTCCGGAAAAACCCATTTTAATTACGTTTGATGATGGTTACCTTGATAATTATACCAATGCGTATCCTATTATGAAAAAGTATGGTTTTACCGCTACTATATTTTTAGTGACTAATTTAGTCGGGCACGATGAACGGTTTATGAGCTGGGACCAAGTGCGGGAAATGCAGAAAGACGGTTTTGTTTTTGGCTCTCATACTGTTTCTCATGCTGCACTTACCAAGCTTTCGCGTGAGCAGGTTATGGAGGAGCTAGTAACTTCCCGTAAAGAGATGGAGCAGCAGCTAGGCGGGAAGATACGCTACTTTGCTTACCCTACCGGCGCATACAACCTGCAGATTGAGGAAATGGTTAAACAGGCTGGTTACAAAGCTGCATTTACTATCCGTTACGGTCAGGCGGGTGCAGAGAGTAATCCGTATGCGCTTGAGCGCATACCTATCTTTAGGGGACCGCAGACGTTTCGCAGTTTCTTCGTTAGGCTCAATGCTGCACCTTTATTGGAACGATTTGGCTTGATTAGAAATTAAGTAATTAAAAACATAGGACTTTAGTCTCCAAATTTTGGTTTTTTAAAAAATCCTGCATATTTCAGGCAGGATTTTTTTTATTTGCCCAGAATAGACTAAAAAAGTGGTGTAGAGTGGTGTAAAGTGGTTAATAATTTTGAATGGTGGTGACAGCCGTGTTCATGGGTGAGTATTTGCATACCATCGATAATAAAGGCCGGCTGATTCTTCCTGCCAGATTTCGTGAAGAATTGGGAGAAACATTTATTGCCACCAAAGGATTAGATAACTGCTTATTTGTATATACCCGCAGCGAGTGGGCTATCCTAGAAGAAAAATTAAAGAAGCTTCCGCTGGCTAAACCAGAAGCCAGAGCCTTTGTCCGCTTCTTTTTTTCAGGAGCAGCCGAACTTGATTGTGATAAACAGGGGAGAGTGCTTGTGCCTCCTAACTTACGCGAGCATGCCAAGTTAGATAAAGACGTAGTCGTGATTGGCGTGTCAACCAGGATTGAGATTTGGGATAAAGTCGCCTGGGATGAATATAACCAGCAAGTGAGTCCTACTGTTGCTGAGATTGCTGAAAACTTGGCTGATTTAGGGATTTAATTATAACCGAAACGAGTTGTTAAAAGTGCAAGAACATGAATTTGAACATACGAGTGTACTGCTAGAAGAGAGCGTCGCAGGCATTTTTTCTAATCCGGAGGGCATCTATGTAGATTGTACGTTAGGTGGCGCTGGTCATTCCGCCTGTTTAGCCGCACGCTTAGCACCGGCAGGCTGGTTAATTGGCATTGATCAGGATCCGGCAGCTATTAATGCCGGTAAGCTGCGTTTATCAGGGGCTAGTTGCCGGATAAGTATCGTTCAAAATAATTTCCAGTGTTTGGGTTCGGTGCTTGATGATTTGGAGACAGGATTAGTAGATGGTGTTTTGTTTGACTTAGGAGTATCGTCGCATCAGCTTGATGTTGCTGACCGGGGATTTTCTTACATGCAGGATGCACCGCTTGATATGCGTATGAATCCAAGTGCAGATTTTTCAGCATATGATGTTGTCAATACCTACAATGAACAACAATTGACAGCGATAATTACTGATTATGGCGAGGAACGCTGGGCTAAACGAATTGCCCAATTTATTGTCGAAAACAGGGCTAAGAGCAGTATAGAAACTACAGGTCAACTCGTAGATGTTATTAAAAAAGCTATCCCTGCCGGCGCACGCCGGGATGGTCCACATCCAGCCAAAAGAACGTTTCAGGCTATTAGGATCGAAGTTAATAACGAACTGGGAATTTTGCGGGATACTTTTATTACAGCGGTAGAGCGTTTAAAACCCGGGGGGCGTATTGGAATAATAACATTCCATTCACTAGAGGATCGGATTGCTAAGCAAACGTTGCAGCAATTGGCTAAAGCGTGCATTTGTCCGCCGCAAATACCGATATGTGTCTGCAACACTAAGCCCAAAGTAAAGGTACTGGGAAAGCCTATTCTACCGTCGCCTGATGAGCTTGAGAATAATCCTCGCGCTCGTAGCGCTAAGCTTCGGATCGCTGTAAAGTTATAGCGACAATTGTTCTAAATTATGGGGAGGAACAATAGAAATGTTAGTACATAAAAAACAAGAATTACATGTGTATGAACAGGAAGCCGCTTCACCTGCGCCTAAGATTGTACAAAAAGCTGATAAACGACTGCGCGTCAAATGCCTGACACTTGTCATTATAGCTGTTGTAATGGCTGCCATTACAACTATGCAGAGTGCTGCTATTGTGCAAGCTGGCTATGATTTGGTAAAAATTAAAGGCCAAGTAGCAAAGATAGAGAAAGAAAATGAGCTTTTGCGCCTTGATATTGCCAGGCTTAAATCGCCGCAGCGTATCGAAGAAATTGCCGTAAAAGAGTTAGGGATGGTTGTGCCTAAAAACGCTTATTATGCGTCAGCCATACCTGCAAACACTCAGCCTCAATCAGAACCGGTCAAAAATACCGGTGTTACTGAGCAGATACTGAGCGCTATCAAAGTCAACAAAGCGGAGGCGAGCAAAGGGCGGTAATTTTAAACGATGGGGGAGATAAATAAGTGGCATCTGTTTCGCATGTTACCATCAGGAAAAGGGTCGCTTGCCTTTTCTTGATCATATCGGTAATTATGATGGGGTTGATTGGTCGCTTACTGTATCTCCAGTTTTATAAGAGTGCCTGGCTATCAGAGAACGCTGTTGATCAACGTATACGTGAGATTCCGGTTGAGGCAAAACGGGGTATTATTTTTGATCGGCATGGCCGGGAGCTTGCGGTTAGTGTCAGCACTGAATCTGTATACGCCATACCTGCCGAAATACGGAACCATGAAGAAACAGCAGCCAGACTGGCTGCTATTTTGGCGTTAGATGAAAACAATCTTAAAAACAAATTAAAAAAGCGCCAGGCATTTACGTGGATAAAACGCAAGATTGAACCAGAAACAGCCCGACAGGTACAAATGCTTAATCTTCCAGGTATTGGTCTAACTCAAGAAAGCCAACGTTATTATCCCCATGATAATCTGGCAGCACATATTCTCGGTTTTAATGGGATTGACAGCCAAGGTTTGGATGGCGTAGAAATGACTTTTGACAGTTATCTGAAAGGCCGTTCAGGCAGTATTGTCATTGAGTACGATGCCAGAGGCCGGGAGATTCCCCAGGCGTCCCACCGGTTTGTGCCACCGGTGGAAGGAAATAATATCTATCTCACCATTGATTTGGTTATTCAACAGATTGTCGAGCGTGAACTTGACCGGGTAATGAAAGAGACCCAGGCCAAGGCTGCTACCATTATTGCCATAGATCCACGCGACGGCGGAGTTTTGGCGTTAGCCAACAGGCCGGACTATAATCCTAATAAATTTAGTGAGGTTTCTCCAAAACTCTGGAGAAACATTGCTGTTTCTAATGTTTATGAACCTGGCTCAACCTTTAAAATTATTACTACATCAGCAGCCATGTCCGAACATATTGTTAAGCCTGACGAAAGATTCTTTGATCCTGGTGAGGTCGAAGTACAAGGGCGCAATATCCACTGCTGGAAACATGGGGGGCATGGCAGTCAAACCTTTGCTGAGGTGGTTCAGAACTCCTGTAATGTGGGGTTTGTTAATGTTGGACTGCGTTTAGGGCGCGACCCATTTTACCGTTATATTGATGCTTTTGGTTTCGGCCGAACTACCAATATTGATTTGCCGGGAGAAGCAAAGGGGCTTATGATTGACCGCGCCAAAGCAACCCCAATTAATATCGCAACCATGTCAATCGGCCAGAGTATTGCCGTTTCACCTGTTCAGTTGGTGACGGCAGCCGCTGCTGTAGCTAACGATGGTCAGCTCCTTAGACCGCAGATTGTCAGAGAAGTTAAGGATAAATCAGGGCAAATCGTTAGAGGGTTTCAGCCTGATGTTATCAGGCAGGTTCTTGATCCTACGATAACGAAACAAGTTAAGGAGATATTAGAATCGGTAGTATCACAGGGTTCAGGTAAGAATGCGTATATAGAGGGCTTCAAAATTGCAGGAAAAACCGGCACTGCACAAAAAGTCGGCGCCGGTGGTTATTTGCCTGATAAATATGTAGCTTCATTTGTCGGGTTTGCTCCTGCCGACAATCCTCAGGTCGCTATGCTGGTTATTATTGATGAACCTGTCGGTCTTTACTACGGCGGGCAGATTGCAGCGCCGGTATTTGGGGCTGTAATGAAAGATGTCCTGCAGTATCTTAAGGTCAGTCCGCAGCCAATATCAGGTACAGCTAAACCCGGTGGTCCAGATACCCATGTGCTGGTTCCTAGTGTAATTAACTTAAATGTTCCTGAGGCCATAAAAGAGTTAGAGAAAGCAGGGTTGATCCCGCGTATTGAAGAGTCAGGTGACAGGGTAGCGGATCAAATTCCTAAACCTGGAAGTCGCATGCCGACTGGTAGCGGTGTGCTGCTTTATACTATGACACCACGCTATCTGGCAGGTGAAGTTACTGTACCGGACTTAACCGGTCGGACACCACGCGAGGCATCAGATATGCTGGCCGAGCTTGGACTTGTAATAAATCCTCAGGGGACGGGCGGGAAAACGATCAAACAAGACCCGTTACCTGGCAGTAAAGTATTATCAGGAACAAGTATTACTACCTATTTCGAGTAAATGGCGTTAAAATAAGATATATTGGTAAAAATAGATAATAAGAGTATATTAACTAATTTTTTTGTAGTTGGGCAGGAGGATAAGGTTATGGTCAAAAATTTAGAACAATTGGCGGCATTACTGCCGTATGCAGCAATACAAGGACGGCTTGATAAAGAAATCAAGGCAGTGGCCCACGATTCCCGCAGGGTAGTTCCTGGCACATTGTTTGTCTGTCTGACAGGAGCTCATGTTGACGGGCACGATTTTGTCGGCGATGCAATTCAGCGCGGAGCAGTGGCTGTGCTTGTGGAAAAAGATGTACCAGAAGCATCAAACGGCAACATAACTGTCATCAAAGTTGATAATACTCGTACGGCGATGCAGGCCGTTGTGCCTTATTTTTTTGATTATCCGGGTCATAAGTTAAGAATGATTGGCGTCACTGGCACTAACGGCAAAACAACAACTACCTACTTGATTAGAAGTATTTTACGGCAGGCCGGCTACAAGGTAGGTCTAATTGGAACAATACAGACGCTGATTGACGATAAGGTACTGCCGGTAAAAAATACTACACCTGATGTAATTGAACTACAAAGTACGCTTTCTGAAATGGTCAATAGCGGTATGGAATACGCAGTTATGGAAGTTTCATCACATGCCTTGGCGTTGGGCCGGGTAGCCGGCTGTGAATTTGATGTTGCTGTATTTACCAATATGACCCAAGATCATTTGGATTTTCATCAAACGTTTGACAACTATATTGACGCCAAAGCTGAGTTGTTCCGGCACTTGAACAGGCCTGGCAGTAAGAAAGCAGGTAAAGCCGCAATCATTAATTTTGATGATGATGCCGGTAAAACGATGGCAAGCAATTCGAATTGTCCGATCATAAGTTATGCTATTAATAGTTCTGCAGTATTAACTGCCGACAGTCTTGATGTGGAAGCAGCTGGCTCCAGCTTCAGTGTCAATGGATCGTTTGGGACTATGCCGCTCAAGCTAAGTATTACTGGCATGTTTAACGTCTATAACGTGTTGGCGGCAATCGGGGTTGCTCTGGCGGAAAAAGTTGACCCAGCCATTATTAAACAGGCCCTCGAAAGCTTTACCAGCGTACCAGGAAGATTTGAATTAGTGCATGCCGGACAACCGTTTACTGTCATTGTTGACTATGCTCATACACCGGACGGTTTAGAAAACGTGCTTAAAACAGCTAAACAGTTTGCCAGAGCCAAGATTATCGTAGTGTTTGGCTGTGGTGGTGATCGTGACCGTACTAAGCGGCCGATTATGGGCAAACTAGCCGCTTTATATGGCGATATCGTGCTGGCTACATCTGATAATCCCCGTAGTGAAGAACCTGAAAAAATATTAGAAGATATAGAAGTGGGGATAAGGGAAGGTTTGGAAACCGCTTGCTTTGGCAAAAGCTATGAAATACTTCCTGACCGTCGTCAGGCCATCACTCAGGCAATTAAATTGGCTGGGCCGCAGGATGTCGTACTCATTGCTGGTAAGGGCCACGAAACTTACCAGATATTAAAAGACCGAACAATAGATTTTGATGACCGGCAAGTAGCTCGTGAGATTATCAGGGAGATGAGAACAAATGCCTGATTTTAGTTTGACTGAAGTGTTAAAGGCTACCTGCGGTCGTTTGGCCAGTGCAACAGGCGGCAAACTTTTCCGTGGTATTTCCACTGATACTAGGACTGTTCAGCCTGGCAATTTGTTTATAGCTTTAATTGGTGAACGCTTTGACGGGCATGAGTTTGTTGCTCAGGCTGTCAGTAAGGGGGCAATTGGGGTCGTTGTTAGCAGGCAGACATCTGTGCCTGCTAACGTGGCTGTAATAGAAGTAAAAGATACTCTGGCTGCCCTGCAGGCTTTAGCAAGGTTTCATCGTAAACGTTATCAGATCCCTGTAATCGGTGTGACAGGTTCTAACGGTAAGACTACAACCAAAGATATGCTTGCCGCTGTGTTGTCTAGCAGGTTCAACGTGCTTAAGACAGAAGCCAATTTTAATAATGAAATTGGGCTACCACTAACCCTGTTAAAACTTGAGTCTGTACATGAAGCCGCAGTTGTTGAGATGGGTATGCGCGCCCGTGGAGAAATTCATGAGCTGACCGAAATTGCTTTACCTACAGTGGGTGTAGTGACCAATGTAGGTGAAACTCATATGGAAATCCTAGGTTCAGTTGAAAATATCGCTGCTGCTAAGGCCGAATTAGTTGAAGCTATTGCTCATGATGATTTGATTGTGCTTAATGCTGATGATCCGCATGTTCGAGCTATGCAGGAAAAAGCTCATGGACGCGTCGTGTTTTACGGCTTAAACCCAGAAGCATTTGTGCGTGCCGAGAACATATCCACCGGGGAGAACGGTGAATTGACAACTACGTTTGACTGTTGTAGTCCACGTGGTTCTTTTCCTGTTATTTTGCATACAATGGGTATACATAATGTTTATAATGCACTGGCGGCTATCGCCGTCGGATGGGAATTAGGGTTACGGCCTGGTGAAATAAAAGACGGGATTAGTAGTTTTATTCCTGGTGCGATGCGGCAAGAGGTAAAAAGATACGGAGAGTATACTGTTATCAATGACGTATATAATGCCAGTCCGCTATCAATGGCAGCCGCGCTTAAGACGTTGTCTGACATTAGCAAAGGCCGCAAGATCGCAGTGTTAGGTGATATGCTGGAGCTTGGCGAGGCAGCAGTTGAGGCTCATCGTCGGATCGGGCAGCTGGCCGCTGAGCAAGGAATAGACATAGTACTCACAGTGGGGCAATTATCACAACATATTGTGGATGCTGCCTATGAGCATGGTGTTAAAACTACCCGCGCCTTTACCGGGCACCAGGAGGCAATAGAAGCTTTACGCTGTTTGATGAAGCCTGGAGATTATATCTTGCTTAAAGGTTCCCGTGGCATGAAGATGGAAACTATGCTGGAAACATTTAACGATACGTCGCTGCTATAGCGAGCCAATACAGGAGGTTACGATGCAGGAATTGTTGTATGCTGCCGCGATGGCATTTGCCATTGCTATAATAGCGGGGCCGTTGGTTATTCCCATGCTAAGGCGGCTTAAATTTGGGCAAAGCATCAGGGAAGAAGGCCCTGAAAGACATTATGCCAAAGCTGGCACGCCCACTATGGGCGGGGTGTTGATTTTAGTGGCTCTTACGATTCCCAGCCTTGTATTTGCAGGCAAAAACCCTGAGGTGCTGTTAGCCTTATTTGTTACATTAGGCCATGGTTTAATTGGTTTTCTTGACGATTTTATAAAAGTGGTGCTTAAACGTTCATTGGGTCTTAAAGCCCGGCAAAAGTTGCTGGGACAAATTATTATGGCGTTGGCGCTCTCCTATATTGCAAGTATTTACTTTGGTCGCGGAACCGATTTATGGATACCTGTTCTGGGAGTTAATGTTGACTTTGGGGCCTTATATTATCTGCTAATCTTCATTGTACTTGTCGGTACTACGAATGCAGTTAATCTTACTGACGGTCTTGACGGCTTAGCCGCAGGCACGACAACCGTAGCTGCATTGGCGTATGCCGTAGTGGCTCTTTCCTTTGGAAAACCTCATTTAGCCATTTTTTGTGTAGCTTTGGCTGGGGCGTGTCTGGGGTTCTTACGGTATAACGCTCATCCTGCTAAGGTTTTTATGGGCGACACCGGTTCATTGGCTTTGGGAGGGGCACTTGCGGCAGTTGCAGTAATGACTAAAACTGAATTTTTGTTGGTTATTGTTGGCGGCGTATTTGTTATTGAAGCGCTTTCAGTCATTATTCAAGTTATTTCCTTTAAGTCAACAGGGAAGCGAGTATTTAAAATGAGTCCAATTCATCACCACTTTGAATTGTCCGGTTGGTCTGAAACCAAAGTGGTGACGGTATTTTGGCTGGCAGGCGCAGTGTTTGCCGCCGTGGCTTTGAGCGTGTTGGCAGTCAGCCGGGCAGGGGGTATGTAAAATGAGTAAACAGACAGAGTTTTCCAATAAGAATATTTTGGTGTTAGGCGCCGGTGTCAGCGGTATTTCAGTAGCTAATATTTTGCAGCAGTTAGGCGCACATGTTATATTAAGTGACGCCAAGTCTGCCGATAAAATTGATAAAGATTTTTCTCAGCTAAAAGCAACTGGTGTTGTTTTGGCGCTAGGGAATCAAAATGAAGAATTACTGGACGGTATGGACTATATAGTGTTGTCACCGGGCATATCTATATATATCCCGCTTGTTGCCGCTGCTCAGGGCCGGGGTATTACCATAATGAGCGAAGTAGAGGTAGCTTATCGGCTGAGTAATGCGCCTATAGTTGCAGTTACCGGTACCAATGGTAAAACAACAACAACAACACTAATTGGCGAGATACTTAAGACTACTGGTCGTCAGGTATCTGTAGGCGGCAATATTGGCGCTGCACTGTCTGATCAGGCGCTTGAGACCGGACCTGATGGCTTTGTAGTTGCTGAAATATCAAGCTTCCAACTTGAAGGGGCTATAAAATTTAGACCTCATATTGCGGCAGTCTTAAACCTGACACCGGATCATTTGGACAGACATCATACAATGGCAGTTTATCAGGAAATGAAAGAACGCATATTTACTAACCAGCATGAGAATGATTACTTAATTCTCAACTATGATGATATAGTCGTAAGAGGGATGGCCGAACGGGCGCCAGGTAAAATACTGTATTTCAGCCGCCAGCAGCGTCTGGACTCGGGTATTTTTGTAGAAAACGGAACGATCACACTGAATTGGGACGGGAAACATACTGATATCTGTGCAGTCAATGATATTCAAATAAAAGGCGGCCATAATGTAGAAAATGCATTAGCTGCCTGTGCGGTTGGCTATTTGGCCGGAGCTGACCTTGAAGATATGGCTAAAGTTCTTAAAACATTCCAGGGCGTAGAGCATCGTATTGAGCCTGTGACTGAGATTGCCGGCGTAGCCTATTACAATGATTCTAAAGCCACTAACCCTGAATCATCAATAAAAGCGTTAGAGGCTTTTCCCGGGCAAATTATTCTGATTGCCGGTGGTCGGGATAAGAATACCGATTTAACTGAATTTATGCAGTTGATTAAAGAGCGGGTTGACCATTTGATTTTATTGGGAGAAGCTCAGCAACGTTTTGCGGAGTCCGCAGCACAACATGGCGTGAAAAATATTCATAATACGCCTTCGTTGAGTGAGGCAGTGGCGCTTGCCCATAGCTTGGCGCAGCCTCCTCAGGTGGTGCTCTTATCGCCGGCCTGTGCCAGCTATGATATGTTCAACAATTATGAAGAACGGGGGAAAGTATTCAAAGATTTGGTACGCCGGTTAGGTTAAGGGGGGAGCGAGATTGGCGGTCAGACCTAAGTCGCCCGACTATGTCATCTTTTTTGCCATTATTGGTTTGTTGGGGTTCGGGATAGTAATGGTTTATAGTTCAAGTGCGGTTTCAGCATATGTCAACTATAATGACAGCTACTATTTTCTAAAACGCCAGATGATTTGGGCCACACTGGGATTGCTGGCCATGCTGTTTACAATGAACGTTGATTATCACGCTTGGCGTAAACTGGCAAAACCCGCTATGATAATTACCCTTATTCTATTAGTACTTGTCCTCGTTCCTGGGTTAGGTAAAGTGGTCAATGGGGCAAGGCGTTGGTTAGGTTTCGGTTCCCTGTATCTGCAACCATCAGAAATAGCAAAATTGAGCATGGTGCTCTTTACTGCTAATAGTCTGGCAAAATCTCAGGATAAAATTGGTAGCTTTATTAAGGGCGTTGTCCCACAATTACTGATGCTCTTAGTAGTGTTTGGGTTAATCTTAAAAGAGCCTGATCTAGGGACAGCACTTGTTATTGGTGGTACCGTGTTTATTTTGTTATTTGCTGCAGGGGCTAGATTATCACATTTAGGGTCGTTAGGTGCCCTCGGTGTTGCAGGCATAGTTGCCGCCATTATTGCGGAGCCATACCGTCTAAAGCGACTGCTGGCATTTAGTGATCCATGGGCTGACCCGTTAAACAGCGGCTACCACATTATTCAATCTTTGTATGCTATTGGTTCTGGCGGCTTGTTTGGTGTTGGCTTAGGTCGCAGCCGGGAAAAATTTTTGTATCTGCCCGAACCTCACACTGATTTTATTTTTGCTATACTAGGGGAAGAACTTGGTTTTATAGGTACAGCTACTGTAATAATATTGTTTTTTCTATTTGCCTGGCGAGGTTTTAAAATAGCCATTTCGGCGCCTGATATTTTTGGAAGTTTGTTGGCTGGCGGCATAACAAGTATCATCGTTTTGCAGGCGCTCATGAATATTGCGGTGGTCACCGCATCCATGCCAGTAACGGGAATACCATTGCCTTTTATTAGTTTTGGTGGTTCTGCTCTAATTTTTACACTAGCAGGGGTAGGTATTTTACTCAATATATCACGGTATGTAAACATGAAATGAATTTAGGGGGCAAACCATATGCGCCTGATTATTTCTGGCGGGGGAACAGGTGGTCACATCTACCCCGCCGTTACTATCGCAAGAGAAGTAGCCAAGTTAACCGACAGCTGCGAAATCTTGTTTGTAGGAACTAAACACGGCCTTGAGGCGGACATTGTGCCCAAAGAAGGGTTTAATTTTGCAACAATTGAAGTACGAGGGCTGGAGCGGCGAATTTCCTGGCAGAATGTCCAGACACTGCTTAAGACAGTGGGTAGTGTTTGGAGCTCTGCTAAAATTATTAAAAAATTTAAGCCTGATGTTGTCATTGGTACTGGCGGCTATGTGTGCGGTCCGGTGCTGCTGGCAGCCAGCCTGCTCAAAATACCAACTATGATTCAAGAACAAAATGTCATTCCAGGTATAACTAATAAAATATTATCCCGGTTTGTTGATAAAATTGCCGTAGGATATAAGGAAGCTGAGCAATATTTTAAGAAGTACAAGCCTGACCAGATTATATTTACAGGCAATCCTATTAGACCTGAGGTCATGTCGGCTGCCCGGGTAGAGGGTCAAACAGCGTTAGGGCTAGAGCCCAACAAACTTACCCTGCTGGTAGTTGGCGGTAGCCGTGGGGCACGCAGTATAAACAATGCTATGTTTGATGTTTACAAACATTTTAACGGTAGCCAGCGCATTCAAATATTGCATGTGACAGGACAAAGCGAGTATAATAGCATAGTTGGCAATATTAAACAAGCTGGTATAGACATTTCCAGTGGTGGCAATATTATCATCAAACCATATTTGTATAATATGCCCTTAGCTTTGGCAGCCTCTGATTTGGCGATATTCCGCGCCGGGGCTGTGGGATTGGCTGAATTAACGGCCAGAGGCATCCCTGCAATATTGATACCGTATCCTTATGCTGCCGAAAACCATCAGGAGTTCAATGCCAGAGCTCTTGAGAGACATGGTGCGGCAACCGTTATTGCTGATAAAGAATTAACCGGGGTTAAATTAACAAATACCATTGAAAACTTACTAGAGAATCCGACCATGCTATCAGGTATGGCTGAAAAGAGCAGAGAGTTGGGTCGGCCTCAGGCGGCAGAAGCAATTGCCCGGTTGGCCCTTTGCCTAATAAAGCTGCAAAGTAAATAATAAAAGGTAACACCGGGTGTGGGCAGCGCATACAATGTGGTATGCCAGAGCGGCATCCGGGTAAGTTTAGGAGCAGCTCTTTCTGCCGGATGCGGGCACCGGAGACGGGGTGCGCAAGAAAGGGGAGAAATACTGTTGTTAGATGATGTGAAAAAATTTTATTTTATCGGTATCGGTGGCTCCGGTATGAGTGCTATTGCGAAAGTATTGCTTGATATGGGGTATGCTGTTTCAGGCTCTGATGCCCAGAAATCGGCTGTTACTTCTAAGCTTGAGCAGGCTGGTGCAAGGGTACATATTGGTCACAGTTATGAAAATATTGGCGATACGCAAGCTGTAGTTGTTTCAACCGCTATCCCGGAAACCAATCCCGAGGTTAAAGCTGCGCGTGACAAGGAAATCCCTGTATATCACCGGGCTGATATGCTGGCATTTCTGATGTGCAAACGACAGGGAATAGCTGTAGCCGGTGCTCATGGCAAGACCACAACTACCTCAATGATTGCCCTCATGCTTGAGAAGTCAGGTATGGACCCGACCATAATTATTGGCGGTGAGTTAGAATCAATAGGCGGCAGTGCAAAACTCGGTCATGGTTCTTATTTAGTAGCTGAGGCCGACGAAAGCGATGGCTCTTTTTTGAAACTTTCACCGCATATTGCTGTCGTGACTAATATCGAAAACGATCACATGGATTACTACAAGACCATGGATAATATATTACGCACTTTCGATGAGTTCTTAGGTAAGCTCAAGCCAGTTGACGGATTAGCCGTTTTATGTTTTGACAATTCCTATGTTAGGAATATGGCGTCTAAACTTGAAAAGCGCTACGTGTCATATGCGCTTGAGCATGATGCTGATTATACTGCGCGTAATATAAAATCTGATGGTCCGATTACAATCTTCGATGTGTACTACCGTGATGAACTTTTAGGTACGGCTAGAATCTGTGTTCCAGGTATGCATAATGTGGCAAATGCCTTGGCTGCTGTGGCTGTGGGTGTTGAAGCCGGGCTGAGTTTTTCGCAAATTGCCGAAGGCCTTAGCCAGTTTCAAGGAGCTAAACGTCGTTTTCAATCTAAAGGGAGGGTAAACGGCGTTTGGGTAGTGGATGACTATGCTCATCATCCTACGGAAATTACCACAACTTTGCTAGGAGCGCGTCAAACAGAACCCAAACGGTTAATTTGTGTTTTTCAGCCGCATAGGTATACACGTACCCAGTTCTTGCGTAAGGAATTCGGCAGTGCTTTTACACCAGCTGATATGCTGATTCTTACCGATGTTTATTCAGCTGGAGAACAGCCTATTCCCGGGATTAGTGGGGAGACACTCAAGGATGAGGTCGAGCGGCAAACCAATCAGCGTGTTACGTATATACCGGACAAAGATAAAATTGCCCGGTATTTAGCTGAAATTGTAGAGCCCGGAGATTTAGTAATGACCATGGGAGCTGGGAATATTTATCAGACGGGGGAAGAACTAGTAGAAAAGCTTATGCATCGGTAGTATTGTGTAGAGGATTTATTAGAGATTAGATATAAAGAAAAATAGAGGGTGATTGTACTTGTCTGGGAGGGAAGACGATGGAGAAATTTATCGTCAAAGGAGAAGTACAACTATGTGGCAACGTCCGGGTAAGCGGGGCTAAAAACGCTACGTTGCCAATTATGGCAGCAACGCTTCTGTGTTCCGGCGTCAGCATTATTCATGATGTTCCTTATTTGCGCGACATTCAAGCCATGCAGGATATTTTGACATTACTTGGAGCTAAAATATCTAGGCAAGGCCATACGATGCTGATTGATACTACTAATGTCAGCAAGGCCGAAATACCCGAGCACCTAATGCGGGAAATGAGGGCTTCGGTATTCTTGATGGGGCCGCTCTTAGGGCGATTCCGTAAAGTCAGAGTCTCCTACCCTGGCGGTTGTGCTATCGGCCCAAGACCAATTAATTTACATATCAAAGCTCTAGAAAGAATCGGCGCGAAAGTTGATGAAAGCTTTGGCTTTATTGTGGCCGAAGCGGCAGAGTTAACAGGCGGCGAAGTCAATTTTGACTTCCCTAGCGTTGGTGCGACCGAGAATGCAATGATGGCTGCCGTACTGGCCAAAGGAACGACAATTATCCGCAATGCGGCGCGTGAACCTGAAATATCTGATTTGCAGACTATCTTAAATAAAATGGGAGCAAGAATCAGCGGCGCCGGTACGGATACTGTTAGAATTGACGGAGTTGCCAAACTTGTTCCTACCGAGCACACCGTGATGTGCGATAGAATTGAAGCAGGCACTTTCTTAATGGCAAGTGTTATGACTCGTGGTGATGTTGTAGTTGAAAATATTATTCCAGAATACTTATTCTCAGTCACTGATAAACTACAAGAAATTGGAGCGCAGGTAGTTACCGGCAGGGACTATGTCCGGATAAAGGCGGGAGAACTTCGCGGTGTTGATATCAAAACATTGCCTTATCCAGGATTTCCAACCGACCTGCAGGCTCCGATGCTATCGCTGGTTACCATTGCCAAAGGTACCAGTATTATTACGGAAACTATTTTTGAGAATCGTTTTAAGCATGTAGATGAGCTTACACGAATGGGCGCTAAAATCAAAGTCGAAGGTCGTACGGCCATTATTCGCGGAGTCTCAAGCTTGACCGGAGCCATCGTAGCCGCACCTGATCTAAGGGCTGGCAGTGCCTTAGTATTAGCGGCTTTAGCCGCTGAGGGAACCTCAGAGGTTGAGCAAGTCTACCATATTGACCGAGGTTATGAAAGTATAGAGAAAAAACTACAGGCTTTAGGGGCACAAATTGTAAGGGTACAGGGTAGCTGAAGGGGGACTTTTTAATGAAAAATAAAAAAATTGCGGTTGTCATGGGTGGGCCGTCTGCTGAGCGGGAGGTATCTTTAAATACAGGGCGGGCTATTTTGGCGGCACTGCAAGAAAAAGGGTATAATGCCGTAGGCATTGACCTAATCCCCCGGCACTTTGTCGACCAACTAAAAAGCGAACAAATTGATATAGTCTTCAATGCCATCCATGGCCTTTATGGCGAAGATGGACTAATGCAAGGTACACTTGAAATGTTAGGCATACCATACACCGGTTCAGGAGTATTAGCTAGTGCTGTAGCCATGGATAAAGCAGTAACTAAACGACTGTTTATGGCTGCTGGAATACCTACGCCGCGGTCACGACTATATAACAAGCAAGATGCCGGCGGTAATTTGGCCAGTGAAATTCAAATGGAATTTGGCGTACCTGTGGTGATTAAAGCCGCTGCTCAGGGGTCAAGTATCGGTGTTATAATTGTGGAAGAAACCGCCAATATCGAACTCGCCGTAACAGAAGCTTTTAAGTTTAGCGACCATATTGTTGTTGAGGAATTTATTAGGGGAAAAGAGTTGACTGTTTCTATACTTGGCACTGACCAACCGGAAGCATTGCCTATCATTGAGATAGTACCTCAGTCAGGCCGGTATGATTATAAGTCAAAATATACTAAAGGTGCTACCGAATATATTGTACCAGCTGACCTGGAAGCCGAGGTTACCAGCCGTGTTCAGCAAGTAGCGCTTGAAGCATATAAGCTGTTAAACTGTCGAGGGATTGGCCGTGTCGACGTAATGCTTGACAATGACAATAATCCGTTTGTACTGGAAGTTAATACTATTCCGGGGATGACAGCTACCAGCTTGGTACCTAAAGCGGCTGCTGCTGTTGGCATACATTTTGCCGATTTGTGTGAGCGGATTCTTTTGATGGCCGCTGATTAAAAGGTGGCTTGGGCAGTGTCGACAGATACTGCTCGCTTTTTTATTAGCTGATAGGTAACCCCACTAAACCTAGAAGGGCATTACCATTTCCTTCTAGGTAAGTTTCACTTTATCCGATAGCTAACCGCCACTAATACCTCCACTGCTTAGTGGTAGCATAAGTGGCGCTAAGCTCCTGGATTGGTTCAACTAAACCTAGAAGGGCATTACCATTTCCTTCTAGGTAAGTTTCACTTTATCTAGCGGACAATCCGTTGTATAATTACTGCAGAAGATGTCTACAGGAGTGATAGCATGCAGACAGCAGAACGCTTGAGAGCGGCCAGGCGGCGGCGGAGTTCCACCTTAGCGGCCTTGCTAGCGGCTTTAGCATCGCTGATAGCATTTTTTTTATTTATTAATTCTCCATATTTTACCGTTGGGACAGTATTAGTTGATGGAAATAAGTATATAACGGTTGAAGATGTCTTGCGAGTTGCAGGCGTTCCCGAACAAGTAAATATTTTTAGACTAAAAACGGCTGATATAAGGGACCGGTTGATGAGTGACCTTCGGGTGGCAGAAGTCAAGGTAGAAAGAAGTTTCCCAGCTACTATTGCTATCCATATTAAGGAACGTCAGCCCCTGGCTTTTGTTGCCAGCCAATATGGTTTTGTCGAAATTGACCGACAAGGCGTGGTTTTAGCTGCTTTAAGAAACCTAAAGGAGGTAAAAGTCCCTGTTATTACCGGTGTTCGTTTGGGAAACGTGTATGTGGGCGACCAGGTCAATAATCCTGGCCTTTCCAATGTTCTAACATATCTTGCGGCACTGGATGAAAATGCTCTAAACCAGTTATCAGAGGTCAATATCAAGTCGCCGGATGAACTTGTTGCTTATACAACAAGTTCAGTATACATTCGGGTAGGCGATAGCCAGCGCCTTACGGAAAAAGCGACGCTGACAGGCGAGATTTTACAGGAGATCTCTGCTAAGAAAATGGCTGTTGAATATGTAGATCTTAACTATAAATCACCTATCATTAAAATACGTAACAGATAAGGGAATTTTGAAAGGAGACGATATTTTGCTACCTATCAAACAAGGGCAGTTTGCTATTGCCCTGGTCTGTGTTGTGTTGGGTATTATGCTGGCGGTACAATTTCGTACCACTCAGGATATCAGATCAAGCATTCCGTACCAACGGGTGGAAGATTTGTCCCAACGCTTAAGCCAGACAGAAAAGGAACGGGACGCGCTAATTAAGCAGGTTCAGGAGTTAAAACGCACTTCGGGTGCGGAGGCTGCGTCCAAGGAATTCGAAATGGTAAGGATGGGAGCTGGCGTAGTGGCTGTTGAAGGCCCTGGAATTATTGTAACTATTGATGACAGCAAGCGTCCGTCCAAACCGGGAGAAAACCCTAATTTATATCTAATTCATGATGATGATATCCTGAAGGTAATTAATGAATTATGGGCAGCAGGCGCCGAAGCTATATCGATTAACGAGCAGCGGCTTATTGCTAGTTCAGAAGTTCGTTGTGCCGGCCCGACACTGTCGGTTAATAACTCGCGGTATTCACCACCTTATGAGGTCAGGGTTATAGGAGAGCCGACAACACTTGAAAATGCGCTCAAAATGCGCGGCGGCGTAATTGAGACACTCCAATTTTGGGGTATTCAGGTAACAATCAAAAAACAAGATGGAGTAAAAGTCCCGGCATATAAAGGCGCTTTCCGGTTTGAGTTCGCTAAGCCGGTTCAGGAAGGTGGTCGCTAATATGGTATTACCGGTTACTGGACTTATTATAGGTATAATTATTGGCATAGCTTTTCCGATTACAGTACCCCTTGAATATGCTAAATTTATGTCGGTTGCATTATTAGCATCGTTAGACTCAGTTTTTGGTGGCCTTAGGGCCGGGATTGAAGAAAAGTTCGATAATACTGTATTTATAACAGGTTTTTTCACTAATGCATTATTAGCTGCCGGTTTAGTATATATTGGAGACCGGTTAGGAATTGATTTATACTACGTTTCACTTTTGGCGTTTGGCCTAAGAATTTTTCAAAACTTGGCTATAATTCGCCGGTATTTCCTGAAAAAGTAGTGTGAAAGCTTCAAAGCCTGTCAGATATGTTCCGGCTTTGAAGCTTTTATTATGATTACTTTCAAAAAAAAGCGCGAATTTTCCACTTAAAAAAAAGGGAAAATGCTACTTTTGTTGAAACTATTGGGAAGAAACATAATACTGTGCTGCGAGGGAGTTATGGATAAAAAAAATATATTAGCTATTGATGTCGGCACAGGTATGGTCAAAGTGTTGGCCGGAAGGCAAGAAGCCGATGGCCGAGTAGAACTTTTTGGCAGTGGCGCTGCTCCAACTGAAGGATATGTTAGGGGTGCTGTCACTGACGTTAACGCTTTGGCCCATTCTATCAAACAGGCGGTAGAGTGTGTTGTTATGGCAACTGATAGCCAAGCTGCTGGATCTGTGTATCTGGGTATTAGCGGCTCGATGCTTGTTGCGCAAAATAGTATTGGGAGAGTTGCACCGGCTTCATCTGGAGTTGTCACCAACGCGGATGTGGAGCGTGCTTGTAAGGCAGCTGTTTTTTCAGTTGCGAATAATGAATATGAAGTTCTGCATGTCTTTCCGGCAAAGGAAATTACAACACAGCCTGGAGAGGCTCTTGAAGTGGAAACTCATATAGTTTCAGCTCCCAAAACTATATTACAGAGTCTTATCAGTGCACTGGGTGGGAGTGGTATTCAGTTAAATGGAATAGTTGCTAGCGGTATCATGGCAGCTGAAGGAATGAATAATGAGTTGCCCTGCCAGCCATCTAACTTCATTTTCATAGACATTGGCGCAGGAGTTGCTGATATTTCTATGTATGTGGGAGGCCGCCTTTCTTCATCAGCATCATTACCGCTGGGTGGTGACTACATAACCAGTGATTTAATGCAGGGCTTGAGCGTTAACCGGGGCCATGCTGAGGAAATTAAGCGCTATTATTCGCGACTATCCCCTAATCTGCGTAACCAGGGAGTAGTCTTAGATTGC
The DNA here is from genome assembly GCF_035561155.1 of Sporomusa sp. GTDB lineage: Bacteria > Bacillota > Negativicutes > Sporomusales > Sporomusaceae > Sporomusa. Next base: position 179,423 of record NZ_DATMYD010000071.1, on the reverse strand, counting down.
AATGACTATGGAACGGTTGACAAACATATTCCTTTTGACTTTTTATGTGATATTATCGAAAGCAGGGTAGAGGAAATTGTGACTTTGGTGTACGATTATCTTAAGCCGCTGCTGGAAAAATATTTAACAAATCAAGGACAAGCTTTTGAAGCGATTTACTTAACTGGCGGTTGCGGAGCGATGCCTAGTGTAGCGACTTGTGTAGCCAAAGTTTTTCAAATACATACAGAAACGGTAAAACCGGAATGCTTGGCTGCTGAATATGTTCATCCGGCCAATACTGTGTGTTATGGTATAATAAAACACGGTACCAGAATTTCGGCAAGTGAGCCAGTTGCCGGGCGTAGTGCCTGGAACTTGTTTGTTCATAAAGCTAAAAAACTATTGAAAATTTGATAGATATAAAGGGAGGAAAACTTACTAATGCTGGAATTTGATATGGATTTAGATCAATTTGCTTCGATAAAAGTTATTGGCGTAGGCGGCGGCGGAAACAATGCGGTGAACCGCATGATTGGGGCTGGTCTGCAGGGCGTTGAATTTATTACTGTTAATACAGATGCACAAGCATTAATCGGTTCGGAGGCTGCTTATCGTATTCAGATTGGCGAAAAATTGACAAAAGGTCTGGGTGCAGGTGCTAATCCGGATATTGGTGAAAAAGCGGCCCAAGAAAGCCGGGAAGATATCATTAAAGTTCTTAAGGGTTCTGACATGGTATTTATCACTGCAGGCATGGGCGGCGGTACAGGTACAGGCGCGGCCCCGGTAGTGGCCGAGTGCGCTAAGGAAGTAGGCGCACTCACTGTTGGCGTTGTTACCAAGCCGTTTACTTTTGAAGGTCGTAGGCGTCAGATGCAGGCAGAACGTGGGATTGCGAAGCTTAAAGAAAAGGTAGATACTCTAATTACCATCCCTAATGACCGTTTGCTGCAGGTTGTTGATAAACGAACTTCAATTATGGATGCCTTTAAAATTGTTGATGATGTACTCCGTCAAGGTGTTCAAGGAATTTCCGACCTCATTGCCGTGCCGGCTCTCATAAACCTTGACTTCGCTGATGTAAAGACCATTATGAGTGATGCCGGTTCAGCACTGATGGGTATTGGTTTTGGCACAGGTGATAATCGTTCAATTGCAGCCGTTGAAGCTGCTATTAGGAGTCCTCTTCTGGAAATGTCAATTGATGGCGCTAAAGGAGTGCTGTTAAACTTTACTGGCGGTCCCAACACCACTCTGTTTGAAGTAAATGAAGCAGCTGATATTATCGCTAAGGCTGCTGATCCGGAAGCAACTATTATATTCGGTGCGACCATTGATGAACGTTTTGAAGATCAAGTGCGGGTAACCGTTATTGCTACTGGTTTTGATCCTAAGCCATTGCTAAAAGCAAGTGAAGGTAGACATGAAAGCCCGGTTATTGAACCGTTTAAAGGGCGAGATTTAGATATTCCGGCTTGGATGCGTCGTTGATAATTGATTTACTAGTACTTAAGACCCGGCTCATATTGAGCCGGGTTTTCTGTCTATTTTTAGAATTATTTATTGGCAAAAAATTACATTATTTTAGAAAAATACTTGGTATAATTGGAATAGTGATTTTGGCTAAAGCATATATTGCTATGTATCAGTTTTTTCTATGGGATAAAATTCCATGTCAGGAAGGTATGACCAGTGTACATTTATGCTGATATGGTACTATTGATTAATTTTATCATGAATAGTGTCATTTTAGTTTTAACAGCAAATGCTGCGGGAGTTCCGTTCAGTTGGAAACGCATACTGCCTACAGCTTTGATGGGGGGAGTTTATTCACTAGCCGGGATTTTTCCGGAAATGGCGATACTGTATACGATTCCCGGAAAGCTGTTAGCCTCGGTGACGCTTATCTTATTGGCTTTTGGCCGCAGGCCATTAAAGATTACATTGATACTTGTCGGCATTTTTTTTATTATTTCTTTTATTTTGGGTGGAGCCGTGTTGGGCTGGCTGTACTTTGTCCAGACCGGAGCGCCTCATGGGGTTAGCCACATTATTGGTTTATCTTGGGGTAACTTAGCGATAGGCAGCGTTATAGCGGTAACACTTATCTTGCTTATTGTTAAACAAATGCTTGGGAGAATGTATCGTCGGCAAACTCTATATCAAGCAAAAATTGAGTACGATGGGCGATATGCTGAGATAACTGGTATGCTTGATACCGGTAACGGGTTGTATTCGCTGCTGGGGCGCACACCTGTCGTTCTTTTAACATACCAGACATCACTCCAACTGCTTAGCTTACAGGCATCGGAATATTTGACCAAAAACAGCCCAGATGCGTGGATAGCTAATCTTGATCAATGTTTGGACGCAGCCTGGCTGGCCAGAGTAGAAGTTGTTCCTTATCAGTCTGTCGGCAGCCGGAGTATTCTTCTAGGCTTTAGGCCAGATAGTATTACAGTAATGACCGAGTATGGCCCGGCTCAGACAGCCAATGTGCTTATCGGCATCTATAACGGTGTATTTTCTGGCGGTAGCGACTGTCAGGCGCTTTTACACCCTGCGCTAATAACCGGGGTAAATACGACAAAGGAGGCAGGGATATGCGCATTACCTGGCCGATAGTTAAGTTATACTTTAAGCTTAAGGTAATATCGTTTCTTCAAAGCATAGGCTGGATTAAGCCAGACGAGGTATTTTATGTAGGTAGTGCAGAAATTTTACCACCGCCGCTATCAGGCGATGAAGAAGTATTTTTGCTTAATCGCTTACAAAAAGGCGATAAGTCTGTTAAAAGTGTCTTTATCGAGCGTAACCTTCGGCTTGTTGTCTATATAGCGCGTAAATTTGAGAATACTGGGGTAAGTGTCGAAGATTTGGTCAGCATTGGTACGATTGGATTGATTAAAGCGGTAAATACATTTGATCCTATTAAAAAGATTAAACTCGCTACCTATGCTTCACGTTGTATCGAGAATGAGATCCTAATGTACTTGCGTCGTAATAGTAAAACCCGGGCTGAGGTGTCGTTTGACGAGCCGCTTAACATTGATTGGGATGGTAACGAACTTTTGCTTTCTGATGTATTAGGAACGGATAATGACATTATTTATAAATCAGTTGAAGAAGAAGTGGATAAAACATTGCTGTACACAGCTATGAGTAAGCTGTCAGGACGAGAACGGCGAATCATGGAGCTTAGGTTTGGTCTTAATGATGATGGCAACGAGCGCACGCAAAAAGAAGTTGCCGACATGCTGGGAATATCACAGTCGTACATCTCGCGACTTGAGAAAAGAATAATAAAACGTTTACGCAAAGAAATTAGCCGTATGGAATAAATCCTACGGCTTTTTTTTTGCCATTTTTACTGAAGTGGATTGTCGTATTGCCAGCTAGAGTATAAAACCTCCAAGCCATGGCAATAATGCTTGTGTGGGGTAAGTAGTTTTAGTAGCTTAGAAAACTGGGGAGGTACAACATGATAATCAATAAAGTAGAGATATGTGGTGTAAATACAGCAAAGCTCCCGGTGCTTTCTGCCACTAAAATGCGTGAGCTGTTCGAGGTAATGCAAGCCGGTGAAAGAGCGGCCCGGGAACAGTTGATTTATAGCAACCTGCGTTTAGTGCTCAGTGTAATCCAGCGGTTTAACAATCGGGGCGAATATGTAGATGACTTATTTCAAGTTGGCTGTATTGGTCTAATGAAAGCAATCGATAACTTCGATTTGTCACAAAATGTTAAGTTTTCTACCTATGCGGTGCCAATGATTATTGGGGAAATTCGCCGTTATTTAAGAGATAACAATCCGATCAGGGTGAGCCGGTCAATGCGAGATATTGCTTATAAAGCGTTGCAGGTTCGTGATTCGCTGGTCAGCCGATTTTCGCGAGAACCGTCCATTAATGAGATTGCGGATGAACTCAAAGTGCCAAGAGAAGAAATAATTTTTGCTCTTGATGCTATCCAAGAACCCATATCGCTTTTTGAGCCGATTTATCATGACGGTGGCGATCCAATTTTTGTTATGGATCAAATTAGCGATGATAAGAACCTTGACTTAAGCTGGCTTGAAGGAGTGGCGATTAAGGAAGCCCTGCGCAAGCTAAGTGAACGGGAGAAACATATTCTTACCCTTAGATTCTTTGAAGGAAAAACTCAGATGGAAGTCGCTGAAGAAATTGGTATATCACAAGCGCAAGTATCACGGCTGGAGAAAGCGGCCTTAGGGCATATGCGCAAATATATATAGAGCTTTACGTGCAAGATTTTGGGAGGCAGTAAAAATGAGGAGAAATTTACCACTTAAACTAATGATGTTGACACTGTTATTTTGTTTTGTTGCTGGCGGTTGGAGTCTGCTACTCTATGAGGATGAGCGAGGAATACCTGTAACGCCTAATCGTGGGGATTATGTTAGATTGCATATTCTGGCTAACAGCGACAGCACTGAAGATCAACAGCTCAAATTAAAAGTGCGCGATGCAGTGATCGCCTATCTAACCCCTTATGTTAAAGAGGTAAGCGATGCTCAGGAGGCTAACGAAATTATAGCCAGCCATCAGGAGAACATTGTTATGGTGGCTAGAAAAATACTAGGCGAAAACGGTGCCAATTATTCGGTTGCTGTGCAAATGGGAACTTTTGAGTTTCCTGTTCGCTCATATGGCAGTTTAGTATTACCTGCTGGGGAGTATCAGGCTGTTCGTATTCTATTGGGGCAGGCAGCTGGACAAAATTGGTGGTGTGTACTATTTCCGCCGCTATGTTTTATTGACGGAGCTAATACTGCTCTGGCGCCGCTGAGCTTTTCTAAAGAATCTGAGCAACAGAGTGCTTCTTTTCCACAAGTTCGATGGAAAATAGCCGAATTATTTAATAAATAAACGATTTCGGCACACATTTGGCCCTTGTCCTTCATATAATTATTGTAGAATCTAGATGCTACATATTTATATGATAAATTCTAGGCAGAGGAGGGGGATGAATGTTAAAAACCAGCGACTTGAACAAATCAGAGGTGCAATAATAAATGTGAAAAACCTAGATGAAATCTAGGTTTTTGTTTTTTTAAATTCAAATTCTACTGAGTCATCATGGCGTATGGCATAGATTTTGATGCCCGATCTGCGGAGAATATCTTGCTTGTCAGCGAAGGTTTTAGCAGCCAAAATTTCCTCCGGCAGAATTGTCGGTCCGGTTATAGTCAACTTACTTTGAGCGTGCCGGAGCGCGTTTAGAGCCGATGTAACAGACGTCAATTCTCTGTTAATACCTTGAAGTTCTTTCTTTGCTGTGTTGGCATCGATCAAATCCTCCCGGAACCAGGTAGTAATTTCTGATCGTTTTTTAAATAAATCCGACTCAAGTTTCGACAATTTGTCAATCTCTGTTGAGTAATCTTTTACAACATCTTTTTTTATATACCGTTCGAGGTTGTCACTGCCTTTGGCTGAGTTAACGAAGATATTCCATATTGATTCATCAAATTCATTAGCCGGTATTCTCCGGCACTGGCAAGGTTCTTCGAGCATGTAATTACCGGACTCATTAGTAATACACGAATAATAATAGTACATCTTAGGAGCCGTCTTTTTACGCTGTCCCGGACGTGCGTAAGCAGTCATAGAACGTTGGCATAGGGAACAGTATAGGATACCCTGTAATAAGTAATTGTGGGTTGTATTGCGCTTTGCATAGCGCTTATTTTTTTGCCGCTGCTCCTGGGCTTTCTGGTATGTCTCATAATCTACAATAGCCGGCACTGCTATAGGTATCCATTCCTCACGTGGATTATCGGTAATTTCCCGAGTGTTCTGGCCTGTCTTACTGACTGATTGGCGGAATAGATAGTGCTGACCATAGTACATATCTCTGGTTAAGATTCGCTCTACACAGTTAATGGATAGTGGTTTACCATCTTTCCGACCTTTAACCCCCATGCGGGCTAACTCCAGTGTGATAGTTCTTGCGCCCATGCCTTGCTCGATGCACATGGCGTAAATCATGCGGACTACTTTGGATTCATCCTCATTGATGACATACATTGAGGTATCTTTATCAAAGTTATAACCATATGGCCGGGCATTATGGACGATTTTACCGGAGTTAGCTTTGGCCTTCCGGCCGCGCTGGGTACGCTCACGAATCTTTGCTTTTTCAAATGCGCTGATGGCACCCCGTATGCTAAAAAACAAACGCCCTTCTGGGCTGGCATCATAGTCTCCGGTCACAAAGTAGAGGTTGACACCAGATTTTTCGATTTCGTCGGCAATGAGGAGCTGGTTAGTAAGGTTACGGCTTAGCCGGTCTGGATCATAGATGCAGATGTTTTGAATGAGCTTAGCACGAAGGTCACTTCTAAGCTCCTCGAGGGCGGGACGGTCCAGGTATTCTCCACTATAGCCATCATCAATATATTCTTTTATTTCAGTAAAACCCATACTGAGCAGGCGATTTCGACAAACCTGTAACTGGTCTCTAAGTGAGTAGCCGGATTTTGCTTGTTCTTCTGAGCTTACACGGACGTAAACTGCATTCATAGAGCCTCCATTTAGATGAAAAATTATCAACCGCCAGCTTTTAATAACAGCTCATAAATGCGTGTATCAGGCGTGGCAGTATGTAGCCCTGGAGTACCTTTTAAACCTTACGTTCTAAGAACTTAGTCTCATGTGATTGATCAAAAATTTTGAACCCAGCGTCACCATAGAAATCGGGTGTCCTAGTAAATAACATAAGCCTCTTTAATACTGCTAGTTCAGGATGGGTTACTATAGTCTGAATCAACCACTTGCCCAGGCCATGCCCCCGATAACCTATTAAAATAAAGACATCCGCTATGTAGCCAAAAGTGGCTAGATCGCTGACAACACGTGCAAAGCCAATTTGCTTTTTGCCGTGATACACGCCGAAGCAAAACGCGGAATGTTCAATTGCTCTCTGCATAACTTCTTGACTTCGGCCTATACCCCAATAAGAATCACAAGAAATATATTTGTGAATTATATCGAACTCCAGCAGAGATTTATCGGTTGAAATGGTATAATCATCTTTTTGCCACATATACTTACTCCTTCGAATCGACTTGGCTGGGTTGTAAATACCCGAAATCGCAAATCAAACCTCTAAACATAAAAAACACAGCCTATCCTGCCAGTGCTGTGTTTTTTTGCTACCCCAAATAACGTTAAGTAATTCAGCAATGTATTTCTTAAAATAGGGTTTAATTAACATAGGCGAGTATAAATAAAAATCAGATGGTTGGATTATTACACTAAGTTTTTCTGGTTCTATCGTTGCACCTAGGAAGTATTAAGGCGTTCCGCCGAGCCCTCTAATGGAGTCTTTTGCTGATTCAATTTTTACCGGGTCAGTAGAGTTTGTGATATATGCGCGATAGTTTGCGATAGCGTCATTATACTGATGCTTTTTTTCATAAGCTAACGCCTTGAGATAATACGGTCTGGGCATTTTAGGGTTAAGCTCAATGGATTTGTTGCAATCCTGAATTACCAAGTCATACTGTTCTTTGCTGACGTAAATGTAAGCGCGAAAAGTATAAGCCAAGGAATAGGAAGGGTCAGACTTTATTGCTTGGCTGTAATTGTCGAGTGCATCATCGAGTAGACCTTTCTTTTCGTAGGCCAAACCACGGTTCAAATATGCTGACGAATACTTGGAATTGAGTTCGATAGACTTGTCAAAATCCTTTAAAGCCAAGTCGTACTGCAATTTAATTAAATAGGCTTTGCCGCGCTTAAAATATGCAACAGCATCGTTCTGATTTTGATCAATTATCTCCGTACATTCCGCAATTACCTTGTCATGAGGATTAGTATATTTCTCCTGTGCTTCAGCAGCAACACCGACTGGGGAAATCCATATGAGGGAATAGCATATAAGGGCTAGGATAAATACAAATCGTTGAATATTCAAAATGGCCACCTCCTATAAATCTAATAATAAACATACGACATATTCCATAAATATCCTTTAGTTTCTGCACTTATAAAGAGGATTAATCTTAATCATCCTTGGTGGGTAAGCCGTTGACTGCATGTAATGATTTGGATACAAGCGAGCAAGCCGCTTTACTGGAGCGGGCGGGATTAGAGGAAAGTATCCAAGCTATGCCTGCATATAATCTACCGGGGGTGATATGGTGGCAAAGAAACAAGAACTTAAATTTATATTCAAAGGTTGTCAGGTCGAGGATACTTGGTACCCGGCAGAACAGTACCCGGTAGATAACCTGCCCCAGGAGATTAAAGCTGCCATAGAACGCGGCTGGATAGAAGGGTACTTTAAAAAGCTTGAGCAGTCGAACCAAGCCGGGTAAGCCCGGCTGCTTCATAAATGGACAAGCGGGGCGAGAACTGGTCAAAGTTTAGTGCTACAAAAAAATGGCTGACACCAACTGGTCAGCCAGGACATGTTGCAGTAGCTTGTGACAGTAAGGTGGATAAGCATGAAGAGAAGAGTTGGCAGACGGACAAAAAAGAATTAACTAGCAGAGCAATTCGGCGGGTCCTATTAGTATTACTGCTCAATAAAAGAAAAAACTGAGACTATGGTTCAGTCCTATTAACCAACTCTACACTCGGGTTAACGGCAGGTGTGGTATTGTATTTTGCAGCAGAGTGTGCATCTTGATCTTTCGGATTTTCTGATTCCTTAAAGGCTAGTGGCTCTGGATTATTAGGGCCGTACCCTATCGAAGCATTTGACTCTAGTTTCTGTTTTTCAGCAGATTTTTTCAAGTGAATCACCTCCGGTGATAGTATTCCCCAATTTATTTTTTTTACCGTTTATAATGTCAGATCACCCCATTATATGCTATGCGTACCAATTTAAACGTTTTGGTTACATAGTATTTATAAAGGTGGTAAAAAAGCTATAACAATCCAACCGTGGGCAAATAAAAAGAGCGGCTAGTCCGCCGCCCTGTCTTTAACTACCTGCTCCAGTTCAGTTTTGTTTTGAGTTTGATTTCCACCTGCAGTATTATCAAATCCGCTAGTTAATGCTTCAATGTAAGACTTAGCGGTATCAGATTGAACATCAGTTGGAGTAGATGATTGTAACCGTTGTGCCAGGTCAGCTTCACTGGGAGCGACTTTATCATTCATTGAACCGCTGAGCGCATTTGTATTATTACTCAAATAAATCACCTCTAGAATAGTGTTTCTAACACCGGGTATTTTAATACCTTTATACATGAGTAAATAGAGCAGCAACATGGCTAAGCCGTCCTTTGGGGCGGAATTTTATTTCCATACCTCTTGGGATATTCTAATCTTGGAGGTGTTTTTGTGAATTACTATTTTGTCGGAGGACTGCTGGGGATTTACGCAGTTCTTATATTACTCTGGTTTAAGGAGAAACATTAAGAGGAAATTTACTACCTTTTATCTCAAAAACAGGACCTTTTGCCCATAGAAAATAGTTCTTTTATCTTAAGGATGTCTGTTAAGCGATGACGAATTAAGCTAAAAATAATTTTATAGGGTGATTGGATGGTTGACGAGATTTATTCTTTAAGAAATCAAATGGTACACTTAGGTTACGCAATCGGAGAAGTAGACGCATGGATACGGCATGTAATGGGGGACATACCCATTGATCAGTTAAATAATCAAGACAGTATTGAACTGATTGATTGCTTGAATAGCTATATCTCGTTTGCAAGAAAAGCAAAGCAATTACAAGTACCGAGTAATGCCTGAGCCCAAACACGGGCTCTTTTCTTTTATACCCAATGAATTTATCACCAGATAATAAAAAACCTGGGTATATGCCCAGGTTTTAAAGGTTTAGTCTCGGTGATGATGGTGCCAATGATGTACAGCCTTTAAGCCAACATATACAATAGCACCGACAGCCAGGACTCTTAATAATGAGGAGTCGTCCATTCCGCAGCAGTCGCGACGTGAATGATTATGACAAAACATTATTAACCACCTCCATTATCTAGTTTGCCGATAAATACAATATTTATTAACTAGAGGGGAGGCTACGGGAAAAACCCACAGTAGGGTTTGCTACAGGTTAACAGAAACGAGCAGTAGGCCAGTACAATGGGATATTACTTCCCCGTCGGATTAACAGTAGGTGTGGTATTGTTACCGTCGATATATTCTGAGGCTGAATGTAATGCATCTTTATCTTTCGGGATTTCAGATTCCTTAAAGGATAGTGGCTCTGGATTATTAGGGCCGTATCCTACTGATGCGTTTATCTGTTGTTCTAGTTTTTCAGCAGATTTCTTCATGGAATCACCTCCAGATGATAGTGTTTCCGTATGACTGACTCTTATCCAAAAATAAAACCGCCTCATTAGGCGGCAATCATTCAATCCGGTAACACCCATCCGTCTTTACTGGATGCCATGTAATCCGAAGCTGGCAATGGATATTTATCCCCCTGGTAATAGTTTTCTGCGCCAGTACCTAAATATTGACGTAAGGCGTTCAGTAAAATAGTATCTTTGCTAACGCCGATATCGCCAGAACGTATTACTAAATTGTCGTAAAGGTCTACCGGAATATCTAACATTATTTTAATTGAGGATGTTTCCATAGTATCACTCCTTTACGATAGTTTGGTTTGTAATAGATGGATTATGTATTGAGTTTGCGGGAATAACGTCGTCCCGTGGGCGGTATTTAAGTTGGTATTGAGTCGGCAGCAGGTGCGATATATCCTGCAAAACAAGTACCGATTTTACGCCTGCGGGAAAAGCAAGAAACAGAAACAAAAGCGTAATAGGAAAAGCGCCTAATCGGCGCTTTCAATTACTTTCCTTGTTGAGCTTTGGCACTGGCAAGTTCAGACGCCTTATCAATTTTTGCATTGAATTGCTTGGTCACCGCATCGGAGTCTTGATAGCTGACACCTTCTAAAGATTCCGCGGCGTTATCAGTGGCTTCGTTCATCAGTGCAGTAGCTTTTTTCTTTTCAGTCATATAACTATCACCTCCTAATAAAAGTGTGTACAGCTTTATGAAAAGTACGCTGGACATTTAATGGTATTTATTTATTGTTAGTAGTATAAACCCATTATGTTCAGCCCATCCTAACCCCAAAAAGGAGTGATTGATGTTGATGGGTTATGGTGGCGGTAGTTTCTTTCCATTCGGAATGTTATTTATGATCTTATATGCAGCTGTAGTTTTCTATTTTCTTATGCAGCTTACCGGCATAAGTAAAGCGCTGCAACGAATAGCTAGCGCTTTGGAGAGAAAACCAGAGTAGTGTTTTTAGTTAGTCCTCGGGCAACCGGGGCTTTTTTATATAGTAGCTCAGTCGCCAAACCGCCCTAGGCATCATACTATGTAATATCTCCCCCTTAATATATAGTAAAGGAGGCCTACCTATGGGATTTGGGTTTGGTGGCCGTGGTGGTAGTAGTTTGATCATAATCATCATCATTATAATTATCCTGTTATTCTCGTTCGATAATGATTTTAGTCCAACCTTATAATTGTTCTGTCCGCATTAACCACAACTCATCTATAGTGCCGCCCGCTAGATAGCTCGGTTGTGTCAGAAGCCGTCCGCCTTCTTAGGGCGGCTTTTTTTCACCACAATCAGTGTATGTCAGGTCACTAACTTTTAGTGGCGCTCTATTTTTTACCTGATGATATAACCATTCAACATCGAGCGATTTTTCCCATTTATTGCCGCTTTACAAGAGCGAACTCTTGTTCTAAAATATAAATAACAAACACATGTTCTATAAGGGGTATTTAAGTGGGAAAACTATTTGTGAGGATAACAGCTGAACATGATACCAGTGGAATTATAAAACCGCTATCCCTGCTCTGGGAAGATGGGAGAGTATTTACGGTTGATCGTGTTCTCGATGTTCGGCAAGCCGCATCTCTGAAAGCTGGTGGGCTGGGACTAAGATATACTTGCCGGATTGCTGGTAAAGAGGTTTATCTCTTTTGCGACGAAGGGCGATGGTTTATTGAGCGGTAAATATGTAGGATGGGAACATAATTTCCACCAATCTATCATATGTTTTTACCGGGAGGTGCTTGACCAATGTTAGATAAAAATATTATTGGTAGTACACGTGATTTGAAATTAAAAGAAGTGATTAATGTAATTGATGGCAAACGTATGGGCAATATAACTGATATAGAAATTGACGTCGAGAGTGGCCGGCTTACCGCGATTGTTGTGCCAGGCGTAGGGAAGTTTTTAGGACTCTTTGGACGTAACGAAGATGTAGTTATTCCCTGGGATAAAATTAATAAAATCGGCATGGATGTAATTTTGGTGGAAGCTGGCAATTTTAGCGAGCTTAAGCATGATTAACAGAAAAAAATCTCTAACCATGTTATTGGGTTAGAGATTTTTTTTGCATAATTTTTCCCGTAGGCAGGAAAAACACAACATATGGCGTATATTAATTACTTGGATACAAGATATAGTGTGGATGTCTGCTGAGCTATAAATATTATAACATACTTAGCAGAGTAATCAAGGGAGTGGATAATTTGCGCTGTCCATTTTGCGGAGTGGCTGACAGCAAAGTGATTGATTCAAGATCAGCCGACGAAGGGAATTCCATTAGGCGTCGCCGGGAATGTTCGGTCTGCGCCCGCCGTTTTACTACCTATGAGGTAGTGGAAGAAATACCGTTAATGGTTATTAAAAAAGATGGACGCCGTGAGATGTTTGACAGAGGCAAGCTGCTCGGGGGGATAGTAAGAGCATGTGAAAAGCGGCCAGTGCCTGTTGATGTTATCGAAATAGCTGTTAGCAAAATTGAGAAGGAAATTCGCAACAAAATTGAGCGGGAGGTTTCAACCCGCCAAATTGGCGAGGCTGTGATGCAGCATTTAAAAGAGATTGATCAGGTGGCGTATGTGCGGTTTGCCTCAGTCTACCGACAATTTGCCGATATTAATAACTTTATGCAGGAACTTGAGATCCTTATGAAAGCTCAGCATAAAGAGTAAGCTGAATATATGGGGGAAAAGTAATGTTTGCTAGGATAAAAAAACGTGATGGCAGGGAACTATCTTTTGATGAAAGTAAGATAACAGAGGCGATTTATAAAGCTGCTAAGGCTGTAGGCGGGGCTGACCGGCAGCTGGCGCTGGAGCTTACGCTTGAAGTATTAAAGTTTTTAAAGCAGAAATATAATGGGGGCTTGTTTAGTGTTGAAGATGTCCAGGATGCTGTTGAAAAGGTATTAATTGAAACAGGCCATGCTAAAACAGCAAAAGCATATATTTTGCACAGGGCCAAGCGTACCCGCATGCGGGAGGCTAAATCAGACCTTATGGATGCTGTTGGTGAGATCTTGGTTGAAACTAGTCGCGAAAATGCCAATGTTTCAAATTCACCCTCAGCCAAGATGCTGCAAATCGCCAGCGCTGCCAGTAAGTCTTTTTATTTAAACCGCCTTATTCCAGAAAAATATGCGCAAGCCCATGTTAAAGGCGATTATCATATTCATGATTTGGATTTTTATGGAAAGACACTGACTTGTGTTCAGATTCCGCTGGGAAAATTACTGCAGAGCGGTTTTAATAACGGCCATGGCTATATTCGATCACCGAAACGTCCTGCTTCGGCGACCGCTCTTGCCGCCATTATTTTGCAGAGCTCACAAAATGATATGCACGGTGGCCAGTCTTTCGCTTTTTTTGATCGTGATATGGCAAAATTTATGGAAAAAGCCAGTAATGAAGAAGTATATCAGGCCATGGAGGCGCTGATTTATAATTTGAATAGTATGCATTCACGGGCAGGTGCACAGGTACCTTTTTCTAGTCTCAACGTAGGTACCGATACTTCCCCGGCCGGGCGGATTGTAACCAAGAATGTGTTATTAGCCTATGAAAAAGGTTTAGGGCGGGGCGAAAACCCAATTTTCCCGAATATTATTTTCCGGCTTCAAGAAGGCGTTAACTTTAATCCTGGTGATCCTAATTACGATTTGTTTAAATTGGCGATTCGTGTTTCAGCTCAACGCCTTAACCCTACCTTTAGTTTTATGGACTCGTCGTTTAATAAGCCGTACGGAGATCAAGTAGGCTATATGGGTTGCCGTACCAGAGTAATGTCCAATCGCTGTGGTCCAGAAGTGACTGACGGACGCGGTAACCTGAGTTTTACTACGATTAATTTGCCGCGACTGGCGATTAAGGCTGAGCGCAATTTCATGAAGTTTTACCAGAGTTTAGCGAAGTTTATTGATTTAACATGCGAACAGCTTTACCATCGATACCAGGTTCAGGCTAAGCTGAAAGTTCGCGATATGCCGTTCTTGATGGGGCAGGGAATCTACATAGACTCAGATAACCTGAAGCCTAATGATTACATTGAGGATGTTATTAAACACGGCACTCTTTCGGTTGGTTTTATTGGTTTGGCTGAAACGTTGACTGCATTAACAGGTTATCACCATGGCGAAAACGAAGAAGCGCAAATCATGGGTGAAGAGATTGTTGCTTTTATGCGGGACAAGCTAGACAGAGCAGCTGAGCATTATGATTTGAACTATACGCTATTGGCTACTCCTGCTGAAGGACTGTCGGGACGATTTGTTAAAATGGATCGCCGTGAGTATGGAATCATTCCTGGAGTTACTGATAAAGAATACTATACCAATTCTTTCCATATCCCGGTTAATTATCCTGTAAGCGTTTTTGACAAAATCCGCATTGAAGGCGTGTATCATAAGTATGCTAATGCCGGACATATAAGCTATGTTGAATTTAGTGCGCCGCCTGTCAATAACTTGGGGGCTCTAGAAGAGATTATCCGCTATATGAGCAAATGTGATTTCGGCTACGCTGGCTTTAACTATCCTGTTGATTTTTGTGAAGGCTGCGGCCATCTTGGAGTAATTGACACAGAGGAATGCCCTTCATGCGGTACTACCAGTGTACGCCGAGTTCGCCGTATTACTGGCTATTTAAGTACTGTTGACCGTTTTAATGATGCTAAGTTAAATGAGTTAAATCAGCGTGTAAGACATATCTAAGGCAGGGAATAAATATGGAAATTAGACTTGCCGGAATAACGGAAGAAAGCATTGTTGACGGACCAGGATTAAGGCTGGTGGTTTTCACCCAGGGATGTCCGCATCAATGCCAGGGCTGTCATAATCCTGACACCCATGATATAAACGGTGGCTATACCACTGAGCTGGAAGGTCTTTTTCGCTATATTGAGAGAAGTGCTGCCCGTAACAAACTATTAAGGGGAGTGACCTTTTCTGGCGGTGAGCCATTTCTCCAGGCTGGACCATTGTCTCACTTAGCCAAACGGTTAAAAGTCCTGGGCCTTGATATTGTTTCTTACAGTGGGTTTACCTTTGAGCAACTGGCAGCTATGGCCATAAAACGTAAGAGCGTAGGTCAATTACTTAAGCAGACTGAAATCTTAATTGATGGCTTGTATAGTGAAACTGAACGTGATTTGGGTCTGGCGTTTCGCGGCTCAAGGAACCAGCGCCTGGTTGATGTTGCAGCAACGTTGACTTCTGGGCGGGTCATACTATGGGAAGACGTTTCGCAAAAAATTTGGGCATAAGAATATCAGCTATAATTTTAGTCATATATTTGTATACTATTGTAATGTTACCAGTAACAGGATTATCGGCAGACATTACAGGTGGATGTGATAAACGTGTCGTGGCATCTGAAAGAACGCCTGCAAAAAATTGTAGCTGCTGAGCAGGGAACGCTAGCCTTTGCGCCAGGTTCCCGCCAGCCTATGGCGCTTGTTTACCCTAATACCTATCATGTTGGGATGTCAAATCTGGGATTGCATATTATTTATGAGCAAATAAACAGCCGGGGCGATACTGCCTGTGAGCGCCTGTTTTTGCCTGATAAAAAGACACTAGAGGAGTATATCCGAACGAACACGCCACTGTTAAGCTTGGAAAATCAAACTCCATTATATGAATTTCCATTGATTGCTTTTGCTGTGTCATTTGAGATGGATTATTTTAATCTTCTTTCCATACTAAGGACAGGCAAAGTTCCCGTATTAGCTGCTGACCGGGAAGACGGCGATCCATTGGTGATTATTGGCGGGCCGTGCGCTACCTTTAATCCTGAGCCATTAGCTGATTTTGTTGATGCTTGTATAATTGGCGAAGGAGAAGAAGTAATTCAAGATTTTTTAAACAGCTATTATGACAGCCAGCGGCGTGGTTTGTCAAGGGAAGAACTCCTGCTCAGCCTTGCCCAAATTGAAGGAATATATGTGCCGCGGTTCTATCAGCCTGTATACGGCGTTGACGGTATTATCGAACGTTATGAACGGCATGTGAACGTGCCGGAGCAGGTAAATCGACGGTATGTCAAAGACTTAGGGCGATATCCTGGTCAGACAGTTATTATCACGTCTGATACTGAGTTTAAAGATATGTATCTGATCGAAGTAGCCAGAGGCTGTGGCAGACATTGTCGATTTTGTATGGCTGGTTACTGTTTCCGAAATCCTCGAGTACGGTCATTGGCACAAATTGCTGAAGGTGTCGAAAAAGCCAAGCTGCTTCGGGCTAAAGTTGGTCTTATGGGCGCGGCTATATCTGATTATCCTGAGATTGATAAACTATGCCAACTGATTCTAAGTCAGGGAGTGACCATGTCAGTTGCTTCTCTGAGGGCCGACTCCCTAACGCCGGCATTAGTCGAATCTTTGGCTGCCAGTGGCCACAAAACCATTACGTTGGCACCAGAAGCCGGCAGCGAGCGGATGCGGAAGGTAATCAATAAGCAAATCAGTGATGAGCATCTATATCAAGCAATAGCTGCGGCGGCGATAGCCGGTATTCCGCATGTTAGGTTATATATTATGGTTGGCCTACCGGGGGAAACAACCCAAGATGTTGAAGCCATTGTGAAAATGGCTCATAATGTTAAAAAACACATGGAAAGTCTGGGAAGTAGGGGTTTGTTGACATTAAGCATTAATCCCTTTATCCCTAAGCCATTTACTCCTTTTCAATGGTTATCTATGGCGCCTATTGGGGAAGTGTCCGGCAAGCTGAAGTATATTCAGAGCGCGTTGAAACCACTAAAAGGGGTAGAAACGCTGATTGAACAGCCTAAAGAAGCCTATATTCAAAGTGTGTTGGCTCGGGGTGACCGGCGGCTTGGGCAGGTGTTATATACAGCTGTGACCGGCGGTGGCATGAAGGGCTGGAAACAAGCACTCAAAACTCATGAAGTTGATGAAGATTTTTATTTATACCGTAATAGAAGTGTGGACGAAGTCTTGCCATGGAATAATTTAAGTATGGGCTTTGATTCTGGATACCTTTTGGCGGAATACCGGCAATCTCAGGCAGAAAAAAATACCCCGCCATGCGCTGCGGGGTGTAAGAGATGCGGTGTGTGCCAATAGTAGAGTTATCAAGATTTTGTGATGACTTTTAGTACCGTATCAAGCTCGCTGTCAATTAAACGGGAGAACTTTGTGAGCGTGTTGTCCATAAATCCTGATTTAGACTCAGCCTCTTTAGGCTGGGTTATTTTTTTGCCAATAATATAATCGCCTTTACTCACATCGAATGCTTTAATGTCGGCGGAAATATCGAGCGGATGAAGGGTAAGGAGGAGGACATAGGATACAGCATTAGTCTGGCCAAAGTACTTGAGTTTATCTAGCTCGGCGGTATTAAAGTCATCAATGCCTGACCTTTTTAGATCTCTTATAACACTGCTTCCCGAGAGTACCATCCCATCCATCATAACAAGGCTAAATTTAGCTTCAATAAGACGATTTATTCCTGCTTCCAGGAGATCCACGCCGAAGATGTTTTTTTCCGCAGTATCAATATGTACGGCTACTGCAACGAGGGGACCTGGACTTAGTAAACCTTGTCCAGCAAAGCACGAGTTCGTCCATAGTAGCAAAAGAGTAATACAAATAATAACTTGCTTTTTCAATATATGATAGCCTCCTTGTATAACCAATCCTAAATAATTGTAAGGTGGAGAGAAGAAATCTGCAAGCCAATTTATATAGCTCTTAAAAAATATTACTGTGTTGAATAAACTAAAATGACGAATTTTGTTATATTATAGAAATTAATAGTTGATATTGTCGGAATAAACAAGTATAATTATGAGGATTGTTCAGCATAGTGAGCAATACAACGCCGTTCTCCTTCTTCTCAGGCTACTGGTTATATGAAGTCTACCAAATACCAGGCGGAACGGTGAAGACATAATCCAGGATTTTTAAAATAATACGTTTGGCAAACCTGCCGAAAGGCAGGGACGCAAAACTATGGGTCTAAGAACACTACAGTGTTTACGATTGCCAGGTTGCTTTCTTAAGAGAAGATATCTAAGCGTCCAGGCCTATGCCTGTTTTTTTTATGTCTCAGTGCCTTTAACAGATTAAACAGGTGTCTATTACATAAAGAATTATTGGAGGTAAAAATGAAAAAAGAAGTAAGGTTTACAATCGGAAGAAAAATCTTGACAGTCTTTCTTTTCGTAGCTATCGCTTTCACTGGGTTATGCGGGTATACTTTTTTTCAGTTAAACGCAATTGAAGATGGTTATGATAGCTTATTATCACGTAGTACGCCGCTTGTATTCCAAGTTAAGGATCTTACACTTGAGTTGAGAAACCAAGGTTATTATGCAAGAGGATATTTATTGACTGGTGATAAAGTATATGTTAATGAGTATAACGCTTCCGAGCAAAAAATGGAGCAAGTTTTCAGCGATCTTGAAAAAAAATTGATTACTCCTGAAGGCAAGCAAAAACTGTCTGAATTGAAAAAAGCCTTAAATAAATACCACGAGGCTGCAGAGAAGACTATTCAAATCAGAACAGAAAAAGGCATACCAGAATCTCTGGCCTATATGAGCGCAGCCGGCGCAACAAGCCGTGATGCAGAGCAACAGATGAATGATTTCGTTATTTTCCTTACTGAACGAATGAATTTGCGGATACAGCAGACTCATGAAACTGAGAATCAAATTGAAATGACTATAGTCATTTTAGATAGTATAATCGTAGTTTTAGCAGTCGGTATAGCTCTATGGCTTTCGCGCAGTATTGCCACACCCATAAATACAGTATTGTCTGCCGCCAATAAGATAGCAGACGGAAACCTTCAGCGACATGACTTACATTATCGGGGCAACGATGAAATCGGTGATTTGATAAAAGCCTTTAATCGCATGGAAGAAAACTTGAGGGAAGTTATTAGCCAAACTTCTGAGGCATCAGGGCAAGTTGCTTCATCTTCAGCTAATTTCACTGAAGGGGCAGAGCAATCAGCTCAGGCAGCAGTGCAGGTTGCCCAAGCCATAACGCAGGTTTCAATGGGGGCGGAAATGCAGGTTAAGGCAGTAGATGAAGCTGCTGCGGTAGTGGAAGAGATGTCAGCCAATATTACTCAGGTTTCCGCAAACGCTAATTCGGTATCCAAAGGCTCAATGAAAGCGGCAGACATGGCCCAAAAAGGTGAACAAGCAATTGCGAAAGCCGTACAGCAAATGGGAAGTGCAGAAAAGACAGTTGCTGATTCTGCAGAAGTAATAATTGAATTAGGTGTCAGGTCCAAAGAAATAGGGCAAATTGTGGAAACCATATCTGGGATTGCGGGTCAAACGAATCTATTGGCACTGAATGCTGCTATCGAAGCAGCCCGTGCAGGGGAACAAGGGCGTGGTTTTGCCGTTGTTGCTGATGAGGTTCGAAAACTAGCCGAACAGTCTCAGGATGCGGCAAAGAGAATAGCCGAAATGATTGCTGGAATTCAAGGTGATACTGATAAAGCAGTACAGGTCATGGCGAAGGGGAAACTAGAAGTGGAAACTGGCGCAGTTCTTGTTCAAAATGCTGGAGCAGCTTTTAATGACATTAGAAATTCGGTAGAAGCCGTTTCGGATCAAGTGGGTGAAATTTCCGGCTCAATTCAACATTTGGCCAATGGCAGTAAGCAAATAATCCAAGCAGTTCGTCAGATAGAAACAGTTAGTAAAGAGGCAGCAGCTCAAGCCCAGTCAGTATCTGCTGCAACCGAGGAGCAATCCGCTTCTATGGAAGAAATTTCGGCGTCAAGCCACGCATTACGCCAAATGGCTGATCAGTTAAGAGAAACTGTTAGCCGGTTCAAGTTCTAAGAGATATGATATGAAATTCCGCCTGCACGCTAGGTGGGATTTCCATAGTTGCCAATAAACACAAAACCGAAGCTTTCAGCTTCGGTTTTGTGTTTATTGGCAGGGGCGGCTGGACTCGAACCAACGCATGACGGAGTCAAAGTCCGTTGCCTTACCGACTTGGCGACGCCCCTATATTATATAGTTGGTGGAGGGAGGTGGATTCGAACCACCGAAGTCGAAAGACGGCAGATTTACAGTCTGCTCCCTTTAGCCACTCGGAATGCTATTTCTTTTTATCTATTCTAAGAGATTTCTCTAGCTCGAATAAGTCGTCTACTTTTTCACTCATCAAGAAGTGGGCGTCCTTTATTGCCTGGTTATAAATATGAGGACCGATGTTCATTAAAATAAAGTCTAACAATAGTGCTGCTGATAAATCTGTAATCATCTCATCTTTCTCGTTAAGAAAGTAGCACTTAATATCCTCAATTACTGCACTTCGCTGTTCTTTTGCGAGCTGTAAATCTTTCATTTTTACCTCCAAAATATATGAATAATCCTATAGCCGTTAGGCTGCTCGGAAAACCTGGCATACCTGTAGATTATTGTGTACTCACTTGCTATATTAACCCACAATTAAAAAAATCCTCTAGCTATCAGTAAAAAATTACTGGAATTTAACTCATAAATACCAGCAACAAAAAAACGGGCATCCTAAACGTCCGCTTTGAGAATCTATCTTTCCAAATAAAGATTGTTGTGCCAAGGAAGCTAGCCTCGTTTTCCAAGCTATTAACAATTTTAATTTTTCATACAACATCTCCTTTATATGGATTTATAACCATAGTAAGGCAAATGTGTTATAAATGTGTGACAAGCGTTTTGGCGGAAAAGTCACCTCAAAATAAAGCAATTAACGAAGTTAAAAAGTCCTTGCCATTGAGAATTGGTTGGGGAATGGACCGAGAGTAATAGAAAGGCCAGAGCTCTGTTCTTTACAGTCGCTCTGGCGGGAGTTGCGCACTCCGGTAATAGTATACCCGGTTTTTGGGTTATTTATACTAGCGGCTAAATAACAGGTAGCTGTGGTAAACTCCGGTTTAGCAGGACAGAATGGTGATTATATGTAACATTCTTATGGTTTACAGAATACAATAATAGTGGGAGGTGGTATTGTGGACGAAAAATTAAAGGAAGAAATTAAAGAAGAAATTAAAAAAACTGGATCACAAATCGATGATAAAGTAGAAGAAACAGCTATAAAGTACCAAGTGCCTAAATGGGCAGTTTGGCTTACTGGAGCCGTAGCGGTTGGAGTAATTATAAAAATCTTGTTTTAGACAGCTTGGTCAAAGGCGGAGTTTAATGGAAAAAGTAATTATTCTACAGAGAATGACGAATCTGGTGTATTTTCGTTAACGGTAGAATTAACTTTTGAAGTGGTCGATACAAGCTTGCTTAATGGCGTACCTGTCGAAGGGGGAAAATATGCGGTAGTCACAAACGGCACTGCAATAGACGAATCCCGGTAGGAAGAAAGAATGAAGCCATTAGGTATGTGAGGTATTTTCTGTAAAGCTGACAATAAAATAGGATCTATTTAAAATACCCCGAATAACCCGGGGTATTTCAAATAGATTCCTACATAGTGGATACACAAACGAAGAACAGGCCTACATAATTCGGCATGTTGCAGGTGCCTAATTAGTCCTTGTATGGCTAGTCTAGTGGAACAGTATAAGATTGTGAAACGGTTGTTCGAAAATAAGGAACACTAGTTGATAAAATTAACGCCAGGGGGAAGTCCGTCTGTCAATATAAGCAACTACCAGAAATATTAAAGATATAACTATTACAACAGCAATTATTATTGTCATGACTTCCTCCTTTGGGCTTGCAAAATTTTTTACTAAATATTGTATGCGAAAAGTAGAAACGGGGCAGTCGCCCCGTTGCCTTAGGTAATTGTGGATGATTCCTTATCAATTTGTAAAGTGTGCTTGCGGCCGCCTGCTTTCATAAATGCCGTTCTCGCTGTACCAAGTGATGATGAAACTGGAGTACCATTAGGACCGACAAAAGTACCAGTTTGATCATCTGTATTTGTATTGTCGGTACTATCTTGAAGCTGGGTAGTGGTATTTTGAGTTAAAGCCGCTTCCATGCCGCTGGTCTCAAACACTTTGTTCGGACTTTCTATCCCTCTGGGAGCTTGGCTAATATTAGTTTGGGTAGCTTTGTTGTCCGTAATTATCGCCTCCCATTATATATAGTTTTGCAACTTTCTAACTCGGCAGCCAAGCATCGTCACCAACAGCTGGAGGGCCCGCTTCTATTTCTTTGGTAGTAAGATTTTTAGCCTTTTCCTTATTGTTCCTTTCTTGTCTAGGCATAGTGTTTTTCGGGCTAGTCAAAACGTCACTTTTATCAGTCAAGGAAACCACCTCCTCTAAGTTGGAAAAGTGGGGAGAAAAATCCGCCTATATAAGGGCGGGTGAAACAGCTTATTTCTTACCGGATTTATCAGATGAAGCAGTGCTTTTTGAGTTACCTCTCGAGGATACACCAGAATTAGTATCATTAGTTGTTTGCAATCCAGATAATCTTTCCATAGCCAGCTTTTTTGATTTGTCTATACCCACACTAGCACCTCCTGATAATAGTTTTCCCGAATTAAAACTTTTACCCTTTTGATAGACTATCCCAATATATGATATGCGAGTCCGTTTTATATTATTCATAAATTGACTCTCGAACATGTTGTGATTTGGTAAATGATGGGGGACTAAGAGGTCGGCGAGGCGCACGGGCTTGTGATTAGTACTGGGAACTAATGATGACGCTGGGCGAGTGAAAAACAATAGTTGTACTATTTCGTGTTCGTGGTTGCGGGCAGCGTCTCAGTAATTTCACTTGGGGCCTCGTCAACAGAGTCAGCTGTTAAAGACGACTTCGAACAAAAACCAATCGGACACCGCGGTTCTTCTGACGGTTGGCGTTTAATTTTAATCAACATAAAACTAATTTGACTAACATGCTGAATAAGCTCAACATCAGATTTATCGGATAAAACACCTTGAAACCAAATCAAGTTTGGATCCAAATATCCGATGCGCGATACACTAAACTCTGTTGATTTACCAAAACTTACGAGACGCATCCCGACCTCATGTTCTTGATCCAATTCAGCTTCAAAGGCCTGGACACGTTGGATAAGTTGATTGAAGATATGTTTTGCTGTGTAAGGCTGATTGAATTCAACCAATTGTTGGCCAAATGATTTGAGCATTGGAATATCTGGTAGAGACCAACTCTTAGGATTTAAAGTCATTAATGTCACTCCTAGTCAAAAGTTTCATGCAGAAAACAATTCGCTGTGGAGTAACGATAATCCTGTAAATTTTTTGTTAACGGTAGAGGGGACTAAGGGTTCGTAGGGGGCTTTGTCTCGCAATACGGAAGTAGCAGTCGAATGATCCAACAGCTGAGAACAGGTTGTGTTCGATGGAGATATCCCAAAATCTCCTGCATGGGGAAAGCCTCTCTGAAGATGGACGCCGATGTAATTCGCATCCAAAGAGCAAGCATGTAATTGGTGAGCTAAGCTAGCTAGGCCAGCCGAATGGAGAACTCTTTATAGAAGGACTATACCCAGGGTAATACCGTTAAAAAAAGCCGGCACAGTTGCCGACTTATCTTAAAAATGTTGAGTAGAGACTTGGGGTGGTTTTATTGTGTGCTGTTCTTTTTTTTCAGGGGATGCATCAGGATTCTCCTGAACTCCGGTTTGGCCGGTAATATATGGAGCCTCTTTTTTAGCTTCTGGTTTAGAATTCTTCAAGAAAACACCTCCTGACGATAGTTTACCCTAAAAGCTGGTCAACTAACCAAGCCTAGGAGGTGGCCATGCAACAATACAAATAAATAAACGGAGGGAGAGCCGGGATACTGCGCTATTCGCCCGTAAGGGATAAGGTTCAGATAGCCATTGACCGGCTACGGTAGTTCGAGTTGCCAGAAGGGTATTGATAGTAGCGGCGCGGGGAGAACAGCGGATGTAGGAGTGGGCGCCATTATCCAAGGTGGACCACTGGAGACTTAGCTATGGAATTTCGGTAATACTAAATGTATGGTACTGAATGCAAAGAAAAGAGGGTACTGTGGATGTGTGACATTGACAGGTTGTTTACGCATATAAGCGAAATGGACAAAACGGAACTTGCAAAAGCGTATTTAATGGCGTTAAAAGAAAACGCCGAGCTACGATGTAAGCTTCAAAAATCTACTGACAGGGACCTGCAGACTGAAGCTGAATCGACGGCAGATACAGATATATAGGAGGGATGATTATTATGGCTAAAACCGTGGTTTTAGATTTTGACGGTGTAATTCATAGCTATACAAGCGGATGGAAAGGCGTAGATGTTATTCCTGACCCTCCAGTCGCTGGGATTAAGGAAGCTATAGACGATATACGGAAACATTATAAAATCGTTGTTGTTTCGACACGATGTTTCCAAGAAGGCGGACTAGAGGCCGTCCAGGCATGGCTGGATAAGCATAGCATAGAAGTTGATGAAGTTCTGGCCCATAAACCACCAGCTATTGTATATGTGGACGATCGAGCATTAACCTTTGACGGTGAAGCAAAGGGGTTACTACATAAGATAAAAACTTTTAGGACATGGCAGAATAGGTAAAGGCAAAGGAAGGGAAGTGGCCGATCAAAGCCTTAGAATCAGTTTCTAATATTTCGACGGCAACAGATAAGTATATGAGATTATGGCTTGTGTGTGCCGCCTGAGAAGGCGGCTTTCATATTATAGAAGTAAAGAGACCAGATACAGAATGAATGGGTGTTTTTTATGTAACGTATCATATGGAGTCTATTCCGAATCTACAATATATTGTCGTTTGTTTGGATGAATCTACAATATATTGTACAAATAGGAAGGGAAATACGACTTAATGGAGAATATGGAAAAATATACAAATTAAGAGGAGTGTTGTCTATGAATCTTGCAAATGATGTTTTGGTAGAATTTCAGCAGTTTTTAGTGAAAAGGAGGCGGAGTACTATATCAAAGAGGAATTTCAATATTGGCAAGCAAAAGGTAAAGTAAGCCTTGAGCTTGACGGTAATGAAGTTGTATTAAAAGCAATAGAAAAATCACCAATAACAAGAGTAAAGCGTATAACAGGATATTTGGCGAAGGTGGACAGTTTTAATGATGCCAAGAATGCCGAGCTTGACTCTAGAAGAGTTCATCAGTAAATTATTTTAGAGTGGAAAGTTAGAGTCTTCGGAAATTTACCAAAGATGTAGGAGGGATATATGATGGCGGGAGCTCCAGTAATCTGGGTGAATAGCGATATGAGTGAACAAGTGACTGACTTTAATGGCGAATATATCTTGATTAAAATAAGTGACAAGCAGAGGATATCACTTGGGAAAACATTGGAAGACGCGAGAGAAAAATTAAAAGAAATTGGCAGACCTGATATTGCAGAGCAGTTAAGATAGGATGCTTATAAACCGGATGGCTTTAACATCAACCGAACCAGTGCCATTAAGCGCCTCCCTAATTCTCCAAGATGAGTAAAAGTAGTAAACCCCCCCGGAATAGCTGAATTGAACCCCGAATTAGGAAGATGAAAGAAAAGACCTCCTATGGTAGATTGAACTGAACCATAAAAAACGGACAATGACAAAATACCCCCATTCGTAGGAAAATGAAACTACGAATGGGGGTTCGTCGTTAATGACAAAGAGAAGATATACAAACATTGATAAACTAGGAAAAGAAATAGATCAAATGATAAAAGCAGGGAAAACACAGCGAGAAATCGCTCTATTCTTTGGCTTCAAAGACAAAACGGTTGTACATCAATATTTAAAGCGGCAACGTAGAAAGGAAAACCAACTAATAGCAGGCATTTCTCCTAAGCGGTGTGGTCGGCGACGTAATGGTTATACACTATCAGAAGAAGACAAAGATCAGGAAATTAAAAGATTAAAGATGGAAGTTGAGTTATTGCGTTCTTTTCTTCAAATCGCTGGAAGGAGGTGATTCCATCAATTAAGTATCTTGCCATATACAAGAATAAAGATCGGTATCCAGTTAGAGTTATGTGCCGTTTCTTCGGGGTTTCAAAAAGTGGCTACTATGATTTCGTTAAGCGTATTGATAAGCCAGATAGACACGCATATCTAGCAGCACTTATTGCAGAGTGTCAAGAGCAATGCAAGAAGACATATGGTTGCCGTCGTGTGCAAATATGGCTGCAAAAGAAAAAGAATACTGACACCGTACGAAAAACGGTGCCAGTTTGCGTAATTTAAAGCTAAGCTGCGAGTGGGCTTCTTATTATTGTCCGTCGCTTCTGGAACATTTCAGATTAAAATAACTACCATGGGAGGGTTTATTATTCTTGCACATATAGAGGTATCGGAAAGGCCCCAGGCTTTCGAGATATGTCTTGTAGGTTTCGATGTGCAAGGGCTGCACTTTTTGAAGTTTCATTTGGCCTAAGGTTTGCAAGATTGTCTTCAAGGCGACGTAGAAGATACGGAAAAAACTATTTTGGAGACTGCGGTAAGTCACATTCAAAAACTGGTTAGAGAAAAAGCGGAACGTATGGGAAAAGCCTTGAACTTGTGGGCTAAAGAAAAGTCCATCTCATCTGGTATCTGCAAAACAGTTAGGTGCATATAATGAAGTAACATAATGTGGAGGTGTGAAATGGCTAAGATAATCAAATTAAAACGTGCTGATGAATCCGGAGTATATGCGCTGCCGATTGGATGCGGATGGACCTTTGATGCTGTGCAGGCTGTATTAGTAAATGGTAAAATTATTGCCGAAGACCGTTATGCTATTGTAGCTAAAAATACGGCTGTTGATATTTTTGATGCAAAAGACGATTCGGTTGTTACCGTGATATTGAAATAAAAAAATGCCGTCCAACGATAGGTGGCATTTTAATGGAAGGAGAGGCTGTTTATAATGTTTAGTTTAATCAAGCGCCAGGCGGCTATACTGCTTGGCGTTTTTTTATTGGTAGCAGTGGTAGGATACTTTATACCAACACTTATATATATTTATCATATTATTCTTCATGATATGAAATATGTTCAAGAATATAGGGAAGAACCTCGTCGGGTGAAATGTTCAAAGCAATTGCAAATTCTTCATACAATTGCTTTTCAGCCGTATTCATAATGTCTTCATCTGTTTTAGTTAGTTTTTTATTGACGACAGATTTTGCTTGCTTTTCTAGATAAAGTGTTTTAATAATTCTTATCAATTCTTCGTCTTGGTGCGTTTTAAGAGCAGCTTTAAAAGTAATACTTCTTTCTCTGTTGTTATCTATCAAAAAGGTTTCCTTCTCTGGCATAGACGTTATTAATGATAAAACTTCATCTTTTGTAAGGATCGGTCTCATCAAAACACTTGGATTATTCACAGGGGTCTTAATGGTCATATTATTGTTGTGAACAGGGTGTAAAATATAATATTCGGTTTCATCGCTACTATATTTATCTCTTCCAATATCTGTAATTTTACATACTCCCGTTGAACCATATATAACGTAATCATTCACTTTAAACATAATATTCCGCCTATCTTCTAAATTTTTAAAGAGCATTTTAGACATAAGTTGACAGCTTCAACAACTAATTACATCGAAACTACACCCTAGTTCTATAATTATCCCCCAAAAACTATTTTTGATGTAATCGCGGTTAGACATCAAAGCATCTAGCAACTCAAACATAATGAAGGTTTCAATAAGACGGGTGAAACTTCTTCTATAAAGTTAAGGATACTCTGTGCTTTCTCGTGCAACGCGAAGTTGTCCACTTCCAGCGCTTTGGCGAGACCTTGAAGATATGCATGCGGGGTGTAACTAGTAGCCTTAAAGAGGTTGAGTGGTAAGTATAATAGAGTAATTTTTATGATTAGATTCTTAGTCGTATCTTTCGGGGGACGGCTTTTTAGTTTATCAATGACACATATATATAGGAAGGAACATAAGATACTAAGAAAAGAAACCATCTTATTTTACAATAAGATGGTTTGTATTATTCATTACTTTATGTATTTTTTAGTTATTCATTAGAAGAATGTTAGAAGTTTACTAATGGTTATGGTTTTTTATAACATATATAAGTTTCGGGATGCCTTATATTACTGGTTTTAACTGGTCGGGGCGACAGGATTCGAACCTGCGGCCTCTTGGTCCCGAACCAAGCGCGCTACCAAACTGCGCTACGCCCCGGCTCACATTTATAAAGTATACACACCCATAATAATATTGTCAACAGTAAAGAGGCTAGTTTCCAAATAAACTTTTGAAATTCCTATTATAAGTCATTAGTCCTGAAGGAAATTAACTGGAAATGTCGAAAGTAATCACGAAAAATAGAAATAGATGGAGGTATGCGTTTGAGAATAGCCAAGATTAATCTATTTGCAGTTATTTGCGTATTTTTGTTAATAATAGGTTCAAATAGCCTGGTCTTTGCTTCCGGGCAAGATATGCCTGTGTTAAAACAAGGAGAAAAAAGTGAGGCCGTTTACACTTTACAGGCCGAACTTAAGAGGCTCGGTTTTTATCAATATAGCGTTGATGGAAATTTTGGTCTTTACACGAAAGCGTCTGTTATCGAGTTCCAGCAGACTGTAGGAATTGAGGCTGATGGGATTGTTGGAGAGGGAACGTGGCAGGCAATCCGAAATTATTCAGGTAATACTGAATTGAGCCGCGGTAAATCTGACAGAAGAATTGGACAACAGATAGCTGGTTTTGCTCAGAAATATTTGGGTGTGCCATATGTATGGGGTGGTTCAGGTGAGGGCGGATTTGACTGCTCTGGATTTATCCACTATGTTTATGGACGGTATAACATTTCTTTACCACGGGTAGCCGATGAACAATATGATACTGGACGGCGTATACCGCTATCTGATATCGAACCAGGCGATTTGGTTTTTTACAGTACGTACGCTCCCGGACCTTCGCATGTCGGCATATATGTAGGGAATGGACAGTTTATTCATGCTAGTTCAGGTGCTGGGGAAGTAACTTTAACCGCAATGTCAAAACCCTATTATCAAGCAAGATTTTTGGGAGCCTTCCGCGTTATCAGATAAGTAGTAACAAAAAAATAACCGGTTAGCCGGTTATTTTTGTTTGGGTAATGTTAAGCCGGGGATAATATAAGAACTAAACATAAATTATTTTTTTGCAAAAAGTGCTACTGCTGTGCAAATGTGCTAAAATATTTATGTTAAACAGAAATTTAGCCATCATTCGAGGTAGATATGCGGATTATAACCGGAATTGCCAAGGGAACCAAGCTTAAAACGCCGAAAGGTCTTGATGTGCGTCCCACTGCTGACCGGGTGAAAGAGTCTATGTTTAGTATTCTTGCAAATCTAGAATTGCCATCTGACAGACATGCGCTCACAGAAGCAACCGTATTAGATTTGTTTGCCGGTACAGGAAATTTAGGACTAGAAGCGCTAAGTCGTGGGGCGGCACATGCACTGTTTATTGACCATAGTCAGGTAAGTCTTGCGGCCATAAAAGAAAACATTAGTAATGCCAAGTTAGGCGAACTGGCGGAAGTCCAACGTGGAGACTCAGTCAAAGCACTTGACAAGTTAGATCAGTCAGGGCAAACGTTTACGCTTATATTTTTAGACCCTCCTTATAACCAGGGACTGGTAAATATTGTACTGCTAAAACTTGATACTAGTAACGTTTTAGTAGATGGGGGACTAATTGTTGTTGAACACTCGAAACACGAATCGATAAACACGCAGTGGCAAAATTTGAAGCTAATTCGAACTGAACGTTATGGAGAAACGTTTGTGACTTTTTTTTTGCGACCCATACGCGAGACTATTACTTTGGCGATAGGAGGCAGTTAAAATGC
Source organism: Sporomusa sp. (assembly GCF_035561155.1). Classification (GTDB taxonomy): domain Bacteria; phylum Bacillota; class Negativicutes; order Sporomusales; family Sporomusaceae; genus Sporomusa. The sequence continues at coordinate 149,378 of NZ_DATMYD010000071.1, read as the reverse complement.
GGATAGGGGTTTGTCCTGGCAGTTTTGATCCAGTTACCAATGGACACCTGGATATATTTTTACGAGCCAGTAAGATGTTTGATTTGCTCATTGTTGCTGTTTTTCATAACCCTAACAAAAAACCTTTATTTACTATGCAAGAACGGGTTGAGATGCTGAACCTGGCGACGAACGATATGCCGAATATAAAAGTTGACAGTTTTTCCGGTCTGCTAAATGACTATGTGCGTCGGCAAAATAGCAGCTTTATCGTTCGCGGTCTTAGAGCTTTAAGTGACTTTGAATATGAGTTTCAACGAGCCTTGCTCATTAAAAAAATCGACCCGGTAATGGAAACAATTTTCATGATGACAAGTAGCGAATATTCATTTATCAGTTCGAGCGGCATTAAAGAGTTAGCCAAGTTTGGCGGGCCGATTACCGGATTGGTGCCTGGGTGTCTAGAAGAAAGAATTATAAAAAGAATTCGCGAAAGAAGCTAGACTTTGTTTAACGGGAAGGGAGAAAGTCATGAGTATTGAAAAATTATTGGATGATATGGAAACTATGCTGGTTGAGGCAGCGCGTGTGCCATTTACCAACAAACGGGTAGTTGAAGAAGATGATCTGGCTAGGTTTCTCGACGAGTTTCGTGAACAGTTGCCTAAAGAACTTGACGAGGCTAAACGGATTATTTCCGAGCGGCAGCGTATTTTGGATGAAGCACAAAGAGAAGCGCAAAACATTGTCGAACAAGCCAAACTATATGTGGTTAAGCTGACTGATGAAAATATTATTAATAAGCAGGCTCAGGAACAGGCAAATGAACTTGTTACGCAGGCCCGCAAAACAGCTAGAGATTTGCAGATGGATGCTGTGGTATACGCCGACGAAGTATTTAAGCATGTTACGTCCCATTTGGAGAAAACGCTGGATGTTGTTCGTCAGGGACACCGCGATTTGCAACAAAACAAGAGTAATCAAGGAAAATAAAAAGGAGCTAAAGCTCCTTATCTTTTTACATAGCCATAGATGCCTCTGGCTAAATGAAAAGCGATTGACATTACCAACATAATGCCAAGTAATACCCCGATCTGGTAACTGGTCTGTTCAATTCTGGTCAGCCATAATCCCCAGCTGTTGGTCTGAGCCACGCTCATAGATACAGGAATTACCAAGAATTTAGTAACTGCTTGACCAGGTCCGAGCAGTTGCACGGTAATTATCGCAGCAAGCACGGCATGTAGCAGTCGGCCTACCATATATGGTGTCATGCGGATACCTGATTCGATGACAATACTGGCTACCTGTCCATGGACGGAAAGACCGCTCCAGGCAATAATTGCGCTTGCAACGGCGACTTTCTGAGTAAGCGGGGCTTCAGCCTGACTGGCGGCCAGGGTTCCTAAGTCGAGCTCCAATAAACCACTTACCAGCGATGGTGCTAAGTTGGTGCTATAACCAATGAGGCTAAGAAGTGATGCAAAAAGACTAGTCAGAATATCAGTAATACCAACAACGGTCATGATGCGAATAAACACAGAGAATACAATGATAAAGCCGCCTATCAGCATAATGGTATTCATCGATGACTTAACGGCATCGCCGAGTAATTGGCCTGTTGAACGTTTATCCTCCTGCCTGGCATTATATAGGGCCCTAAAAGCACGAATAATGATATTACCGTTCGTTGCCGGAGCATCTTGAGTATAGCTGTCTCGATTTCGACCATGGAACCTAAAAGCAATCCCAACAAGCAAACTTGATAAATAATGGGCCAAAGCGATCGTTGCTCCCAATTCAGGCATGCCAAACATACCTACGGCTACCGCTCCGAACATAAATAGTGGATCGGCAGTATTAGTGAAAGACAGGAGCCGCTCAGCCTCTACTGCTGTACACAGTTGGTTTTTACGGAATTTACAGGTTATTACAGCGTCCATTGGGTAACCAGATGCAAGGCCCATGGACATGGCAAAGGCTCCCACACCGGGAACATTAAATATAGGTCTCATAAGTGGCTCAAGCAAAATGCCGATGAAGTGAACGACACCGATTCCCATAAGTATCTCCGATAAAATAAAAAAAGGCAGCAGGGCGGGAAAAACAACATTCCACCATAAATTTAAACCCATAATGGCTGAATCAAAAGCTTCTTTCGGATACGTTACCATAGCGACAGTTATAAATACCGTACAAAAGGCCATACAATATGCAAGTAGCCGTGAACGATAACGCCTGCCACTGCTCCAAATCCGCATATATTAATCTCCTCCTCCAAGCCGTGCGGTTTGATAATATATATATTGACAGGGCAGAGGTAATATAACTAAAATGCGGTTTTCAAATGCGACTAGTTTGTATTGGGGGGATAGCGGTGCGACCTAAAGTAGGTTTAGCCCTAGGTTCGGGAGGTTTGCGAGGAATTGCCCATATTGGGGTTCTCAAAGTGTTTGAAAAGCACAACATCCCTATAGATTGTATTGCTGGCTGCAGCATTGGCAGTCTTATCGGTGCGCTCTATGCTGTCGGGCTTGATTCTGAAACCATGTTTAAATTGGCCAAAAATTTAAAAAAACGGCACTGGCTGGATTTCGTCATTCCTCAAATGGGAATTGTTTCGGGTGAACGGGCATTGGCCACTATTCGCCTTTTAACAAGGCATAAGACGTTTGAAGAGCTCACGCTGCCATTGGCTGTGGTGGCTACTGAACTAAACAGCGGGAGGGAAGTAGTCTTTACCCAAGGCGACGTGGCTAAGGCTGTTCGTGCCAGCATCTCAGTACCTGGCGTGTTTATTCCTTTTGCTATTGACGATAGGCTATTTGTTGATGGCGCCGTACTAAATCCTACGCCGATTGATACCGTCCGGAGCATGGGTGCAGATATAGTCGTCGCTGTGGATCTAGCTCATGCAGGTACGGTAGGCAATATAAGTAATATGTTTGATGTCATTATTCAGTCAATTGACATTATGGAAAGAGAGTTATGTAAACATCGCCAACAGCATTGTGATGTCCTCATTCAACCTGACATCGGTAACATATCTCCTAGTTCCTTTGAAACAATGGATGAATGTGCTCTAGCGGGTGAGCTTGCCGCAGAAGCAGTTATCCCCGAAATCAAAAAACTATTGACTAGTCAGCAAGGTATTGAGGCGAAGTCTGATAATCCTGACCACCTGTTCTCCAGTGGCAGTTAGGGTATCCCAGTACATACATGTCTGTTGCGGTAATATCATAGGCTAACATGTCTTGAAAAAGTGTTAACTCATCGTTTTGCCGCTGTTTACTGGTAAGGAAATGGGAGGTTTTTGTTATTACTGGCACTGTACTATGTCTGTCAATTTCCCGTAATAACATGCGTCCGTTCTGATTAAATGCCAGTACACGGGCATATAGGGGGCCCGACTGATCGAAGCGGGCAATCTTAGGTTTCGTTGTTCCTAAAAGCGCGTGAACTATAATTCGCTGCAAGCGGGTTAACGGGTAACGCTTACTTTTAATAAATGAAAATAATTCTTGAACGGTCGAGGCTTTAAGCGCAGAATCGCTGATTTTATTGTGGAGTCCTTCGGTGACATCAGGTAATGAGGATAATTCATTTAGAGGCATAGTCCTGAGCTTTGCCAAGATAATATTACTAAAAGCATCTAGGGTTACGGGAGCGCGTCCTGTAGTAATAAGCGTATTAATCTGCTCTGCACTAGCTGAAGGGAGTGTTTGCCATGCAATACTGCCGGGGGACAGCAAGGTGTTTTTTGTAATTGATGCCCTAATGGCAGTAGCGCTGGCGATATTCGAAGTAATAAAATTATCATGGTAATTAGATGAAAGCCGCTGTATTGGCAAGGGAATGAGCTGTGGCGCGTAGGTAGCAATTGCCCGCAAATATTCAATCGCCAGAATATTATTCGGAGAATGGATCACACCCGGGTCAATACCCAAGCTTTCGGATAGTGTCAAGGCTAAGCTGGCGGCATACGTCTGGCCAGTCCTCATTTTTTGACGCAAGGTATTGACGATATCGCTTCCTGATAATGCCTCTGCAGCAGCTGTAAGCATGGATAAGTCTGCTGATTCGGCGCCAAAACAAATATGGCTGACTATTCCCAAGCGGCCGAGAAGCTGAATACCTCCAGTTGCGAAGTATTGGGCGCTACGCACAGTAAAAACTGCCGGAAGCTCAATTATTAAATCAACGCCGGCTTTAACCGCCATAGCGGCTCGCGACCATTTATCTATCATTGCCGGCTCACCGCGCTGTAGAAAATTGCCACTCATTACGCCAATAGCGAATTGTGCGCCAGAGATTCGCTTAGCTTCGTTTAAATGCCATAAGTGGCCGTTATGAAAAGGATTGTACTCAACTATCATGCCTACTGCATTCATTACACTTCACCCATGCTTATTTTACATTAATTTTGCTATTTGTGAAATTTTTTATTAAATAATTTTGGTAGATGAAGGGAAAATAAGTCAGGTGTCGAAAAGATAAAAATTGTTGGAAAGTAAGTTTACGATATTGGGCCTAGTGGCCTGCCACACCAATACATATTAAGAAGAATAAGGGAGGATTTTTGTTGTGAAAGTTTTAGTTGTTAACTGTGGAAGTTCCTCAATTAAGTACCAACTGGTCAACATGATCGATGAGTCTGTATTGGCTAAAGGATTGGTTGAACGTATCGGTTTGGATGGTTCTGTACTAACCCATCAGCCAGAGGGGAAAAGCAAAGTAATTATTAATGCCGATATCAGTAACCATAGTATTGGTATTAAACTTGTTATTGAAGCTCTTACAGATTCCGTACATGGTGTAATTGCCAGTATGAGCGAAATTGCCGCTGTTGGTCACCGCGTTGTGCATGGCGGCGAGAAATTTGCAGATTCTGTGTTGATTACCCCTGCTGTTATGCAGGCCTTGGAAGAGTGCATTGAAATGGCTCCGCTCCACAACCCGCCTAACATCATGGGTATAAATGCTTGCGCTGAAATAATGCCTGGTATTCCTCAAGTAGGTGTTTTTGACACTGCTTTTCATCAAACAATGCCTAAATATGCCTTCCTGTATGCGCTGCCTTATGATGCATATGAAAAATATGGTATCAGACGTTATGGCTTCCATGGCACTTCCCATAAATACGTTTCGCAGCAGGCTGCTGAACTCATGGGAGAGCATATGACCAACCTCCGCATTATTACTTGTCACCTAGGCAACGGTGCTAGTATAGCGGCTGTTAAGCATGGCAAATGCATCGATACCAGCATGGGCTTTACTCCGCTTGAGGGCCTTGTAATGGGTACTCGTTCCGGTGGCATTGACCCTGCTATTATTCCTTTCTTAATGAAGAAAGAAAACATGTCAGCTGATCAAGTTGACAACTACTTGAACAAAAAATCCGGCGTACTTGGTGTTTCCGGCGTATCAAGCGATTTCCGCGATATTGAGGAAGCTGCCAATGCCGGTAACGAGCGTTCCGAGCTGGCTCTTGAAATGTTTGCCTACAGGGTGCGCAAATTTATCGGATCTTATGTTGCTGCTATGGGTGGCGTTGATGCGATCGTATTTACTGCTGGTCTTGGCGAAAACTCTATCAGCATGCGCGACAAAATCTCCAACGGTCTTGAATACCTTGGCACACGAATCGATCCTGACAAAAACAATGTTCGCGGCAAAGCGCAGGAAATCAGTGTTGACGGCGCTAAAGTTAAAATTTTTGTCATCCCGACAAACGAAGAACTTGTTATCGCCCGCGACACCAAAGCAATTTGCGGCAACCTTGCATAACGGCCTCACAACCATCGCATGATAGGCAGGGAACACTTAGTTCCCTGCTTTTCTTATTGCCTTGACAAACTTCTGGTGTGTAGCTATAATAGATGAAGGTTGGTGGAAAATGATGAAAATTAACATATCCCAGTTAAGAAAAGATCCCGGGAGTGCGCAACCCTTTTCTTTTAAAACCTCAGCCGGAGAGCTAAGTCTTGATAATCCGGAAGTTTGGGTTGAGAGTATGGTGGTTGATGGCTGCATTATAAATAAAGGAATGATTTATGAGGTAACCGGAAAAATCCGTGCTACAATAAATCAATGCTGCAGCCGGTGCCTGGAAGACATGGTTACAATACTTAATGTTGCATTCAGTGAAGAATATAGAGAAGCTGAGTTTGAGAAATCAGGTGAAGCTTTGGTTCAGGAAATCAACTATTTTAGCGGTGATGAAATTGATATTACAGATTTAATCCGTGAGAATATTTTGTTGGCCGAGCCTATCAAACCTGTTTGCAGTGAGAGCTGCCGTGGTTTATGCCCTGAGTGCGGAGTCAACCTAAACATAAATACCTGCGGCTGCAACTCGATTAAAACTGATCCGAGGCTTGCGGTTTTGGAAAAACTTTTGTCTAAGGACTGAGATATGCAGGTTGGCCAATTTTGTTAAGGAGGTGGAAATAAATGGCAGTACCTAAGCGCAAAATGTCTAAAGCCCGCCGCGACAAGCGTCGTGCTAATTGGAAGCTTACTATCCCAGGTTTGGTAGAATGCCCCCAGTGTCACGAAAAGAAAATGCCTCACCGTGTGTGTCCCGAATGTGGACATTATAATGGTAAAGTTGTGGTTGCAGCAGAATAAAAAAATAATGAGTGAGCAAGATAAAAGGCAATTAAAATTTTATCTTGCTCACTTTTTTTACTTGCAATCTTGGTAGTAACTAGCTATAATTAATGCTATCAATTGGTAATATAACTTACTGATAAAACTAGGTGATGTAATGGCGCGAGTTCAAAAAAAAATACGACAAGAACAGTTAAAAGAGAAGCTATTAAGCACACCGTTCTTTACTGACGAGGAACTGGCAGCCTATTTGACTGTTAGTGTGCAGACTATTCGGCTTGACCGGCTGGAGCTTGGTATACCTGAACTCAGGGAACGTACTAAGCAAATGGCCGAAGAAGCGCAGAATAAGCTCAAAACAATTGCCAGTAGCGACGTCGTTGGCGATTTGATAGACCTTGAATTGGGTAAAACAGGTATATCTCTAATGACTGTAACCCCTGACATGGTGTTTGAGAAAAACAAAGTAGCACGTGGACACTATATTTTTGCCCAGGCCAATTCTTTGGCACTGGCAATTATTGATGCCCCTATGGCTGTAACAGGGGTGGCCAATATTAAGTATAAGATTGCCGTGCATGAGGGCGAAAAACTAGTGTCTAAAGCTGAGGTCATAAAAAAAAGAGGCAATAAATATTTTATTTGGGTAAAAACTAGGAATGACAGTCAGGAAGTCTTTCGTGCTAAGTTTATTATGGTATCACTGGATCATGAGCTACATAAATAAAAAAGACTGTAATTAAACATTTTTACTTTATCGGTTTTGTGAAAGGAGATATTGAATGAAGGTTGCCGTTGATGCCATGGGCGGAGATTATGCGCCTGATGAAATTGTTCTAGGCGCGTTACAAGCTGCCAAAGAGTATACCGAAGAAGACCTTGAGATTGTTTTAGTCGGCGACCAAGCTCAAATTACCCAATCGCTTGACCGTCAGGGCAACTGGAAAGATTTAAAAATTACCGTTCATCACGCGAGTGAAGTTATTGATATGCATGAATCACCTGGGGCTGCTGTCAGGAAAAAAAAGGATGCGTCAGTGGTTGTAGCTACTAGTCTAGTTAAACAAGGGCACTGCGATGTGGCAATATGTGCTGGTAGTACTGGCGCGGCAGTGGCTGCTGCGTTATTGGGTTTGGGACGAATTAAAGGTATTGAACGCCCGGCTATTGCTACACCTATGCCAAATCTTACAGGGACAACAGTTCTCGTGGACTCAGGTGCTAATGTTGACAGTAAGCCTAAACATCTGGTGCAAAATGCCATCATGGGTGCTATTTATGCTGAGTATGTACTTAATATTCCAAGGCCCCGAGTAGGCCTTTTAAATATTGGAGAGGAAGAAAGCAAAGGCAATGAACAGGTTTTTGCTACCTATCCACTGTTGAATCAGCTTAATACCGTGAATTTTATTGGTAATGTTGAAGGGCGCGATATTCCCAAAGGAACAGTAGATGTTGTTGTTTGTGATGGATTTGTGGGAAATATTGTCTTAAAGCTAGGTGAAGGCTTAGCTAGCGCTATTTTGCAGTTAGTAAAAGAATCAATTAAAAGCAGCGGTTTTTGGACGAAAATGGCCTCAATGCTTGTATTGCCCGCTTTGCAAGGACTTAAGAAAAAACTTGATTATGCTGAATACGGCGGAGCGCCGCTATTAGGTGTAAATGGCGGTTTTATTATCTGTCATGGTAGTTCCCGAGCTAAAGCGATTAAAAACGCTATCAGGGTTGCTAAAGAGTTTACAGAACAAGATGTTGTTGCCCATATTCGTGAAAACATTGCTAAGGAGGGGGTTGTGACCAATGAATGATAATAAAGCAGTCGGCATTATTGGCCTCGGTACATATGTTCCGGAAAAGATAATGACCAATAAAGATTTAGAAAGCATAGTAGAAACCTCTGACGAATGGATTGTTGAGAGGACTGGCATTCGGGAACGACGAATAGCAGATCCAAGTATGGCAACTTCTGATTTAGCTAGTCGGGCGGCTCAGAAAGCACTTGATGATGCTGGTGTAACCGCGGAAGAAATTGACCTTATTATTGTAGCTACTGCAACACCGGATATGTTTTTTCCTTCGGTAGCTTGTCTAGTGCAGGCCAATATTAAGGCTACCAATGCAGCTGCTTTTGATTTGTCAGCAGGATGTTCCGGCTTTGTTTACGGAATGGTAACCGGCAGTCAGTTTATCAAGGCTGGTTTGTATAAAAAAGTATTAGTTATCGGCGCTGAGACCCTTTCGAAAATACTCGACTGGAGTGATCGGAATACCTGTGTTCTATTTGGGGATGGCGCTGGTGCAGCGGTATTGGCTGAAACCGCCCCTGGTTGTGGTATTTTATCGTCCCACCTTGGCGCAGATGGCTCAGGCGGCGATCTATTGAAACTTCCTGCTGGCGGCTCGCGCAATCCGGCAACAGCTGATACAATTTCGCAAAAGATGCACTTTGTCCATATGAATGGTAATGAGGTATTTAAGTTTGCTGTTAAAGTAATGGGCGAGGCTGCCGTCAAAGCGTTGGAGGACGCCGGGCTCAATTCCGGTGATGTTGACTGCCTGATTCCACACCAAGCAAACATTCGCATCATTCAGTCAGCGGCCAAACGTCTTAAATTACCTTTAGATAAGGTTATGGTTAATGTTGATAAATACGGCAATACTTCGGCAGCATCTATCCCAATTGCGCTCGATGAAGCTGTACACAGTGGCAAAATAAAGCAGGGCGATACTGTTGTCCTGGTCGGTTTTGGTGCTGGTTTAACTTGGGCCTCAGCCGTTATAAAATGGTGCAAGGGGGCCGACACTATTGTTAAATAGCAAACTCTGCCAGCTTCTAAATATCAAATATCCTATTTTGCAGGGAGGCATGGCTTGGGTAGCTACCGCTGAACTAGCTGCAGCCGTCTCTAACGCGGGTGGTCTGGGGCTTATCGGTGCCGGACATATGCCGCCTGATGCACTCAAAGCAGAAATCATCAAGGCTAAGAGTTTGACAGATAAACCTTTTGGTGTCAATATTATGCTCATGTCACCGTTTGTCAAAGAGGTTATGCAGGTAGTCATTGACGAACGGGTAGCTGTGGTTACCACCGGAGCAGGCAATCCTGGTGAATATATTCCAGCACTAAAAGCAATCGGTACCAAAGTTATTCCTGTAGTAGCATCAGTGGCGCTAGCTAAGCGCTTAGAGCGTGTAGGTATTGATGCTATTATTGCCGAAGGCATGGAAAGCGGCGGACATGTTGGGGAAGTAACAACCATGACTTTGGTGCCGTTGGTTGCTGATGCCGTTAGTGTGCCGGTTATCGCTGCCGGTGGTATTGGCGATGCCCGCGGTGTGGTGGCTGCTTTGGCTTTGGGCGCTCAGGGTGTTCAAATTGGAACCCTGTTTGCAGCCTCAGTTGAGTGCACTGCTCATCCTAACTATAAGGCAGCCATTGTCAAAGCCAAAGAACGTTCTACTGTTGTTAACGGCGTGTCGACAGGGCATCCTGTCAGAGTTATTGCCAATAAACTCACACGTGAGTTTGCTGAATTAGAAAAGCGCGGTGCGACAATTGAAGAGCTTGATCAGCTTGGAGTTGGCAAGCTTAGAGCGGCTGTGCGCGATGGTGATGTAGATTATGGCTCGGTAATGGTTGGTCAGATAGCTGGTATGATAACCCAAATTCGCCCGGTTAATGAAATTATGCAAGATATTGTACAAAACATTCCTAAAGTTATTACTGAACTTACGCGAAAAATATAAATATTTCACAAATACATAAGGAGGGAAAGAAATGGGAAAACTGGCATTTGTTTTTCCGGGACAGGGCTCGCAAGCCGTAGGCATGGGAAAAGAGCTGTATGAGAAGTATGATATAGTCCGGGACATTTTTAAGTCAGCTGATGAAGCTCTTGGTTTTTCAATTACCGATATGTGTTTTAATGGTCCGGAAGAAGAACTTAAGAAGACTTATAACACCCAACCAGCTATTTTGACTGTGAGTGTGGCTTGCTATGAAGTTCTAAAGCAACATGGCATTAAACCTGATATTGTGGCTGGACATAGTCTGGGTGAGTATTCGGCCTTAGTTGCCGCTGGCTCGCTCTCTTTTAGCGATGCTGTTCAGTTAGTAAGAAAACGTGGACAGTTTATGCAGGAGGCTGTGCCTCTTGGACAGGGCAGTATGGCTGCTATTATGGGACTTGATCGCGATAAAGTTGTTGAGATTTGCCAGCAGGTAGAAGCTGAGGTTGGTGCCGTACAGGCAGTAAACTTTAACTGCCCTGGTCAGATTGTTATCGCCGGTACCACCCAAGCTGTTGAGAAGGCGAATGAGCTTTTAAAAGCTGCAGGTGCAAAACGTGCGATTTCTTTACCTGTAAGCGCCCCGTTTCACAGTACACTGATGCAACCGGCAGCCCAAAGACTCAGCACTGAACTGGATAAAGTCAATGTAAAAGAGGCGGCAATTCCGGTCGTAGCAAATGTTAATGGTAAAATTGTGACTCAAGGCGGATCTATCAAAGAATTACTGGTAAAGCAGGCAGCTAGTCCAGTACTATGGGAAGATTGTGTAGCACAAATTGTAGAACATGGCGCAACTACTTTTGTTGAGGTCGGTCCTGGTAAGGTTCTTACAGGATTCACCAAGAAAATAGCAAAAGAGATGGAAACATTAAATATCGAAGACGCAGCTTCCTTAGAAAAAATCCTTGATTATTTCAAGGAGGTTCGCTAAAATGCATTTAGATGGACATGTGGCAATTGTTACCGGAGCGTCCAGAGGGATTGGCCGGGCAGTAGCTATTGCGTTGGCAAACGTTGGTGCAAAAGTAGTAATCAATTATGCAGGTAATGCTGCAGCCGCTGAAGAAGTGCGTAAAACCATCACTGATAATGGTGGCCAAGCAATTATTGTTCAGGCTGATGTCGCCAATGCTGAAGCAGTAGACTCCTTGGTTAAGAAAACTATCGAGGCTTATGGTAAAATTGATATTTTGGTAAACAATGCCGGGATAACCCGTGATACTCTGCTAATGCGCATGAAGGATGAAGACTGGGATGCAGTAATGAATACTAATCTTAAAGGCGTATTCTATTGTACTAAGGCAGTATCCAAATTCATGATGAAGCAAAGAAGCGGTAAAATAATCAACATGACTTCAGTTGTCGGTCTTATGGGCAATGCTGGACAGGCAAACTATGCGGCCGCCAAGGCTGGTGTTATTGGATTTACCAAATCTATGGCAAAAGAATTGGCATCACGTGGTATAACAGTCAATGCTATTGCTCCAGGGTTTATTGCCACCGATATGACGCATGGACTGTCTGAACAGGTTAAAGTCGATTTAGCCACAAAAATTCCGCTTAATCGTCTAGGAACAGCTGAAGATGTAGCTGCTGCCGCAGTATTTTTGGCAACAGACTCTGCAAAATATATTACCGGGCAGACTTTAAATGTTGACGGTGGTATGGTAATGTAATATATGGTTTAAAAGCTGCCTTGGAAGGAGGTGAACACCCATCATGACAACTTTTGACAAGGTTAAAGAAATCGTTGTTGAACAGCTCGGCGTTGATGAAGCAGACGTAGCTATGAATTCTACTTTCATTGACGATCTCGGCGCTGATTCGCTGGATATTGTTGAACTGATTATGGCCTTTGAAGAGGAATTCAGCATCGAAATTCCGGACGAAATAGCTGAAAAAATTAAAACAGTAAAAGACGCTGTGGAGTACATAGACAAGGAAAAGCAGGCGTAATTTAACGTTTTACCGGCGTCGGAATGAGACATTACCTTATGTAGACGAAGAAAGTCCCGTGGAAACTTTCGCGGGACTTTCTTAAAGGTAATGCTTGGTGTAGCTAATGGTAGGGTTATTGATTGGAGGAGTTGTTACTTGAAACTTCCGGAGCTTAAAATTGGCCAACTTGTTGCTAAGATTCCTATTATCCAAGGGGGTATGGCGATAAGACTTTCAACTGCTCGTTTGGCAGCGGCAGTGGCTGAAGCTGGCGGTATCGGACTTATTGCAGCATCTGGCATGGGCTTTGATGAATTGCGTCATGAAATTCGCTTGGCTCGTAGCTTAACTAAGGGAATAATTGGTATAAACATTATGGTGGCGGCCAGAGAGTTTGCTCGCTATGTTGATACTGCCATTGATGAAGGGATTGATTTGGTAGTAGCAGGAGCTGGGTTTTCTCGCGATGTATTCCCTATGGGGAAAAAGTCTGGTACTCCAATCGTGCCTATTGTGTCATCGGTTAAAGCCGCCAAAATTTCGGAAAAGCTAGGTGCCGCGGCAATTATTGTCGAAGGAAAAGAAGCAGGTGGGCATTTAGGTACTGACCAATCTGTGCATGAACTTTTACCTGATATTAAAAATGCTGTAAGCATTCCTGTTATTGGGGCTGGCGGTATAATATCTGGACGGGATATTGTTGAAGTAATGAAACTTGGGGCTGATGGCGTACAAATGGGTACAAGGTTTGCCGCTAGTGTGGAGTCTAACGCCGCTCCGGCTCTAAAAGAATTTTATCTTAAGGCTAAACACGAAGATGTGGTCTTAATAAAGAGCCCGGTAGGATTACCGGGGCGTGCTATAAAAAACCCTTTTGCTAAGAAAATTCTTGAATGTACTACCGATGGTCCTAAAACTTGCGTAGCCTGTTTAAAACATTGTGAGCAGAACTTTTGTATAATCAATGCGCTCATTCGGGCCCAGCAGGGGGATGTTGATACCGGGTTGGTATTTACCGGTGAGTATATTCATAAAATAGATGAAATCCTACCTGTCAAAGAAATTTTTGTACGGCTTCTTAAAGAAGTTGAAGAAATAAACTAGTGAGGTGACCTTTCTTGAAAAAACGCGTCGTAATTACAGGTATAGGTGCTATTACGCCTGTCGGTATTGGAACAGATAATTTTTGGCAAGCATTGCTTGCCGGTAAATCAGGTATTGACCGCATTACTCGTTTCGATCCCAGTGAATATACTACTCAAATCGCCGGAGAAGTAAAAGACTTCGATCCGACCCAATATATTGATAAAAAAGAAGCCAAACGTATGGACCGGTGCACTCAGTTTGCGATTGCTGCCGCCAAAATGGCATTTGAGGATTCAGGAATTAACTTAGATCAAGAAGACCGTAGCCGTATGGGGACTTTAATTGGCACTGGTATTGGTGGCATGGACACGCTGCACGACCAGTTTAAAACTTTGTTTGATAAAGGCCCAGGCCGCATTAGCCCGTTCTTTGTTCCAATGATGATTGCTAATATGCCTGCAGGCCAAACCTCAATTACTTTCGGTTTGCAGGGACCATGTAGCTGTGTCGTTACTGCTTGCGCAACAGGTACCAATGCGATTGGGGATGCCTTTAAAATAATCCAGCGCGGCGATGCTGATGTGATGGTTGCCGGCGGTACGGAAGCGGCTATTTCGCCGACGGCTGTAGCCGGGTTCTGTGCAATGAAAGCTATGTCCACCCGTAATGACGAGCCACAAAAGGCCTCTCGCCCTTTTGACAAGGACCGTAGCGGCTTTGTTATGGGCGAAGGTGCTGGTATTGTTATTATGGAAACTCTTGAACATGCGTTAGCGCGTGGTGCCAAAATTTATGCGGAAATTGTCGGTTACGGTTTTAATGCTGATGCGTATCATATTACGGCTCCGGCTCCTGAAGGCGCTCAAGCTGCTAAATGTATGGCTATGGCCCTTAAAGATGCCGGAATTGAGCCTAATGAAGTAGATTACATAAATGCTCATGGGACCTCAACGCCGCTTAATGACAAAAATGAGACTTTGGCAATTAAGTCATTGTTTGGTGAGCATGCTAAAAAACTTAAAGTTAGCTCAATAAAGTCTATGACTGGACACCTCTTAGGCGCAGCCGGCGGGATTGAAGCAATTGCTACTGTGCTTACTATCACTAATAGCATTATTCCGCCGACCATTAATTATGAAAACCAAGATCCCGAACTCGACCTGGATTATGTGCCTAACAAAGCACAGGAGCAAGTTGTTAATGTGGCGCTTTCGAACTCGTTTGGCTTCGGCGGCCACAATGCAACCATCCTGGTGAAAAAGTACCAGGCGTAAGCTGCTCTTTATGAAAGAAACTAAAGGGATGCTGGATGGTACTCGCCTACAGGCATTAGCCGAGTTATGCCGAACGTTGGGAGTGACGTTTAGTGATTATAAGCTGCTGCACCAGGCTCTTACCCATACTTCATATGCTAATGAAACCAAAGGCGCTAATGTCAGGCACAACGAGCGTCTGGAATTTTTAGGCGATGCGGTTTTGGATTTGATTATCAGTTCCTATTTATTTAGTCAATGCCCCCATTTACCCGAAGGTGAACTCACTAAAGCCCGGGCTCAGGTCGTGTGCGAACAGACATTAGCAAAAAGGTCTCTGGAGTTAGGTGTTGGCGAGTATCTTCTGCTAGGTAAAGGGGAAGCTTTATCAGGTGGACGGGAACGAATATCGATCCTCGCAGATGCGTTTGAGGCTATTATTGGTGCTGTTTATCTTGATGCGGGATTTAAAAGCGCTGCCAGATATGTGTTAAGCCAGCTGAAATCTGAGTTGACCCTGGTAGAGAGCGGTGACTATTTTAAAGACTATAAAACCTGGCTGCAGGAGATAGTACAAAAAAATAACGACAGTAAAATTGCTTATGAAGTTATTAGTGAACGCGGTCCTGATCATGATAAATCTTTTGAAGTCGCTGTTGTTGTTAACGGTGAACGCATGGGCTCCGGCTGGGGAAAAAGTAAGAAAGAGGCCGAACAGCAGGCGGCTAAACAGGCGCTGGTAAAGCTTGGAACAATAACTGAATAAGTAAAATAGGGCGGCCGAATGGCCGTCCTTTCTGTATAGGAGCATTATGAAACATTACATTATTCCGATATTTATTCCACACCTGGGTTGCCGGCATCAATGTGTTTTTTGCAATCAGCAAAAGATAACTGGTCGGCCAACGCCTGTCACCGCCACTCAGGTGAGGTCAATTATTGATGAGAGATTGGCTACTATCAATCAAGAACGGCACATTGAAGTAGCTTTTTATGGTGGCAGTTTTACTGCTTTGCCTGAAAACATCCAAAATGACTTGCTGGCCCCAGCAACAGAGGCCCGGCTAAATGGGCGTATTCAGGGGATTCGTCTCTCCACCAGGCCTGATTGTGTAAGCGAGAAAACGGTTAAAAATTTGATTGAGCAGGGCGTAACAATTGTTGAGTTAGGTGTTCAATCTCTTGATGATGGGGTGCTTGCCAGGGCTGAACGGGGGCATGATAGCCAGGTAGTGGATGATGCCGTAACGCTGCTAAAAAATGCTGGGTTGCGCTGTGGTTTGCAGCTTATGCCCGGTCTTCCTGGTGAAGATTGGGCAAGTTTGATTAAGACTGTTCATCACACACTTGTACTTACCCCTGACTTTGTCCGTATTTATCCGGTTGTGATTATTAGCGGTACTACACTTGCCGAATTCTATAAACGGGGTGTTTACCAACCTCTATCTCTAGTACAGGCGGTGGCACGTTCAGCTTATATGAAACTGCTTTTCGAACGTCAGGGCATTGAAGTTATTCGCATTGGGTTGCAGGCTTCAGAAGAGCTTGACAGTAAAGAGACCGTGATTGCCGGACCGTATCATCCTGCTTTTGGTGAACTTGTAGATTCATATATCTTCTACTTAATGCTAGCTGGATTTATTGAACAAAATTCTGTACGTTCTGAAGAAAATTTGGTTATTCGCCACCATCCTCAAGATTGTTCTAAAGTAAGAGGACAATATAATAGAAATATTAGTAGCCTTAAGCAGTCCTATAACTTATCAGAGATTAGCCTTTATGCAGATTCTTTTATCCCAAAGGGGAGTCTTTTGCTTGCGTACTGTGGACAAACCTATCTATTTAACAAAAATATGATAAATTGGATTTAAAAATCATGTAAAAGAAGGAATTTTTAGGAAATAAGCAGAATACCTTTTAGCATAGGCCCTGAATTCAAAGGAGGAGAGCGAAAAATGGAAGTGCTGAAAGTATCTGCACAATCAAAT
Organism: Sporomusa sp.; assembly: GCF_035561155.1. Lineage (GTDB taxonomy): Bacteria > Bacillota > Negativicutes > Sporomusales > Sporomusaceae > Sporomusa. The sequence continues at coordinate 132,729 of NZ_DATMYD010000071.1, read as the reverse complement.
CCTAAATCCGTAGCAGGCGCTCTGGCTGCAGTTTTGCGTGAAAGAGGTACCGCAGAAGTACAGGCAGTAGGTGCAGGGGCGGTTAATCAGGCTATCAAGGCTATTGCGATTTCACGTGGTTTTGTCGCTCCCAATGGCATTGATTTGATTACCATACCAGCTTTTGCGGAGATTACTATTGACGGGGAAGAACGTACCGCCATTAGATTCATTGTTGAACCCCGTTAATAATGTAAGCTAATGTGAAGAAGCCTGTTTGCGTATGCTGCAGGCTTTTTTATATTACTTGTATTACCATACTCCTCGTGGTAAAATTTTGATTGACCTAAATATACAGGTAAGGGTGATTGTTGTGTTGCTGCGCAGACTAGAGGCCTATGGGTTTAAATCGTTTGCCGAAAGAACAGAATTAGAGTTTGGACAAGGAATAACAGCGATTGTCGGTCCGAACGGTAGTGGTAAAAGTAATATTTCTGATGCAATTCGTTGGGCGCTTGGTGAACAGAGTCTTCGTACTTTACGAGGCACTAAAATGGAAGATGTCATATTTGTAGGAAGTGCTAACCGCAGGCCGTTAGGAGTAGCAGAAGTGTCGTTAGTTTTTGATAACAGCGACGGGCGATTGCCGTTAGACTTTAATGAAGTTACAATCACTAGACGCGTATTTAGATCAGGGGACAGTGAATATTACATTAACAAAACGGCCTGCCGCCTCAAGGATATCCATGATATTCTGGCTGATACAGGTCTAGGGCGCGAGTCGATGACCGTAATAGGACAGAATAAAATTGACGAAATACTAAGTAGTAAGCCTGAGGAACGCAGGTTGTTATTTGAAGAAGCAGCCGGCATTACTAAATATAAACAGCGCAAACGTGACTCTCTGCGTAAACTGGATGACACAGAACAAAATCTTACCAGGGTTCAAGATATCACCTCTGAGCTGGAAAGCCAGCTTGAGCCGTTAAAAGAAAACGCTGCCCGGACTGATACTTTTAATAAGTTAAGCGCCGAGCTGGTGGCCTGTCAGGCTACAGTGCTGCTAGAACGCTTAGAAAAAGCGGAAAAGATGGTTGCAAGCGCTAATTTAGAGCAGACTCATTTGACAGACCGAAGTATTGCAGCAAATACCCGATTAGTTTCAGCCGATAACGAAAAAGAGGCACTGTTGCTAAAGATTGCTCAAACTGATGAAAAGATTGCTTGTACAGATAAAGAGATTAGTGAAGTCTCGACTGAAATTGAACGTCTAGATAGCCGAAGTGGAATACTGAGCGAGCGGATCGATCAGGGTAGTAAGGCTGAAGCGCGCCTTAATGATGCTGCTGTACGTCTTGTAGCTGAACACGAAGCAGCAGGGGCAAGGCTTGCTGAATTACAGAGCAGTCTGGAAGCCAAACAACGCCAAGTTCTTACTATCCAACAAGAGATAACTGAGAAAAATAGCCGAAATGATCAACTTATTGCCAGTATCAGACAAATTGAGCACCAAATAGTAACTGGCCAGGAAAAAACCTTTGACCATTTACAGCAGTCAGTTAATGAACGTAACAGTTTGCGTACACATGAGCGCGATTTGGCTGCCTTGGCCGCAAAACAGAACAAGCTTAATGAAGAGCATATTAATTATATGCAGCAACAGAATGAGATTAATACTAAGAAAATTCAGCTGCAAAATGAAATGGAGTGTCTTGCTACTGAGCAGCAAGAGCTAAAAAGACAGACTGCGTCTTTGCAGCAGGATACAGTTCCATTAGAATATAAGCTTAAAAATGCATCTGAGAAAGAGCAGCAGCTTATCAGTACTGTGAATGAAACTTCATCTCGTCTAAATGTTTTGTCAAGCATGCAGTATGAATTAGAAGGTTTTGGCCGGGCCATAAAAGGGATATTAAAGAGCCAACATTCCTGGCGTAATGGTATTTGCGGCGCCGTTGCCCAACTACTAACAGTTCCGGATAAATATGTCAATGCCATTGAGGTAGCGCTCGGGGGCGCTCAACAGCACCTTGTTACTGATACAGACCAAACAGCTAAACAGGCTATTGGTTTTTTAAAAACCCAAAATTTGGGTAGGGCAACTTTTCTACCATTGAATACAATTAGATTAACTAAACCAAGGGAAGCTGAGCTATTGGCTGCCAGTCAGTCAGGCGCGCTTGGTTTTGCTGCTGATGTGGTTAGTGCTGACGACCGGTACCGGCCGGTAGTCGATTATCTTTTAGGGCGGGTAATTATTGCTAAAACAATTGATGATGCACTAAAGATTGCCCGGAGCGGTGGTTTTTCGGCTAGGATTGTTACACTTGATGGCGAACTTGTGAATCCTGGTGGATCACTTACTGGCGGCAGTGTAGGGAGAAAAGAAGCAAGCTTTATTGCCAGAAATAATGAAATTGATACACTTAAACAGAATCTGGAGGCTTTAAGGGAAAAACAGACGTTGTTGGAACAAGAGAAAACAGCTACTCATACCGCAATCACTAAAATTAATTCTAAGCTCACTTGCATTGAGGCCAAATACAAAGAGGCAGAGCTTCGCCAGGCTGAGTTAACAATTTATATAGATAAGGCTAGAGATGACGCCGAACGATGTGATCTGACGCTCAAAACGATAAGTGCCGAGGCTATAGAATGCCAGCGTGAAACTATTGAGTGCCAGCAAAAAATTGAGCATAGTAAAGCGGCCATTATCTTTTTGGAAAACCGGGAAACTAGCCATAAATCTAAGGTAGCCGATTGGCAAAACGAGCTTAAGACGGTTAAAGATGAGCAGCAAGCTCTGAACGAAGAGTTGACTGACGCTAAAATTAAGCTGAGTGTTTCTAACCAAGATGTGGCTGCTACTCGGTCAGCCAGCGAGCAATACAAACAGACGCAAGTATCGCTGGACGTTGATCTTACCCGGCTTAAAGCTGAGAAAAACCAGCTTCAGGCCGAGATTGGACAGGCTCAAACTGAACTTGCTTCATTAGCAGAACGCAAGGAGAATCTGTTGCTTGCCAAATCCCATTTAGCTGAGGCGCGGCAGGTGCATTATGCCGCAAAACTGGAATTATTGGTTAGTACGCAGCAACTAGATAAAGAGATAAAAGAGTTACGCCGCCAAAGTAGTGACTTGCAAGCTCGCCTTCATGAAATAGAACTTCTCGTAACCAAGTATAGCTATGAAGCAACCAATTGCTATGAGCAGCTTACCGGACAGCTTGCTTTGACGATAGAGGCGGCTCGCGGGCTGAAGCGGCAAGATAATATTGAACAATTATTGAGAGTGATATCTCACACTGAAAGCCAAATTGCTGCACTCGGACCAATAAATCCTGCAGCTATTGATGAATATAATAGGGTTCAGGAACGGTATAACTTTTTACATGAGCAGACGAATGATTTGCTGCGGGCTAAGGAGTATCTGACATCGGTAATTAAGGATATAGATACTACTATGTCGCGTCAGTTTAATACTGCGTTTAAATCCATAAGCCAATATTTTAGTGAGGTTTTCATTCGATTATTTGGTGGTGGGCGGGCAGAGCTTGTGCTTATTGAGCCAGCCAATATTCTTGAAACAGGAATAGATATTATTGTGCAGCCGCCGGGAAAGAAGCTGCAGAATCTAGCACTTTTATCAGGGGGGGAAAGGGCGCTTACCGTAATTGCACTCTTATTTGCTATTTTAACTTATCGGCCGGCGCCGTTTTGTGTAGTTGATGAGATTGATGCAGCGCTCGACGAAGCTAACGTGCAGCGCTTCAGTGAATTTTTGCGGGATTATGCGCAAAGTACCCAATTCATTGTTGTTACTCACCGCAAGGGTACCATGGAAGCCGCCGGTGTATTACATGGTGTAACAATGGAAGAGTCAGGAATATCCCGACTGATTTCGGTAAAGTTTATGGACAAAGCCGGATAACAAACATGTCTTTAAATAGTTTGGAGGAATAACGATGGGTTTTTTTGATAAATTGAAATCTGGTCTGGAAAAGACCAGAAAAAGTTTTACTGAGAAGATTGAGCAGTTGGTTATCGGTTATGCCGCCATTGATGATGAGTTTTTGGATGATTTAGAGGCTCTATTGCTGTCAGCAGATGTCGGTGCACCAACTACTGCTAAATTAATGACAGAAATTCGTAGTGGTATTAAAAGCAAGGAGATTAATTCGCCTGATGATTTAAAGCCATTCTTAAAAGCTAAAATCAGTGCAATGCTGCTTAGCAAAGCCCAGGCCGAACAAATCTCCCATAGACCGCCGACAGTAATGTTAATTGTTGGCGTGAACGGTGTTGGGAAAACAACTACGATTGGTAAATTAGCTAGTTATTATCATGAAGACGGAAAAAAAGTACTTATTGCAGCTGCTGATACCTTCCGGGCGGCCGCTATTGATCAACTCGAAATCTGGGGACAGCGGACAGGTACTGAAGTTATTAAGCATGCTGAAGGGTCTGATCCTGCAGCGGTAGCCTTTGATGCTGTCCAAGCCGCTAAGGCCCGTAAAGTGGATGTAGTTATTATTGATACAGCTGGGCGCCTACATACTAAATCGAATTTAATGGAAGAGCTAAAGAAGATTAATAGAGTAATAGCAAAGGAAATACCGGATGCACCGCATGAGACTTTATTGGTGCTTGACGCTACTACCGGTCAAAATGCGATTAACCAAGCAAAACTGTTCGGTGATGTTGTGACGCTATCTGGGGTAGTACTGACTAAATTAGACGGTACGGCTAAAGGCGGAGTGGTAATCGCTATTAACAATGAGCTTAGTTTGCCTGTCAAATGGGTAGGGGTGGGCGAAGGAGTAAATGACCTCCGACCGTTTGATGCTGCTGAATTTGCGGGTGCTCTATTTGCCGACAAGTAATTTTACTTGACATGCCTTGCTGTTTTAGATATAATTTGTGGTGTAAAGGGATTTACCTTGTCACTTAAGCAGGTGAATGTATGGATCGCATGTTAAATAAAGTGTTAAGAGTAGGGCAACTTTACGACTTTTATAATGCGCTTTTAACTGATAAACAGCGCGATTGCCTTAATATGCACTACTTGCAGGACTTATCGCTGGCAGAAATCGCGGAAGAATTCGGTGTATCGCGTCAAGCCGTACATGACATCCTGCGACGGGCTGAACAAACATTGGAAGAATATGAAGAAAAGCTTGGACTAGCTGCTCGTTACAGTGATGAGCGCAAGCTGCTTGCTGAAGTTGTCAGCAGTTTAGAACAACTGCCGATTACTGTACGTAATATGCCTGAGTTGAGTCAGGCTTTGCTTAAGTTAAATTCGTTGCTAGAAGACACCCGGGAGGTGTGACATATACATGGTTTTTGAAAGTTTGGCAGATAAACTTCAGCAGACTTTTAAGAAGCTGCGTGGCAGAGGCAAACTGTCGGAGAATGATGTTGCTGACGCACTCAAAGAGGTACGGATGGCCCTCTTGGAGGCTGATGTTAACTTTAAAGTAGTAAAAGACTTAGTGTCTAGAATTAAAGAACGTGCAGTAGGTCAGGAAGTGCTTGAGAGCCTGACACCTGCCCAGCATGTTATAAAGATTGTAAATGAAGAACTCACCAACCTGATGGGGGGGACGCAAAGCCGTATTGCTATTGCGTCCCGGCCGCCGACAGTCATTATGCTTGTTGGTCTACAGGGGGCAGGTAAGACTACCACAGCCGGTAAACTGGCTCATCTTCTAAAACGCCAAGGCAAACGACCACTCATGGTGGCTGCCGATATTTATCGCCCTGCTGCTATAAAGCAGTTGGAAGTTTTAGGAGAAAAACTTGAAATTCCCGTATTTACTATGGGGCAGGAAAACCCGGTCAACATTGCAAAAAAAGCTGTTGATCAGGCACTTATGATGGCCCGTGACATAGTGATTATTGATACGGCCGGTCGTCTGCATATCAATGAAGAGCTCATGAATGAGCTCAAATCTATTAAACAGACTGTCAAGCCGCACGAAATACTGCTGGTAGTTGACGCTATGACTGGTCAGGACGCGGTTAATGTAGCTGAGTCTTTTAACAATGATCTTGGCCTTGATGGTGTTATCTTGACCAAACTTGACGGTGACGCTCGTGGCGGTGCTGCGCTCTCTATTAAAGCAGTTACCGGCCAACCGATAAAGTTTGCCGGTATGGGCGAAAAACTTGATGCTTTGGAGCCCTTTCATCCTGATCGTATGGCTTCGCGCATCTTGGGCATGGGCGATGTACTTAGTCTTATTGAAAAGGCTGAGTCTGCAATAAATTTAGAAAAAGCTCAGGAAATGCAGAAGAAGCTGCGTAAAGAAGAGTTTACGCTGGATGACTTTCTAGAGCAAATTGAACAAGTTCGCAAATTAGGACCGCTTGACCAGATTTTGGGGATGATCCCTGGCATGGGTAAGCTTAAACAGCTTCAAGGGATGGATATTGATGATAAAGAAGTAAAGCATATTATTGCTATTATCCGCTCCATGACGGCTAAAGAGCGGCGCGACCCATCAATCATTAATGGCAGCCGGCGAAAACGTATTGCTCTTGGTAGCGGCACACGGGTTCAAGATGTTAACAGATTGTTAAAGCAGTTTGGCGAAGCCAAAAAGATGATGAAACGCATCCAGGAAATGCAAAAAAGCGGAAAAAAACCAAGCTTTAAACTTCCTTTTATGCCTTAACTCATCTTAAATATAAATTGGGATATTTTATAAAGGAGGTGACTTATAATGGCAGTTAAAATCCGCTTAAAGCGTATGGGCGCTAAAAAACGTCCTTTTTACCGTGTAGTAGTGGCTGATTCCCGTTCGCCGCGGGACGGACGCTTTATTGAAAATCTGGGTCATTACGACTCTACTACTGAACCGGCAGTGATCAAGATTGATGAAGAAAAAGCCATTGAGTGGCTGCAAAAAGGCGCTCAACCTACTGATACTGTTAAAAATCTGTTCAGTAAAACAGGCATCCTGAAAAAATGGGATGAAGTAAAGCGCACTAAGAAAGAAGCGTAGAAACGAGGCGTGATAACTACATGAAAGAATTAGTCGAAGTTATCGCCAAAGCATTAGTGAAAAACCCGGAACAAGTCAATGTTAATGAGACAACCGATAATTCGGGTACAGTCTATGAACTGCATGTGGCCCCGGATGATATGGGGAAAATAATTGGCAAGCAAGGACGTATCGCCAAAGCTATCCGCACTGTAGTTAAAGCTGCCGCCACCCGGGAAAACAAACGAGTAATGGTGGAAATATTATAATTAAGCTGTTAATCTGACAACCAAAGGGGTGGAACTAAATGGCTAGCATTGAGAATTTGACAATTAAGTGTCCGGTGACCATTAAAGCTAAAGTAACAGAAGACCTCAAAGCGCACTTGGCGGCCGAAATTCAGGAAGCCATAAAGAAAGCAGATTTAGAACTCCAGCAAATTGAGTTTCATGCCAAACGCATGATGACTGAACAGGCGAAACAAGACGCGCAAGGACTTGTCGGTCTACGTCAGCAGATTGATGCTGAACGTCAAAAACGCTTTGAATTTAAAAATCATATGCTGGAAAAGCTAAAAGAAACAGCACAACTGGAAATCGGTGCGGAAATAGTTCAGGGTACTATGGATCGAGTCGTTACAGTAAGTGTTGGTGATGACTTGCATAAACTGATGGCAACCGAAATTTTGCTGGAAGATGGCAAAATCGTCGCTTTCCGTAGTTAATATGTCTGAAACTGATCTGATAACCATCGGTAAAATTGTTGCCCCGCACGGTGTGCGGGGTGACGTTCGTATATTCCCGCTTACTGATTTCCCTGACCGTTTCCATGATCTTAAAACAGTATTTATTGACGATGTAGGCCAATTGAAACTAGAGTCAGCCCGACCGCATAAAAAGTTTATCTTACTTAAATTTGCTGAAATTAATACCATGAATGACGCCGAACGTCTGAGCGGCAAGCTGATTAAAATTGGGCGGGAAGATGTAGTAAAATTGCCTGAAGGACAATATTATATTTTCGATATTATTGGCCTTAATGTATTTACTGAAGAAGGCGAGCAGCTAGGAGTTATAACCGATGTGTTGCAGCCAGGCAGCAATGATGTGTATGTTGTTGAGCAGCAAGGCAAGCGTGAATTGCTGATTCCGGCTATTAAAGACGTTGTTAAGAAAATTGATATTGCCGGCAAGCAGATGGTTGTAAAACTTCAGGAAGAAATGGACTAAACAGAGGGCGTTTATGCGTATTGACATTATTTCGCTGTTTCCCGAGATGTTTACCGGTCCGTTAGGCCATAGTATTCTAAAACGGGCGCAGAACAGCGGGCTTATATCTGTTCATGTAACCAATCCCCGGGATTTTACTTATGACAAGCATCATATTGTAGACGATTGTCCTTTTGGCGGCGGGTCAGGTATGGTTATGAAACCAGATCCGGTATTTCGCGCTGTGGAAAGTGTCGTGAGTGCGAGTAATGTTTCACGCAAGCGGATAATTCTAATGTGTCCGGGTGGACAAGCTTTTGATCAAGCTAAAGCCAGGGAGCTTGCCGGGTATGAACAGCTTATATTTATTTGCGGTCACTATGAAGGCATCGATGCGAGGATCCGCGAACATGTAGTTCATGAAGCTATTTCAATTGGTGACTATGTTCTGACAGGTGGAGAGCTGCCTGCGATGGTCATTACCGATGCAGTAGCACGTATGATTCCGGGAGTACTTGGTGCCGATGACGGAGCGCAACAAGACTCCTTCTATAACGGACTGCTGGAATACCCGCAGTATACCAGGCCGCGAGAATTTAACGGCTGGGAAGTGCCTGAAATACTACTTTCAGGTGATCATGCCAAAATTGAGAAATGGCGGCGGAAAGAATCGCTTAAGGCAACACTTGAGCGTCGACCGGACTTGATGGATAAAGTTGAATTAAGTCCTCAAGATCATAAACTGTTGCAGGAAATAAAGTCTGAGCAGGCCGGAGGCTGAATATGGCATTGCCTGTATATTTGGGTTTAGTGCATTACCCTATTTATAATAAAAATAACGAGATAGTTACGACTGCTATTACTAATTTTGATATCCATGATATTGCCCGTACGGCCCGGACATATGACTTGCTGAAATATTTTATTATCCATCCACTTGATAGCCAAAAGGCGCTAGCTGAGGAAATTATCAACTATTGGCAGGAAGGTTATGGTGGACAGTATAATCCTGACCGTAAAGAGGCGTTAAGCATAGTGGAAGTTATTCCAGATATTGCTGCAGCAGTTGATTATATTACGGCTAAGGAAGGTGCGAAACCGTTAGTTGTTACTACCGATGCTCGTAAGTATGCAAATACTGTTTCGTATATCGGACTTCGGCAGGAAATAAGTGATACGGGCAGGCCGTGCCTACTCTTGTTCGGTACTGGCTGGGGCATGGAGAATTCAGTAATGCAGCAGTTCGATTATATACTAGAACCTATTTATGGACCAGGAAGCTATAATCATTTACCTGTTCGTGCGGCGGTTGCGATCATTCTTGATCGCCTGTTAGGCGAATTTTGGTGGAAAAATGCTTAAATCACAGCATTTTAGTTTGAGTTGCCGGGTAATATGTGGTATACTATTTTTTGTGTAATACGGACGGTCCTCTGCAAATGGTACGAACGTCTGATATAAGGAGGAAATATAAATGAATATTATTCAAATTTTGGAGCAAGAACAACTGCGGCAAGATATCCCTTCTTTTAAGGCAGGCGACACCGTACGCGTGCATGTAAAGGTTGTTGAAGGAACTCGTGAGCGTATTCAGGTTTTTGAAGGTGTGGTAATTAACCGTCAGGGCAGTGGTGTGCGCGAAACTTTTACTGTAAGACGTGTTTCTTACAACATCGGCGTTGAGCGTACCTTCCCGGTACATTCTCCGCGTATTGAGAAAATTGAAGTAATGCGTCGCGGTATTGTTCGTAGAGCGAAGCTTTACTATCTGCGCAACCTTACCGGTAAGGCAGCTCGTATTAGGGAAAAACGCTAAAAACTGATGTGTTCAGGGACTGATTTCAGTCCCTTTTCTTCATATCTCCCACAGGGGTGAATTGAAGGCATTCCTATACCGAAAGGAGGAAGGCTGTGAGTAATACCAACTTGGGTGAAGAAATAAAAGACTGGATAATATCTATTCTCATAGCCATAGTTCTGGCGTTTTTTATCCGGTATTTTATTGTAGAACTATACATGGTCGAGGGGCCGTCTATGCGGCCAACGTTGGTAAACGGCGAACGACTTATTGTAAATAAATTTATATACCGGTTTAAGACTCCCGAACGGGGTGAAGTGCTAGTATTTCGTTATCCACGTGATCCCAGTCGTGATTTTATTAAACGTGTAATTGCAGTAGCTGGGGATACTGTGGAGATAAAAGATGGTAGAGTTTTTCTTAATGGACAGCTTTTGAACGAGTCATACATATTAGAACGTACCCGAGGCTCCTATCCTGCGGCCACAGTTCCAGAAGGACACATTTATGTAATGGGCGATAACCGTAATAACTCCGAAGACAGTCGGTTTAAAGATGTAGGTTTTGTGCCCTTGGAGTTAATTAAAGGTAAAGCAGTTACGGTTTTCTGGCCGCTTGACCACATAAAAACATTGCCGTAGCTATACACTATAGTATCCGGTTCTTAGGTAAGGAGTGTGACTTAATGCACATTCATTGGTTCCCTGGCCATATGGCCAAAGCCCAGCGTATGATTCGTGAACAGTTAAGTCTTATTGATGTAGTAATTGAGCTGTTAGATGCGCGTATCCCGATAAGCAGTGCAAATCCTATTATTGCCGAACTTGTTGGCACCAAGCCTAGGGTAGTGGCGCTGAATAAGTCAGACTTAGCCGAGTCGGCGCGTACGACCGAGTGGATTCAACATTTTCGGGGCTTGGGGTTTACTACAGTCCCTTTAGATGCAGCCAGCGGCAAAGGTTCGAAAGAACTGGTAAATAAGGTTGAACTAGAGGCTAGTGAAAAAATTGCCAAACTTACAGCTAAAGGTATAAAAGGCCGGGCCGTACGAGCTATGATTCTGGGAATTCCCAATGTGGGGAAGTCTTCGCTAATCAACCGGCTGTTAGGCACAGCAACAGCTAAAACAGGTGATAAGCCCGGAGTAACGCGCGGGCAGCAGTGGCTCAAAGTCGGTAAGAACCTTGAGTTACTGGACACTCCCGGTGTATTGTGGCCAAGGATGGATGATCAGGAAGTCGCCTTTAAATTAGCTGTGACTGGTGCAATTAAAGACGATATCTATGATATGGAGAAAGTTATCCTAAAACTTTTAGAAATACTCAGAGAGAACTATTCCTCTCGTCTACGTGAACGATACAAGCTAAGCGAAGAGCAATTGCCGGAAGACACAGGCGAGCTATTAGCACTAATTGGGGCTAAGCGAGGTTGCTTGAAGATCGGCGGTGTGGTAGATTACGAAAAGGTCAGAAGAATTATTCTAACGGATTTTCGTTCAGGCAAGCTTGGCCAATTTACCCTTGACACCCCTGCACAGCTGGATGCTCCTGAATTTGATACAGTACCAGCAGATGAAAGACATTTTTGATACAAAGTCATAAAGTGAACGGCTAACAATTTGTGGCCGTTCTATTATTTTGTCTGAAAATAGGCAGGATTTGTTGGGTTTATCAAGAATAACTAAAGCATCTGGATTTGGAGGTAGTACGTTTTTGGATACAACACAGATGACGGTGGCGCAGATTACGGCGCTATTATCTCAGCACGATATTTCACTACATATAACGAATAGCCTTAAAACAGATGCCCGTCTCTCAGTAAAACGCCTTGTGGATAAATGGGAAGCTCGTCGCCAGGCAGCTCAGCGCGAGCGGGAGCGAATTCAGGCGCTATATGAGTACGAGCGTCAACTAGAAGCTGAGGGTTATTGTTTGGTTGCAGGTATTGACGAAGCTGGCAGGGGGCCGTTAGCAGGCCCTGTACTTGTTGCTGCTGTTATTTTGCCGCTTGACTGTTATCTCCCAGGCTTAAATGATTCCAAAAAGCTTACAGCCGCGCAGCGAGAAAAGCTGTATCAAGAAATAAAAAAGGCTGCTCTTGCAGTAAACTCTTGTATAGTCAGTGTTGAAACAATTGATGATATTAATATATACCAGGCCACTGTAGGTGGCATGTATAGCGCAGCCTCTGGCCTGTCTCCGATACCGCAGGCAGTACTAGTTGATGCCGTGCCGTTGCCTAATCTTGCTGTACCGCATCAAGCAATTATTGGTGGTGATCAGGTTAGCGCTTCGATTGCTGCAGCATCTATTATTGCTAAAGTAGAACGAGATCAAATAATGAATGAGCTTGACTGCGAGTATCCAAAGTACGGATTTGCCCGCCATAAAGGATACGGCACACAAGAACATATGGAAGCACTTATAAAATACGGACCGTGTCCACATCATCGGCGGAGCTTTGCTCCGGTTAAGGCTGCTGAAGCAGCTAGCAGATAGGACAACTGTTTTGCCACCGAGGAGATGATAGTGTGACTGATCCGGAACGTGACAAGCTACCTAAAGCAGTTGCTCTCACTTATGATGATGAGAATAAAGCGCCTATTGTTGTAGCAAAGGGAACCGGCGTTGTTGCTGGAAGAATTTTAAATTCCGCAAAAGAACATGGAATTCCCATATATCAGAATAAAACGCTTACCGGTATGCTGATGGCTGTTGAATTGGATCGTGAAGTACCACCAGAGCTATATCAAGCGGTAGCTGAGGTTTTGGCGTATATTTACCGTTTGGACCAGCGATTAGGGAAAAAGCCTAAGTAAGCGGTTGCGGAGGAGACTATGAACCATATTGGCGTTGGTGATAAAGGGGAACAGTCTGCTGCAATCTATTTGAGTAAACTGGGTTATAAAATTATCACTACCAAATATCGCGCTAAAACTGGCGAAATAGATATCATAGCGCAGGATAAAGAGTACCTAGTTTTTGTTGAAGTTAAGACCAGACGCTCAACTGTTTACGGCTTTCCTGCTGAAGCTGTTAATTTCAGAAAGCAGCAAAAAATAATAAATACTGCACTATGCTTTTTAAATCATCGTGGTTTTACAGACATGGCCTGCAGATTTGACATTCTGGAAATATACTTGCTGAAGGATACAGTTCATTGTAATCACATTATAAATGCGTTTGGCAGCTAAACAGCTGCGGGGGTAAGCAGTGTTTGCACAAACTTATGGCTCAACTACATTAGGATTAAACGGTGTATTAATAACAGTTGAAGTTGATATTGCAAACGGCATTCCCGGACTTGATATAGTGGGATTGCCTGATACGGCAGTGCGTGAGTCGCGGGAACGAGTAAGAGCGGCTATTAAAAACAGCGGATTTGAGTTTCCTGCACGTCGAATCACGGTAAATTTAGCACCCGCAGATATTAAAAAAGACAGTTCAGGTCTTGACTTGCCTATCGCTGTAGGAATACTGGCGGCAAGCGGCCAGGTTAATCCAATGAGTTGTCGCAGTCAGGTATTTGCTGGCGAACTGTCTTTAGAAGGCAGGCTGCGGGGCATATCGGGCATAATATCAATTGCGGCTAACTGCCGGGGTTACAATATAGCAGAAATGATTGTGGCTCGAGAAAATGCCCAGGAAGCATTATTAGCCGGAGAATTGACAGTCTATGCGCCGGAGACTCTGGCTGAGGTTGCTGGTCATCTTAAAGGTGAGAACTTACTGGTTCCAGAAGTTCCACAATTACCGGAAAACCAATCCCGCGATGTAGCGCTCGATTTCGCAGACGTGCAAGGACAGATTGTTGCAAAACGGGCTCTTGAGATTGCTGCTGCGGGCTTTCATAATGTAATGATGGTTGGACCGCCAGGTTCAGGTAAAACAATGCTTGCTAGGCGCATTCCATCAATATTGCCGAATATGACGCCGCAGGAAGCTCTTGAGGTAACAAAAATTTGTAGTGTTGCCGGATTACTTAAGAATAATGTTGGCTTAGTTACAGATAGACCGTTTCGCAGTCCGCATCATACTGTGTCAACTGCTGGGATGATCGGCGGTGGGAGTATGCCAAGGCCGGGTGAAGTTACGTTAAGCCATAATGGTGTATTGTTTTTGGATGAGTTGCCTGAGTTTCCACGGACAGTGCTGGAAGTGCTCCGTCAGCCGCTTGAAGACGGGGAGGTTACCATTTCCCGGGTTAACGCCACCTTATCGTACCCGTCTAAGTTGATGCTTATTGCGGCATTAAATCCGTGTCCCTGCGGCTTTAGTTCAGATCCGTCCAGGGATTGCTCGTGCACACCAGGTGATATACGCCGTTATCAGAAAAAAATTTCAGGACCGCTTTTGGACCGGCTTGATATAACAATTCATGTGCCACGCCTTGAGTATAATGATTTAGTAAAAAATATACCTCAAGAATCGTCTGCCATTATTCGCCGCAGGGTAGAGGCTGCTAGACTTATTCAGCATGAACGTCTTAAAAGGTTCGGGTTCTATGCCAACGCACAAATGCAACACAAACATATAAAAAACCTATGCCATCTAACGTCTGATGCTGTGAGTCTTCTCAAGCAGGCTTTTACTAAGATGAATCTAAGCGCCCGTGGTTATGATCGGATAATTAAAGTGGCTCAAACAATTGCTGATTTGAGTGGCGCAGCGCAAATTGAAGCAAGACACATTGCGGAAGCCATTCAATTTCGTAATGATTTTCAAAATATTTCCAGGAAATAAATACCTATTAGTCCATGATATATTCAACTCTGTTAGATATAATAAATAGTGTATCTCTCTTTAAAATGCAAAGGAGGTTTTTATATGAATAAGGCAGTATGGATTATTATCGCCATAGTAGGAGCATTATTGGTAAGTGCTATTTTCAGCTACAACACATTGGTTAGTATTAACGAGAATGTTAATGGTAAATGGAGCCAGATTGAAAACCAACTGCAGCGGCGGGCCGATTTAATTCCCAACTTAGTTAATACTGTAAAAGGATATGCTGCGCACGAACAACAGGCCATTCAAGCTGTCGCTGACGCGCGTGCGAAGCTAGCCGGGGCACAGGGACCAGTGGGCAAAGCACAGGCCAACAGCGAGCTAAATTCGGCACTCAGCAGATTATTGGTTGTTGCGGAAAACTATCCAAATCTTAAGGCCGATAAAAATTTCCGGGCACTTATGGATGAACTTAGCGGAACTGAAAATCGAATCGCTGTAGCTCGTAAAGATTATAACGATGCAGTGCAAGGATATAATGTAAAAATACGTTCATTCCCGACAAGCCTATTTGCCGGAATGATGGGCTTTGGGCCAAAGGAATATTTTAAGGCAGAAGAAGGCGCAAAACAAGTTCCCCAAGTAAAATTCTAATTGCCGAGCGAGGGGGTAACTTATGAATAAAAGGTTGGCTTGGCTTGTTTTAGTAATATATTTATTACTAATGACCTGTGCTTCGGCTCAGCCCCAAATCCCTCCGGCGCCGACGCAAGGTGTATATGTCCAAGACCACGCCGGAGTATTGGATTCAGACACTAAAAGTAAAATAAACAATCTAGGCGGCAAGTTGGCTGCTAAGACTAAGGCTCAAATTGTAGTGCTGACAGTCAAGTCATTGGAAGGAGCATCTTTAGATGAGTATGCTCTGGAAGTGCTAAGACGATGGGGTATTGGGGATAAGCAGCTAAATAATGGTGTGCTGGTGTTGGTTGCAGTAAATGACCGTCAGTCACGAATAGAAGTAGGCTATGGCTTGGAAGGGGTGCTTAATGACGCCAAGACCGGTGCTATACAAGATGAGTACATGATACCTTATTTTGCTGCAAATGATTATAATAAAGGTATCTGGAACGGCTATCAGGCATTGGTCAGTACAACTGCCAAAGAGTATCAGCTTGATATAAGCACCGATGCCAAATCGGCTAAAGTGCGTTCTGCGGCTAATCAATCGTGGTGGGACACTCTGCCATGGTGGGCTCAGCTTGCGATGGCAGCGGGTGCATTGGCATTACTCATTTTTGACTGGGTGTTTCTTGGCGGCAGTATTACATATCTTATTCTTTCCCTCTTAAGATTCCGTGGTGGCGGCGGGGGTGGGGGTGGAGGTTACGGCGGCGGCTCAGGTGGCGGCGGTGGTTCCAGCCGTAAATGGTAGCGTGATTTAGAAGTTTATAGCGATTGTGGGAACAAAGGAAGGGATTTACATGGCAGAAGTTTCCATGTTGGACTGTTTTACCAAGATTGCTAAGTATATTCCGCAGCTAGTAAGCGGAAAAGTTGGTATGGTGGTTAGCGACCGGGAAAAATGGTTAGTATCTTACTCGATTCCTGAGCTCGAAGGTCAAGTTGTTGTTGGTGAACCACTTAAATCGGGATCTGCTGCATACAAAGCAATGCAACAGAAACAACGGGCGGTTGTTGAAGTTAGCAGCGAGGTTTACGGTATTCCTTATATTGCTATCAGCCTGCCGGTAATTGACGATCAGGGAGTAGTTATTGGTGCTGTTGCTGTCCACGAGTCAATGGAACGCCAAAATATGCTTGCCACTGCAGCTAAACAGTTATCTAATTCGGCTACACATATGTCTTCTTCTATCCAGTCTATTCTGGCTCAGGCTGAAGAATTGGCTGCCAGCGGGCGAGTCCTTAAAGATATGTCAGTCGCCGCCAATAAAGAGGTGGCAGACACTGATTCCGTTGTTGGATTTATTAAAAATGTCGCCAGTCAGACTAACCTTTTAGGGCTGAACGCCGCAATTGAAGCAGCTAGGGTTGGTGAGATGGGCAGAGGGTTTGGTGTAGTAGCCGAAGAAGTCCGTAAGCTTGCTACTAATAGCGCCAGTTCGGCAACTCAGATTACTACAATTTTGAATAATATTAAAAAATCGATTGAAAAAATTGGCGTTGAAATAAACCAGATCGATGCAGTTACGGAGCACCAAGCAAATACTATTCAAGACCTGACGGCACATAGTCAAATGCTTATGGCGATGTCTGAACAACTTGCTAGTTTAGCATCTAACTTAAATAATGAACAAAAAAAGTGAAACAACCGTTAAAGGTTGTTTCACTTTTTTAATCCTCATTCCACTAATGTCAAACGGGAGTTAGGGCGGTAGCTCCTGCCAACTTTAGCAGATGGTTTTCCATCTAACATAACAATGTCTGCGGTGAAATTGACATTATCGTTATACAAACTGCTGCCTACTGCATACACATCAACAGGCAAATTAGCTGCTTCAAATTGCCCTATGCGATCAGCAGTAAATCCACCTGACACCATAATTTTTACATGGCTAAAGCCTTCACGGTCGAGAGCCTGTCGGACATTTAAAACCAACTGAGGACAAACTCCGGTAGGTTTAAAAGTACCCATTTGAGGTAATACAGACACATCAACAAGGTTATCGGCAGTATCAAGGCGAACAGCCCATAGCTTATCACCCATTTCTTTGGCCACAGCCAAAGATGTCCCAACACAGTCATTTGCGAAATCGACAAGCGCTACTCGGTTTACCTGTGGATCAATATAAGCATCGAAGGCTTTCGATGCCTGGACAGTGTCGCCGTCATAAACTGCAATTAAGGCATGGGGGATAGTGCCAAGCGCTTCAGCTCCCCAGAGAGACCCGTTGGCCGGAGTAGAGACGCCGTACACACCGCCAATATGAGCGGCATAACCGTCAGACGCTTGGACTGCGTAATGGTCGAAACGTGAAGGGAAAAATAGTACTGGTTTGCCATTGGCGGCTTTAACTACTCTATGTACATTAGTAGCAATTTTAGTCTGACGGGAGAGCACTCCTAGATAAACTGTTTCTAAGTGCGAGAAGTTTGCCAAATCACCTTCGATGGTCATCACAGTTTCCCATGGCTCAATATGATCGCCGTCATGCAATGCGTGAATAACTAGATTATTAGGATCGTGGGCGCATTTTTTGATAATGGCAATCGCTTCATCAACACCGCAGATAACAGCATGCTGACGCTGGAATACTTGCATAATAACTCTTGGCCGGTGATTATCCTTGACTAAGATCTCCTGGGTGCGCATGAAATAACTGTCGCTGAAAAACCCATTCTTTATTTGCTCAACAGGGATGGTGAAAAAATCCGGTGATAAGCGTTGTTTCATTAATAGGCCTCCTAGATATTGCAAATCTAATGATAAATTTCTAAAATTTGCATAATAATCTTTATTCTACATAATTTTATGATACAATAAAATTATATTTTGTCGCAATAGGGGAGGACGCTAATGCAATATAATATGCGAGTAATTGAGATAAAAAATCAGGAGCAAGCTAGGAAAGAACTGCCAAAAATTAAATGTGACCCGGGCGGAGCTGCTATTATGTCTAATAAGGCCGTATATAAGACAATAAAAGTGGAAAATGTTTTAAGTAAAGCCTCGCTTATTTTAAAGCAGACATTTCTTTCTAAAGGCGGCGAGGCATCAGTTTCCAGGGGAGCGGCCGATTTTAGCGATCAATATACAGATGTACTTTTAAGTGGTAGCTTAAAGCATTTTAAACAATGTATTCCCCAACTTAAGGTTCAGCCATGGGGTCTAAAAAAACTCGCCGAGGAACTGGAAGCTGTAATAGCCGCTAGCGAAAACTTTCCGCAGCGTACCTATAAGCTTGGTCAACATAGGCTATCCATCACTCCGGAAAAAACACTGGTTATGGGAATTTTAAATTTTACACCAGATTCTTTTTCTGACGGCGGAAAGTTTAATAATATTGATGCAGCCTTAAAACATGCTGAGCAAATGATTAAAGAGGGTGCTGATATTATTGATATTGGTGCTGAGTCTACCAGGCCATACGGCTCGGAGAAAATTTCGGCTGAAGAAGAGCTGGACAGACTAATGCCGGTGTTGGAAAAGGTATTGACTATTTCTAGTGTACCTGTTTCTATTGATACTTATAAAGGCAGTGTTGCCCGTGAGGCGCTCAAAGCTGGCGCACATATGATTAATGATATCTGGGGTTTGCAATTTGATCCGGAAATGGCTAAGGTAGTCGCCGAATATAACGTTCCGGTTGTAATTATGCATAATCAAGAAGGTACAGCTTATCAAAGAGACATTATGTCCCATATTCTTGAATTCTTGCGGTACAGTATTGAAATAGGTGAGGCGGCCGGCATAAGCGCTGACAACTTTATTGTCGATCCCGGCATTGGGTTTGGCAAAAGTCCGTCAGACAATTTGGTTGTGCTGGCGCGGCTCGACGAACTTACGTCGCTTGGCTGTCCGGTATTGTTAGGCACTTCGCGCAAACGGTTCATAGGCGATATTTTAAATGCTCTACCCAGTGAACGGGTGGAAGGTACAGGAGCTACCGTAGCTTTAGGAATTACGAAAGGTGCTAATATTGTCCGGGTACATGATGTACAAGCCATAGCCCGCATTACACGCATAACCGATGCTATAATAAATGCTAAATATCAGTAGGGGGTAGCTATAAGTGAGTCATAGAGTTTCTTTAAAAAACATGGTGTTTTACGGCTTTCACGGGGTATATGAATTTGAACGGGAATTAGGACAGCGATTCTATGTTGATCTTGATATGAAAGCCGATTTAAGCCAAGCTGGTAAAAGTGACCGCCTTGAAGAAACAGTAGACTATGTTTCTATTTATAATCAAACCAAAGATATAGTGGAAAATCAGAGATTTCAACTTCTTGAAGCTTTATCCTACCGTATCGCTGAGGAAGTTTTACGGCTACACCCTCTGGTAGGGGAAGTCACGGTACGGGTACGCAAACCCTCCGTGCCCATTGCTGCAGCGCTGGATTATGTTGAAGTTGAAGCCGTACGGAGACGCGGAGAATGATTGTTTTAGGATTGGGTTCTAATATTAGTATTGGTAATAATACCAGAGAAGAAAACATTGCCACGGCCATTAGGCTGTTAAGTGAGCATTCTCGCATTGCTGTTGAGCAGGTATCTTCATTATACGAGACTGAACCGGTAGGATTAAAGGATCAGCCTAGTTTTCTCAATGCAGTCATTGCGATTACTACTGAGTTACCGCCGCTAGAACTGCTTGATGTTTGTCTCGGGATTGAACGACAAATGGGACGGGTACGGGAAGTGAGATGGGGTCCGCGCAACATTGATATTGACCTTTTGCTCTATCATAATGTAGAAATGGCTACTATCACGCTCGAATTGCCCCATCCCCGTATGCCGGACAGAAGATTTGTTTTAATTCCATTGGCTGAGATTGCAGGTAACCTTTCAGTGTATAAAGGCAAGACGGTACAAGAGTTACTGGCAGTAACCGGCGATAACAGCCAAGTTAACCTGTATGGCAATATAAAAACTTCTTGGCAGGCGAACGCTATTGGCTGATCATCGGGTTTTATTAATTAGTGCTCCGATAGGTGCTGGGCATATTAGAGCAGCGCAATCTGTTAGTCAAATGCTTAAGGTAAACCATTCCTGCCACACTGAACTGTGCAATATATTTGATTTATTTCATCCAGCTATTGGTCAGACAATACTTAAAGCTTATTTAAAGATTCTTAATATTTTTCCTCAAGCCTATGGCACAATGTATGGATGGGGAAATCAAAGCCGTCTGGCATTGATTGGTCGAGAGTGGGTTAGTCAAGTTCTTGCCGGGCGGATGTTAGATTATATTAATAAATTTCAACCATCGGTCATTGTGTGCACTCATGCCACGCCGGCCGGATTGGTGGCTTGGCTCAAGAAAAAAGGTTTGATTAGAGTACCAGCGGCGGCTATTATTACTGACTTTGTCGTTCACCGCCTATGGGTATATCCTGAATTTGAGCACTATTTTGTAGCTCACCCCGCTATGGCTGAGTACTTAAGCCAGAATGGTATATTGCCCCAGTCTATTGTGGTTACGGGAATCCCGGTCAGTGATAGTTTTATCCAGCCAATTGATAAATATCAAGTACTCGGCAAACTTAATCTTAGGCCGGACCGAAAGACAATCCTAATCATGGGAGGCGGGGCCGGAGTATTGCCAATGGATGAGATCCTGAAATTATGCGCACAAATTGACAGGCCCTTGCAGATTGTAGCTGTAGCCGGAAAAAATCAGTCGCTGTACCGGCGCCTTATTCAACTAGGCTCAGTTATTAGGCATCCTGTCAGAGTCTTCAGCTATGTAGACAATGTCCACGAGCTTATGAGTATTGCCGATTTGTTAATATCTAAGCCTGGTGGTATGAGTACGTCGGAGGCTTTGTCGATGGGTGTCCCGCTTGTTATTTATCGCCCGATACCTGGTCAGGAAGAAGCAAACACTTGCTATTTATTAAATAACGGTGCCGCACTTAGGGCCGATTCTCTGTCAGAATTACAGAATATATTAGTTAGGCTATTTGAAGACAATAGTGATTTTACCACCTTGCGCCAACGGGCAGCTTTACTTGGACGTCCTCATGCAGCTACAGATATAGCGGATTTTATTGCTAAAAACTACTTTAAAGCATAAAAAAACTAAAATATTGTTAAAAAATGCTCAAATAGGACCTTGGGCTCTTGACCTTTGGATTTTATCCCAGGTATAATTGCTAGTATTATGATTTACCAAGTACTTACTAGATGCTATTGGCGTTTCAATGATTAGCTAAATGTGGAGGAACTGAATATGGAGCAATTTTACTTGGCTGCCTTACAGAAGGTGCCAGGTATTGGCAGTTCACGCATTAAGGCCTTGGTTGATTATTTTGGTAGCGCCCGGCAGGCTTGGTTAGCTGACCAGGGCGATTTATTTTTATCCAAGTGTCTTGATAGTACAGTTTGTAATAATTTACTTGGTCAGCGGGACAAGATAGATATACATAACCTGGCCGAGGTGTTATTCAAAAAAGGAATATTTCTCTGTAGCTTATCAGACGGCGGCTACCCTATGTTACTGCGTAATACCTTTAATCCACCTTATGTTCTATATTACCGAGGTGTTTTGCCTAAAAATGATAAACTGGTGGCTATTGTCGGTTCTCGCAAAGCGTCGGTATACGGTAAAAATGCCGCAAATATGCTGGCATCCGCTTTAGCAACTGCCCATGTAGGTATTGTCAGTGGGGCCGCCAGAGGGATTGATACAGCTGCTCACCAAGGGGCACTGGAGCATGGGTACACAATTGCGGTGGTTGGCTCGGGCGTGGACATTTCTTATCCTCCCGAAAACGCTAAGCTGCTTGCCCGTATTGCCGAGTCTGGAGCAGTAATCTCCGAATACGCCCCAGGTGTTATGGCGAACCCAGGTCACTTTCCTGCCCGCAACCGTATTATTAACGGTTTAGCACGCGGAGTTATTGTAGTAGAAGCAGCTGAAAAGAGCGGAGCACTTATCACTGCTGACTTCGCCTTAGAAGAGGGGCGGGACGTGTTTGCCGTACCTGGCAGTATTTTTGCCGGCGGCAGCAAAGGTGCAAACAGGCTTATAAAACAAGGGGCCAAGCTAGTAGACAGTGCCACCGACATCCTGGAAGAATATAGCTGGGAAACCGGGCAGGTTAACCAGGCAGGTCCGGAACTGTCTCACGATGAGCAGGCTGTGTATAGTTTGTTGAATTATGAAGAGCCTATAGGAATTGAAGAAATTGTAACAAGATTGAATGTACTGCCGGCAACGGCTGCATATATATTATTGCAACTTTCATTACGGGGTTTGACGGTCGAACATAGCGGTCAATGCTATACTTGCGCCGCCAGGGAGGGAATTGAGTGAGCAAAGCTCTAGTTGTGGTAGAATCCCCGGCCAAAGCCAAAACTATAGAAAAGTTTTTAGGAAAAAATTATACAGTTAAAGCATCTATGGGACATTTGCGTGATTTGCCTAAAAGTCAGTTTGGCGTTAATATTGAGCACGGCTTTGAGCCTAAATATATTAACATCAGGGGTAAGGGTGAACTTATTAAAAGCTTGAAAGAAGCTGCAAAGAATGCCGATACAGTTTATCTGGCAACAGACCCTGATCGTGAAGGCGAAGCCATTGCCTGGCACTTAGCGCACATCCTCAATATTCCTGAGCATACTACATGTCGAATTGAATTTAACGAGATTACTAAACCGGCGATTCAACAGGCTGTTAAAAAACCGCGCCCAATCAACCTGCCACGGGTTTATGCTCAGCAGGCAAGGCGAATACTAGACCGGATAGTGGGATACAAGCTTAGCCCGCTTTTATGGCGAAAAGTTCGCAAAGGTCTTAGTGCCGGCCGCGTGCAGTCAGTTGCTGTCCGGTTAATTTGCGACCGAGAAAAAGAGATTCAGGCATTTATTCCAGAAGAGTATTGGACAATAACTGCTAAACTCAAAGAAAAACCCAATTCTAAAGTATTTGATGCTGAATTAATTGCAATTGATGGTAAGAAGTTGGCAGTTAATAACGAGATTCAGGCTGAGGCTATTGTTGGTGATCTAAATAAGGCTGAATATGTAGTTAGCGATGTTAAAAAACGGGAAAGAAAGCGTAACCCCTATCCACCGTTTACTACCAGCACCTTGCAGCAGGAAGCGTCCCGTAAATTGGGATTTACGTCCCGTAAAACCATGATGGTTGCGCAGCAATTGTATGAGGGGCTAGATATTGGCCGTGCCGGTCAGGTCGGTCTTATTACCTACATGCGAACCGACTCAACACGGGTATCTGAAACCGCTCAGCAAGAGGCAAGAACCTATATTGAAAAGAAATTCGGCTTAGATTATCTGCCGGCCAAAGCGCCTGTTTACGCCAACAAAAAATCTCAGGATGCTCATGAAGCAATTCGGCCTACTACGCTTGAGTTGGCACCTGAAACAATTGATAAAAATCTAAGCAAAGACCAGCTAAAGCTCTATACTCTTATCTGGGAAAGATTCATTGCCAGCCAGATGACAGCCGCTGTCTATGATACTCTTACCATAGAAATCATGGCAGGTCAGTATAAACTAAAGGCTACTGGTTCGCAGCTGAAGTTTCCGGGCTTTTTAGCGGCGTTTAGCGGAGCGATTGGCAAAGGCAAAGAAATAGAACAAACCGCTGATAGTGATTTGGATAATGAGACTACCTTGCCTGCTCTCACCACCGGGCAAGTCTTAAAACTAAACAAACTTGACCCTAAACAGCATTTTACTGAACCGCCGCCTCGTTATACAGAGGCGTCACTGGTTAAAATACTTGAAGAAAAAGGGATTGGCCGTCCTAGCACTTATGCTCCGACAATAGAGACTATCGTTGATCGGGGGTATGTAGAGCGAGTTGACAAAAAGTTTTTGCCTACCGAGCTTGGATTTGTTGTACTTGACCTTCTAAAGCAATATTTTGATAAAATTGTTGACGCTGAGTTTACCGCCGGGATGGAAGATAAACTAGACGACATCGCTGAAGGCGACGCATCTTGGTTAAGTGTCTTAGAACAATTTTATGATCCTTTTGCTAAAGATCTAAGCTTTGCCGAAGAATCGATTGGGCATGTTGAACTGCCTGTTGCGGTATCTGACATTCCCTGTGAAAACTGTGGCCGGATGATGGTCGTTAAGCAGGGGCGGTATGGTAATTTCCTTGCATGCCCAGGTTTTCCAGCCTGCCGCAACACCAAGCCTATCTTAAAAGATATTGGAGTAAAATGCCCTAAATGCAGTGGGGCTATTGTCGAGCGTCAGACCAAACGGCGGAAAGTCTTTTACGGCTGTGAAAACTACCCAGAATGCGATTTTAATACCTGGGATATGCCGTTAAAAGATAATTGCCAAGTGTGCGGCGCATTCATGGTTCGGCATAAATATAAAAACGGCGGTGTTGCTGCAGTGTGCAGCAATGAGGCCTGCTCAACCCGGCCAACACCCGAGAGTAAAGAAACACCTACTAAAACGGATACTAACGAAGAACAGGCAAAATTAAAAAAGCCTGCTGCTAGCCGGAGGAAAAAGAGTGGCTAAAGTTACTGTAATAGGAGCCGGTCTGGCCGGCAGTGAAACTGCTTGGCAACTGGCTGAAGCCGGTATAGACGTAGATTTATACGAAATGCGCCCTGAAGTTATGACACCAGCTCACCATACTGGCCTGTTTGCTGAATTGGTGTGCAGCAACTCACTTAGAGCAGCAGCTATAGAAAACGCCGTAGGTCTTTTAAAAGAAGAAATGAGAAGGCTTAATTCACTTGTTATGCGAGCAGCTGACGCTAACAGTGTGCCGGCCGGCGGGGCATTGGCTGTTGATCGAAGTGGTTTTAGTCAGATGATTACTGAGACTCTTGGTAATCATCCACGTATTACAATTATACATACTGAACTGATGGAAATACCTGACGCCCGCCCATTAGTTATTGCCACCGGGCCGCTGACATCACCGGCTTTATCCAGTGCCATTAGCCGCCTGACCAGCAGCGACTATTTTTACTTTTACGACGCAGCTGCACCGATTGTAACAGCTGACTCGCTTAACATGAATATTATTTACCGGGCTTCCCGTTATGGTAAGGGTGATGACGATTATCTGAACTGCCCAATGACCAAAGACCAATATGAGCTTTTTTGGCATGAGCTAACCCATGCCGAGGCGGCGCCGGTTAAAGATTTCGAAAAGATAGTCGTGTTCGAAGGCTGTATGCCGATAGAAGCCATGGCTGCCAGGGGAATTGACACTATGCGGTTTGGCCCAATGAAACCTGTTGGGTTGAGACATCCGGAGACCGGAGAAATGCCTTATGCTGTAGTACAGCTCCGACAAGACAACTTTGCAGCAACACTTTATAATATTGTTGGCTTTCAAACCCACCTCAAATGGCCTGAGCAAAATCGGGTATTCAAACTTATTCCCGGGTTAGAGAACGCCGAATTTGTTCGCTATGGGGTAATGCACCGGAATACATTCATTAACTCACCGATGACATTACACCCTACCTTACAGATGAAGGATCAGGCGCAGATATTGTTTGCCGGGCAGATTACCGGTGTTGAGGGCTATGTTGAATCAGCGGCAAGCGGCCTGATAGCTGGTATAAACGCTGGCAGGTTGGTGCGCGGTCTTGAACCACGGGTTTTCCCGGAAGAAACTGCTCATGGTGCCCTTTGCCGTTATATCACTCAAGCAGATCCGACTAATTTTCAGCCTATGAATATAAATTTTGGTCTGTTGCCTCCGTTGGGGCATAAGATTAAAGATAAGAAGGTCAAAAACAAAATTATTGCTGAAAGAGCATTAGGGGTATTGGGAGAATTTATTTGAATAATTTGACAATAATGTTGCGGAATTTTATCAGGTGTGGTAGTATAATAGTAATTTCCTCCAGGGCTATGTAACATGCGAAAGAATGAGTGCGATGTCTAAAAACAAAGACTTGGATCAGATTGACCAGCTCTTAGAAAAGTTCATCCTATATCTTAAAATTGAAAAAAACGCTTCCCAGCATACTATTCACAACTACCAACGTGATATCCTACAGTTTGCAGAGTTTGTGTCTAGGCAAGGGGCTGATGAGGCGCTGCTTATTAAGACTACTCCGATTTTAATCCGTAGTTATCTGGCTTTTCTAAAATCAGAGCAGTACGCCAAAGCGACCATTATGCGACGAATTGCGGCGCTTAGGTCGTTTTTCCGGTTTTTATGCCGGGAAAACATTTTAAGTGAAAACGCGTTTGATGCTGTTAGAACACCTAAATTAGAAAAAAAACTGCCTGTTTTTCTTGATACTAACGAAATTAATGAGTTAATTGCGTTGCCGGATAACAGCCCGTTGGGCCTAAGGGATAGAGCGGTGCTGGAAATGCTGTATGCAACAGGAGCTCGGGTTAGTGAAATTGCAGGGATTAACTTGCCGGATATTGATTTTGCTGGAAGAACAATTATTGTATCTGGTAAAGGGGCCAAAGAGAGGATCGTTCTTATTGGCCGGAGTGCGACTCAAATTTTGGAAAGATATCTGTTTAGTTCACGCCGCAAATTATGTGCTCAGCCAGGCGGATACGGCCGGCAAAATGGAAAAGTTCATCAGCGCCTGTTTGTAAATAACCGGGGTGGACCACTCACTGACCGGAGTATACGACGAATTGTTGAAAAGTATGTTGAGGCGTTAGCATTCAAAAAAAATGTCAGCCCTCACAGCATCCGTCATACTTTTGCTACCCATCTTTTAGACAATGGTGCTGACCTGAGGTCAGTGCAAGAGCTTTTGGGGCATGTTAATTTATCCACTACTCAGCTTTACACACATGTAAGTACTGAAAGACTTAAAGCGAGTTATAAAAAGTCTCATCCACGTGCCTAAATTTCCTCGGAGGTGATACTCATGTTCCATGCTACAACGATTGTCGCGGTTCGCCATCAGGGGAATACTGCCATAGCTGGCGACGGGCAGGTAACTTTTGGTCAGAATACTGTGATGAAGCATAACGCGAAAAAAGTCCGCCGTCTTTACCATGGAAAAGTTTTAGCCGGGTTTGCCGGTTCGGTAGCTGATGCATTTACTTTATTTGCGAAATTTGAGGGAAAGCTTGAAGAGTTTAACGGCAACATGATGAGAGCAGCAGTGGAACTTGCTAAGGAATGGCGTTCTGACAGAGTTTTAAGGCGGTTGGAAGCGCTTCTTATTGTCGTTGATGCGGAACATCTTCTTATCATATCCGGTAACGGCGAGGTTATTGAACCAGATGACGGTGTTACCGCTATCGGTTCTGGCGGGCCTTATGCCCTTGCAGCTGCTAGAGCTCTGGTACAGCAGTCCACATTGAATGCCGCCGCTATTGCCCGCACTGCCCTGGAAATTGCCGCAAGCATTTGCGTGTACACAAACGACCATATTACGGTTGAAGAGTTATAGTCTAAAGGGGGGATGATTTTGCTGGAACTTACACCAAAAGAGATAGTTAATGAATTGAACAAGTACATAATCGGTCAGCAGCAGGCAAAAAGATCAGTGGCCGTGGCTCTAAGAAATCGTTGGCGCAGTAAGAGACTGCCAGCAGAGCTTAAGGAAGAGATTATCCCTAAAAATATTTTAATGATTGGGCCTACAGGTGTTGGCAAAACAGAAATTGCCAGGCGTCTGGCCAAACTGGTGAATGCTCCTTTTGTTAAAGTTGAAGCAACTAAGTTTACGGAGATAGGTTATGTTGGGCGTGATGTCGAATCAATGGTGCGTGATTTGGTGGAAACATCAATCCGAATGGTTAAACAACATAAAATAATTGAAGTAAATGATAAGGCTAAGGAGTTGGCAGATGAGCGTATTCTTGATCACTTTGTCCCGCCGGTAAAAAAGGAATCGTCCCGTAATCCATTTGAAATGCTGTTTTCCGGCGGTATGGGAACTAACCAGGATAAGCCGCCAGAGCCAGAAGAATCCCAAGCATTCAACACTGGCCGTGAATGGTGGCGTAAGCGGCTCAGTAGCGGCGAACTCGAAGACGAACTCATCGAGATTACGGTTGAGGATGCTACTCAGCCTGCAATGGGGATGTTTGCCGGAACCGGAATTGAGGAAATGGGCATGAATATACAAGATATGCTCGGTAATTTAATTCCTAAAAAACAGAAAAAACGTAAAGTAACAATTGCTAATGCTCGAAAAATCTTTATCCAGGAAGAAGCACAAAAGTTAATTGATATGGATGAAGTTACGACAAGCGCTGTCAGTCTCGCAGAGAACTCGGGCATTATCTTTCTCGATGAAATTGACAAGATAGCCGGCAGGGGTCACAGCTCGGGGCCTGATGTTTCCCGGGAAGGAGTTCAGCGCGACATACTACCAATTGTGGAAGGCTCTACTGTTGTTAGTAAATATGGACCTGTGAAGACTGATCATATCTTATTTATTGCCGCGGGCGCTTTCCATGTTTCAAAACCATCTGACTTAATACCGGAATTGCAAGGACGTTTTCCGATTCGGGTTGAACTGACTAATCTTTCAAAAGAAGATTTACGTCAAATATTAACCGAGCCGGCTAATGCGTTAATAAAGCAATATATCAGTCTCCTTGAGACTGAAGGTATAAAAATTGAGTTTACCGAGGACGCTATTGATGAACTGGCAGACATCGCTTGTAAAGTAAATATCCAGACTGAAAACATCGGAGCTCGCCGGTTACATACCATATTGGAGAAACTCTTGGAAGACTTGGCGTTTGATGCTCCTGACGCGATCGAGCGGCTTGTTATTATTAATCGTGAGTATGTAAAGTCTAAACTAGACCATATAGTGGTTAATCAAGACTTAAGTCACTATATTTTATAGCTTTATTTGTCTTAATTATGAAAGGTAGGGGAATATTATGTCATCATTATTGGAACGCACTCGCACAATCAACAAACTGCTTCAGAAATCAGAAAACGTTGAATATAGTGAGGTTTCCTCGGTACTCAGTACAGTTATGGCCGCTAATGTTTATATTGTCAGTAAGGATGGTTCCGTTTTAGGATATGCTTTGCTTGATGATTTTGAATGCGATCTTATGCGGGATAAAGTACTTCAATTGGGTAAATTTCCTGAACGCTATGTCTCATGGCTGCAAAAGATTGACCTAACATCGCCTAATCTTAGACTAGAAGGCGGATTGTGCACTTTTAGCGATGGAACAAGCTGCATGTTTAATGACAAATTTACCACTATTGTGCCAATTCACGGTGTTGGAGAGCGAATCGGTACACTGATTGTTGCAAAATTCAGTGTTGAGTTTACAGACGATGACTTGGTGTTGGCTGAATATGGAGCTACGGTTGTCGGTATGGAAATGCTCAGAGACCGCAGCGAAAAAATTGAAGAGGAAGCCAGGAAAAAGGCTACTGTGCAAGTGGCGTTAGGTACGCTGTCTTACTCTGAACTTGAGGCTGTTATGCATATTTTAAGTGAACTTGAAGGTAACGAGGGTCTTCTGGTCGCCAGCAAAATAGCCGATCGTGTTGGCATTACCCGCTCTGTTATTGTTAATGCACTGCGTAAGTTTGAAAGCGCTGGTGTCATTGAATCTAAGTCTCTAGGAATGAAAGGGACTTATATTAAGGTGCTAAATGAACGCTTATTAGACGAATTGAAAAAATTAAAAAAATAACTCGTATATAAATCCAGCTGTATTTGTACAGCTGGATTTATTTTTTTGTTCCAATATAAGCTGGTCACTTTGAAAAGTCATCTAAAGTTGAATTTGCATAAATCCCGAGCATAACGTAGGACTTAGGCCCTATTTATGAAACTTAAGCTAATATTAACCAGATTTTTAGAGGATTTTTGCGTATTATGTAGAATCTTGCATAAGATTAAGCCTCTATGAAGACCGTCCAACACAAATGCATGGGCGTAATTTAAAATTAACAGGAGGGCTAGCAATGCTTAACTCACTTCTAAAGTCAACTCAGGTTTCAGTATTGGAAAAAGCGTTGGGTGCAGCCTCACTTCGCCATGATGTAATAAGTAACAATATCGCTAATGTAAATACACCGGAATTTAAAAAAAGCGAAGTAAGTTTTGAAGATCAGTTGGAATTAGCATTGAATACTAAAAGTAATCCAATTGCCCGAACTCACAAACGTCACATGCCGATAAAGCAGGGAATAAATGTTGAACCTACGATAAACACAATTACTACTACCTCTATACGCAATGACGGCAATAATGTAGATATAGACAGTGAGATGGCCAGTCTGTCCAAAAATTCTATTTACTATGATGCCGTTGCTCAACAATTGAGTAAATATTTTTCCGGCATTAAGTCTGCAATTAATGAAGGGAGACGCTAATTATGGAGTTGTTCCGGGCAATTGATGCCGCTGCTTCAGGTATGACAGCTGAGCGGCTGCGCATGGATGTCATTTCTAATAATATAGCCAATGCTAACACTACCCGTACGGCTGAAGGCGGGGCCTATCGCCGCCAGATGGTGGTATTTGAGCCACGTTCCGGTCAGGCTTCTTTCGGTCAGATACTTTCCAGTCAAATCGATGCAGGCGATGGTGTTCGGGTAACTGGAATTATTAAAGACAACGCTCCGCTCAAACTTATGTATGATCCGAATCATCCGGACGCTAACCGCGAGGGGTATGTAGAGATGCCTAATGTCAATATTGTCACTGAAATGGTCGATATGATTACCGCTTCAAGAGCTTACGAGGCCAACGTAGCGGCAGTTAACGCTGCTAAAAGTATGGCTATGAAGGCTTTAGATATCGGAAGATAGGAGAGTATACATGCGAATTGAAGCTTTAAAAATGATGCCTGTGAAAGGTACCCTAACTGACATAAGCACTGTTGATAGTTCTACGCAGCCGGAAAAAGCTTTTGGCGAATATTTGAAAGATGCGTTAAATAGTGTTAACAATCTGCAGGGCGAAGCCCGCCAGGCCTCACTAAACCTTGCTGCAGGCAAAATACAGGACGTAGCTGAAGTTACTATTGCTTCTGAAAAAGCAGCAATTGCCCTACAACTCACAATGCAGGTTCGCAATAAGGTGGTCGACGCCTATCAGGAAGTAATGAGGATGCAGGTTTAATGCTGAACTAGAAATTATTCAACATTACCGTAATACCTTTTTATAATATAAATTTATTTAGGTATATACTTTTCCTTAACTGAAAGGATGGAGACATGGTTGACTTGAAAGAACAGTCTCTGCGCCTTTGGCAAAATATGAATAATAAACACAGGTACATTATTCTTGGAACAGCCGCAGGTTTATTTCTAGCTATTCTATTTTGGAGCTACTGGTGGGGCGGCCGTCCTGATAATGTGCCTCTATTTACTACTCTTGAGGCCGAAGATGCAGGTAAAGTTACTGCGAAGTTAAAAGAAATGAAAGTTCCTTATGAAGTTCAAACTGGCAGTAATGGCACTGTCATTTTGGTGGCATCCAAAGATGTACACAGACTAAGGCTGGATTTAGCCAGTCAGGGGTTACCAAGAGGGAACAAAGGGTTTGAAATATTTGACCAGAATAAATTTGGTGCAACTGAGTTCCAAAATAAGGTTCAACTATTGCAGGCTATCCAGGGAGAACTCACCCGGACAATTGAGCAGATGGAAGAA
Source organism: Sporomusa sp. (assembly GCF_035561155.1). Lineage (GTDB taxonomy): Bacteria > Bacillota > Negativicutes > Sporomusales > Sporomusaceae > Sporomusa. The sequence continues at coordinate 100,759 of NZ_DATMYD010000071.1, read as the reverse complement.
GTGGAAAAAGCCAGAGTACATATTGTTATGTCTGAAGACAGCCTCTACAAGAAAAGCGAAAAGCCGGCAACTGCTTCTATTATGCTCAAGCTTAAACCATCAACCCAGTTGTCACAACAGCAGGTGAAAGGTATTGTCAACTTGGTGGGGCACAGTGTTCAGGGCCTGAAGCCGGAAAACATTACTGTTGTTGATAATCTCGCCCGGGTTTTAAACGATCAGTCAGAAGCGCCACAGATGGCTGGCACGACAACTTTGACTCAGTTTGAAATGACAAAGAAAGTTCAAGACGATTTGCAAAAAAATGTGCAATCGTTACTTGACCAGACACTTGGAATGGGTAAAGCAGCTGCTAGGGTCAATGTCGAACTCAACTTTGACCAGCGTACTTTAGACAGGCAAACTTTCGAACCTGTTGTCGATGATAAAGGAATAGTCCGCAGTTCTCAAGAATTGAACGAAAACTATAAAGGCAACTCTGGTGCTCCTGGTGGTGTCCCTGGGATTACCTCAAACATACCTGGGTATGTAACTGGCAATAATTCTCAATCTAATTATGAAAAGAAAGAAGTAACACGTAACTACGAAATAAATGAGACAAAAGAAAAAGTGGTAAGTACGCCGGGGTCTATTAAACGCGTAACTGTGGCTGTACTTGTAGATGCCGCCGTGCCTAAAGCACAGCAGGACAGCTTAAGTAAAACGGTAGCTACTGCGATTGGCATCAATCCCTCCCGCGGCGATAATGTCGCTGTAGAAAGCATACAATTCAGCACTGAACTAGCAGATAAACAGCGAAAAGACGAAGAAGAACAAACTAAACAACAGCAACAGGCGCTTATACTTAAAGTAGGGCTTATTGTTATTGCCATTATTGCTATACTTTATTTGATTCGGATGTATACTCGACGCCGCGAACAAGAAGAAGAGTTTGTCGAGTCTCTCGCTGTTCAGCCTCAGCCTATTGCTGAGGCAGAAGCGCAAACCGCGAGACAAGAATTAACTGCTCAGGAAAAAGAACGGGCCGAACAACGAACTACTGTAGAAAAATTTGCAAAATCGCGACCTGAAGATGTTGCTCAGCTGATGAAGACTTGGTTAGCAGAAGAATAGTGGGAGGGGTCTAGGCCATGTACCAGTCAAACGAATTGACAGGCAAACAAAAAGCAGCAATTTTACTAATCGCTTTAGGTCCCGACATCTCGGCCCAAGTATTAAAACACATGCGTGAAGATGAAATAGAAAAATTAACGCTTGAAATTGCTAATCAACGCAAATTATCACAAGAACTAAAAGATAAAGTGTTAACTGAATTTCACCAAATGTGTTTAGCGAAGGAGTATATTTCCAATGGTGGTTTGGATTATGCTCGTGAAGTATTGGAAAAGGCATTGGGAGCAGAGAAAGCTGTATCAATCATTAACCGACTGACTACTAGCCTCCAAATACGCCCCTTTGACTTTGCACGTAAAACAGATCCAAGCCAGTTACTTAACTTCATTCAAAATGAACATCCGCAAACAATCGCATTAATCATGGCTTATCTTCAGCCTGAGCAGTCAGCAGCCATCGTTTCGGCATTAGCGCCTGAACGTCAGGTAGATGTTGCCCGGCGTATTGCAACAATGGATCGCACATCGCCTGATGTTATACGCGATGTTGAGAGAATCTTAGAGCGAAAGCTGTCATCGCTGGTGACGCAAGACTTTACTGCCGCTGGTGGTGTTGATTCGATAGTCGAGATTCTTAATCGAGTTGACAGGACTACAGAGCGTACAATTATTGAAAATATGGAAGTGCAAAATCCCGAGCTGGCAGAGGAAATCAAGAAACGTATGTTTGTCTTCGAAGACATTGTACTCTTGGACGACAGATCGCTCCAACTTGTGCTTAGGGAGATTGATAACAAAGACCTGGCATTGGCTCTAAAAGCAACATCAGGTGAAGTTGCTAATAAAATCTATAAAAATATTTCCAAACGTGCTGCTGAAATGCTCCGTGAAGAAATTGAATATATGGGCCCAGTGCGCATAAGAGATGTTGAAGAAGCTCAACAAAAGATTGTAAATAATATTCGCCGTCTCGAAGAATCAGGCGAGATCGTTGTTTCGCGTGGTAAAGGAGACGAAATCATTGTCTAAGATTCTAAAGAGCGTATTATTTGAAAAAAACGCTCCAGTGATTATTAAATATCGGCCAGCGCCTGAACCGGTGCGTGAACAGACCCATGAACCGGAGCCCATAGTACCAGAAATATGCTTGGATGCTGTGCGCAGTGAGGCTGAAAGTATTCTAGCTCAGGCTCAAGTCTCAGCTACCCAATATCTAGCTGATGCTAAAGTTCAGGCTCAGGAATTAGCCCACGAAGCCCAAGAAGACGGTCATACCCAAGGTTACCAAGAAGGTTTTACTCAAGGGCATCAGGCGGTGCTGTCCGAAATGCAGCAAACAATGCAATTAACTCTTGAAAAAGCTGATCATATTATAAAAGCGGCAGAGAAAGAAGCTTATCAGCTGATTATTGATGCTGAACGGCAAGTTGTTGAAATTGCGCTTGCGGTAGCTAGTAAAGTATTGGCACGGGAGATTGAAGAAAACCCGACTACGATACTGCCGATAGTTAAAGAGGCTTTAGGGAAAGTTCGGGATCAGGATCACATTGTTATAAGAGTCAACCCTGAAGATTATGAAATGGTATTGATGGCTAAACGGGACTTACAGCTTATGGTGGGAAGGGAACATGCCGTTAATGTGTGTGCTGACCATATCGTTCCTTCAGGAGGCTGTGTTATTGATACTGCTTTGGGCACCGTTGATGCCAGATTAGATACTAAATTGGAAATGGTTTACAAAGCTATTCAGGAAGCACTGCCATGAGCAATATATTTGACTCTGCCAAATATATATCAGCCATACATAGCGCTGATACCATGAAACTAAATGGTAAAATTACTCAGATAATTGGCTTGGTTATTGAGTCGCAGGGACCTAATGTTAACCTGGGAGAATTATGCTATATTCATCCGCGCAATCAAAATGATCCTATTCCTGCTGAGGTTGTAGGCTTTAGAGAAAACCGTGTTCTTTTAATGCCTGTCGGTGAAATGCAGGGGATTGGACCGGGTTGCGAAGTGGTATCTGCTCACAGAATGCTTAAAGTCAGCGTAGGGCGTCAACTTTTGGGCCGGATTCTGGATGGACTTGGTAATCCCATTGACGGTAAGGGGCCGCTTATTAGCAATACTCAATACCCGCTTAGTACTATGCCGCCGCCGCCATTGACCCGGCGACGAATTACTGAAAAGCTTGCCGTGGGTGTTCGGGCAATTGACAGTGTTTTAACACTAGGCCGGGGACAAAGGGTAGGTATTATGGCTGGCAGTGGTGTTGGTAAAAGCACCTTGCTCGGAATGATCGCCCGTAACACCGAAGCTGATATTAGTGTAATTGCTCTTATTGGTGAACGTGGTAGGGAAGTGCGGGAATTTATTGAGCGCGATTTAGGAGAAGAGGGGCTAAGACGCTCTGTTGTTGTTGTTGCAACCTCTGATCAGCCGGCCTTGGTCAGACTCAAGGGAGCTATGACAGCTACTGCAATAGCTGAATATTTTCGGGATCAGAGTATGGATGTTATGCTTATGATGGATTCAGTTACCCGGTTTGCTATGGCCCAGCGTGAAGTCGGTCTAACCGTTGGCGAACCTCCGGCTACCAGGGGATACACCCCCTCAGTATTTGCCATGCTGCCTAAACTACTCGAACGTTCAGGGACGGGTGACAGGGGGTCAATAACTGGCATTTATACGGTACTTGTTGACGGCGACGATATGAACGAACCGATTGCGGATGCTGTTCGTAGTATCTTGGATGGTCATATCGTTTTATCCCGGAATCTGGCGGCACAAAACCATTACCCAGCCATTGACGTGTTAGCTAGTGTTAGCCGGGTCATGCTGGAAATTACCGAAAAAGAGCACGTGCAGTGTGCTCAACGTTTGCGTAGTCTACTTGCTACTTATCATGAGGCTGAAGACTTAATTAATATTGGTGCATATGCCCGTGGCAGCAACGCTAATATCGATAAAGCGATTGATGTTATTAATGGTATAAAAGGTTTCCTCCAACAGGATGTGCATGAAAATACCCCCGTGTTAGAAACGATTGAAAGACTAAAGAGGCTTATCGCGTAACCTCAATAAGGATGGTCGGATATGAAGAAATTCCGGTTCCGTCTTGAGACGCTGCTAAAATTTCGTAAAATGCAGGAAGAGCAGGCTCAAATCAAGCTTGCTGAAGCTACTAACCGTTTAAACAAGGAGCAAGAATATTTAGGGATTCTTCGGAATCAGCTTGCGTCTAACCTTAAATTGCTCAGCCAAGAGCAGTCTTCTGGCAGCCCGACTATCGAAACCCTTAAGACATTTAGCTATTATATCGATAAAATTAAGAGACACATTACTGAGCAGCAAGAACAGGTAGCTAAAGCAGCGGATTATCAGCAAGAGTGCCTTGCTGAACTAGAAGGTGCTATTAAGCAGCGAAAGCTTGTTGATAACCTGCGGGAAAAGCGTTTGGAACAATACGGCAAAGAATTATTGCAGGAAGAACAAAAGATTCTCGACGAGCTTGGAACGCAGGCCTTTGTGCGTGACAGGGAGAGGGGATTAAAGTGATACAAAGTGTTAATCAAGTTATGCAACGGATATCAGATATTGAGCGGCGTTTTTCACCAACAGAGCCAGGAACGGCAGTAAACGGTGAGTTTGCCGCAGCGCTTGCTTCGGCTACCTCCCAGCCGCCTAAAGACGGTATAAAGGCTACATCAGCCGGCCAGAATGCAAAACAGGGTGACATTGCTAGAATGGTCCATTTGGCTGCTGTTAAACATGGCGTTGATCCTAAGCTGGCCATGGCCGTAGCTGAAGCCGAATCGGGGCTGCAATCTGAGGACATTTCACCTGTTGGCGCTATTGGCGTGATGCAGCTAATGCCGGAAACCGCTCGTTCGCTCGGGGTGCGTAATATTAACGATCCGCGCGAGAATATTGACGGTGGTGTTCGTTATCTGAAGCAAATGCTGACTATGTTTAGTGGCGATGTTACCAAAGCCGTAGCTGCCTATAATGCCGGACCACAAGCAGTAAAGAACTATAACGGTGTTCCGCCGTACAGTGAAACACGCAACTATGTTGCCAGGGTATTATCGCTGGCTAAGTAGAGGAGCCTATGACTAATTATGGCTGAAAAACAAAAAAATCCTGCTGCAAACTCTAAACAGTCGCCTCAGCCTAATTCAGGCGTAGGGCTTAAAATTATGGCTATCATAGTAGCATTATTAATTTTAGTCGGCATAGGTTTTGCCGCAGGGGTTTATCTAAAGCTCATTGATGTAGAAAAATTGGCTAGTGATATGAATCTGGCCAAGTATCCAGTGATTGGCAGGTTCTTTCCAAAAACAAACTTTGAAACTGTGGAACTAGCTGAGGAAGGTGCACCTGTTCAGACCGTCGTCCCGGTTAAACCAAACCAGGCTCAGCAGCCGACGGCTACTCTGCTAGTGCCTCAGCCAAGCAACCCAAACATAATAACCAGAGAAGATTTAGAGAAACAGGCTAAGCTTAAGCAGCAGGAAGAAGCCAAGCGCATTTCCAAGTTGTCCCGGTTGTATGGCGGTATGAAACCTGATGAAGCCATAGCTATTATGAAAGAACTTGACGATCCTACTGTGATTGCTATTTTTAGTAAAATGGAAGAAGAACAGGTGTCTAAAATCTTGGCGTTATTTGATTCCAGACGCGCTGCCCGTCTTACTCAAGATATGCTCAAAGGCCAGGCGCAATCGCCTAACTTATAGCATAGATATAATTTTTGAAAGGAGGTGAAAAAATGAATGCAGCGCAGACCATGTTCTCAACCAATCAGGTGGCAATCTCTGCACCGCCTAGCAAAAACGTTGATGGCAAATCAAAGAACGAACAGAAAACTAACTTTAGTGATACTCTAAGCAGCGCAGTTTCAAAATCAGATAAAGCACTTGCACTAGAAAAAGAACAGACTAATCGTCCATCAAGTGGAGAAGATACTAAGCAGACAAATGCTACTGTTCTACCTGGCTTGATAGCAAACATAATTAAAAAAAGCGGTAATTCTGCTAAGGGACAAGCGTTACTTGAGCCTTTAGCGATTCTTAGTGCTGAAAAGGTGGAAACTGATATTGCTGACACTGCACAACTTGGACAGGATTCGGCGGTTGGTATTAACAATGCTGCTTTAGTTGCCCAGATGTTATCTGCTGTACCAGCTGCACCCCTGGTGCCCACCGTCAATACTGAGGTTGCTGTCGTAACAGCATCCGCAGTTGGCGCACCAACTGCTATTACCGTCAGCCAGCCACAAACTACGGTTCTGCCAGAAATGCCAGCACTGCCGGTGAATCATCCCGAGTCGCTCGCCGCCTCAACAGACAGTAGTGCTGTAGTGACTAGTCAAATCAATCAGAACCTAGACTTGTTACCTGATGTTGCTCAGACTGATCATACACAGCTCACATTACCGATTAAAGCGCCGGATGTTGCTCAGACTGACCAAGCACAGCTCACATTACCTGTTAAACCGTCAGATGTTCCAGTAACCAGCAAACCTGAGCATTCAGAAGTACCATCAGCGGTTGCAACTGGTATCACTCAACCAGAGTTGCCCAAAATGGCGCTCATGAATCAAAGCAAAGATGCAGTGATAGTAGCGGATAAAAACCCTACAGGGGCAATCAATGAACCTGAGCAGCAGGGTATAGCCCCAATTATTGCAATAACCTCACAAGCTAAACCTTCAAATCAAAAATTTACCGATGAGGGCCAGAAAGAAAGTTTTACTGACCCAGCTTTATTTAGTCAGGTACAAGCTGCTCAAGACCTAAGTGCTAATCCCAATGAAGAATTAACCTCTCGCACATTTGGACAAGGTTTGGAATTAGCGTTAATGCCTAAAAGCGACACCCTAGTGGGAGCAACTGTTATTGATGCTCAACTGCAAGCGAAACCATCGACCGATGTTCATCAAATTGTCGACCAGATAGTTGAGCAATCAAGAATGATTAGCAAACCACAAAACACAGAGATGATCATTAAACTAAAACCTGAACATCTTGGCGAACTTACCCTTAAGGTAGTTGTAGAGAATGGCACGATCAATGCTAGTTTCCATTCTAATAACGCCGAAGTACGCAATGTCATTGAGGCGTCTCTGCCCCAGCTTAAACAAGATTTGGCTAATAATGGTCTAAAAGTGGAAAATGTGAGCGTATATGCCGGATTAAGCCAATTTTCGCCCAATCACGACCATGATCGCAGTTCACGCCAACAGGTGATCAAATTTAATAACAAAAAAACTGCGGGAGATTTTGTCGAGTTGATCGATACTGAAACTGAACACAGAAAAATCAGTGGCATTGACGGCTTATCGGGTGTTGATTATCGTATCTAAAAAAGGAGGTGTTTTATATGGCTGATGTATATGGTGCTAGCAGCACTAGTCAAACCTCATCTAGTACTAGTGGGACTACCCGTAAAAAAAATGACGATCTTGGTAAAAATGATTTCTTAAAATTATTGACTACTCAGCTCAGATATCAAAATCCATTGAACCCCATGGAGGATAAGGAATTTATCGCCCAAATGGCGCAGTTTTCCAGTTTGGAACAGATGCAAAATATTAGCTCGTCCTTGATTATGACGCAAGCCAGCAGTATGATTGGTTTGCAAGTTAAGTGGTTTGACGGTAATGCCAAAGAGCAAACTGGCGTGGTTGAATCAGTAAGGCTGGTTGATGGTCAACCTAAGCTGGTTATTGGCGATACTTCTATTGAACTTAGCAAAGTTACGGCTGTAGCAGTTCCAGGGGCCAAGAAAGCATAATGGCTGACAATCGCATCTACAACCTGTACAAGCCAATAGCTCCTGTTGTTCCGTCAGGTAAACCAGCAGGATCTCAATCTAGTTCAGTAGCCACTAAGCCAGCTATCGGTCATAGTTTTAATCAGCTCTTAGAACAGGAAATTACAAGTGTTAAGTTTTCTCAGCATGCCTTACAGCGATTAAACAGCCGGAAAATCCAGCTTGACAGCAATCAACTTAGCCAGCTTAGCCAAGCGGTTGACAAAGCAGCTCAAAAAGGGGCTAAAGAATCACTCATCCTGATGAATGACAGTCTGGCGTTTGTTGTAAGCGTAAAGAATAAAACTGTCATCACCGCTATTGACGGAGCAAGTATTAAAGATAACGTATTTACCAACATTGATAGTGCGGTGCTTATTTAAGGGCTGGACCTCTCGAGGAAGCCCTACTGGCTGCTGACTGATTGATGCAGCCTTTAAACCCCAATATTTAATTTAGGAGGTCATGTTTAATTATGATTCGTTCATTATTTGCCGGTGTGTCCGGTCTTAAAAACCATCAAACCCGTATGGACGTAATTGGCAACAATATTGCCAACGTTAATACCGTAGGTTTTAAATCCGGGCGTGTAACCTTTCAGGATATGTTAAGTCAAACAATCCAGGGGTCAGCCGCTGCTACAGGGAATAAGGGTGGTACTAATCCAATGCAGATCGGGCTGGGCATGGGGTTAGCCAGTATTGATACTATATTTACTGACGGTAGTCCTCAGCCTACCGGTAAACAGACGGATTTATCCATTTCAGGGCAAGGACTTTTCGTTTTAAGTGATGGTCAAAATCAGGTATTTACCCGTGCCGGCGCTTTTGATTTTGATACAGAGGGCAACTATCTAGTTCCTGGCACTGGATACAAGGTGATGGGCTGGAAAGCCGATGCTAACGGGAAAATAGATAGTAAACAAGACCCAAGCGGCATTAAAATTCCCGTAGGCTCTGCAATGGCAGCGCAAAAATCGAGTAAGGTACCTTATATAAATAACTTGTCAGCAGGTGCGAAAATATCTTTAGCAGCAGCCAATGCCTTGGTCACAACTACAGCCGCCGCTAAAGCCGCAGCTTTGGCTGCACTAACACCTACAGCCAAAGCCGCCGTTGATGCCACCGCAGCTCTAGTTACTGGAGATGCAGCTTTAATCACAACCTATAACAATGCTAAAGGAGCACTGACAGCTACAGCTAAAGCCTCCGTGGACGCCAAAGCTGCACTAGCAGCTAATCCCACAGATCCAGTGTTTATAGCGGCCGATGCTGCAGCCACAGCTGCTCTAGTTGCTGGCGATGCAGCTTTAATCACAACCTATGATACAGCTTTAGCTGCACTGACAACTACAGCTAAAGCCTCAGTTGACGCTACAGCAGCTCTAGTTGCCGGAGATGCAGCCTTAATCACAACCTATAACACCGCTACCGCCGATGCCGCGGCTGCAGTTACTGCTGCCGCCACAAATGATAATTCTTCTTCTGTTCCAACATCAATCACTGTATATGATTCGCAAGGGAATCCTTATAATTTGAAAGGAACTTTCGAAAAATCCGCTGCCAATACTTGGACATTTACGCCTGTTGGAACAGTAGTTGATTCGGCTGGAGTAACTGTGGCAAATGTTACTACTACACCGTCCACTCTCAAATTTAAAGATGACGGTTCCTATGATCCAGCAATGAGTACCATTAGCTCAATAACCATTAATCCAGCAGGAGGACCGTATTCTGGTGCCGGTTCTTTTACAGTGAATCCCGATTTTTCTACCATGACCCAATATGGCGGTGAATCAACAGCTAAGGCTGATGTGCAAGATGGTTATGCATCAGGAACCTTGGATAAAGTGACGATTGACCCAACTGGTGTTATTGTAGGGCGATTCTCCAATGGTCAGAGTCAGAATCTAGCTCAAGTTGCGTTAGCTGTGTTCAATAATCCTGCGGGTTTGAACAAAGTGGGAGAGAGTATGTTTGTTAAATCAAACAACTCAGGCGAACCTTCAATTGGTTCAAGTGATACCGGTGGACGCGGTAAGTTTACGCCAGGTTCCTTAGAGATGTCTAATGTTGACTTGGCGCAAGAGTTCAGTAATATGATTATTACCCAGCGTGGTTTCCAGGCGAACTCTAAGATTATTACAGTGTCTGATGAAATACTGCAGGAACTGGCCAACCTCAAACGTTAGTAGAAATATAAGGTAGCGGGAGGAATGCCTCCCTTCCGCTGCCTATTTTTTGAGAATAATTTAGGGGGGACGAGTGTGATAAAGGTTACCAAACTTAAGTCTCAGGGCTGTGATTTTGTAGTTAATGCCGAACTGATTGAAACGATTGAAGAAACTCCTGATACAATGATTACCTTAACTAGTGGTAAGAAACTAATTGTTGAGGAGCCAATGGATGAAATTGTGCGCAAAGTAATGGATTATCGCCGGTCTTTGTTTAGAAACATGCGATAATAACTGACTTGACGTTTCGCGTAGTAAGCAGGCAGTGTAATTAGGCAAATACACTAAATAATGGAGGTGTGCCAGTGGCTGAAGAGGAAAAACCCAAGAAAATGTCGATGATGGTTATTATTATACTCATTGTGGTTGGCTTAATTTTAGCCGGTGGTATTTCGTACTTGATTGCTACCAGGGTTGTGGCTGACAAAACAGCCGACAAAAAAGTTTCCCAACGTGATCCGGGACAATTTATCAAGCTTGGTGACGCTAAAGAAGGTCTTATTCTCAATATCGGCGGTGTGAATAGTGGTCGATATCTTAAGATTGGTTTAATTGTAGAACTAAAACCTGATAAGAACGCAGCTCCCAAAGAGGGAAAACTGCCATCTCCTGAAGAAATTAGGATACTGGACACAGCTGTCTACGTCTTAAGGTCACAAAAAATTGAAGATTTTGATCCGGTCAAACAAGATCAATTAAAAGAGATGCTAAAAAATGAAATAAATAAGACACTTGGTGATGAACGGGTTTATGACATCTATATAACCAATTTTGTTTTACAGTAGATTCATATCAATAATTTTAGTATAATAAAAACATCTATCAGATAACTAGATTATTTTTATAGATAATTCCTTTTTTTGATGCGAAAGGAGGGAAGAGATTGGCAGGACCAGATGTCTTATCTCAAGCCGAGATTGATGAATTATTGTCAGCTTTGTCTACAGGTGTAGTAACTGCTGAAGAAATAAAAACTGAAGAAAAACAGCGTAAAATAAAAACCTACGATTTTAAGCGTCCGGATAAGTTCTCTAAAGATCAAATACGTACTATTTATATGTTGCACGAAAACTTTGCCCGGCTGTTAAATACCTATCTTTCCGCACATCTTCGGACTCTTATTCATATTGATGTTGCTTCTGTTGACCAGTTGACGTATGAGGAATTTATCCGGTCAATGCCAAACCCCAGCGTTATCAGCATCTTTCAGATGCGACCGCTTAAAGGTAACGCAATATTTGAGATAAATCCTAATATTGTACTGGCTATTATTGACAGGCTGTTTGGTGGGCCAGGTCTGCCTCCAGCTAAGCCACGGTCATTGACTGATATCGAGGAAGCTATTATCAGGCGCGTAATCAATAAGGCTATGGAGAGCATGCAGGAAGCCTGGAAACAGGTTGTGACCATTGAACCCCGCATGGAGGCACTGGAGACCAATCCGCAGTTCACTCAGATTGTCCCTCCTAATGACATGGTGGTACTTATTACTCTTCAAGCGAAAATTGGTCAGGCTGAAGGGTTAATGAATATTTGTATTCCTTATCTGGTGCTAGAACCAATTATGTCCAAATTGACCACAAGCTTTTGGGTGTCTGCCTCTGCTGCCAAACAAGCATCACCGGAATCGATGAGTGCTCTGCAGCGGAAGCTGGAAAAAACTCTTATTCCGGCTATTGTTGAACTTGGGCGGGCTACCGTCACCGTTCATGAACTATTAGATTTAGGTGTGGGCGATGTGCTACAGTTGGAAACTAAAGCTGAAAATGAACTAAGCATAATTATCGGCAACCGTGAAAAGTTTAAATGCAAACCCGGGTTAGTCGGTCATAAAAATGCAGTACAGATTACTCAAGTAATTTCCCAAGGAGATGATAATGATGAGTGACGGATTTCTGTCCCAGGAAGAAATAGACGCTTTACTACGAGGCGAACCAGTTGCAGCCTCGCCATCTCCGGCTGGGTCTGATTTGTCAGATATTGAAAAAGATGCATTGGGTGAAATTGGAAATATATCGATGGGTACTGCCGCTACTACTTTGTCAGTACTTTTAGGAAGACGGGTTTCAATTACTACCCCTAAGGTTTCAATATCAAATTTAAATGAAATAAAGCGTCAATATCCGCTTCCTTACTTAGTTATTGAAGTTGGCTACACTCATGGACTGTTAGGAACTAATATTCTTGCGATGCGCGAACAGGATGCACTTATTATTGCTGATTTAATGATGGGCGGAGATGGCACAAATCCACCGTCAGAATTGAATGAACTATATATGAGTGCTGTCAGCGAATCGATGAACCAAATGATGGGTTCGACAGCAACCTCGATATCTACTATATTTAAAAAGAAAGTAGATATTGCTCCACCGAAGGTTAATCTGTTGGATTTTGCGCTAAACCCTGATGTTACTAATATTATTTCCGGTGATGATGCATTAGTCCGTGTGTCTTTCCGTATGGAAGTCGAAGACCTTATTGACAGTGAACTTATGCAGATCATGCCGCTTAATGTTGCTAAGGAAATGGTGGAAAATCTAATGAGTGCTGTTCAACCAGCTGCGTCACCACCGCCTCCACCCGCGTCGCCTTCTCCCAAACCCGTAGCAGTTGCACCACAGCCTGCGTCTGCCTACGCTCAACCGGCGCCACAGCCTAAACAGCAGCCTGTTCAAAATGTTGCCGTACAGCCGGTTCAGTTTGCGCCTTTGAAACCGGCAGGTATACCTGGCACTGACGCTAATATCGGCCTTATTATGGATGTACCGCTGCAGATTACGGTTGAATTGGGACGAACCCGTAAATTAATTCGTGATATTCTGGAATTGACTCCAGGTTCAGTTGTTGAGCTTGATAAGCTTGCTGGTGAGCCTGTGGATATTCTAGTTAATGGTAAACTAATAGCCAAAGGGGAAGTTGTAGTAATCGACGAAAACTTTGGTGTGAGGATTACCGATATAGTTAGTCCTTTAGAAAGGGCTAGTAATCTTCAATAATAATTCCAAATTTTATTTGAGATAGGGGAGATAGGGTAAAATGGCGATTAGAGTCTTAGTTGTGGACGACGCTGCATTTATGAGAATGATGATTAAAGATATCTTATCAAAAAACGGCTATGATGTAGTTGGGGAGGCAGAAAACGGTCTTAAGGCGGTAGAGAAATATCAGGAGCTTAAGCCTGATTTGACAACTATGGATATTACCATGCCGGAAATGGATGGAATTACTGCTGTGAAAGAGATCAAAAAAGTTGATCCAGCGGCCAAAGTTATTATGTGCAGCGCAATGGGGCAGCAGGCTATGGTTATTGAAGCAATTCAGTCTGGCGCTCGTGACTTTATTGTTAAGCCGTTCCAGCCTGATCGTGTCCTTGAGGCTGTACGCAAGGCAGTCGGTTAGCCTGGATACTCCCAATGTATAATTATCTACGTTGCTGCGGTAGTATTTTAATAATTTTTTCCATCGTTTTATTGCTTACAAATCATGGGTTGGCTGCTGGGGAAACCGGTGAGTATCTTAAATATCAAGAACCGCAGCCGCCAACGTCTTCGTGGCTTGCGGCCAGTGGTTATGTTGTATCGTTAATACTAACTTTTCTCTTAGTTCTTGGCCTTGCTTATTTTACTTCCCGGTTTTTAGCGCAGAAGATAAATGCTCCTGCAGGGCTTAACAGCGGGAAAATTCACACTACCTTGCCCTTGGGCCCTAATCGTGCGGTTTATGTAATAGAGATAGCAGGTAAGTTTATGGTGTTGGGAGTTACTGAACAAACTATTTCACTGCTCAAGGAAATTACCTCGCCAGAGGATATTGAGCAGCTCAAAGCTCAGGTAAATATTGGTTTTCCACCTGAACAGTTCGATAACATTTTTCACCGCCAGTTGCTTTCAATTAAGCAGTTGAATAAAAAATTTCCCGCTGTTTTTGGCTCAGACACTCACGAAATAAATGAGAAGGAGCATGAGAACGACATTAGGAAGAGGTAAATAGAGTGTCACGACATGTTAATTATTTTACAACATGGAAATACCATGTTTTGCTGCTGGCTATAGTTTTGTCAGCGGCTTGTCCAGCGATAGTCGGGGCAGCTCCACTGATACCTATTCCCAATATTAATATTGGGGTGGAGCAAGCCAACAACCCGCAAGATATGGCCCTTAGTCTGCAGATTCTGTTGACCTTAACGGTGCTTTCACTCGCACCGTCAATTCTGGTAATGATGACTTCCTTTACCAGAATTATTGTAGTATTGTCATTTTTGCGCAGTGCCTTGGGAACACAGCAAATGCCGCCAAATCAGATTTTAGTTGGACTTGCTTTGTTTTTGACTTTTTTTACTATGTCACCATATTTTGACCAGGTAAACAAGAGCGCATTGCAGCCCATGCTTACCGGGACAATTACCCAGGAGACCGCTCTGACCGAGGCTGTAAAGCCAATGCGCGAGTTTATGTTTAAACAGACTCGCGAGAATGATCTGGCACTATTTGTTAATCTATCAGAAATGCCGCGGCCTAATTCGCCTGAGGATGTTCCAACATCTGTATTAATTCCGGCTTTTGTTATTAGTGAACTTAAAACTGCGTTTCAAATTGGTTTTTTAATATATATTCCCTTTATCGTAATCGATATGGTAGTAGCTAGTACCCTTATGGCAATGGGCATGATAATGGTCCCGCCGGTCATGATATCCCTGCCGTTCAAAATTTTATTATTTATACTAGTTGATGGCTGGCATTTAATTATCCGGTCATTAGTTACTAGTTTTAATTGAGGGGGGCGCTTATGTCGGGAGATATGGCCATCCAGATTGGTCGTGATGCGCTAGCTATGGTCATGCTGGTTTCTGCCCCCATGCTAGGTCTTGGCTTAGTAGTTGGTGTCCTTGTAAGTGTATTCCAGGCGACAACACAAATCCAGGAACAGTCACTGGCATTTATCCCCAAGATTATTGCCGTCTTTGTTGCCATATTGGTTTTTGGACCATGGATGCTTAGTCTGATTGTCGATTATACACGGGAGATATTTTTAAGTCTACCTAATATGATACGTTAGCTAAAAAGGAGGCCCGAATCTTACATATTAGATAGGTGGTAGAAAGTATTGGACTTGTTTACTTTACTGCAAAATCAGTTAGGGTTTTTCTTACTGATTTTTGCGCGAATTAGTGGGATTTTTTCTTCAGCCCCGATATTTGGTGCCCGAAACGTCCCATTAACTGTCAAAGCAGGGCTGTCGTTAATAATATCCTATATTTTACTGCCACTTCTAATTCGGCCGGACTTTATTTCTCCAGATGCACTTTTGCCCTATGTGGTGTTGGTAATTGGCGAGTTTTTACTTGGTTTAATTCTGGGATTTGCCTGTTCTTTCATTTTCTATGGAATACAAATGGCAGGCTCACTCTTAGATACTCAGATTGGATTTGGTATTGTTAATGTTTTGGATCCACAATTTGGTCAGCAGGTTCCCCTTGTTGGCAATTTTAAGTATATTTTAGCATTACTAGTATTTTTAGCGAGTAATGGTCATCATCTTTTTCTTTCGGCTGTATTTCACAGCTTTAAACTTATTCCGGTAACTTTAGGGGTTTTCCGGCCTGATATGGCTAATATCGCGGTGGATATGGTTACTGGTATTTTTATAATTGCACTTAAAATTAGTTTACCAGTATTAGTGTCGCTGCTGCTTACCGATGTGGCGCTTGGTATTCTAGCCCGAACTATGCCTCAAATGAATATTTTTGTTGTTGGTGTGCCGGGCAAAATTATTGTCGGCATTTTTGTACTATCTTTAGCTTTGCCATTTTATATAGGCTTTTTGGAGGTAGTTTTTAATGGCACTTTTCACGAAATTTACCGCCTCCTGGGTACCTTTGTACCGAATTAAAGATAGCCGGTATAAACTTGACACCTTTGATTTACAGCGGTTTAATGGCGAAAAAACAGAGGAAGCTACTCCTAAACGTAAGGAAGAAGCCAAGAAAAAGGGCCAAGTGGCCAAAAGTACTGACTTTAGTGCAGTATTTGTAATGATGGCTGCTTTCTATACGCTTAAGTTGTTAGGGGTTAGTGTGTATACTGAATTGGCTAGCTATATGACAGGCATCTTCTCTAGTTTGGCAACAACAGATTTTACTATTAATTCTGTTCATATATTATTTTTAAACTTAAGCCTCCTTCTTTTAAAGACAGTTTTACCGATTCTTTTAGTTATTTTAGTAATATCAGTAGCTGTTAACTATATGCAAGTCGGTTTTATTTTTTCTACTGAGGCATTAATGCCGGATTTTAATAAAATTAATCCTTTATCTGGTTTTCAGCGGCTGTTTTCCAAGAGATCACTTGTTGAGCTTTTAAAGGCTGTTTTTAAAGTAACTATTATTGGTTACTTTATTTACCGGTTTGCCGTTATACAGACAGCAGATATCCCGAAATTGATTAGCATGGAGTTAATTGACTCTCTTAAACTAGCTGGTTCTCTTACTATTGATTTAGCTTTTCAGATTATCGGTGTCATGATGGTTTTGGCGGCCTTCGATTATTTTTACCAGTGGTGGGAACATAACCAAAGCCTTAAAATGTCTAAGCAGGAAGTAAAAGAGGAATTCAAACAAACTGAAGGCAATCCACAAATCAAAGGAAAAATTAAAGAAAAGCAGCGGGCTATCGCTATGCGGCGAATGATGCAGGAAATACCCAAAGCCGATGTTGTAGTGACGAACCCTACTCACTTGGCGATTGCCCTAAAGTATGATAAAAATATGTCAGCTCCGGTAGTTCTGGCAAAAGGCCAGGATTTTTTGGCTGAACGTATCAAGCAGGTGGCGCGGGAAAACAAAGTGGTAGTAGTAGAAAATAAACCGTTAGCCCGAGCGCTCTATCCCGTTGTTGAAATAGGCAACATTATACCGCCTGAGTTATATCAGGCAGTTGCCGAGGTTTTAGCTTATGTATACCGATTAAAAAAACGCCTGTCCTAGTATAAGGAGCGAATAAATAATGGCTGCTCAACAATCCACGCTGTTTGCAGGTCTGGAAAAATACAGTGATGTTATGGTATCTGTGGCTATTATTACTATTGTAGTCATGATGATCATTCCGCTACCAACATTGCTCCTTGATCTGCTTTTGACACTGAATATTACCCTGGCTTTAATTATTGTGATGGTAGCTATCTATAATATAGAGCCGTTGGAGTTTTCGGTATTTCCATCACTCCTTTTAATAACTACTTTGTTTCGGCTGGCGCTCAATGTGTCTTCAACGCGCCTTATTTTGCTTGATGGCCATGCTGGTGAGGTCATCGCCGCTTTTGGTAATTTCGTAGTCGGCGGTAATGCTGTAGTTGGTTTTATCGTTTTTATAATTCTGATTATCATTCAGTTTATTGTAATTACTAAGGGCGCCGAACGTGTTGCCGAGGTTGCGGCTCGTTTTACGCTTGATGCGATGCCTGGTAAACAAATGAGTATAGACGCCGATCTCAATGCCGGACTTATTAGTGATAAGGAGGCCCGTGACCGTCGTAAGAATATTCAGCGGGAAGCCGACTTTTACGGCGCTATGGACGGCGCTAGTAAATTTGTTAAAGGTGACGCTATTGCCGCGATTATTATTATTGTGATTAATATTGTGGGCGGTTTTATCATTGGTATGCTACAGCGTAATATGGATGTTTTGCAAGCGCTGCAGACCTATACTTTATTAACAGTAGGCGAGGGATTGGTTAACCAGATACCCGCGTTGTTAATATCGACTGCTACCGGTATTGTAGTAACCCGAGCGGCCTCTGAGGCTAATCTGGGTAAGGATCTTACCAGACAAATCATCAATAACCCACGTGTATTCTTTATTGCCTCTGGTGTTTTGGGGCTGCTAGGTATAATTCCCGGATTGCCGGGAGTCCCGTTCTTCATGCTTAGTCTTATTACCGGTGGAGTTGGTTATACCCTGATCAGGACGCAACAGTCTGAAGTTCAGATGGAAATGTCCCAACAGGAAGAAAAAGAGAAAGAAGAAGTAAGAAAGCCGGAAAACATTATTTCTTTGCTGCAGGTTGACCCTATGGAACTGGAAATTGGCTATAGCCTGATTCCATTAGTGGATGTCAGCCAAGGTGGCGATTTGTTAGACCGGGTGGTTATGATTCGACGCCAGTGTGCTTTGGAGTTAGGACTTATTGTTCCAACAATCAGGATACGCGACAACATTCAGCTTAAGCCTAATATCTATGTAATAAAATTAAAAGGTATTGAAATTGCCAGGGGTGAATTAATGCTAGATCATTTCTTGGCCATGGATTCAGGGGCAGCTTTTGAGCCGGTACCGGGAATTGAAACTGTTGAACCTGCTTTTGGGTTACCTGCTCTTTGGATTCAGGAATCTTACCGTGAGCAAGCTGAACTTGCCGGATATACAGTGGTTGACCCGGTATCAGTACTGGCTACACATCTTACTGAAATTATAAAGTCACATGCTGCTGAAATATTAGGACGTCAAGAAGTTCAGACTTTAATTGAGTCTGTTAAGCAAAATAATTCAACAGTTGTTGATGAATTGACACCAAATCTCTTGTCGCTTGGCGAAATTCAAAAAGTGCTTGCTAATTTGTTACGTGAGAAAATTTCTATTAGGGATTTGGTAACAATCTTTGAGACGTTAGCGGATTATGCTCAGCTATCGAAAGACACAGAGATTTTAACCGAATATGTCCGGCACGCTTTGGCCCGTCAAATATCCAAGCAGTTTGTGAACAATAATATTTTAACGTGCCTGACTGTTGATCCACAGCTTGAAAATACGATTATTAACTCTGTACAGCGAACTGAGCAAGGTTCATACGTAGCGCTAGAGCCGCAAATGGTCCAATCCATTATCACTACTCTTACAAATGAGCTCCCCAAGCTTACCAATATGGGCTATCAACCGGTAGTGCTTACAAGCCCGGGAGCTAGATTATATTTTCGCAAACTAACAGAACGTGTAGCTCCAAATTTAACGATTTTATCATATGCGGAATTAAATGCGAAAATTGAAGTGCAGGCACTAGGGATGGTGAGATTGTAGTTTGAAAGTTAAATTATTTACAGCACAAAATATGGCTGAGGCAATGGCTCAAGTAAAGCAGGACCTAGGTCGGGATGCTGTTATTTTGCATACCCGCCGCTTTAAGAAAGGCGGGATTCTGGGTTTTTTTGGCAAAGAGATGGTAGAAGTCATGGCTGCGGTAGACTCGGCTGCAGCTACCATTGCCGAGAAAAAAATGCAGATAGCCTTGCCGCCCGCTACTGATGATACTCAATTAACTGCGCTCCAGCTCGAAATGTCCAATATGAGAAAGATAATGGAGCAAATGTTATGCCAACTACCTACAAAAGGTAAACAAACCTCACCACTCTTGGATTTATTGATAAAGAATGATATTGAACCGCTTATTGCCGCTAATCTAGTTAAAGGTCTGCCAGATGAGAAATCAATTGTCGGCAGTGATCAAAGTATTGTCCGTAAACTGCTGCTTGATCGAATTGTGAACTATTTGCAAAAAGTAGATGGTATTGATATATCGCCGTCAGGCTGTAAAACAGTCGCTTTGATTGGCCCGACAGGTGTTGGAAAGACTACTACAATCGCCAAGCTGGCTGCTAATTTTGCGTTAAAAGAAGGGTATAAAGTGGCGTTAGTTACAGCCGATACTTATCGTATTGCAGCTGTTGAACAACTAAAGATCTACGGCGATATTATGGGAATTCCTATTGAGATTGTGTATTCACCTGATGAGCTTAAAGCAGCCCTATATAGGCACAATGACAAAAATCTAGTTTTAATTGATACTGCCGGGCGTAGCCCTAGCAATCACTATCAACTGGCCGAGTTACAGGCTCTTTTGGCCGTTGATCCATATATCGAGACACACCTTGTACTGAGTACCACTACTAAATATAAAGATGCCTTAGAAATAGTAAATAAGTTTTCTGTTTGTTCTCCACAAAAGTTCTTGTTTACTAAAGTTGATGAAGCAAGTAACATCGGAACCATTCTTAATCTACTGTACCACTTTCCCACAACTGTATCTTATATGACTACCGGACAAAGTGTCCCTGATGATATTGAATTAGCTAGTTCTACTAAATTGGCAAATATGATTTTGAGGGATTAAAAAATGAGTGATCAAGCTGAAAGACTACGTCAAATGACACTAAATTCTTCGATCCCGAAAAGTCCTATTATTAAGCAAGGCCCTAAGAGCCGGGTAATTACAGTTACCAGTGGCAAAGGCGGTGTGGGGAAAACCAATTTTACCGTAAATCTGGCACTGGCTTTAGCGGCGCTTGGGCAGAGGGTATTGGTTATTGACGCCGACTTCGGGATGGCGAACGTTGAGGTTGTTCTGGGGTGTTCAGCCCCTTATAACATTCTTAATTTATTGGAAGATGGTCTCAATATTACTGATGTTGTTTCAGAAGGTCCACGCGGCATTAAATTTATGGCCGGGGGCTCGGGAATTTATCATTTGGCTAATCTTAGCGACGCCCATCTACAGCTTATAGTGGCTCAAATATCCTTATTTGATAATTGGGCTGATATTGTCCTAATTGATACAGGCGCCGGTCTTAGTCGGAATGTCTTGAATTTTGTCATGGCTGCCGACGAGGTTATTATTATTACGACCCCGGAACCTACAGCGATTACCGATGCGTATGCTATGATGAAAGCTTACGGGGGACAAAACGGTGTTGCGCCTCTTCGGTTAGTCGTTAATCGTATCTTGGATCTTGATGAGGGGCAAATGGTTGTTGACAAATTAATGCGTGTTTCCCAGCGGTTTCTTGATGTATCAATTAACAACCTTGGCTATGTATATGAAGATCGCAATATGATTAAAGCCGTTAAAAATCAAATACCACTTTTAATGTCGTTTCCAGAAGCCATATCATCCCGTTGTATTGAAAATATTGCCCAGCGTTTGCTCTATGGAGAAAATACTCAACGGCCTCGAGGCATGAGAGGTTTTTTTCATAAGTTTTTAGATTTTATGTCGTAGTTCCTCGAAAGTGAGGAGGGGGTTCTAATTAGTATTAAGTTTGAAGAAATTTTTAAAATTAATCAGCGTATTGAAGTTTTTGTACCTAGCCGTAGTGGGCTTGTTGAGCAATACCGTAGCCGGATTGAGGATATTAATGCGGACAATATGGTTATTGCAATGCCGATGACTAAAGGTTTGCCTGTTATGCTGCAACGTGGCGAAGTGTTTTTTGGTCGGGTAGTGTCAAATTTCTCGGCTTTTGAGTTTACTAGCTCTTTAATTGCCAAACAACTCCAACCACTGCCTGTGTGGATTATTGCTGCTCCTTATAACCTGAAAAAAATTCAGCAAAGAGCTTTTGTCAGGGTTGACGCGGCTTTACCTGTACAAATTACTGAAATTGTCGACGGTAAAGTAGTTGAAGATACGATAGTAAATGCAGTAACCAAAGATATTAGCGGCGGTGGTTTACAAATAGCTACTACCCGTCTCTGGCAGATTGATACTGAATTAATGGTGACAGTGAATTACCCTGATATTGGACCACTTACACTAAGAAGTAAAGTTATGAGAATACAGCAGCCCCAACCTGACCGGACGGTATTTTGGGTTGGTATTAAGTTCCTTGAGATTAGCGAAAGAGACCGTGGTAATATTATTAAATTTATTTTTAAAAAGCAGCTTGAGCAGCGCCGTAAAGGCCTGGAATGACTTTATGGTATTGGTGGTGAGTTTATGATAAAAGTACTGGTTGTTGATGACTCAGTATTTATGCGTAAGCTATTAAGCGATTTGTTTGCAGCTGAAACTGATTTTGCCGTTGTTGATACTGCTCGTAATGGCAAAGATGCGATTGACAAAGTAAAGCGCCTTAAACCCGACTTAATTACCATGGATGTTGAGATGCCGGTTATGGATGGTATTACAGCGTTGGAGCTCATTATGAAAGAATGTCCAACACCAGTAGTTATGATTAGTAGTTTAACTCAAGCAGGGGCTGAAGCTACCCTGCGGGCCCTTGAGTTAGGTGCTGTTGAGTTTGTAGCTAAAACTGCTGGACCAATTTCCAACATCTCAGGGATAAGAACTGAAATATTGAGTAAATGCCGGGCGGCTGTGAAAGCCAATGTTGCTCAGCTCATAAAAACGCAGCCGATTAGTGTTCTAAATGCACCGTTTAAAATGTCCGCGCCTACAGGCTTGCTGGCAGATGAACGGATTGTCGCTATAGGTACTTCTACAGGAGGACCGCGTGCTTTACAAGAAATTATTACTAAACTCCCAGGAAATATCCCCTGCGGGATTGTAATTGTTCAGCATATGCCACCAGGTTTTACTAAGTCACTGGCTGAACGCCTAAACTCCTTGTCTTCTGTTACAGT
The DNA here is from genome assembly GCF_035561155.1 of Sporomusa sp. Lineage (GTDB taxonomy): Bacteria > Bacillota > Negativicutes > Sporomusales > Sporomusaceae > Sporomusa. Next base: position 78,188 of record NZ_DATMYD010000071.1, on the reverse strand, counting down.
TAAAGAAGCCGAGCATAATGATACTATTCGCCCAGGCCTTGTATTGATTGCGCCAGGAGATTACCACATGATGGTAGAAAGAGAAGGGGGTAAGGTAGTTGCTAAGCTTAACCAGAATCCTCCGCTTGGCGGGCACAGGCCGGCAGTAGATCCCATGATGGAATCGGTAGCCCGTATCTTTGGCAGTAAGGCAATTGGTGTTATTTTGACCGGAATGGGTCATGACGGAGCTAAAGGAATCCAGGCTATCAAGCGTCAGAACGGTCAGACTATAGCTGAAGATCAATCGACGGCAGTTGTGTTTGGAATGCCAAAATCTGCGATTGAAATGGGTGTAGTCGATAAAATAACGCCTATTACAGGTGTAGCCGCTGAAATACTTAAAGCTTTAACCAAGCAGTAAACATAAAATGTATACGGGGGTGTGACAGATGGACATTAGTCAATATATGGGGATGTTTTTAGAAGAGTCGCGCGAGCATTTACAGACACTAAACAATTGTTTGCTTGATCTCGAAAATGATCCGGGAAGTTTGTCGGTGCTTGATGAAATATTTAGAAGCGCTCATACCATAAAAGGCATGTCTGCGACAATGGGATTCACTACGATTGCTGAGCTTACCCATGAGATGGAGAATGTTCTTGACTTGCTTCGCAAAGGAACATTGCCGGCCAACGATGATATTACGGATACCTTATTCAAATGTGTTGATACACTAGAGCAATTGGTAGAGAATGTAGCCTCAAACTCAGATAATCCTATTGAGATTAAGCCGCTTATTTCCAAACTTACAGCTATAGCCAGAGGGGATTTTTCTGCGGCTCCTAAAAGCCAGGCAGCGCTGCCTGTAATAGACCAATCAGAAGCAGAAGTTACCTCAGTGGACCCCATAAAACTTGATGATACCGAAATTAATGTTGTTAGGGCTGCAAAAAAGCAAGGCATGGAATGCTATGAGGTTCATATAGACCTGCGAGCAGGATGTCTGCTTAAATCGGCCAGAGCCTATATGATTATGAATGCCTTAGAGGAACTCGGCGAAGTCATTAAAAGTATACCCGCTGTTGATGACTTAGAAAAAGAAAACTTTGACTATAGTTTTCAAGTTGTCATTGTGACTGGTGTTGATTCTGAAAGAATTGAGAGTACTGTCACTAGTATTTCAGAGGTTGAGAATGTTACGGTTGTTTCATCGGTAATTTCGGATATTGTACAAAAATCACTGCAAAACGCTATTTCACAATCAGAAAGCGCGGTAAGCAGTGAGAAAAAATCTGCTAGAGATAAAACGGAAAAGCCGTCGGTTAATGAGAATAACGTCCATGTAGCCGACAAAAAACTTAAAAGCGGTCAATCGGTAAGGGTGGATATTGATAAGCTGGATAGCTTACTCAATCTTGTTGGTGAGTTAGTTATTAATAAAACTAGGCTGGAACAAATAGGTCTAACGCATCGGCTTGCTGAACTTGTCGAGACTATTGAACAAATGGATAGGGTAACTACTGATTTACAAGCAGTAGTTATGAAAGTCCGGATGGTCCCGGTTGGCCAAGTATTCAACCGTTTTCCGCGGATGGTTCGTGATCTGTCGCGTGAGTTAAATAAAGAGGTTAACCTTATAATTCAAGGCGAAGAAACAGAACTAGATCGTACGGTTATCGATGAAATCGGCGATCCATTGGTACATCTTTTAAGAAACTCTATTGATCACGGTATTGAGCAGCCCGCTGAGCGGCAGGCTAAAGGTAAAAATCCGGTCGGAGAAATTCGCCTAATTGCCCGCCATGAAGGTAATAACGTTATTATTATGGTTGAAGATGATGGTAAAGGCATTAATGCGGATATTATCAAACAAAAAGCGCTGGAAAAGGGCCTTATCACTCAAGCTGAGGCAGATAAATTTGAACCGTCAGAAGCAATCAGGTTAGTATTTTTACCTGGGTTTTCCACTGCTGACACTGTTACTGATGTCTCAGGACGTGGAGTAGGGATGGATGCCGTTAAGACTAAGATTGAATCCTTGGGTGGTATGGTAGATGTTGAGACAAAAATTAATGAAGGCAGTAAGTTCAAGATTCGGCTGCCGTTAACACTAGCAATCATTCAGGCCTTACTAGTAAGAGTGTGTGATGAGATTTATGCCATCCCACTCGGCGCAATCGACAGCACGATTAATATCACACCTGAAAATATTAAAACGATCCAAAACCAAGAAGTTATCCTGCTTAGAGGACAAATTATTCCCATAGTGCGGTTAGCAAATGTGCTTAATGTGCCTGATACCTGCGTTCATAATCAGGATGAATTATTTGTAGTAATTGTCCATATGGGTGAGCATCGTGCCGGGATAATTGTTGACACACTTATTGGGCAGCAAGAAATAGTAATCAAATCTATGGGCAAACTGTTGGCTGGTATTAAGGTTATCGCTGGCGCAACAATTTTAGGTAACGGTCAAGTAGCGCTTATCCTGGATGTTGGCGCATTAAAGCAATAAGCAGGAGGGAGAAAAATATGTCTGAAGTAACGTATTCCGGCAATGAAATCCAGTTAGTAGTATTTAAACTGGGGCGCGAAGAGTATGGTGTCAGTATCCTGCAAGTCCAGGAAATTAAGCGAATGACTGATATTACCCGGGTGCCACACTCACCTGACTATATTAAAGGTGTAATGAATTTGCGTGGTAGTGTACTGCCAGTTATTGATTTAAAGAAAAGATTAAATTTGCCTCCGCAGGACTATACAGATGATACCCGCATTATTATTGTAAAAGTTGAGGATATAACGATTGGCATGATTGTCGATGCTGTGTCAGAAGTAACTACAATTGATCAAATGAGTATTGAGCCGCCTCAAGCAGTAGTAGGAGGTATTGCTGCTGACTATTTAAGCGGTGTAGGTAAAATGGAAAATCGGCTTTTAATTTTGCTTAACGCTGATGCGATAATTGGTATAGGCCAGGAAGTTAAAGCTGGCTAATATTTAGCTACTGATGTTAAAGGGGTGGAGAGATTTGTCTGAAGATATATTGAAACTTTCACCATTGCAATTAGATGCGCTGAGGGAAATTGGCAATGTCGGAGCCGGCAATGCAGCAACAGCCTTGTCCCAACTCATTAATCAAAAAATTGATATGACAGTACCTGAGGTATCAATTTTGCCTCTAGGTGAAGTGCCTGAGGTGGTGGGTGGCCCTGATGCAATGGTCGCTGGCGTCTATCTTAGAGTTTTTGGCCCAGCGCCTGGCAGTATTTTATTCCTCCTTCCCCGTGACAGCGCCTTCTACCTGGTTGATATGTTAATGGGTCGCAGTCAAGGCGAAACTCAACTCCTGAACTCCATGGATGAATCGGCTTTAATGGAAATTGGAAATATATTGGCAGGCGCTTATTTGAATGCTTTATCCTATTTTACCAAGTTGACCTTGTTGCCATCTATTCCTGCATTGGCGATTGATATGGCTGGAGCTATCTTAAGCGTTATTTTGATTCAGTTAGGGCAAATGGGTGACCATGCACTGGTCATAGAGACTGAATTTACCACTGATAACGACGGCGTTAAAGGACACTTTTTCCTTATTCCTGACCCTGGTTCCCTCAATACAATTTTGACGGCAATTGGGGTGAAGGAATAATGGCTGAACTAATAAAAGTTGGAATGGCTGATTATAAGGTTGGGCGTAATCCCGGCAGCTTAATCAGTTATGGGTTAGGGTCATGCGTGGGAATTGCTTTATTTGATCCGGTGGCAAAAGTTGGTGGTTTGGCCCATATTATGTTGCCTGATAGTACGCAAGCCCGCTCTGCTGATAACCAAGCGAAGTTTGCTGACACTGCTTTGCCTTTGATGCTTAGTGAAATCATTAAGATGGGCGCGCTCAAATCACGTATTACAGCTAAAATTGCCGGCGGTTCACAGATGTTTACGTTTACTAATACTACTGACATTATGAGAGTAGGTGAACGTAATGCTGAGGCGGTACGTTCAGTACTTAAAAAGCTGGAAATTAGAGTAGTTGCCGAAGATACTGGCGGCAACTATGGACGTACTGTAGAATTGAAGCTGGATACCGGCATTTTTCGAGTTAAAACTATCGATAAAGGTGAAAAGGAACTATAATTTTGGAGGAAGGACTATGACGCTAAAGTTGCGGATTGGCTTATACTTGGCGCTTGTTGCTGGCATTTTAACCATATTGGTAGGTGCCATGAGTAGTGTTACGCCAGCTGTTATTTTATACCGGACATTAGTATCTGTAGTCCTTTTTGCGGTTTTAGGACATACATCTGCTCAATTTGCCGAGCGTTACTTCCGGGAGAAACTTAACGAAACAGAGCCTAAAGGTAAACATATTGATCTAGTTAGTTTTAATGAAAATGGGGATGACTTACCGGATTCTGAATTTAAGCCCCTGAATCCTGAACATTTTGAAAATATAACACTAACGCAAAAGTAGGATGGAGAGGTAAGCGCTAATGCCAGGTAATGACGCTGAACAGAAGGCTGCTAACACACTCAAGCTTTGGCGGGAATATCACAGTAACCGAAACCCGGAGATTCGGGAAAAGCTTATTGAAAACTATCTGCCATTAGTTAAGCTGGTGGCGGGGAGGATTGCAGTTAGTCTTCCTCAGCATGTAGATAAGGATGATTTAATTAGTAACGGCTTTTTTGGACTTATAGAATCGATTGAACGTTTTGATCCTGATCGTGGGGTTAAATTCGAGACTTATGCAGTAGTACGTGTTCGGGGAGCTATCCTGGATTCGCTGAGAGCCCAGGATTGGATTCCGGCTACAATACGGCAAAAAGCCAGGCAATATGAACAGACTATGGCTAAGCTGGAGCATGTGCTCGGTCGCTCAGCAAGCGATGAAGAAATTGCTATCGCAATGAAAATTTCGCTTAGTGAGCTACATACGCTTATCAATCATTTGAATACAAGTACACTTATTCCATTAGAGGAGTTTGCCAGAACAGAGACAGCTTCGCAACACACGCCAAATCCTTCCCAACACCTTGAAGAAGAAGAAGTAAGGCTCATGCTGGCTAGAAGTATAGACAAATTACCGGAAAAAGAGCGTTTGGTAGTTAGTCTCTATTATTATGACGGACTAACGTTAAAAGAGATAAGCCTTATATTAAAATTGTCTGAAGCGCGTATTTCGCAACTCCATACTAAAGCCATCTTCCGGTTGCGCGGCGCTCTATCGAGACTAAAGTCCAGTCTTATTTGAGTTATATTGATGTTTAATCATCTCTGGTATTGAGAGGGGGGTTTTACGTATGAGTTCAGATGAACGCTTTTTAGAACAGGCAGACGATAACATTAGTTCACTTGACGGATATTTTAATATTTCAGCAGATGACCAGGGTGTTCATTTATCTGTCTATCCCCCGCAAGGTGCAGGCCAGCCGGTAAGAGTTCCACAGATTATTGAGAATTTGGTAGAACGCGGGATTAGCAAAATGGACAACGCTTTGCTTATACGTGTTGTAAAAGAAGCTTTAGGAACTCCTGTAAAGGTTGCGGATAAGCCGGTCGAAGTAGAACCAGAAATTCAAATTCTAGTGGCTCGTGATAGGATGGAAGCTACACTACAAGCAAATCTACCCAAGGGATGCCGTCCGATAAACATTGGTGAAGTTATGAATAAGATTAAGCAAACTGGTATAGTGTATGGAATCGACAGTGCGGCAATTGAATCAGCGATTGCTCGGCCTGGCAGCACGGTAGTGTGTGCAAAAGGGTTACGGCCTGTTGACGGGGTTAATGCCTTTATTACATATCATATTGATTTAGAAAGCAAAGGACGTCCTGTCGAGTTAGAAGATGGCCGGGTTGACTTTAAAAATCTTAATATGTTTACCACTGTTCTAAAAGACGAGTTGTTGGCAGAAAAGATACCTCCTACACCAGGAACGGTCGGTATGGATATCTTAGGGAATGAAGTGCCGGCTAAACCAGGAAGAGATTTAGTGTTGCCGATAGGAAAAAACGTGTATGTTGTTGAAGGACTAAAAGTACATGCTGGACAGGCTGGTCAGCTTGTTGTTGTTAACAATAAGGTAAACGTAATACCCGTTATTGAGGTAAAGGGGGATGTTGATTTATCTACCGGCAATATTGAGTTTGTTGGCAGTGTACTAGTTCAGGGGTCGGTTCAAACTGGCTTTACCGTTAAGGCCGAAGGCAATGTAGAGATTACCGGCAATGTCAGCGGTGGGATTGTTGAAGGCAAAAATGTTGTTGTCCGGATGGGGATTCAGGGTATGCACCGGGGGTACATAAAAGCCACAGAAAATGTAGTAGCAAAATATATTGAGAATGCCACAGTTTACGCTGGAAAGGACGTTATTGTCAGCGACGTTATTTTACATAGCAAAGTAAGTGCCGCTAAACGGGTAATCATCGAAGAACGCCGCGGTCTGATAGTGGGCGGACAAATATCAGCTGGTGAGGAAATCAGAGCAAAAACTGTCGGTACTGGCTCAGCAACTAACACTGATATCGAAGTCGGTGTAAATCCTCAAATGCGTGAAGAGTACCAAGAGTTACGGAAAGAAGTCAGAAAAATCGAATTTAATCTTGAACAAACCCAGAAAGCACTAACCATACTACGAGCTATGAATCAGAACTCTTTGCCGCCAGAGAAACATGAAATGTTGCTTAAACTAACTAAAGCCCAATTTCACCTAATTGGGCAAATTGAAACTATGCGCAATCGAATTGCAGAAATCGAACTTGCATTGGAAGAAATGCGCTACGGACACATTAAAGTTTCTGATATTGTATATCCAGGAGTTAAACTGGTCGTGGGAACACTAGTAAAGCCAGTACGTGATCCTATCAAATTTGCTACTTTTTATGCTGAAGACGGGGAAATTAAAACAGGTTCTTATAAGTAACGACGAATCTACCAATCAGCTTAAATTTATGATTGGGCGGTGATTGTAGTGAGCATCAGATCAATTGATATGCAGGTGCTTATTCCAAGAGCGACAGAAGCTCAAAAACACCAGAGTAATATTGTCCAACAAGGTGCGTTGCAACAGCAGCAGTTTGCCGAACAAATGCAAAAAACGGCAGAGGTAAGGCAGCATCAGGTTCAAGACATAGTAAAAAGCCAGGGCGGTAAAGTGAAACGTGATGAGACAAAAGATAACCCTCCTTCTAATAGCTATCCGCGGAAAAACACTGCCGCAAACCAGGTAGAGACTGCTGAACAAGAGAATGCAGAGAACACTGTTATAGGTCAGGATCCTATACTTGGCCATATTATTGATATAAAAACGTAACTGCGAGGTGCTGTTTTTGCTTACCGGCGTTATTGTTTCAATACTTGCCGTACTCCTTTTAGCTTTTTTTCTGCTATATAAAAAGGAAATGATTATAAAGATGTTTGCCTTAAATATATCTGCTCCAGCTAATGAGTTTACTCAGCAACTTGAACAAACTGCCGATTTGGTAGTTAAGCGGCTGGAGGATGAGGCAGCACAGCTTGAGGTGTTATTAGATGAAGCTGAGGCAAAGATTGGCATGCTCAGCCGGCAAGTTGAGCATGCCACTAAAGTTATTGAGCAATTAATCGAATTAGAAAATAAGCAGGTTGCCATGACTGAGCGAAATCAAGTTAACTTACCTGCTATCGAGATTAATGATAGACCGATAGCTTTAAGTCAATTTGAAACGGTCCAACCTTTGGATAAAGCGGGCATAACTGATAAGAAGTCAGTGACTAATGAGTCGCTGAATATCGAAAAACACCGCCTCATTATTGCCATGGCTGAGCAAGGTTATAACGTTACTGAGATTGCTAAGGCTACTGGTATGGGGAAAGGTGAGATAATGCTTCTTTTACAGTTGCATAAAAAATAGGTCTATTGGCATAATAAAAAGCGAAAAACAAGAATTTGTACAAGACTGTGACTTGTTATCGAGAGCTAGTTATGCTATACTAATTTTTGGTGTTATCACTCACGCAATCTAATTTTGCTACTGTGCCAAATTGGTGAAGGCAAAAAATGCGGATTGCGGCGGTAAATTAACAGGAGGTGTATATTATGTCAGTTATTTCCATGAAGCAGCTTTTGGAAGCTGGTGTGCATTTCGGACATCAAACCAGAAGGTGGAATCCTAAAATGGCCCCGTACATATTTACGGAGCGTAATGGTATTTACATTATTGACTTACAGAAAACAGTTAAAAAGGTGGAGGAAGCGTATAATTTTGTACGCGACTTAGCTGCCCAAGGACAAACTATGTTGTTTGTAGGTACAAAAAAACAAGCTCAAGAAGCAGTAAAAGATGAAGCTATCAGATGTGACATGTTTTATGTTAATGAAAGATGGCTTGGTGGCATGCTGACTAATTTCCAGACTATTCAAAAGCGCATTAACAGATTGCGTGAACTTGAAGATATGGAAGCAAAAGGTATGTTTGAAGTGTTGCCTAAGAAAGAAGTTATTACTTTGCGCCATGAGATGGAACGGCTGCAAAAATTTCTTGGTGGCATTAAAAATATGCACAAACTTCCCGGGGCTCTCTTTATTATTGACCCCAGAAAAGAACGGATTGCTGTGGCTGAAGCTCGCAATTTAGGTATTCCTATCGTTGGTATTGTTGATACTAACTGTGATCCTGATGAAATTGATTATGTTATTCCTGGTAATGACGACGCTATCCGCGCTGTCAAGCTACTTACCGCAAAAGTTGCCGACGCTATCTTAGAAGGTCGCCAAGGCGAACAGATGGCAGAGTAAACTATTTTCTTCAGATTAAAGGTAAGGGGCTATGTGCCCTCTTACCTTTAATAATCGTTAGGAGGATTTGAAATGATAACAGCTGGAATGGTTAAAGAATTACGGGAACGTACTGGCGCTGGTATGATGGATTGCAAAAAAGCGCTGAGCGAAACTAACGGGGATATGGAAAAGGCTGTCGATTATTTGCGGGAAAAAGGATTGGCAGCTGCTGCAAAAAAAGCTAGCAGGGTAGCCTCTGAAGGGCTCGTTGAAGCTTACATACATGGAGCAGGACGCATTGGTGTTCTACTCGAAGTTAACTGTGAAACCGATTTTGTAGCAAAAACTGATGGTTTTAAAGAATTAGTACGGGATATAGCTATGCAAATAGCTGCTGCTAACCCTACTTATGTTGCTCGTCAAGAAGTACCTGAAGAAATACTAAATCATGAAAGAGAAATACTTCGGGCGCAGGCTCTTAACGAAGGTAAACCGGCTCATATTGTTGAAAAAATGATTGAAGGCCGCTTGGAGAAGTTCTATAAAGAAGCCTGCTTGTTGGAGCAACCCTTCATTAAAGATACGGATAAAACTATAACTCAGTTAATCACTGCTAGTGTGGCTAAAATTGGCGAGAATATCTCGGTTCGCCGCTTTACCAGATATCATCTAGGTGAGGGTATCGAGAAAAAAGCCAACGATTTTGCGGCTGAAGTAATGGCTGCTGTTAAGAAATAAGAGAACACTTCGTGTTCTCTTTTTTCTAAAGAAAACATGGCTTGCGCCGAGCCTTTGGCGAAAGCGGAAGCCGATGTTGCCCTTATCCAGAGAAATTATATTTTCTATCAGGATAAAAAAATATTGTGCCAAATAAAGGATTTATTCACTATTTGTAGAAATGTAATTTAAAGGAGGTCCCTCTATTGGTCGCTGGTAAATACAAACGCGTTGTCTTAAAATTGAGTGGTGAAGCCTTGGCTGGAAATAAAGGCTATGGTGTAGACCCTGTTGTTGTTGATTCTATCGCCAAAGAAATTAAAGAAGTTAAAGCAAATAATTTGGATGTAGCTATTGTTGTTGGCGGTGGGAATATTTGGCGCGGTCTTGCCGGTAGCGCTAAAGGAATGGATCGTGCTACTGCAGATTATATGGGTATGTTGGCCACTGTTATGAACGCGCTGGCTTTACAGGATGCACTTGAACATTGTGGTGTTGATTCTAGAGTACAAAGCGCCATTAATATGCAGCAGGTTGCTGAACCATATATCCGTCGCCGGGCTATACGCCATATGGAAAAGGGACGCGTAGTTATTTTTGCCGCCGGTACGGGAAACCCCTATTTTTCTACTGATACGACAGCTGCGCTAAGGGCAGCCGAAATTGAAGCAGATGTAATCTTAATGGCAAAAAAGAATGCTGACGGAGTTTATGATTCAGATCCCCGTCATAATCCAGATGCCAAGAAGTTTAAAGAACTTGAATATATTGAAGTGTTGCAGCGTGGCTTAGGAGTTATGGACTCGACTGCTACCTCACTTTGTATGGATAATAAAATTCCAATTGTAGTATTTAGTATCGATGAGCCTGGCAATATTTTAACAGCTGCGTTAGGCAAAGATATAGGAACTATCGTTGGGGGAGAAAAGAAATGACAGTCAAAGAAATTCATTCTGCCCATGAAGACAAAATGAAAAAAGCTTTAGAAGCTTTGCGGAAAGAATATGGCAGTTTACGTGCTGGAAGGGCAACTCCTTCTCTTTTAGAAAGGGTTATGGTTGACTATTACGGTACACCAACGCCGGTTAATCAGGTAGCAAATGTTTCAGTTCCCGAGCCTCGAATGATTATTATCCAACCATGGGAAAAAGCAATGCTTAACGCCATAGATAAGGCTATCCAAAAGTCAGATTTAGGTTTAATGCCTAATAGTGATGGCGTGGTTATCAGGCTGTCTATCCCGCAGCTTACTCAAGAACGCCGGGCAGAAATTGTCAAAGTCATACATAAAAAAGCTGAAGAATCTAGAGTAGCTATCCGTAATCTTCGGCGTGATGCTAATGACGCTATTAAGAAAACAGAAAAGGACAAAACGGTTTCTGAAGACGAAGCCAAAAAGGCTCAGGATGACATTCAGAAGCTAACAGACAAATATATTAAAGAAGTAGACCAAGTTATGGCTGCAAAAGAAAAAGAAATAATGGAAGTGTAACAGATTGGATACAGTTGCGCAGCCGTTATCTAAGGTTATCTGTAAATTGGAACAAGCAAATATTAAATATGCGGTTACAGTTACGCAACCTTCACGAAAGACGTTTCAAATGCAAGACGACCTTTTTGTTATTAGGCAGCAGTTAGATGATGATGGTATTTATAATTTGATAGTTGCTGCTAAAATGGGAAAGGAGGTGTTTTAAGTAATGGCCTACAAAATTACAGACGACTGTGTTGCATGCGGTTCTTGCGCTGCCACTTGTCCGGTTGAAGCCATCAAAGAAGGTGAGCCAATTTACACCATCACTGATGAATGTGTTGAGTGTGGCGCTTGCGCGGCAGTTTGCCCAACTGGTGCAATTAAAGCTCCGGAATAATTTAAATCCCCCTCGCAAGAGGGGGTTTAAATTTGATATTCGTTGGCTAACTTTACTAGATTTCGGGGATAATTTTGGTAATGATTACAGTTAAAGTTTAGCGGAGGGGCTTAGTGTGTGGAAGAAGTGGTTTAGTAAAAAAGATACTGAGGAACACAATAATTATAATAATATTGATTCTGAAAAAATCCCCCGGCACGTAGCTATAATTATGGATGGTAATGGTCGATGGGCCCAAAAAAAGGGATTTCCTCGTGCTTTTGGCCACCGGGCTGGCGCTGAAACCTTACGGGGGATTGTAAAAGCATCTTCAGAGATTGGTATACAGGTCCTTACTGCGTATGCGTTTTCTACTGAAAATTGGCGGCGGCCGGCCGATGAAGTAGATTTGCTTATGAGCCTGCTGGCCGATTATCTTGATAATGAGATTACCGAACTCCACCAGAATAACGTGCAGATTCGGTTTATCGGCAAGATTGATGAACTTGCCCCAACCTTACAGAAGAAAATTGAAAAAGCTCAGGCGCAGACTGCTCACAATACTGGCTTAATTTTAAATCTTGCCGTAAACTACGGTGGACGGGCTGAGCTCTTGCGTGCTGTTAAAATAATTGCTGAAAAAGTATTACATAAAGATCTGGAACTGCAAGCTATTGATGAGTCAATTATTGAGGAACACTTATATACTGCTAACCTGCCAGCGCCAGATTTATTAATCAGGCCAAGCGGAGATTTTCGTATTAGTAATTTTTTGTTATGGCAAATGGCGTACACTGAATTTTGGTTTACTGATATTAATTGGCCGGATTTTAAATCAGAGGACTTAGTGAGGGCTATATACGAGTTTCAGCAGCGGGAACGGCGGTTTGGCGGTATTAAAAATACGAAAAAACGGTAGGTGCCGACATTGCTTGGTATGCGTATTTTAACAGCAGTTATTGGAATACCAGTAGCTATATACATTATTAATTACGGAACATGGATATTTGCCGCTGCCGTAGCACTCCTGGCGCTCAGTGCATGGCATGAGTTTTCTAGAATGATGTGTGCCAAAGATATAAAGGTTCAATATAATATTGGATTTTTCGGCGTCATTTTAGTTTTAGGTTGTGCCTGGCTTGGTAACGCCCAGGAATTGATTATGGTAATGGTTCTGCTTGTTCTATTGACAATGGTGAAAACGGTACTGTCTCATAGGAAGTTTGGGGTTATAGAAGCAGCTGTTACCCTTCTAGGGACATTATATATAAGCTTGCCATTTGCTCATTTGATATTACTCCGGTTCACAGAACAACATCAATACATACCTACGGCATTAGGTAGTTTATCTACTGGTGCAGCCTATCTTTGGTTGGCCTTTGTCGGAACGTGGGCCAGTGATACGCTGGCTTACTTTGTAGGTTCAGTACTTGGACGCCATAAGTTATGTCCAGCAATCAGTCCGGGGAAAACCTATGAGGGAGCAGCAGGCGGATTAGTTGGCAGTATTGCCGGCGTAACTGCTATGGGGACATTATGTGGATTGCCAATTACGCATACTTTAATTTTAGGATTTCTGGTAGGTATTGCCGCCCCTTTGGGTGACCTTACGGAATCTGCCCTGAAACGCTTTACAGGTGTTAAGGATTCGGGAAATGTTCTACCGGGCCATGGAGGAGTGCTTGATCGTTTTGACGCCATTATGTTTGCCGTACCGGTAGTATATTATTATATCAGAGTTTTTATTATCACTTAGAATTTTAGACAGGAGATCCTTTTTATGCAACATGTCGCAGTTTTAGGAAGTACCGGATCAATTGGTACACAAGCATTAGATGTTATTGCCGCTAACCCGGATAAATACAAAGTAACTGCTTTGGCGGCTTACAAAAGTGACAAGTTACTGGCAGAGCAAATAGAGTATTTTAAACCTCAACTTGCGGTTTTGATTGATAAACAAGCGGCTGATCGTATGGCTAGCACATATCATGGGCCAACAAAAATTCTAACTGGTGAAGAAGGGCTGCTGGAAGCAGCTACTTTTACACAGACAGATACAGTTCTAACATCACTTGTAGGCTTTGCCGGGCTAAATCCTACTATTGCCGCAATAAAAGCTGGGAAAAATATTGCACTGGCAAATAAGGAAACCCTGGTAGCTGCCGGTGAATTTGTTATGTCTCTGGCTAAACAGCACAATGTTAGCGTTTACCCTGTCGATAGTGAACATAGTGCAGTTTTCCAATGTCTTCAAGGTGAAAACAAAAGGCAAATTGGCCGTATTATCTTAACAGCATCGGGTGGGCCATTCCGAGGACGCACCGCCGCTGAGCTGGAGAATGTGACTGTAGCTGACTGTCTACGCCACCCCAACTGGTCTATGGGGCGAAAGATCACTATTGATTCAGCTACATTAGCCAACAAAGGCTTGGAAGTCATCGAGGCAAGATGGTTATTTGGCGTAGAGTATGAGCAAATTGACGTTTGCGTTCATCCCCAGAGCATAATTCACTCTATGGTTGAATTTGTTGATGGTAGCGTTATAGCCCAAATGGGCATGCCTGATATGCGATTGCCAATCCATTACGCTTTGTCTTATCCTGAGCGGATGCCGTCGGGTTGTCCGCGTCTTGATTTTACTACCTTGTCAGCGCTGACGTTTGAGGTGCCTGACACCGTTAATTTTCCGGCACTAAAGTTAGCTTATGATGCAGGGAAAAGGGGCGGTACAATGCCCTGTGTTTTCAATGCGGCCAATGAAGTGGCAGTACACGCCTTTTTGAATGATGAAATCAGTTTTCTTGATATCCCCAAGGTAATAGGCTATACTATGGAAAGCCATATAAGCGTGCATAATATGGATCTGAAGCAGATATATATAGCAGATACGTGGGCTCGGCACTGTGCATTGCAGGTAGTGGCAGATTTCAGAAAGCGGTAACCATTATTTGAAAGGTTGGTGAAAATTTGTCTACAGTTATAGCGACTATCTTTGTTTTCGGCTTATTGATTTTATTTCACGAGCTTGGTCATTTTATTACAGCTAAAAGTGTCGGTATGAGGGTTGATGAGTTTGCTATCGGTTTTGGGCCTAAGCTGATTAGCCGGAAAGTCGGAGAAACAATCTACTCCATTCGTATTATACCTCTGGGGGGCTTTAATAAGATTGCCGGTATGGACCCTGATGAGGAGCAGGATGAACGATCGTTCAGCGCCAAGCCTATTTGGGCTAGGATGTTGGTCATCGTGGCTGGTTCAGCCATGAATTTTGTGTTGCCTATTATTTTGCTGTTCATAGTATTTATGAGCTCTGGTGTTGATACCCCTTCGAATCAGCCATTAATAGGCGCTATTTTCCCCGAGAAGCCGGCTGCGACAGCTGGTCTGCTGCCCGGTGACCGGATAACTGCGGTGAACGGGTCACCTATAGATTCTTGGCGTCAATTTGTTAGCGTTATTCAGGGCAATGCCGGATCTAAGCTTACTATAACTTATACACGGGGTTCTGAGAGTGGAAAAACTGCCATACTTACCCCTGAATATGATGAGAAAGGTAAACGGGGCATTATCGGTGTGACTCCACAAATTGATAAGTATCAGCCTGGAATGTTAGAATCGGCAGGTTTAGCTGCTAAACAAACCTACATCGTAGCTCAGAGCATGCTTATTGGTATTGGAGAAATGATTACCGGCAAGTCCGCAGCTGATGTCGCAGGGCCGATTGGTGTAGCGCAAATGGCAGGAGAAGTAGCTCAACTCGGCATAATTCCGCTGTTGCAATTTGCAGCATTTTTAAGCATTAATTTAGGCTTAATTAACCTTCTGCCAGTTCCTGTATTGGATGGTGGGCATGTTGTAACACTGGCTGTTGAAGGTCTTAGAGGCAAGCCCCTTGACAAGAATCAAATGCAGTTTATCCAAATGATTGGTTTTGCCTTGCTGATGCTTCTATTTGTAGTCGCAACTTTTAAAGATATATCACGATTAAAATTGTTTTAAGCTGGTGATGAAAGTATGCAACGTAAGAAAACATGTCCAATTCGAATTGGTAAAATCCTCATAGGTGGCACTGCTCCTATATCGGTACAGTCTATGACAAATACCCGTACTGAAAACGTTGCTGATACCGTAGCGCAAATTAAGCGGCTTATTGCTGCCGGCTGTGATATAGTACGGGTTGCAGTGCCTGATATGACGGCAGCACTCGCAATAGAGCAAATAAAAATGGCTGTTGATGTCCCACTTGTTGCCGATATTCACTTTGACCACCGGCTGGCCATTGCAGCTATCGAACGTGGCGTCGATGCTCTTCGCTTAAATCCGGGTAATATTGGAGATCCCGACCATGTAGCGGTAGTTGTGAGAGAAGCTAAAAAACGGCGCATCCCAATTCGTATTGGTGTTAATGCCGGGTCGCTCAGTAAAGAAATGATCGCAAAATATGGAGGGCGCCCCACTGCACAGGCAATGGTGGAGAGTGCTCTTAGTCATATACGTATTTTAGAGAACTATAACTTTTATGATATTAAAATATCATTGAAAGCTCATGATGTGCCACTTACTTTCAGAGCTTATCAGCTTATGTCAGAAGTTACAGACTATCCCTTGCATTTAGGGATAACAGAAGCAGGAACAGTGCGGTCTGGTGTAATTAAGTCGGCTGTGGGTATTGGGGCACTCTTGGCGCAGGGAATTGGTGATACTATACGGGTATCACTTACTGGCGACCCTGTAGAAGAGGTCCGGGTAGCTAATGAAATTCTCAAATCCTTGGGACTAAAGCAGTATGGTCCTACACTTGTATCTTGTCCCACATGTGGTCGCTGCCAGATAGACCTGGTGAATATTGCTGAAACAGTGGAAGACAAGCTTAAACTTGTGAGTAAGCCTATTACTGTAGCCGTAATGGGCTGTGTTGTAAACGGGCCAGGCGAAGCAAAAGAAGCTGATGTTGGCATTGCTGGTGGTAAAGGCGAAGGCCTATTGTTCAGTAAAGGTGAGATTATTCGAAAAGTACCAGAAGATGAACTTGTAAGTGCGTTGTTTGCTGAGATCGATAAACTTAATAAGGAGGCTAATTAATAAATGCGTGTTTCCCAACTATTTGCACCTACTTTAAGAGAAACTCCGGCGGAAGCCGAGGTAATAAGCCATCAACTGATGTTACGAGCGGGTTTTATTCGTAAAGCTGCAGGAGGTATCTACTCTTACTTACCGCTGGCTTGGCGAGTGCTAAAAAAAATCGAAATGATAGTACGGGAAGAGATGGATGCCAAAGGCGGCCAGGAACTAGCGATGCCTATTATTCAGCCAGCTGAAATGTGGCAGGAAACTGGTCGGTGGAGCGTATATGGCGATGAAATGTTCCGCCTGAAAGACCGACATAATCGTAACTTCTGTTTAGGCCCAACTCATGAAGAAATGATTACCACGCTTGTTCGCGGCGAGGTTCGGTCTTATCGTCAGCTGCCCCTAATGCTATATCAAATTCAGAATAAGTACCGGGATGAGATTAGGCCGAGGTTTGGTCTTATGCGCGGGCGGGAATTCATAATGAAAGATTTATATTCATTTGACCGCGATGAGGCTGGACTTGATCAGAGCTATAATAAGATGTATGATGCTTACTCCCGGATATTTACTCGCTGTGGATTGACATTCCGAGCAGTAGAGGCCGATTCCGGCGCTATTGGCGGCAGTGGTTCGCATGAATTCATGGTTCTTGCCGAATCAGGGGAAGCAGCAATTATTTACTGTGGTAGCTGTGATTATGCTGCTAATGTTGAGAAAGCAGAGCTGCATCCGATAAATAGTCAAGCTGAAGAAAACATGCCTTTGACTGAAAAAGATACACCAGGAACCAAGTCAATTATCGATATTAGCCAGTTCCTGGGTATCAACCCCGAAAAAACCATAAAATCCTTAGCTTATCGCACCGATACTGGTACCATTGTACTGGCTCTTGTTCGCGGAGATCATGAAGTTAACGAAATAAAACTGTTAAACAAGGTTGGCTGCTTACAGCTTGATATGGCCAATGAAGATGCTATATCAAGTGCATTGGAGAGTAGCGCAGGCTATATAGGACCAGTAGGTCTGGAAGACAAGAAAAATATCATTATTGTTGCCGATGCTACTGTTATGAATATGCACAATGCCGTGTGTGGTGCTAACAAACGCGATAAGCACTATATTAACGTTAATCCTGTCCGTGACTTCAAGCCTTCTATTGTTGCAGATATTCGCCTAATCCAGGAGAACGATCCTTGTCCGCGTTGCGGTGAGCCAGTTAAAACGGCTCGTGGGATTGAGGTTGGGCAGGTATTTAAGCTGTTTACTAAATATAGCACCTCGCTGCAAGCGACCTTTATTGGTGAAGATGGTAAAGAGAGGCCTATGGTTATGGGCTGTTACGGGGTGGGTGTCAGCCGTACAATGGCAGCTGCCGTTGAACAAAACTATGATCAGAACGGCATAATTTGGCCTGCACCGATCGCTCCCTATCATGCGGTAGTTATTCCTGTAAGTATCAAGGATGAAGCCCAGATGGCTTTAGCGGAAAAAGTATATAGTGAGTTACATGCTAAAGGCGTGGAAGCCTTACTTGATGACCGTAACGAGCGGCCTGGGGTTAAATTTAAAGACGCGGACCTTATCGGCTATCCTTTGAAAATTACTGTTGGTCCCAAAGCAATCAGTGAAAATCTAATCGAAGTTAAAGTGCGGCGTACAGGAGAGACACTTTATTTTGGCCCGGGGGATTATTTTGAGGGTATCAAGGAACTGCTCGCTAAACTGTAACTAGATGCAGCTAATTTACACTCTAAAGCGTGATGCCTGGCTATCACGCTTTTTAAATTATTAACACTGTCTCTACGCCATCTATAATACCTTAGAAGATGGGATTAGCGAAACATTCAGGAATTTAATACTGCTTATGCCAAGCCTTAGCGGAGACTGGGGTTTTCGTAGCAGTAGCTATCGGATACGTATAGAGAGGGTGACGATATGGTTCCTATCAGTGAAATGGACATTGTTTTACGACTAGGCATCTCGTGTATTCTTGGCGGTTTAATTGGACTTGAACGTGAAAGTCTAGAGCGTCCTGCTGGCTTGCGTACTCACATTTTAGTGTGTATTGGTTCAGCGTTAATGATGATCGTATCTATTTATGGTTTTGTCGGGTATGAATCTGTAAACAAAGATCCTGGTCGAATCGCTGCGCAAGTTGTTAGTGGGATCGGTTTTTTGGGCGCCGGGACGATCCTTAGGGAAGGGCTGACTGTTAGAGGGCTTACTACTGCAGCTAGTTTATGGGTAGTAGCGGGTATCGGCTTAGCCATCGGCTGCGGGCAATTTTTTGTTGGTATTGCAGGAACTGCGCTAGTATTTTTAACTTTGGTGTTATTTGGTCAACTGGAACGGCGCCACTGGAGCAATAAATACTGTGACAGAGTTAAGATTGTGATACGTGATCAGCCAGGTCAGCTTGGAAAGGTAGGTATCTTTTTTGGAAAACATGGTATCGGCATAAAAAATATAACCATGCACCATGTTCCAGAGCAAAAAGTGATAAACCTTGAGTTTGTCCTAAAAATCCCGTCAAATGCCGATATGATACAGATATTCGCTGAACTGACCGAAATTGACGGGGTGCTTTCTATTGATAAACCGTGTTAAAATGAAGGTGACCTGTTAGTGATAGGAGAGGTTTAATGCCTAGTTACTGTGTTATACCGGAAAATTGCCAGAGCTTTTTGCTGTTTGTTGATCAATTACCTGTTGATTCTGCCAACCGGGAATTATTAAAGACCTCGCAGGTAAATAAAGTCGAGATCAATCCTGTCATTGGGGCATGGACAATACATATAACTGTTGCCAAGCGTGTTTCAGCGCAGATTTTAGAAATTGCAGCCGAGCATCTATGCCAGAAATGTGGTTTAAGCAAGGTTGCTTTTAATCAACAGGTTAAGGATCTGCAGCAGTATTTAACGCAAAACTGGCCTCAGTTTGTTGGTCAAATTGTTCAGGGACATCATGCTATAAAGCATTTATTGTTGAATGCTTCTTGGGTTTATGATGAAGAAACATTAACAATTGAAACTATAGGCGGTCTGTCAATCGCCATCCTGACAGACCGAGGTATGGAACAGTCAATAAAATCGTTTATTATGCGGGAGTTCGGACGAAATTGTGAAGTCAAGTTTACCAACTCCGTTTCAGAATTGCCAGTAGTTGAGTGTGATGACGCATTTCTTACACCAGAGTATAAGGAAGCGCTTATTGAAGCAACTGCACCCCAGGCTAAATCTAAGTCTGTTGATAGTCCGATTATATTTGGCCGCAATATCAGAGGTGCTGCCGATTCTGTGCAGCCAATCAGTGCTATTCAAGAGGAAGCACGCAATGTTATACTTACCGGTCAAATCATCAACCACGAACTAAAAGAATTAAGGTCAGGCCGATTTTTACTTACATTTGATCTTGTTGATTTGACTGATGGTATTAGCGGCAAAGTGTTTTTTGATAATCAGGAACAGTATAACAAGACGGCTGGAGCCATTAAAAACGGCATGCACGTTACTGTTAAAGGAATGGTCCAGTATGATAAATTCGCGAATGAATTGGTGTTATTTGCTGACAGTATGTGTAGGGTGGAAAAAACAGAACGTCAGGATAATGCGCCTGTCCGCAGGGTTGAACTACATGCCCATACTCGTATGAGCGCACTGGACGCGGTTGTTTCTGCAAAGAACTTAATTAAGACTGCTGCTAGATGGGGGCATCCGGCAGTTGCGATCACCGACCACGGGGTGGTGCAAGCATTTCCAGAAGCATATGAGGAAGCAAGCAGTGCTGGCATTAAAGTGATTTATGGTATGGAAGGCTATCTGTTTGATGAGGATATTAACCAATCCCGACATATTATAATTTTAGCGCAAAATAACATTGGTTTGCGTAATTTATATCGTCTGGTATCGATATCTCATCTCCGGTACTTGCATCGTAAACCACGCATACCTCGGAAAATACTCGACGGGCATCGTGAAGGTTTACTATTAGGTTCGGCCTGCGAAGCCGGCGAGTTGATCCATGCGATGATAAATGGGAGCAGTGAAGAAGAATTAATAAATATTGCTAAGTATTACGACTATCTTGAGATTCAACCCACCAGCAACAATGAATTCTTATTGCGCAAAGGAAAAGTGGCTGATGAACAAGGCCTGCGCGATATTAATATAAGGGTTTGCGATATTGGACAAAAATTAGGTAAACCAGTTGTTGCCACCTGTGATGTGCACTTTTTAAATCCAGAAGATGAAATATACCGTCGTATCCTTATGGCTGGTCAGGGATATGATGATGCTGATCAGCAGCCGCCGCTCTTTTTCCGGACAACTGATGAAATGCTGTCTGAGTTTAGTTATCTTGGGCCTGACAAAGCCTATGAAGTTGTAATAGAAACTCCACGACACATCAATGACCTTATTGAAAACATTAAGCCTATCCCTGAAGAATTATATTCGCCCCAAATTCCCGGCGCAGAAGAAGAAGTAAAGGATATGTCTTATAAAAATGCAGAATTACTATACGGAACGCCATTGCCTGAGCTTGTGTCCGACCGTCTTAAATATGAGCTTGATTCCATCATTAACAACGGGTTTGCAGTACTATATCTTATTGCCCATAAGCTTGTTAAAAAATCAATGGATGATGGCTACCTAGTTGGTTCAAGGGGGTCAGTAGGTTCCTCTTTTGTCGCCACAATGACAGGTATAACTGAAGTTAATCCGCTACCACCGCATTGGCGCTGCCCTAATTGTAAATATAGTGAGTTTATAAATGATGGTAGTTACGGAGGCGGCTTTGATTTGCCTGACAGAGAATGCCCTAAATGTCGGACACAAATGGAGAAAAATGGACATGATATTCCGTTTGCCGTGTTTATGGGGTTCCATGGTGACAAGGTTCCTGATATTGATCTTAACTTTTCCGGCGATTATCAGCCTGTAGCTCATAAATATACTGAGGAACTGTTTGGACGTGATAATGTATTTAGAGCAGGGACAATTGCGACAATTGCTGAAAAGACAGCCTACGGGTTTGTCAAGAACTACTTAAGTGAAAAAGGCTCTGCCTCCCGTAATGCTCATATAAACAGGTTGCTTGGTGGCTGCACGGGTGTAAAACGAACCACTGGACAACACCCTGGTGGCATCATGGTTATACCGCGCGATATGGATGTGCATCATTTTACGCCTATCCAATATCCGGCAGACGACAAAAATTCTTCTACGATTACTACTCATTTTGATTATCACTCAATTAGCAGTCGTTTAGTTAAGCTTGATATTCTGGGTCATGATGACCCGACAGTAATTAAGATGCTTGAAGACTTAACTGGTATAGATGCAAAGACTATTCCCTTTGATGATGCTATAACTATGAGCTTATTTTCATCGACTGATGCTTTGGAACTTACTCCTGACGAACTTAATAGCACGGTTGCCACCTTCGGTATACCAGAATTTGGCACCAAGTTTGTAAGGCAAATGCTTGAAGATACTAAGCCCAAGACATTTAGTGAACTGGTACGGATAAGTGGTTTTTCCCATGGCACTGACGTCTGGCTAAATAATGCTCAGGATCTTATTAGAAATGGTACTGCTAAACTGTCTGAAGCCATCTCTGCTCGGGATGATATTATGGTCTATCTTATACATAAAGGCGTTGACCCACAGGTAGCGTTCAAAGTAATGGAAGGTGTGCGCAAAGGTAAAGGTGTGAAACCAGATGATGTCGAGAAGCTGCGAGCTAAAGACGTACCTGAGTGGTATGTTGAATCTTGCCAGAAGATTAAATATATGTTTCCTAAGGCTCACGCAGTAGCCTATGTAATGATGGCTTTTCGCATCGCTTATTGTAAAGTACATCATCCACTAGCCTTTTACGCCGCTTATTTTACCGTTAGAGCTACAGATTTTGATGCTGACTTGATTGTTAAAGGAGAGAAGGCACTTAAGGCTGAACTCGTAAATCTGGAGGAAAAGGGAAATACGCTTTCGGTTAAAGAGAAAAGCATCCAGACAATCCTGGAAATGGCACACGAAATGTACTTGCGCGGGTTCGTATTACATCATGTAGATTTATATAAATCGGATGCTACAAAATTTCAAATTGTTAATAATGGTCTCTTGCCGCCGCTTGGTTCTCTTCAGGGAGTAGGCGTATCGGCTGCTCATAACATTGTAGCAGCCCGTCAAAGCAAACCATTCTCGTCCATTGAAGATGTGCGTTCGCGTAGCAGGGTTTCTAAAACAGTTATTGATATTTTAAAGAGTCACGGCTGCCTAGCAGGGCTGGATGATACGGATCAAATTATGCTTTTTGCATGACTTCAATAATTTGACTAAAGTTGGTTGTAAGATTACCATTTTAATGGTATAATAATTGCAGTATAAAAGTATTTGACTTTTTCAAGAGTGGGTACCGAGCACCCACTCTTTCATCTTATTTTAGGCGCTAATAGTTCTTACCATAATTAGGTATGAGGGGTAAGATATCAGGTAACAATAAAAACTAAGAGACAGTTACGGCGCTTAAAGCCGTTAATCGGAGGTGTTGATAAAACATGTCGAAAGAAAAAATAGAAGCAGTTGTTGAAAAGCTTGTATCAGATATCATCGCAGAAAGTGATCTCGAATTGGTCGATGTCGAATACGTTAAAGAACGCGACTGGTATCTTAGAGTATTTTTAGACAAAGAGTCAGGGATTGAGATTGATGATTGCCAGTGGGTAAGTGAGCGTCTTGAAGCCAAATTGGATGAAACTGATTTAATTAAAGACCATTATTATCTCGAAGTTTCTTCACCTGGTCTTGATCGCCCGCTAAAAAAAGAACGCGACTTTATTCGCCACGCTGGTGATAAAGTGGAAATAAAGACATATGAGCCGATCAATGGTCAAAAGTTACTTATAGGAAAACTAATTGGTTTGGCTGATGGCGATGTTCGTGTTGAGGTTGACGGGCAGGCTGTGAACGTTCCTCAAGAAAAGGCTGCACAAATCAGGCTTCACATTGAATTTTAAGCAGTGAAAATTGAATAGGGGGAATTTTAATGAATGCAGAATTTATGCAAGCATTTGAACAGCTAGGAAAAGAAAAAGGGATTGCACCTGAAGTACTGTTTGATGCCATTGAAGCCGCTTTAATTTCGGCATATAAACGCAATTTTGGCTCAGCTCAAAATGTACGAGTATCGTTAGACAGAACTACTGGTGAAATACATGTATATGCGCGAAAAAATGTCGTTCAAGATGTTAGTGATACGCGTCTTGAATTGTCTCTTAGTGAAGCTAAGGCAATTGATCCGCGCTATGAGCTTGATGATGTGGTTGAACTTGAAGTTACACCGAAGAATTTCGGACGTATTGCCGCTCAAACGGCTAAGCAGGTTGTCGTACAGAGGATCCGGGAAGCTGAACGGGGAATGATTTATGAAGAGTTTTCCAATCGGGAAAGCGATATTGTAACAGGTATTGTCCAGCGCATTGAGCAGAAAAATGTATTTATTGATTTGGGTAAAGCTGAAGCTATTTTAGCGCCATCTGAGCAGATTCCGGATGAGATATACAAACATGGTGACCGACTGAAGAGCTACATTGTTGAAGTTAAAAAGACAACTAAAGGGCCACAAATCCTGGTGTCTCGAACCCATCCAGGACTTTTGAAGCGTTTGTTTGAACTGGAAGTCCCTGAAATTCACGATGGTGTTGTTGAAATAAAATCAGTAGCACGTGAGCCTGGTCTAAGATCTAAAATTGCTGTTTATTCCCGTGATGAAACAGTTGATCCGGTAGGTTCGTGTGTAGGCCACAAAGGGATGCGGGTACAAACGATTGTTAACGAGTTAAAAGGGGAAAAAATTGATATTGTCAAATGGAATGCCGATCCGGCAAAATATATAGCCAATGCTTTAAGTCCCGCAAAGGTAGTTTCAGTAGAGGTTCAGGAAACAGAAAAGATGTCTCGGGTAGTTGTGCCTGACTACCAGCTGTCGCTGGCTATAGGTAAAGAAGGACAAAATGCCCGTCTTGCTGCTAAGTTAACCGGCTGGAAAATTGATATCAAGAGCGAATCACAGGCTGCTCAATCGCCAGCCTTTTCTCCAAGTCCAGTGCTGGAGGAATTGGTGTGAAGCCGAAAAAAATTCCTCTCAGAATGTGCGTTGGTTGTCAAGAAATGAAATCAAAAAAGGAATTGCTGAGAGTTGTCAGAACGCCAGAAGGGGAAGTTGTGCTTGACCCAACCGGAAAAAGAGCCGGAAGGGGTGCATACATGTGTCGTAGTGAGCAGTGTTTAACCAAAGCTTTTAAGGAAAAGCGGCTGGAAAGAGCTCTTAAACACCAGATTGCTGAAGATGTTTATAATGCACTCAGGGCTGGAATTATAGAATGAATGAGCAAAAGCTAACGTCAATTCTCGGCTTGGCTCAAAAAGCAGGTAAAGTAGTATCTGGCGATTTTGCTGTGCAGGGTGCTATCAAATCAGGTAAAGCTAGGCTGCTTATTATTGCCAAAGATGCATCTAACAGTACCAAAAAAGAATATCAATATCAAGCCGAATACAGGAATATTGCCGTTTACTGCGCTTTGTCAAAAGAACAGTTAGGCGGTTCTATAGGAAAAGCATTACGGGCAGCTGTAGTTATAACCGATGAAGGTTTTGTTAAACTCGTTGTCCGAGCTCTCGAAGAGTAAACGAAATGTTGCCGTGGGAGAGAAAGAAAATGGGGGTGGATCAATGTCCAAATACAGAGTATATGAATTAGCCAAGGAATATAGTACTACCAGTAAAGTTATTATAGATATTTTAGGACGCCATAGTATCGCTGCAAAGAATCATATGAGCAGTGTGGACGAAGATGCAAAGGTGGCAATTGAGAGGACTTTTGCACGGAAGACAGGAGCGCCCGAGCAATCGAATACTGCTCGCGCGACACACCCTGTTCAGCCGGTAGCTAGAAACGAACAACGTGAAACACCGCCGCCTGCAAAAGAGGTACATACTACTAGTCCGGAGTCACAAAATCGGCCGAATTACAATCAGCAACAACAGCCGCAAAATCGGCCAAATTACAATAATCAGCAGCAACAGCCGCAAAATCGGCCGACCTACAATAATCAGCAGCAACAGCCGCAAAATCGACCGACCTACAATAATCAGCAACAACAGCCGCAAAATCGGCCAAACTACAATAATCAACAACAACAACCGCAAAATAGGCCGGCCTACAATAATCAGCAACAACAACCACAGAATCGGCCAAGCTACAATAATCAGCAACAGCAGCCGCAAAATCGGCCAAATTACAATAATCAGCAACAACAGCCGCAAAATCGGCCAAGCTACAATAATCAGCAACAGCGGCCACCTCAGCGCCCGCAGCAAAACGGCACTGCAGGTCCCGAAAACAGACCTGCCGGACAGCAAAATTCGCAATTCCAGAATAACAATCGTCGACCACCTAATAATTCGCGGAATAGCGGCAGCTCAGGCCCGGGAAACAGGAACTCACAACAGCGTTCTAATCAACACAGACACCAGCCTAGCAGAGCTCAGTCCGCACATGTTAAGGCTGAGATGCCTAAACCTAAGAGCATTAAAATTGGCGAATCGATTACTGTTAAAGAACTTGCTGGCAAAATGGGCCGGGAAGCCGGCGAAGTAATCAAGAAACTAATGATGTTGGGTACGATGGTTAGCATTAACCAGGAAGTTGATTTTGACACTGCCACTATCTTAGGCGGCGAATTCGGGGTTGCTGTAGAAGCAATTCCGCCGGAAGAAGATCCAACAGAAATTCCTGAAATTGAAGATGATGAAAAAGACTTGGTTTATCGCCCACCAGTTGTTACCGTCATGGGTCATGTTGACCATGGTAAAACCTCACTCTTAGATTCTATTAGGCAAACTCATGTTACTTCTCAGGAAGCAGGCGGAATAACTCAGCATATTGGTGCTTATCAGGTAATATGTCAAGGCAAAAAAATTGTCTTTTTAGACACCCCTGGTCACGAAGCATTTACTGCCATGCGCGCACGCGGCGCACAAGTGACTGATATTGCTATTCTGGTAGTAGCCGCAGATGACGGTGTTATGCCTCAGACTATTGAAGCTATCAATCACGCTAAATCTGCAAAAGTTCCAATTATTGTAGCAATTAACAAAATGGACCGCCCGGGTGCAAATCCGGACAGGGTCAAGCAGCAGTTAGCTGAGCACCAGTTAATACCTGAAGATTGGGGCGGCGACACGATTATGGCGCCGGTGTCTGCCCATCAAAAAACAGGTATTAACGAACTACTAGAAATGATTTTATTAGTGGCTGAGATGCTTGACCTCAAGGCAAACCCGAATCGCCTTGCTTATGGTACCATTATTGAGGCCAAACTTGATAAAAGCCGGGGTCCTGTATCCACTGTTCTGGTGCAAAAAGGCACGCTTAGAATTGGTGATACGATCATTGCCGGAACAGCCTATGGTAAGGTTCGGGCAATGGTAAATGACCGTGGTGAGAAAGTGAAAAAAGCCGAACCGGCTACACCTGTAGAAGTACTTGGTTTGGCAGATGTTCCGCAAGCTGGCGACACTCTGGTAGCTGTTGATGAACGGACGGCTAGAGCTGTAGCTGAAAAACGTATTGCCAAAAAGCGTACAGAGGAAATCAAGCAATCACAAAAAGTCTCTTTAGATGATTTATTTAAGCAGATTCAGGAAGGTAGCTTAAAGGATCTCAATATCGTAGTTAAGGCAGATGTGCAGGGCTCTATTGAGGCTCTCCGTCAATCACTACTTAACATTAAAAATAGAGAAGTTAGGGTAAACATTGTTCATGCAGGTGTAGGTGCTATCAACGAATCTGATGTAATGTTAGCCGCTGCTTCAAATGCCCTTATCATTGGCTTCAATGTTCGTCCTGACGGTAATGCACGCAAGGCCGCGGACAGTGAGAAGATTGACATTCGACTATACCGGGTTATCTATGATGCCATTAATGATGTAGAAGCTGCGATTACTGGTATGCTGGCGCCCGAGTTTAAAGAAGTCATTTTAGGACGTGCAGAAGTACGCCAGGTAATCTCTGTTCCTAAAGCAGTTGTTGCAGGATCGTATGTCCTTGAAGGGAAAATAACCAGCACCGCCCAAGTACGGCTTATCCGAAATGGGATTGTTGTACATGAAGGGAAGCTTGAATCACTGCGCCGATTTAAAGATGATGTTAAAGAAGTTGCACAGAACTATGAGTGCGGCATAACTATTGAAAAGTTCCGTGATGTTAAAGAAGGCGACATTATTGAAGCATTCACAATGGAAGAAGTTGCACCACGGGCTTAAACGTATGTTTATATAGCGGAGGAATTACTATGGGACAATTGCGGGTAGAAAAGGTTCAGGAATTTATCAAGCAGGAAATTAGTAAAATGATTTTGACTGAACTTAAAGATCCTCGTATTGGTTTCGTAACTGTTACCAGAGTGGAAGCTACTGGCGATTTACGCAGTGCTAAGGTATATATTAGCCTTATGGGCAGCGATGACCAAAAAGCCGAGACCTGGGCTGGGCTTACGAAATCATTAGGTTATATGCGTGCTGAAATAGGTAAACGCATTCGCATGAGATTTGCTCCCGAATTGTCGCTTCACCTTGATGAAACACTAGAATACAGTGCGCGCATTCAGGAACTAATCTTGAAAATTAAGCAGGAAGAAGGCAATCAGTAACAGTGGAAGTGTCTATTGCACACAGTGCCAAGCTGCTAAACGAAGCTAATAATATTGTACTTACTGCGCATATCCATCCTGATGGTGATGCATTAGGATCGCTTCTTGCGCTGAATGCATACCTATCAGCCAAGGGAAAGCAGGTCAGGATGCTGCTTGATGATGAAATTCCCCGAACCTTTAAATTTCTTTCAGATTGGGAGAAAATAGAGAAACCAGACAGTTCAGAAAGTGAAGCTGATTTGCTGGTAGTGCTTGATTCCAGCGATTTGGAGCGAATCGGCAAAGTCCGCAATGCTGTGAAAGCCCCTGTACTAAATCTGGACCATCATATATCTAATCTTAAGTTTGCTGACTTCTGGTATGTAGATAGTCAAGCAGCGGCTACTGGTGAAATAATCTTTAAGCTTCTTAAAGAAGTGGACGCCAATATTACAGCTAGTATGGCTACAGCGTTGTTTACGGCAATAGCGACTGATTGCGGTTTCTTTCGGTTTGCCAATACCTCTACAGAAACGCTTAAATACGCCTCTGAGTTGGTTTCCTTGGGGGCCAAACCCCATATTATTTCTGAACATCTTGATACTAAACCGTTGGCTGTTATTGAAATATTGCCTAAAGTGCTTGAAACATTGGAGATAGTTGACTGTGGTCAAGGCGGGCAAATAGCGGCATTGACGTTAAGACAAGAAATATTGGCCAATCTTAGGGAAGATACTGAAGGATTTATTAATTATCCACGTAACATTGAGGGTGTTGAAATCGCCATCATGTTTAAGGAAGCGGATAATGGTATAAGAGTAAGTTTGCGCTCTAAAACGGTCGATGTTAGCAAGATCGCACTCGCTTTTGGCGGTGGCGGTCATGCACGGGCGGCTGGCTGTACTGTGACAGAGCCTCTTAACAGGGCTAAGAGGCTGATTATAGAGGCATCGAAAAAACAGTTAGCTAAAGGGTCTAAGATTGAATGATGAAAAGTGGTCTAATTAATGTTCTTAAACCTCCAGGCATGACATCCCATGATGTGGTTGCGTTTGTGCGGAGGCTTTATGGCATAAAACGTGTTGGGCATGCCGGTACTTTGGATCCGGCAGCAGCTGGGGTTTTGCCGGTATTCATCGGCAATGCCACTAGACTAGTCGAATATCTGGCCGATGCAGATAAAAGTTACCGGGCGGAGCTTACTTTTGGTTTTGAAACAGATACTGGTGATGATACGGGGCAGATTATTAATAGTCATCCGTATACCCGGCCAAATTTGCGCCAAATAGAGGAAGTATTGGCTTCTTTTATTGGTGTTAGCGAGCAAATTCCGCCCATGTACTCAGCTATCAAAATTGGCGGTAAAAAGTTGTATGAACTGGCCCGCGCAGGCCAAGTTGTTGAACGAAAACCACGTAAAATTGTAATTGACGATCTCTCTCTTGTGACAGAATCCGAAACGGGCATTGTTTTTGACGTAACTTGTTCTAAGGGAACATATATTCGCACACTTTGTGCTGATATTGGCCACCGGCTGAACTGCCTGGCAGTAATGAGCTTTCTGGTCAGAACACGGGTAGGGAGCTTCTGCTTAGAACAGTCCTTAACACTCGAAGAAATTGCCGCTAATAAGGAACAGGCCGTTCAAAATGCTGACAACGTTCTTACTCATATACCTGCTATATTTTTATCTGAGCAAGAATCTCAGGCGTTAAAAAACGGACGCAGTATCTGTTGTGTGAAAAGCGGTGCTGATTTACTAAAAATATATGATTATCAGAAAAATTTTATAGGAATCGGTCGGGAAATATGTCAGAGTGAAGATCATGCAACACTGACTCCAGTAAAAATCTTAAGTCCGGATCGGTAACGGTCCGGATTCTTACATAGGCGTCAATGAGGAGAAACAGAACAGTATGAAAGTCTTTACCCGGATAGAAAACGTACGTCAGTATCCTCCAGTCTTTATAGCATTAGGAACTTTTGACGGTATTCATATTGGTCATCAGGCAATCATCACGCGTACTGTTGAACAGGCTAAAAGCAAAAACTGTTCTAGTGCTGTGTTTACCTTCAGCAATCATCCTCTTAATGTGCTTGATGCTGACCGCTGTCCGCCGCTCATTGTGACTAATCAGGAGAAAGTTAATCTAATTGCAGATTTGGGTGTGGACATGTTATTTAATGTTCCTTTTAATACGGAACTTTTACAGTTATCTCCTGAAAAGTTTCTAGAGAAATTAGTAAATAACATTAATCTTAGACATGTCATCGTAGGTGCAAACTTTACCTATGGATACCGTGGTGCTGGAACGCCAGCATTGTTAACATCTTTCGGCTCTAGACACGGCTTTACTGTCGATGTAGTAAGTATGGTGGATGTGGAAGGGGTTATTGTAAGCAGCACTACCATTAGACAACTGGTTGCTGATGGTGCTGTCAAGCAGGCTGCAGATCTACTTGGCCGGCCAGCAACTATTACTGGAAAGATTATTGAAGGTGATCAGCGGGGTCGGAATCTAGGTTTTCCTACAGCAAATTTAGCTATTCAACAAGGCCTCTTAGTGCCTGCTGATGGGGTTTATGCCGTTTATGTAAATGACGAAACAGGTAGAAAATTCAATGGGGTTGCTAATATCGGCAATAATCCTACTTTCACCAGGCAAACTCGGCGAATAGAGGTACATATCTTGGATTTTGACCGTATTATTTACGGGCAGCAGTTAAAAGTACAATTTCTTGACCGAATTCGGGGCGAGATTGCGTTTACTTGTGTTGAGCAACTCAAACAGCAAATGAAGGCTGATATTGAATTCGCTCGAAAATATTATTTTGTATAGTTAACAAGGTTTACACATCATAAATTTTATGGTAAAATATATTTTAGTGATTTGATCACTAAATTAACCGTAGCGAGGATAATCGAGTCTCCGGCGATGTCTTGGCTAATGGGGATAAGTAAGCAAAAGGAGGTGAACCATCGTGTTGACACCTGAAAACAAACAGAAACTAATCGAAAAATATCGCGTACACTTAAATGACACCGGATCTCCGGAAGTTCAGATTGCTATTCTTACTGAACGGATAAATTATCTGACTGAGCATTTAAGAGAACACAAAAAAGACCATCATTCTCGTCGTGGTCTATTGAAAATGGTTGGTCAACGCAGAGGTCTCTTGAACTATCTGCGTGAAAGCGAGATTGAGCGCTATCGTACAATCTTGGAAAAACTTAACCTGAGAAAATAATAAAAAAGCGGTTTATCCGCTTTTTTTATTTATTTTCCAGGTTAAAGAAAAATAAAAAAGGGAATAATAAGAAAAATGTCGAACAGTTAATCTTTGCTAAAAGAAAAGGGGTTTATCAGAGGAGGAAAACAAAATATGGAAAAATTCCAAATGGAATTAGGTGGCCGGCTCTTGGTCATAGAATCAGGTAAAATGGCCAAGCAAGCCAGCGGTGCTGTGCTGGTACGCTATGGTGATACGGCTGTATTGGTGGCTGCAACCCAATCAGCGGAACCGCGGCCAGGTATTGACTTTTTTCCCTTAACAGTTGATTATGAAGAACGTTTGTATTCGGTAGGTAAAATTCCTGGTGGCTTTATCAAGCGGGAAGGACGCCCAAGTGAGGCTGCTATTTTAGCTGGTCGTTTAATCGATCGGCCTCTTCGACCGCTATTTGCTGATGGTCTGCGTAATGATGTTCATGTCGTAGCCACAGTAATGTCAGTTGATCAGAATAATCCTCCGGATATTGCGGCCATGATTGGCGCATCTTGTGCATTAGGGATTTCTGATATCGTATTCAATGGACCTATTGGTGGCGTACGGGTTGGATTACTGAACAACCAGTTTATTTTGAATCCTACTATTGACCAGCAAGAGAAAAGTGATCTTAATTTAGTAGTGGCAGGTACCAAAGACGCTATTTTGATGGTTGAGGCAGGGGCTAATGAGTTATCTGAAGAGACCATGCTTGAAGCTATTATGTTCGGGCATGCTGCTATTAAAGAAATAGTGGCTTTCCAAGAAGATATTATTGCTAAAGTTGGCAAACCCAAGAAAGAAAAACCGCTGTACGAAGTTCCGACCGAAATTGATAGTGCTATGCGTGAATACGTAACTAGTAACTTAAAAGTGGCTGTAGCTAATTCAGATAAACTCGAGCGTGAGGAGAATATTAAACAGGTTAAGAGTGACGCTATCACACATTTCCTTTCAATTTATCCCGATAAGGAAAAAGATATTAATTACATGTTTCAAAAAATACTCAAAGAAATTGTCCGGAAAATGATTACTGTGGATAAAGTCCGTCCTGACGGCCGTAAGATTGACGAAGTAAGACCAATTACTTGCGAAGTAGGTCTTTTGGCGCGTACTCATGGTTCTGGCTTGTTTACTCGCGGTCAAACTCAAGTCTTTACTATCACCACTTTAGGGGCAATCGGGGACGAACAGATTCTTGATGGTCTTGGCGTCGAGGAATCAAAACGTTACATGCATCATTACAACTTCCCGTCATTTAGCGTAGGCGAAACCAGACCTTCACGTGGTCCGGGTCGCCGTGAAATAGGCCATGGCGCTTTGGCTGAGCGTGCGTTGTTGGCTGTTATTCCTTCAGAAGTTGAGTTTCCATATACTATTCGATTGGTGTCGGAAGTAATTGAGTCCAATGGTTCAACATCCATGGGCAGTGTATGTGGTAGCACATTATCGCTAATGGATGCAGGTGTACCGATTAAATCACCGGTATCTGGGGTTGCTATGGGCTTGGTCAAAGATGGTGATTATTATACAATCTTGACTGACATTCAGGGTATGGAAGATGCGCTTGGCGATATGGACTTCAAAGTGGCGGGTACTGCTCAAGGCGTGACTGCTATGCAGATGGACATGAAAATATCCGGTATTACCAAAGAAATTTTTGTAGATGCGTTGGCTCAGGCTAAACGTGGTCGAATGCATATCATGGGTAAAATGCTTGAGGCTATCAACGAGCCTAGAAAAGAACTATCACCTTTTGCACCACGCATTATTACCATGGAGATTGATCCGGATAAAATTCGTGATGTTATTGGACCAGGTGGCAAGACAATTAAAAAGATTATTGAAGAAACAGGTGTTACCATCGACATTGAGGATGATGGTAAAGTATTTATTGCCGCCGTTGATGTAGAGGCTGGTCAGAAAGCAGTACGTATCATCGAAACTTTGGTACGTAGTGTGGAAGTTGGCACTACTTACAATGGCAAGGTCACACGGTTAATGAATTTTGGCGCATTTGTTGAAATCCTTCCTGGTAAGGAGGGGCTTGTACACATTTCTCAACTGGCGCGTGAACGTGTCGCCAAAGTGGAAGATGTGGTTAAAGTAGGCGATGAAATTATGGTTAAAGTAACGGAAATTGACCGCCAGGGCCGCATTAACTTATCGAGGAAAGAACTGTTAAAAGCAGAACCACGAGAAAACAATCCTGAAGGCACAGAACAATAATAACAATAGCGGGGACTTGGCGTAAGCCAAGTCTTTTTATTTTGCTCATAAATAACTTTAAACACTAATACACTGTACTACATGTAAGTAGCTGGCAGGAGTTGATTTATATGCAATGTAAAATGGTAGTCGTAGGAAAAATTCGCTATTGGTACGTGTATTTTGCTGTTGGTGTTTTTATGACAGTAGCTATGTTATCAGGCAATCTCCAGCCACTGATAGCTACTAGCGAGCTCCCGGCAGTACCGCCGCCGATTTTCCAGGGCAATCTATCTCAACCTCAAGTGGCTCTGGCTTGCAATGTTTTCTGGGGTGAGGAATATCTCCCAGATATGCTAAAAACGCTTGATGAAAATAATGTTCGTATTACTTTTTTTATTGGAGGAAGCTGGGCTAATAGATATCCTGAGATACTTAAAGACATAGCTAATAGAGGACACGAATTGGGCAACCATACGTATAGTCACCCTCATCCCAATAACTTGAGCAAAGAAAAAAACAAAGAACAGATTATAAAAGCCGAAGAACTTGTAACTAATATTACGGGAATAAAAACTAACTTATACGCACCGCCTTATGGCGAATATAATAATACAGTACTACTGGCTGCGCAGGAGCTAAATTATACTACTATTATGTGGAGCATTGACACAGTCGATTGGAAGCGGCCGCCACCCGAAGTTCTTAAAGAACGAGTGCTGAAAAAACTTCATAACGGCGCTATTATTCTAATGCACCCAACAGCGCCTACGGCTCAGGCTCTACCAGGCCTTATCGCGGAAATTAAAAAACGCGGATATACGATTGGTACAGTATCTGATATACTAAAATAACAAAAACAGGCAGGTAAAAACCTGCTTTTTTTATTGCTTAATTCCAGTAAGTGTGATAGTATAGTGTTTACATAAAACATAATATGTAATTATCGTGCTCATCTGCTGGAATGGAGGCTGATATAATGAGCAAGTATAAGAATTTAATATCCTGGCTAGTAATGGCGGTTTTCATGATAACTATCATGCTGCCGATTACGCCGGCGTACGCATTTTCAGTATCTGATTTATTGGGACAAACTAGTGGTTCCAGTGATTCTGGCGGTGCGACCGGTATGAGTACAGGTCAAGGTATGCTCAATATTCTGCTGGGGCTAATCATGGGTAAGTTCATGGGGAATGCTTTCAACACCTCTACCGATGGGAGTGCCAAAGGCAATTCTGCCAGTGGCTTAATGAATGCTGCACAGAAAGAATTGGTCGGATTTTATGCCGAATGGTGGGGAACAGATACTTCTTCTTATGACTCCATGATGAAAAATGCTGATGCCATTAAAACAATTGCACCATTCTGGGCTACAATGCAGGCTGATGGTACAGTTACTGACCGTGGCGGCAATGATCACTCCTTAGTGGCCAAAAATGCCCGCCAGAAAAATATATCAGTATTGCTTTTGGTTAATAACGCTAAACAGGATGGCGACATCCCGCCTATTCATACCGTACTGTCGAATCCGGCACTTCGGGCTAAAGCAATAGAGAACTTTGAGGCTTATATTAAAAAGTATGATCTTGATGGCATCAATATTGACTTTGAAATGGTGCCTGCCGAAGATCGTGACAACTTGACCGCATTTATGCGCGAGCTTTATGCCCGGCTAAAACCCCAGGGATATATTGTGTCACTTGATGTTTTCCCAAAACAGGATGAAAGCAATGATGTGGCAGCTGCATATGATTATGCGGAACTGGGCAAATATGCCGATAAAATTATGATTATGACTTATGACAATCATGGCACATGGAGCGGTCCAGGACCAATTGCCGATATCCGATGGGTAGAAAATAACCTTAAATATGCGCTGAAGTTTATTCCTAAAAACAAGCTTTACCTTGGTATCGCGGCTTATGGATATGACTGGTCATCCCAAGGTGTTCAGTCTTTAGAGTTTAAGGCAGTAATGGATCTGGTTCAGCGTAATAGTAAAGAAGTGCAATGGGATGACACTTCAAAATCTCCGTATTTTAGCTATACCGCAGCTGACGGTACAGCCCATACAGTTTGGTTTGAAAATAGCGAGAGTTTGAAGTATAAGCTGGCGCTGATTACCAAATATGATATTGCTGGTGCCGCCATGTGGAAACTTGGCGAAGAAGATCCGGCTTTTTGGCCGGTATTGCGGGACAAGTTCCGCAAATAGTAAAAATATCGACACAGGAGGTTTGCTGTGTATAACAAAAAAATATTAACAATTTTGTTGCTTTTTATCTTAGTAATTAATGTAGTGGGTCCAGTACAAGTCAGTCATGCTGCGGCTTTAGATAGTGTAATTGGTACTTTGTCGGCTTCGAGTGTCCCTTCAACTGATGGCGGGTCTAATGTATTCGACAAGCTGTTTAGCTTACTATTCGATAAAATCCTTGGCCCAATATTGAACATTTTTGGTGGCGGTAAAGCTACGACTACTTCACCGGGTAATCCAGTAAAAGTAACACCGCTTCCACCTAAAGGAGGAAATTCGGGTATTGCAGACAGCGGTGTACTACGGGGAAAAATTATTGTTGTTGACCCCGGTCATGGCGGCAGCAATCCCGGTGCTGTAGCTAATGACACCAGAGAAGCTGATAATAACTTGGCTGTCAGCTTAAAACTGAGGGACAAGCTGATTAACGCCGGAGCCAAAGTAGTTATGACTAGAGAAACTGACCGCACAGTGGCACCTGAAGGCAGCTCATTAGGTCAGGAATTAGCTGCGCGGGTAGATATTGCTGAAGCTAACAATGCGGATATGTTTATTAGCGTCCACTCAAATTCTAACCCCGACCCATCAATTTATGGGACTATGACATTCTTCCCGGACGGCAAGTCATCTAAATTGGCACTTGAAGTTCAAGACAATATTATTAGAGAAACCGGCGCTGTAGACAAAGGAACTTCCTCGGCTACTTTCTACGTTCTGCGTAATACTACAATGCCTAGCATTCTAGTTGAGATGGGTTTTGTAAGCAACTCAAGCGAAGCCCGTAAGCTACAGGATGATAGCTACCGGAATAAAATAGCCCAGGGTATTTTTAACGGGATGGTAAAATACTTTAATAACTAAAACTTAAATCTTATTCAAAACAGAGAAAAACGTTAATTCGAAATCTCTGTTTTTTTCTTTAGCAATTTTAGGTATAATAAGGAATATAATTAGCTGGCATGTTATTTTTATCTGACCTTACTGGTGATAAAAATAAGCAAGGCCTTCTTATTTGGCGTTAATGAAAAGGAGATTTTATGTATCAAAAGTCAGTATTGCCTAACGGAATCCGTATTGTTTCCGAAACAATTCCGTATGTTAAATCAGTTACGATGGGTATATGGATTGGAACAGGATCAAGGTTTGAAGAAGAGTATAATCATGGGATTTCCCATTTTATCGAGCACCTAATGTTTAAAGGCACTGCCAAGCGCTCGGCAAAAGACATAGCCGAAACGGTAGATGCTATCGGCGGTCAGCTCAATGCTTTTACTGCCAAAGAATATACTTGTTATTATTTAAAAGTTTTAGATTCTCACGCGGATTTAGCTATGGATGTTTTAAGTGACATGCTGCTCTCGTCGAAGTTTGCAGAAGAAGATATTGACCGGGAACGCGAGGTTGTGCTTGAAGAAGTTCACATGTATGAAGATTCACCGGATGAATTGGTGCATGATATTCATCTTGACACTACCTGGCCTGGACATCCACTTGGGCGGAATATTTTAGGCACAACTGAGTCAATTGGCCGGTTCAATCGTAAGCTGGTAACAGAGTACTGTCAGAATTTCTATACAGCTGACAACGTAGTTATTGCTGCATCCGGCAATCTAACACATGAAGAATTAGTGGGGTTAGCTTCACACTACTTTACTGCTATGACAGGAGAAAGACGAGAATTGGCAATAACGGCGCCAACGCTTACTCCGGCCAGAACTATTATAAGTAAAGATATCGAGCAGGTGCATGTATGTTTAGGTACGGTGAGCGTGCCGCAGAATTATCCGGAAATATATCCGGTGTATATCATGAATAATATTTTGGGCGGAGGGATAAGCTCCAGGTTATTCCAGTCTATTCGTGAAGAACGCGGATTGGCTTACTCAGTATATTCATATCAGAATAATTATAAGGATGCTGGCCTGCTCACCGTATATGCAGGAACTCGTCCCAGCAATGTCAATCAGGTGTTGGATCTTATTATGGAAAACTTAAGAGAATTGAAAAACAAGGGCATAAGTCAACAGGAGTTGGTTAAGTCTAAAGAGCAAATAAAAGGAAGCTTACTACTCGGCCTGGAGAGTTCAAGTAGCCGAATGTCGCGAATTGGTAAGATGGAAGTCACTTTAGGGAAATTTATTTCATTAGATGAAGTTGTTAGCAAAATAGATAAAGTAACGCTGAATGATATTAACCAAATGATTGATCGCATGTTTACTACTGAAAACTTATGTTTTACTGCTCTTGGACCTGTTGATTCCAACACTATTAATACTAATTTCAAATTTTAGTAAGGAGATATTATGGTTAGAGGTTTTGAAATAGTTAGTCAGTATGTGGGCTGTGGAATTACCTTGCCTGTTCGTAAGACAGTGTCAAGCGCTGGTTATGATATTGCTGCAGGACAAGATGCAACTTTGTCCCCGGGAAAGGTTACATTAGTACCTACAGGTCTTAAAGCCTATATGGGGAGCGATGAATATCTAGGTATTCATATCCGCTCTGGGCTGGCAGTTAAGCAAAGTCTGAGTTTAATTAACGGTCAGGGAATTATTGATGCTGACTATTATAACAATCCGGATAATGAAGGCCATATTTTAATTGCAGTATTTAATCATGGCGATCAACCGGTGGTAATAACTAAAGGTACTCGATTAGCTCAGGGGATTTTCTATAAATATTTAATAGTTGACAATGACCGCCCCGGCGGAGAGCGTCTGGGTGGTTTGGGCAGTACTGGCCAATAAAACTTCAAGGGATTTTCCCTTGAAGTTTTTTCATAATTTGTTTTAAGCTGCATATACATTGGTAGAAGTAGCTTAAGGGGTGGTTCTGTGTATACCTGGGCAGCATTAGTTGCGATTAGTCTGGCTATTATGTGGTCAATTTGGCTGCGTGTTTGCCGCTGTCGTGCCGCGCTAGACAACCTACCGCAAGTTGAACCACGACCATCACCGTTTTCCACTGCAGTGCAGGAATTGGTAGCTACTGCTGGCGGCGTCTATCTTTCTTTAGTAATGATTGTTTCATTCTTGAAGCTCGAACTGCCCGAACGGATAACAATAAACATACTCTCTTTCGATCCTCTGGCAATGACAGCTATTGGAGTCGCGGTTATTCAACCGGTTATTAGTAAATTATTTGGGGATAAGTAGGTGAATTAATGCGTATAAGCGAAATGACTGGTAAAGAAGTTATCAATCTAGGCGATGGCACTCGACTAGGTACAATTGGCGAATGCGATTTGACTTTCGATAGTCACACCGGCGCTATTAGTGGATTAATATTGCCAAAACATAAAACAGTATTTCAATTTTTAAGTGACAGCCAGATAACAACGATACCGTGGCACTCTATCAAACGTATTGGTGACGAAGTTGTTATTGTCGATTTGAATAATGCTTATGACCGTATGTATTCAAGATTTGGTCGGGAATAAAAAATCAGGTGTTGGTTAAACCTAACAGTAGACTGAATATCAGACTAATGTTAGGAGGCTTTATCGATGACGACAACAAATAGTAGCAATCAAGCAAATGCTGTCAATCAGACAATGGCTCAGAATGAAGGTCAGGCCGGAAACGCCTTGGTCAATAGCTATACCAATGCCCAGACTCAACAACCAAGCTCTGCGTCTAAGACTCAGTCTGGAGCAATGCAGGCGGGTGGACAAGGCGTTAAGAGTGTAATTGGTGTATTTAATTCCCGCGATAATGCAGAGAAAGGTGTTAATGCACTTAGATCACAAGGGTTTACAACTGAAGAAATCAATATTGTTTCCAAGAACAAAGATCATCGAACCCAGGAGGGGAGCGAATATTTTGAGGATGATATTGCTGACGGTGCGCTGACAGGCGGCACTTTGGGCGGTATTGGAGGTCTGCTTTTAGGTGCGGGCGCTTTGGCCATTCCTGGGGTAGGGCCAATACTCGCAGCAGGCCCGATTGCTGCCGCTTTAAGTGGAGCAGTAGCTGGCGGCATCGCAGGTGGGTTAATTGATTGGGGGATTCCGGCCGAAGCTGGCAAGCGTTATGAAGAGCAGGTTGCACAAGGTGGAATTCTTGCTATTATCCGCTCTGATGCTGCTAAGGTTAACCAAGCCGCTCAGATACTTCGGCAACATGGTGCTAAAGATGTCGAAACTCACGCGATAAAATAACTGGGGTTTACCCCCGGTTGTTATTTGCGAGTATTACAGTTTTCAATATTTATTGACAATACTGGAACCTTTAGTATAAAATGTGTATAAAATGAATAAGCAACATCCTGTACAGGATGAAGTAGAGGTGCGGGAGTCAAGAGTACTTTCAGAGAGAGTGGCATCTATGACCTGAAAGAAAAGGGGCGACCGCCGAAGTAAGATAGACTGCCGGGTCTTCTTATTGGTCTTACATCAAATAGGTTTAAGACTGTCACCATTACTTGGTGGAGCGCTATCTCATCTGATCAGGGGAAGATATATTTATATTTTTCTATGGTCAGAAAAACGTTGCCAATAGGCAGCTGGTGAGAAATGCGCTCACCGGCTGCTTTTTTTATTAACAGGAGGTGGATAGCGCTTGATTAGAGTAATGGTTTGTGGCGCTTATGGTAAAATGGGACGGGAAGTCTTACGGGCAGTTCATAAAGATCAGCATTTGAGTATAGTTGGTGCAGTAGACACAAACTCCGATTTCGCCGATGTAGGGGATATAATCGGAGCAGGAAAGACGGGGGTAACTGTTGGCAATGATTTAACTACGGTTATCAATGAAACAAAACCTCAGGTAATGGTTGATTTTACCAACCCGGAATCGGTAATGAAGAATATCAGAATTGCAATAAAAAATGGGGTATGTCCCGTAGTTGGCACTACCGGTCTAGCGGAAACCGATTTAGACGAAGTTCGCGAGCTTTGTGCGGCTACTAAGGTTAATGCAATTATTTCACCTAATTTTTCAATAGGTGCTATTTTAATGATGAAACTGGCGCAAGAAGCTGCAAAATATCTACCGCATGTTGAAATTATTGAGATGCACCATGATCAGAAACTTGACGCTCCTTCTGGTACAGCACTTAGAACTGCTGAACTCATTACAAAAGTAAGGGGAGAAATGCGCCAAGGCCACCCCGATGAGGTAGAGAAACTAACAGGCTCTCGTGGTGGTGATCTAGCGGGAATCAGGCTGCATAGTGTACGTCTGCCAGGTTATGTGGCTCACCAGGAAGTCATTTTTGGCGGTTTAGGCCAAACTCTTACAATTCGTCATGACTCAATATCGCGGGAATCCTTCATGCCAGGAGTAGTACTGGCATGTAAGAAAGTGCTAACTGTTGACGGATTAATTTATGGTCTTGAGGATATAATGGGCTAAAGTTTTATAAAGTAGCACAAGATAACGTCAAACGTATGGGGGAGTTGTCTAAATGAAAAAATATAATGTAGCAATTTTAGGTGCAACGGGGGCTGTTGGACAAGAATTTTTAAAACTTATTGAAGAACGGAATTTTCCGTTTAATGAATTAAAGCTTTTAGCTTCTGAGCGCTCTGCCGGAAAAGTTATCAATTTTATGGGTAAGGACTACATAGTTGAAGAAGCAAAACCCGATTCATTCAAGGACGTGCAAATTGCCTTGTTTGCTGGTGGTTCGACTAGCAAAACATTAGCGCCTGAAGCAGTCAAGCGTGGCGCTGTTGTTATCGATAACTCTAGTGCATTCCGGATGGATCCGGAAGTACCTCTGGTAGTACCTGAGGTTAATCCTGAGGCTATCAAGCAGCATAAAGGAATTATTGCTAACCCGAACTGCTCGACAATTATTATGGTTATGGCACTCAAGCCTATCTATAATGCTGTTAAAATAAAGCGGATTGTTGTTTCAACTTATCAGGCTGTTTCGGGCGCTGGCAAAGAAGCAATTGATGAATTATCAAATCAGGTTACAGCAATTATGGAGAAACGTCCGGTTGAGGCGAACATACTGCCAAGTGCGAGCTTACCTAAGCACTACCAGATCGCCTTTAATCTGTTACCCCAGATTGACGTGTTCGTCGATGATGATTACACCAAAGAAGAAATGAAAATGGTACATGAAACTCATAAGATTTTGAATGACTACAATATTGGGATAACTGCAACGACAGTACGGGTACCGGTATATCGCAGTCATTCCGAATCAATAAATATAGAACTCAATGGCCCAATGTCTCCTGAAGAAGCAAAGCAGTTATTGGCTAGATTTCCTGGCGTTATCGTCCAAGATAATCCGGCAGAAATGGTATATCCTATGCCATTATATACTTCTGACCGTAACGAAGTATATGTCGGTCGGATTCGCGCAGACAAAACTGTGCCTCACGGGTTAAATATGTGGGTAGTAGGCGATCAAATTCGGAAAGGTGCGGCACTTAACGCTGTGCAGATTGCCGAGTACATGGTTGAGCATAATTTAATTTGAGGTGTAAAAAAATGCGAATAATTGTCCAGAAGTTCGGGGGTACGTCAGTAGCGTCGCCTGAAGTGAGGGAACTGGTATTGCACAAGGTTGAGCGAGCGCGAGAGCAAGGGTTTAGCCCGGTGGTTGTAGTATCAGCAATGGGACGCCAGGGCGCTCCTTACGCGACTGACACCTTGATTGGCATTGCGCGAGCAGCCTATAAAGATATTGCTGCCCGTGAGCTTGATCAGATTATGTACTGCGGTGAGATGATTTCCGCAGTGGTCATGGCAGGAACACTGCAGGCCGCTGGTATGGATGCTGTTATGCTAACAGGAGGGAACGCGGGTATTATTACTGATGCGAGCTTTAATAACGCCCGGATTTTAAAAAGTGATCCTACACGTATAATTAGTCTCTTAAAGCAGGGAAAAGTACCTGTTATATGCGGTTTCCAGGGGATGACAAGTGACGGTGAATTTACCACACTGGGGCGGGGGGGCAGTGATACTACTGCTTCAGCTTTGGGGGCATCGCTAGATGCTGAGATGGTAGAAATATATACTGATGTTGACGGAATCATGACGGCTGACCCCAGAATTGTTGACAATGCTAAGATCCTTGATTGTATAAGCTACGGTGAGGTATGTCAATTGGCTCATCAAGGCGCTAAAGTCATTCATCCCCGGGCTGTGGAAATTGCTATGCAAAAGAATATTCCGCTTGTAGTAAAATCAACTTTCTCTGATGCACCTGGTACACTAATTACTAATATTGCAAGAGAGGATACTGGCGGTGCAGCGGTAATAGATAGGGTAGCTACAGGTGTAACTTATTTGACAAATATTGTTCAGATAAAAGTTCAGCTTGATGAAACTATGGCAAGTGACGCAAGTTTCAAAGTATTTAAAACGCTCGCGGACAGTGATATCAGTGTTGATCTGATTAACGTTCATCCGGGACAAATAATGTTTACAATTAGTGCGGACCACGCTGAAAAGGCAGCAGTTAAACTCAAACGGCAAGGATATGAAATTGAAATCTTAGAAAACTGTGCTAAAGTATCAGTTGTTGGCGGTGGAATGCGCGAAGTTCCTGGCGTGATGGCAAGTTTTATTGAAGCATTGTCACGCAACAAGATAGCTATCCTTCAGACGGTAGACTCTCATACTTCCATCTCGGTGCTTGTGCCGCAAAGCGATGTTGGAGCAGCAGTTAAATCACTCCATGAGAAGTTTGGTTTATCAAATTAATAAGGGGAGAGTTTAATGAGGAATTTCGGGCGTATTTTAACTGCAATGGTAACCCCGTTTAACGATGATTGTAGTGTTAACTATAGTGAAGCTGCTAAATTGGCTCAATACCTCGTAAACAACGGCTCAGATGGTATTGTTGTTACTGGCAGCACTGGCGAAGCGGCAACACTGACTAAGAATGAGAAGGTTAAACTCTATGCAACCGTGTTGGAAGCTGTAGGCGATAGAGCTACTATAATTGCAGGTACAGGTTCAAATGATACCAGAGACTCTATTGAATTGACTAAAGAAGCTGAGAAAATCGGAGTGCACGGTGCAATGGTAGTTGCTCCTTATTATAATAAGCCGCCCCAGGAAGGATTTTA
The DNA here is from genome assembly GCF_035561155.1 of Sporomusa sp. Lineage (GTDB taxonomy): Bacteria > Bacillota > Negativicutes > Sporomusales > Sporomusaceae > Sporomusa. Next base: position 34,337 of record NZ_DATMYD010000071.1, on the reverse strand, counting down.
CCAGCATTTCAAGGCCATTGCCGATTCCACAACTCTACCGCTCATCGTGTATAATGTTCCAGGGCGTACGGCTTCGAATATCTTGCCGGCCACAGTTGCTCGGTTGGCCGAAATTAAAAATATTGTAGCTATTAAAGAAGCAAGCGGCAGTCTAGATCAAATTTCCGAGATTATCCGTATTACCCCTAATGACTTTTTGGTGTATAGCGGTGATGACGGACTAACATTGCCGATATTAGCTGTGGGCGGAAACGGGGTTATTAGTGTAGCCGCTCACATTGTAGGGAACCGTATGCAGGAGATGGTGGCTGCCTTTTATGCCGGGGATATGGCTAAAGCTCAGGCGCTGCATTTAGAACTCCTGCCCTTCTTCAAAGTTATTTTTATTACAACAAACCCAATACCTATCAAAGATGCAGTTAACCTTATCGGTATAAAAGCCGGTCCAGTGAGGTTGCCGTTAGTACCGCCTACTGCCGTTGAAACCGAGCAACTTAAAAAGGTGATGCAATCTTTAGGGGCGTTATAAATTATTAAAAACCGATAGCGAAAGCTATCGGTTTTTTGTATGTAGAGACTGGATTTGCATATAATATTGCAGAGCGAGTAGACCACTTGTTGTCAGAGGAAACTAAATAGGTTATAATTATTCACAAGTGGACAGGACGGCCGGTTTTTTATTTATGTGTTTTAATGAACGGGCGGTTACAACTTGATTTTGGTTAAATTTATTAATTATTTTGGAGGTGTATGTTTTTTTGGCACGACAACCAAGCAAAGTACAAATTATTCCTCTGGGCGGGATGGGGGAAATCGGTAAAAATATGACGGTAATCCGTTATGGTGATGAGATAATTGTAGTTGACTCAGGTTTAATGTTTCCTGAAGACGATATGCTGGGCATTGATCTGGTCATTCCCGATATCACCTATCTATTGGACAACCGTGATTTAGTGAAAGCTATTGTCCTGACACATGGGCATGAAGACCATATTGGCGCTTTGCCGTATGTATTAAAACAACTTAACGTGCCTGTATATGGAACTCGCTTGACGCTTGGAATTTTAGAAGGGCGTTTGAAAGAAAACAATGTTTCTGCCAGCAATTTACATGCTGTTAAATCAGGTGACCAAATTCAGATCGGTAACTTTACAATTGGCTTTATTCGGGTAAGTCACAGCATTGCTGACTCAGTAGCATTATCAATTAAAACACCTGTGGGTGTGATTGTCCATACTGGAGACTTTAAACTTGATCAAACTCCGGTTGATGGTAAAGTCACAGATTTCCATCGATTTGCTGAGTTAGGCGATCAAGGGGTGCTTGTACTTTTAGCTGATAGTACTAACGCTGAGCGACCTGGCTACACTCAGAGTGAGAAATCGGTCGGCATAACTTTTGATGACACCTTTCGCAATGCGCGGGAGCGAATTATTATCGCTTCATTCTCATCTAACATTCATCGTATTCAGCAGGCTATTGATACCGCATGTAAATACCGGCGCAGAGTAGCTATCCTAGGGCGCAGTATGGTCAATGTCGTCAATATTGCCTTAGAGCTTGGCTACTTGAACGTACCGGAAGGCGTGATCATCGATATTGATGAAATTAATAACTATCCATCATCAGGAATAGTTATCTTAACAACTGGTAGTCAGGGTGAGCCCATGTCAGCTTTAACCCGGATGGCTATGTCGGATCATAAAAAAGTTGAAATTATCCCTGGCGATACCGTAATTATTTCAGCTACGCCAATACCCGGTAACGAAAAGCTGGTATCGCGTACTATTGACTTTCTTTTCCGGCAAGGAGCAGAAGTTGTTTACGAGTCAACATCAGGAATCCACGTTTCTGGGCATGCTAGTCAGGAAGAGCTTAAGCTTATGCACAATCTTATGCGTCCTAAGTTTTTTATACCTGTACATGGGGAATACAGGCATTTGATTAAGCATTCTAAATTGGCTCAGTCGTTAGGTATGGCTAAGGAAAACATTTTTGTTGCCGAAAACGGCCAAGTACTGGAATTTACCTCTGAAAAGGGAGCGGTAACTGGAAAGGTGACATCAGGAAATGTTTTGGTTGACGGTCTTGGAGTCGGAGATGTAGGCAATATCGTGCTTCGGGACCGTCGCCAACTTTCTCAAGATGGAATACTAATTGTTGTTGTAACCATGGATAAACAACGTGGTCAAGTAGCCGCCGGTCCGGATATTGTATCCCGCGGCTTTGTATATGTGCGTGAGTCTGAGCAATTGATGGAAGATGCCAGGGAACGGGTTAAGCAGGCATTGGAAAAGTGTGAGCTTAATGGTGTTACTGAGTGGGCCGCAATTAAGTCCAATGTTCGTGATACTTTGGGTAAATATTTATATGAACGTACACGCCGGCGTCCAATGATATTGCCAATAATCATGGAAGTGTGACTCAAAAGTCTTGAGCCTACCAGCTTTCAAGCTAGGTATGCCAAGGCTTTTCGTCTATTTGGCCAAAAGACGCCCCATTGGGCGTCTTTTTTTCACTGCCTCAGTTCCGGCAAATGTCGAGCGCGGTTGTTGCCTGTTTACTCTCCACTGAGCATCGAATATAGGAGGGTAATAATGATTAATACTACAAGACAGATACCTTCAGGTAACAAAATACAGTCCGGGACAAAGGGGTCTCTTGTAAAGGAGTCGATTGGGTACCTATCTGATAACCATTCGAACCCCATAGCCATCCCTCCACTATTTATTTATCTAGTATAGACTATTCCAAACTTTAGGACATTGTTACTATTGCGGTGTGTGGGATGTCGTTAGGGGTATGGGAGTGTTTTTTTAGAAATAATTCTTTGGCAGCCGTGAGCAAGTCAATAGTATAAGAGAAAGAAGTATGAAACTAGTTGTGGTCTACTAGTTATCGGTTTTTAAGATAGAAAAAGAGAAAGGGCGGCTAGTCTGCCGCCTCATCTTTAAAAAACTGTTCAAATGCTTCTCTGTGTTTGTGTTCATTGGTCATAGCTTCAGTAACAATGGATTTGTTGATATGTTCGCGGGACAACCCATTGTCGCCAGCGCTCATAGCATATTCACTCATGAACGATTCCATTTCAGTTTTTTTACGCATTAAATCACCTCCCTAAAATTAGTTTTCCCGAATTAGTGTATTAAATGAAGTTAACGACTCTTATGCAATTTTTATCAAAAATGGAAATTGCCTCAGAACAGCGGAGAGATCGGTTTGAAAGTGCGACATAAATGGAGGTGCGACATAACAGGGTAGCCAACTTAAAAACAGCCTAAGTTGGCTACCTCCATAATAAATCTAAGTAAGCGAGCGCAAGAACGGGAAGTCGCGTGACTATGGTATTGAGATAAACTGAGAGTCTAAATAAAAAACCAGATTAGGAGCGCGGCAAGAAACAGCACCCAAAAGTGAGATAGAAGAAATAGTATGATAGCTCCGATAATTAACCATAGTATCAAAACAACCCCTCCCATAATTATTTATTACATATTATGTTTGGTAGAGATAAATGTGCCTACGTTGCATTGGAACTATGCTATCAACTACAAGTCTCAGTTTTGAGATACTACAGTGAAGTCACTATGGGCTCAGTAGTAGCGTGGTGGTGGGAGTTGAACATAGAGGCCGCTTTCGGTTGAGGCGGAGATTTATTTAAGAATAAATCTGATCTATCATTTATTAGTTGTGGACGCTTAACAATTCTAAATATTATTACGATGTAACAGTATAAAGATTTATTAAAGAGGTGTGTTTGTTGGAACGAAAATCGACTTCAATTCAGCCGGTTGAACGACTGGGGAGAATCTCGCCTGTTCTTCCGATTCGTTTCTTTAAACCGCTTCCAGACCAAAGCGAGCTGCGAAAACGAAACCAGGCTGAAGAATCGGCAATTAAATAAGAACAATGTGGACCAATTGAATCGTAAAGATGGATTAATAGATGTTAAAGTTTAGAGCCTTCGGGCTATTCTTTTAGATTAAAATCAGGTGAAAGGAAAGGCAATAATAATACCGTTACGTTTATCTAGCGTGACGGTTATTTTTACAAGTGCTTTTTCATGCCTGAATTAACGGCAGGTCCTGGGTATACCTGTTGCAAAGCCGGTGTATTAAAGCTTTTTATTATAATGAGAAGTTATCATTGAATGAAATCCCCGCTAGCGCCAATACTATATATGATAAATAAAGATAGCTCATTAGCTGGAGGGATACTCAAATGATAGTTAATGATAATCCGGTAATTGCTCCTCCGGGTACTAATCCTGAAGAGCCACAAATAGCCCCGGCCCCGGCAGAGGCACCGAAGAGAAGCAGGCAAGCAAAAAAATCTGGGACGACTGAAAACATTCAAGAATTAGGCTCAACCGAAGTACCGACAGCTAAAACTAATATTCACGTAATGACTATAATTGGACAGATCGAAGGCCATATGGTTCTTCCGCCAAATTCTAAAACTACCAAATATGAGCATATTATGCCGCAATTGGTAGCGATAGAGCAGAGTCCTGAGATAGAGGGGCTTATGCTATTATTGAATACGGTTGGTGGCGATGTGGAAGCCGGTTTGGCTATTGCGGAAATGATTGCGAGCATGTCAAAGCCTTCTGTATCAATCGTTTTAGGTGGTGGACATAGTATCGGCGTTCCCGTTGCTGTATCGGCTACATATTCTTTCATCGTCGAAAGTGCTACCATGACTATTCACCCTATTCGTCTAACCGGCCTTGTAATTGGTGCACCCAGTTCATTTGACTATCTTGAGAAGATGCAAGATCGTGTCAATAATTTTGTCACTTCGCATTCCAGTATATCTGAGAAGAAGTGGAAAGAGTTGCTATTTAAAACTGGAGAGTTATCACGAGATATTGGTACTTCTGTGGTCGGTAAAGACGCAGTTCGCTATGGTCTCATTGACGAAATTGGTGGCGTTGCCCAAGCCATGGCTAAGTTGCAGGAAATGATTCATGCTAAGAAAGAGACTAAGGGGCTGAAACAGTAATGATACTGTGGACTGTAATGCCAATGGAAGCCGTCTTTCCACAAGCGTACAACCCAACCTATGATGAAATCGAATATGCAGGTACTAAAATGTTGGTTGAGAAAACCTCCGTTGATGAGTATCGGGTTGTTCGAATATTGTCAACTAACCCACAGGATTATCTACGACAAGATATTCAGCCTGGTACGGTTTTTAGAAATGACTACTTTCACTAGATATCGTTGAAAAACGCTCTCTTAAAGGGAGCGTTTTTCTTTCGTAAAATAAAGGGTTTTTTCTCCATTATGTAGAATACAATACTGTTAGAGGTGGTATGTTTTGCCTAAATGGTTAACCCATTTAACTCCCGAATTGAGACACGAACTATTTGGTATAACAATGGTGACCGGGGGGCTGTTAGCGTTAATCAGCTTACTTGGTTTAAACGTTGGACCGCTTGGTTTGTTTGTTGCCAAAATGCTCAAGTACACTTTTGGAATAGGCGCGGTGGTTGTTCCGTTAGTACTTCTAATCGTTGGCTTGAAGTATATTATGGTAAAAAGTTCAGTTGCATACTCCGTGAAATTTTGGGGGTTATTACTCTTATATTTTATGGCTTTAGCAATTTATCATCATATTAAAATTCCCGTCGGCCATGAGATAATGCCTGAAAGTTTGGTGTCAGGCGGAGGTTTTGCCGGTGGTATGATGCTTTTTTCATTGCGTAAACTATTGGGCGTGCATGGCTCGATCATTGTTCTGTCAGCTTTGATGCTTTGCTCGCTGCTAATGGCAACAACGTGGTCTTTGGCTGAGACATTAGTAAGTGCCAAAGATAAAGCTGTAGAAAGTTTGGTTTCCGCTAGAGAAGCTATTGCGGCATCAACAGAAACAATGTTTCAGGAATCTGATGAAACCAAGCGACAACCGATGTTTTATGACCATCAGCGCGATGGTAAACAAGAGTTCGTTGCCGTGCATGTCCCAGAAAATGAGACAGTTTCTTCCAAAGCAGATTTTACTTCAGTAGCCGAGCTATCTGAACCAGCTCCGCTTGCGATGGTTAGACCTGCAACTACCGATATTAATCCCGCATATGGTTTGCCGCCAGTATCTCTATTAAAGAAACCGAATCGTCCGCGGCTGACCAAGGTGCCAAAAGAAGTCGCTGACAACGCTCGTATTTTAGAACAAACCTTAGATAGTTTTGGTGTGAGTGCTAAAGTCATAAATACATGTCAAGGACCGACTGTTACCCGTTATGAACTCGAACCGGCTCCTGGCGTAAAAGTAAGTAAAATAGTGAATTTATCAGATGATTTGGCACTTAAGCTTGCATCCTCGGGAGTTCGTATTGAAGCGCCTATTCCCGGTAAAGCTGCCATTGGTATTGAAGTTCCTAATAAAGAATTATCTGGTGTTGCTTTGCGAGAAGTGTTGGAGGCTGACGAATTCCAGCGTTCTTCCTCTGGTCTGACAGTTGCTTTAGGCAAGGATATTGCTGGGCAGCCTATTGTTACTGATTTAGCTAAAATGCCTCATTTGCTGGTTGCTGGCGCTACCGGCTCAGGCAAAAGTGTTTGTATTAATACTCTAATAACAAGTGTGCTGTTTAAAGCCCGACCTGACGAAGTTAAATTGGTGCTGATTGATCCTAAAATGGTGGAATTGTCGAATTATAATGGTATACCGCATTTGTTAACACCTGTCGTGACTGATGCTAAAAAGGCAGCATCTGCTTTAAACTGGGCAGTACAAGAAATGGAACGCCGATATGAAGTTTTTGCAACAGCTGGGGTGCGTGATATTTCGCGCTATAATGAACTTCATCCTGAAAGTCGGTTGCCACTAGTCCTCATCATTATCGACGAGCTTGCTGACTTAATGATGGTAGCTCCTGTTGACGTTGAAGATGCCATTTGTCGCCTGGCCCAAAAAGCAAGGGCTGCTGGATTGCATCTTGTGCTCGCTACGCAGCGTCCTTCTGTTGATGTTATTACTGGAACTATAAAAGCTAATGTACCATCGCGAATTTCTTTTGCCGTTTCGTCACAGGTGGATTCGCGAACTATCTTGGATATGGCTGGAGCTGAGAAACTCTTAGGAAAGGGAGATATGCTTTTTTATCCTGTTGGAGCTTCAAAACCGCTCCGGGTACAAGGGGCTTTTATTGGTGATACTGAAGTTGAAGATTTAGTAAATTACATTAAAGAGCAGGCTGAACCTGAATATACTGATGGTATAACTAATGTAGAAACTGGGAGTGCAGGTAAAGAAGAATCAACACATTTTGAGGATGATCTTTTGGAAGAAGCTGTGCGCATGGTGCTTGAAACAGGACAAGCTTCTGTGTCTATGTTGCAGCGTAAATTTCGCATTGGGTATACGCGGGCAGCTAGGCTGATTGATACTATGGAAGAAATGAAAATTGTTGGACCCAATATAGGCAGTAAAGCCCGGGAGATTATTATGAATTCGGAACAAGTTTATGCAAGATATTTTAAAAAATAAGTTTTTTGCAATGCTTACAGCATTTTGTGGCAGGGTAGAATAGTAGTGGTGATAATATTGAATAACGTTATTAGAGTAGAAGAAGCAGTAACACTTGATAGACCAACTTTTATAGATGTGCGCTCACCTGAGGAATATTCCGTGGGACACATCCCCGGTGCAGTGAATATTCCTTTATTTAATAACGATGAGCGGGCTCACGTTGGAGCAACTTATAAACAAATAGGCGTTGAAGAGGCCAAACATCTAGGCTTGGCTATTGTTTCGACAAAGTTGCCCGACATCGTTGGACAAGTTCGTCAGCTCCATAAATCAGGACAAAAGGTCGTGATGTACTGCTGGCGAGGAGGAATGCGTTCTAAGTCAATCGTAAATGTGCTTGAGATGATGGGAGTTTCAACTTCGCAGCTTTTGGGCGGCTATAAGGCTTATCGTCAATATGTTTTAGACAGGTTGAGAACTTTTGAGATTAAGCCTTTAATAGTAGTTCTTTGTGGTTCAACCGGGACAGGGAAAACCATAATCTTAAATCGGTTGGCAAAGCGAAATATTCCTGTAATTGATCTAGAAAAATTGGCTAATCATCGTGGTTCAGTTTTTGGCCAAATAGGTTTGGGTAGGCCGGCAACAGCCCAAAATTTTGATGCTGAGCTGCTAAAGGAACTTGAAGTTTTCAACGACCAACCCTATATAGTCGTTGAGTGTGAAAGCAAACGTATTGGTAACGTCTATTTACCAGACTCTTTGTTTAACGCGATGAGGCAAGGTAAAAAAATGCTGTTGTCTACTGATGTTGAAATAAGAATAGATAGGCTAATTGAGGAATATCTGGATATATATAGTAACAATCAGGAGGCAATAATTGCAAGTATTGAATCGTTACGTAAACGTATTGGTAATAAAAAAGCCGACCATTTATTGGAAAGGTTTAAATCCGGTAATATACGGGATGTTGTCAAAGTATTGCTTATGGATTACTATGACCCGATGTATGGTTATGAAAAGACAGACCCTTCTGATTATGATACGTGTGTGAAGGCTGATGACGTGGAGCAAGCTACAGATGATATAATCCAATACTTACAAGAGTTGGGGAGGTAGTTGTTTTGCAAACAGTAGGGGAAATCTTACGCGCTGAACGTGTAAAAAGAGGCCTGACGATAAAAGACATTGAAAGCGCTATAAGCATAAGAGCGCTTTATCTTGACGCTATTGAGGAAGGTAACTATAGCATTATCCCCGGTGAAGTATACTTGAAGGGTTTTATTCGTAATTATGCTACTTTCTTAGGCCTTGATCCGCAGCAAGTAATGGAGGTATATCGTCAAAATAAAGGCCAAGTCACTGAAAATGTTCCAAATGTAAATCAGGAAGAAACGATACCGGTACCTCCTTCATCAAGCGGAGGAGGATTAACAAAATGGCTGACAATAGCGGTTGTGGCGGCCGGTGTGGTGGCTGGATTAGTCTGGTGGTCATCTGGAAGCGAAAAAACTGCTCCTGCTCCTGCTTCTCCTCCACCGGCTGCTCAGCAACAGCCAGAACAAGCAACTCAACAGCAGGCTGCTCAGTCAACTTCGCCGATTCAGTCTGTGTCACCGGTAAAACCAGCTACCAAAGTTATTGTAACTGCTAAGTATAATGCGCAGTGCTGGACACAGATAATTGCAGATGGCAAAGAGATATATGAAGGTACTCCTAAAAATGGCGAATCGTTTACATGGGAAGCAACAAATAAACTTACCGCTAAATTTGGTAATGCCAGTGCTGTTGACTTGGTATATAACGGCAGTGTTGTGGGGAAAATTGGGGGTAGTGGTGAAGTAGTTACTAAAACGTTCACTTTGAGCGGCATTACACAATAGAAGTGAGGTAAATACATCAATATGACTGATTTTTTGCCAATGACCAGAGAGGATATGGCTAAACGTGGCTGGGATCAATTGGATTTTTTGTTTATCAGCGGAGATGCGTATGTTGATCATCCCAGTTTTGGTCCGGCTATTATCTCACGGTTATTGGAGAAATATGGATATAAGGTTGGGATAATCGCCCAGCCAGATTGGCGTTCAACAAGTGATTTTAAAAGATTAGGAAAGCCCCGGATAGGGGTATTAGTTTCAGCCGGCAACCTTGATTCGATGCTGAATAAATATACCGCGGCAAAAAAATATCGCAGTACTGACAATTATTCGCCCGGGGGCCAGGCAGGACGCAGGCCTGAACGGGCGACAATTGTTTATTGCAATCGGATAAGAGAGCTATGGAAGACGATTCCCCTCATTATTGGTGGGATTGAAGCCAGCCTAAGGCGGTTTGCCCATTACGATTATTGGTCAGACAGCGTCCGCCGCTCCATCCTAGTTGATAGTCGGGCTGATCTGCTGATTTACGGTATGGGTGAAAAGCAGATAAAAGATTTATCTGCTCAGTTATCTGCCGGGATTAGTGTAGATAATATCCGGGACATCCCAGGAACCTGCTATCGCACCGAATCACTAGATCATCTTTGGGAATATACTGAAACACCAAGTTATCAAGATGTATCTAATAGTAAACAAGATTTTGCGGAGGCATTTAGAACCCAATATTTAGAACAAGATCCTATTCGGGGTAAAACTATAGTTCAGAATCATGGCGAACAGTATGTAGTACAAAATCCACCGGCCATGCCGCTTTCCACGCAGGAAATGGATGAGATATATGATCTACCGTATCAACGTACCTTTCATCCCTCTTATATACCAGCCGGTGGCATTCCAGCGATTCAGGAAGTGAAGTTCGGCATTGTCAGTCATCGTGGATGTTATGGTAGTTGTTCATTTTGTGCTTTGTATGCACATCAAGGAAGAATAATACAAAGCCGCAGTAAAGAATCAATATTACAGGAAGCCAATCAGATTACTAAGTTACCTGATTTTAAAGGTTATATACATGATGTAGGCGGTCCTACAGCTAATTTCCGTCAGCCAGCCTGCGAACACCAAGCAGATCGGGGGACATGCCGGGGCAAGCAATGTCTATTTCCTGCCGCTTGCAAAAGCTTAAATACCAACCATAATGAATATTTAGAATTACTTAGGGCAATTCGCCAAATTCCGGGCATTAAAAAAGTGTTTGTCCGGTCAGGATTACGCTATGACTATCTATTGGCTGCTAATGATAAGGAGTTTCTGCGGGAGCTATGTGAGCACCATGTCAGTGGTCAACTAAAGGTAGCACCTGAACATATTTCTCCTAAGGTTACTAAATTAATGGGCAAGGCAGGTAAAGAAACATACCTAAGATTTAAGAAAGCCTATGATCAAGCGAATAAAGACTTGGGAAAAGAGCAATACTTGGTACCATACTTTATGTCCAGTCATCCAGGCGCAGGGCTGAAAGAAGCGGTTGAACTTGCAGAATTTCTGCGCGATACCGGTTATAACCCCGAACAAGTGCAAGATTTTATTCCGACTCCAGGCAGTATGTCAACATGCATGTATTATACAGGGATAAATCCACTTACCGGGGAAAAAGTGTATGTTGCTAAAACTCCTCATGATAAGAGGCTCCAGCGGGCTTTATTGCAATATCGTGACCCTAAAAACTATGAGCTAGTTTATGAAGCACTGACAAGTGTAGGGCGCCAGGATTTAATCGGATATGAGCCAAAATGTCTAATTAGGCCTCCAAAAAACAAACAATATGGCGCTATTAAAGGGCAGGCTGGAAAGCCAGGCAAACAACGACCTCTAACAGCAACAAGAAACAAAACAGCAAAAAAGCAGACTAGAAAATCCTAGTCTGCTTTACTTATAAGGCCAAAAGCGCGTCGGCAATCGTCTGATAAAAGGTACATGCCAATCAAGGCATGAGGGACTATTGTTATGACACCCATTGTCATGTTGTAGCCAAACATGACAATGAAACCAATGACTACAAAAATCAAAGACAGAATCAGTTCAAACAAGCGGGCCCAGCGTTTGAGCTTTAACAAACCAACGGCAGGGACGGCATATAAGAGTAATGCGCCTAATGAATTAAAAGCCGCCGTTAGGTTTTTTTGCACTAACCCATCATAAACACCAAAAGCATATCCAATCGCGACAAGCAACAAAAAACCTATAATAAAAAGTAGGCGCAAAGTTAAATCAGGATGAAGAAAAGACCACCATGAGGGCCTTTCTGTCATAATAACAACTCCTTTCATGATATCTAATTCTACCATACTATCATGTTTTTTTGAATATGTTAGTCTCCGCAGTTATACCACAGTAAGCAATACCCAATAGAACGATTTTGCTATTTTGAGGTATTGAACTAATTTGGACTTGCATAAAGGAGAAATAAAGGGTATAGTATATATGTTTGCCTTAACTATTTATCCCATATACAACCACAATGCGGAGGTAACTTATGAAACGTTATCTGCCATTATTGTTGATATCGTTTTTTTTAATCATATTAGCAATAACCGGAACGACCTACCTTGCAGGCTATGCCGGTAAGGAAAACAAAGATAGCCTGACAGCAATTACAGTTTATACTACGCTGCCTATTGAACAGGTATCTGTGTTAGCGCAGGAGTACGAAAGGATAGCAAAAGTCAGGGTAAATGTTGCACCACTTACCGAAAAGGAATTGTTCATTAAACTAATTGAAGAATCGTCAAAGCCGCAAGCTGACCTAATCCTTGCTAACCGTAAAACATTAAAACAGGCCAGAAGTAGTGCTCTGCTGATACCGTATCAATCAGAATATACCGATATAATACCAGATAGATTCCAGGATACTGATGGTTATTGGACTGGCGTTTGGTATGACCCGATAATCTTTGCCGCTAATCAGGATTATCTGAAAAAAACAGCTAAAAAACCGTTGAAGTGGTCTGATTTGCCTTTAGATTCTAAGGTGCGATTTGGTATGACTGATTTTCTGGCAGCTGATGCTGCGGCTAATCTGTTATATACGTTGGTCGCGGCTAATGGCGAAGAGCAGACATTGAGCTTTCTTAAAAAACTGCACCCGCAAATCGTACAATATGCTAAGTTTTTAGCAACCCCGGCGCGAATGGCTAGTATGGGTGAAGTCGATATCGCTATTGTTGTTCATAGCGAAGCTATGAGGTATGTGAAGGATGGTTTTCCTGTACAAATAATCTATCCTGAAGATGGAACAGCCTATCTGCTGACAGGCGTAGGCTTGGTTAGAGGAACTACCCATGGTGCCGAAGCAAAACAGTTTATTGATTGGTTGACTCAGGAGGGGGCACTTTCTGCCATGGCGCAGCATAAATTTTACTTTGTGCCGACAAACCCGGAAGCCCGCATGCACAGGGAGTACGTTGTTAAAGATGTACAATTGATTGACCATCATGATATGTATTTGCCTGAACAGCAGCGCAAACTATTAGATAAATGGGTACAGGCAGTGCGCCTGGGGATACAATAAGGAGGGCCGTAATTATGCTTACAGCAGGATTTGTTAGTTTAGGATGTGCCAAAAATCTTGTAGATACTGAAATAATGTTAGGAATTTTGGCTGATAATGATATACACATTACAGACGACCCTCATAATGCTGAGATCTTAATTGTTAATACCTGCGGTTTTATCGATTCTGCTAAAGAAGAATCAATATCGACAATTATTCAGATGGCTGATTTTAAGCGAGATGGAAAATGCCGTGGTGTTATCGTAGCTGGCTGCTTAGGGCAGCGTTATCAACAAGAATTGCTAGATGAGCTGTCTGAAGTATCAGCAATTGTTGGTACCGGCGCGTGGCATCGCATTATGGAAGCAGTTCAGGCTGTTCTTGCCGGTGAACGTGTATTACTCATTGGCGAAACAGATACTATCTATGATGAAACCATGCGGCGTATCACTACTACGCCATCTTATAGCGCCTATGTAAAGATCGCTGAGGGCTGCAGCAACTGTTGTTCGTATTGTGTAATTCCCCTGGTACGAGGCAGTTATCGAAGCCGTCCGGTAGAATCGGTTGTAAGCGAGGTAAAAAAGCTTGCAGAGCAGGGCGTAAAGGAAATAAATCTCATTGCTCAAGACACTACAAGTTATGGTCGTGATCGTTATGATAAGCCACAATTAACAGTGTTGCTTAAAGAACTGGTAAAAATTGAAGGTATTGCCTGGATTAGGTTGTTATATTGTTATCCTAAATACTTTAATGATGAGCTTATTGAGCTTATTGCCAACGAGCCAAAAATTTGCAATTACATTGATTTGCCACTCCAACATGCTCATGATGAAATACTGGCGGCTATGAATCGTCGTGATACACGAATAGAGATTGAAAGATTGTTAGGCAAAATTCGCGCTGCTATTCCTGGCGTTGTTATCCGTACTTCTTTTATTGTCGGATTTCCTGGCGAGACTGATAGTCATTTTGAATCACTCAAAGAGTTTGTGTCTGAGCAAAAGTTTGAGCGAGTAGGGGTATTCACCTATTCCCAGGAGGAGGATACTCCTGCAGGAAGCCTAGAACAGCAGATACCAGACAATGTTAAAGATGAACGGTATCATGAACTGATGGCTCTACAGTGCCGGATATCTGAGGACTTGAATCGTGACATGGAAGGCAAGGTGCTTACTGTATTAATTGAAGGTTACAACCCCGAGCAGCCTGATGTAGCGTTTGGCAGGTCATATAGGGAAGCTCCTGATGTCGACGGTCGAATTTACGTAGAGAATGCCGGTGGCTTGTCGCCGGGAGAGATGGTGCAAGCGGAAATTGTCCAGGGATTCACTTATGATTTATTGGCTGAAAGAAAGTGATACTGGCTGCATAATAATATAAAGCAGGCTTAAAATAGTAGAGACTGCCAAGCTCTGCTATTTTTTGTTAAATATTTGTTGCTAAAAGGTAATTTTTGTGACAAAGTGCATTAATTAAAGGGAATTATTAATTATGCCGCGAATGCATAATGTTAGGAGGGAATGAGATGATTGTAGAATTAGTGAGTACTGGTACTGAGCTGCTCTTAGGTCAGATCATAAATACTAATGCCCCTTTTTTGGCTGCTCGGCTAAATGAGCTGGGTTTTAGTGTGTTATATCAGACTAGTGTTGGCGATAATCGTGAGCGAATGAAAAATGTGTTGAGGACGGCTTTAGAGCGGGCTGATATTGTGATAACAAGTGGCGGCTTAGGCCCTACTCAAGGTGATATCACTAAAGAAGTAACGGCTGCACTGTTAAACAAATCAATGTATTTCCACGAAGATAGTGCTGAGCGGATAAAACGTTATTTTGCCGAACGTCGTATATGTATGTCAGATAATAATTTGCGGCAGGCTATGATGCCCGAAGGCGCGAAGATTGTCGAAAACACTTGCGGTACAGCACCGGGAGTTATTGTTGAAGACCAAACAGCAGGAAAAATAATAATCAATTTGCCAGGACCGCCGCATGAATTATCCGCAATGTTTGAAACCTCAATTGCTCCATATCTTAAAGAAAAGTATGGTGTTCAAGGCGCTATTGTATCTAAAGTGTTGCGTACATATGGCTTAGGAGAATCGGCACTAGAAGAAAGAATCAAGAAATATATTTTGTCTCAATCTAATCCAACACTTGCCTTACTGGCGAGGAATGGTGAAATTCATGTCCGCATTACTGCACGCGCTGCTAGCGAAACCGACGCGTTGCAATTGATTGTAAATCTTGAGGGGCAAATTCGTCCGCTGATAAATGAATATATCTTTGGTATTGATGATGAAACCATGGAAAAGTCTGTGGGAAGTTTACTTTTGGCCAAAGATTTGACAATAGCGTTAGCAGAATCGTGTACTGGCGGCCTTGTAACCAGCCGTATTACAGATGTACCTGGCAGCTCACGTTATTTAACAGGAGCCGTGGTCTGTTACAGCAATGAAATTAAAGTGACCCATGTTGGTGTTCCTGAGAATATAATTGCGACAGAAGGTGCTGTAAGCCCAAAAACGGCCGAAAGCATGGCCCAAGGAATTAAAGAAAAATATTTTACCGATATAGGTATCGGTATTACCGGAATTGCCGGTCCAGACGGAGCCACTGCCGGCAAACCGGTAGGGCTTGTCTATATTGCTATTGACGGCCCAGCAGGAAGAGTAGGGTATCAACATTATTTTAATGGAAATCGCACTGACGTAAAGCACCGGACGGCTCTTGCCGCCCTTAATCACTTACGTCAATATTTGCTTACTATTTAGGAGGTTTTTATATGAAAGACACGGTAACTTTATTTGGTGACATATCTTTAAGTAAGAAAACGGCAGCGGCCATCACTGAGATGGGATTTGAGGAGCCATCACCTATTCAAAGCCAAACGATTCCGCTGGTATTAGCAGGGAACGATGTCTTGGGACAGGCTCAAACCGGTACCGGTAAAACAGCGGCATTTGGTATACCTATTATGGAACGGATAACGGAAGCAAAACAAATACAGGCGCTTGTTCTTACACCGACCCGGGAACTGGCTATTCAGGTATCTGAAGAATTGGCTAAAATAGGGAAATTTAAACGGATAAAGACCTTGCCAATCTATGGTGGGCAGGCAATCGAGCGGCAAATCAGAACGCTTAAATTAGGTGTACAGGTAGTAGTAGGAACTCCTGGCCGCCTATTGGATCATATTCGCAGAAATACTATTAGGCTTGATAATGTTAAGATCTTAGTGATTGATGAAGCGGATGAAATGCTTGATATGGGTTTTATTGACGATATTGAAAACATCCTTCAGCATATTTCTTCTGAACGGCAAACATTACTGTTTTCAGCTACAATGCCTTCTGAGATAATGGCTCTGGCTAATAAATATATGAAAGACCGGGTAACGGTAACTATCAGTAAAGAACAGCTAACGGTACCGCTTATTGATCAAATATATTATGAAACTCGTGATAAACTTGATGGTTTGTGCCGGGTGCTTGACTCAGAAACAGTTGGCCGGGTTATTATTTTCTGCCGAACCAAAAAAGGTGTTGACGATTTAGTTGCATCATTATCAGCGCGAGGTTATATTTCGGACGGATTGCATGGTGACCTAAGCCAGGCTCAGCGTGACAGAGTCATGAAAAAATTCAGGGATGGCAAGCTAGATATCCTCATTGCCACTGATGTTGCCGCCAGAGGACTAGATATTGAACACATTACTCATGTTATAAACTATGATATCCCTCAAGATCCTGAGTCATATGTCCACCGCATTGGCCGTACCGGCCGTGCTGGTAAAAAAGGCGTAGCGATGACTTTTATTCAGCCGCGTGAATATAGGCAGCTAAAGCTTATTGAGAAAGAAGTTAAGACTCGTATATTGCGGCGGCAGCTGCCATCCCCGGCAGATATCCTGGAGCGGCAGACTGAGGTTATTAAAAATCAGCTTACCCAGACCATTACTAGAGGTGGGTTTGATGCTTACGGTAGCATAGTTGCTGATTTGGCGACCGATTATGATCCAATTGATCTTGCGGCGGCTGCGCTAAAACTATTCCAAGAAGGTTACAAAGAACAGGCCGTTATTGAGAAACCGGAATTGCAATTTGGTAATACTGGAGCCGAGCCGGGTATGGTGCGCTTATTTATTAATGCTGGACGGGCTCAGAGAATTCAGCCCCAGGATATTGTCCGCACTATTGCTGAGGAAGCCGATATTCAGGGAAGTATTATCGGCCTAATAAATATTTATGATAAGTTTACTTTTGTTGAAGTTCCCGAAGGTGTTGCCGAACGAGTGCTGTCAGTTATGAATAAGAACACGATCAAAGGTCATCGTGTTAATATTGAACCGGCCAAAGGACGTTAAAAAAGTAAGCAAATTATATATACCTCAACCGGTAATGTTATCGTTGACAAAACGAACAAATGTTTGTAAAATGATGGTATAGTTGTCGGGGGAGGTCTAAAATTAGTATGGATAAGACAAAAGACTTTGAAAAAAACCGGGAAATGGATAAATTCAAAGCACTTGAGAACGCTATGCGCCAAATAGAAAAAGATTTTGGCAAAGGCGCGATTATGAAACTTGGCGAAGCTGCCGCAAAAATGAATATTGAGGTTATTCCTACAGGTTCACTACCAATTGATATTGCTCTTGGGGTTGGCGGAGTGCCGCGTGGCCGGGTTGTAGAGATATTTGGACCAGAATCATCAGGTAAAACGACTGTATCTTTACACATTATCGCTGAGGCCCAAAAATTGGACGGAATTGCTGCATTTATCGATGCAGAACATGCCCTTGATCCGGTTTATGCCAAAAAGCTAGGTGTTGATATTGAGAACCTTCTCATTTCCCAGCCTGATAACGGTGAACAGGCCCTTGAGATTGCAGAGGCGCTGGTGCGCAGTGCAGCTATTGACGTTATTGTTATTGACTCGGTAGCTGCCTTAGTGCCCAAAAACGAAATTGACGGTGATATGGGGGACTCTCATGTTGGTCTACATGCCCGTTTAATGTCACAAGCATTACGTAAGCTGACCGGTATCATTAGTAAATCGCGCACTACTGTTATTTTTATTAACCAGATTCGTGAAAAAGTCGGTGTCATGTTTGGCAATCCAGAAACGACCACTGGTGGCCGCGCCTTGAAATTCTATGCCTCGATCCGTTTAGATGTTCGCAAATCGGAAAGTTTAAAACAAGGTAATGATGTTGTTGGCAACCGCACCAAAGTAAAGGTTGTTAAAAATAAAGTGGCTCCTCCATTTAAACAGGCAGAATTTGACATAATGTATGGCGAGGGTATTTCTCGTGAAGGAAGCTTAGTCGATATTGGCGTTAAGCTTGAGATTATAAATAAGAGCGGGGCTTGGTTTTCCTATAATGACCAGCGGCTAGGACAAGGTAGGGAAAACGTTAAAGAGTTTTTAAAAGAGAACCGTCAAGTTGCTGACGAGATAGACCGTAAAATTCGCGGAACTCTATTAGCTGGCGATGCAAAACTTGATAATGTGCTAAGTGACGACATACTATCTGGTAATGATGCTGACGACGATGATGATGATGGTTTTGAAGCCTGATGAATATGGATATAGCTGAAGTTGCCATTAGACTTTTAAAGTTTAGATCTCATAGTCAATATGAGCTTAGACAAAAACTTTTAAAACAAGGTTATGACGAACTGGCAGTAAACAAGGCTATCGAGTATGTTACTGAGCGCGGCTATCTTAATGATGCCGCGCTTTGCGATATGCTTCTAGCTAAATATGCTGAATTAAACAAATATAGTTTGAAGGAATCTTTTCTAAGGTTAAGACGCAGAGGTTTGCCGGCATCTTTGATTAATGCCAAGCTCGCAGACTGGGACGAAAATCTTGAATATCAAGCTGCCCTTAAACTGGTAACAAAGCATTTACGTGGTGATGAGTGTCAAGATATGAGTAAGGTTATACGGCGTATGTCTGCCAAAGGATTCAAGGCAGCGACTGTTAGTAAAGTTTTAGAGCACCTTAGGGATATGTCGCCTTGACACCCCTTTGAAAAACATTTACAATAAAATTATCCAATCGTGTAAACACATCTAATTAGGTACTTTTAGGAGAGCTTGAATGCTGATGAAGCAATTGAAAAGCTACTTTTAAAAGCCGAGTTAAAATCGGCTTTACCCTTAATACCAGTATTTTATAAAGGAGGTGGAACTTATAGTAGAGATTATTATTACTGCAATTTTAGTCGGATTGTTGGGTGCGGGTGCAGGCTATTGGGTACGTAAGAATATAGCTGAAGCCAAAATCGCTTCTGCTGAGAATGCAGCAAGAAAAATCGTAGAAGATGCTGAGAAATCTGGTGAATCCAAGAAGAAAGAAGCATTGGTAGAAGCCAAAGAGGAAATCCACAAATTAAGAAGTGAACTTGAGCGGGAGATTAAAGAACGCCGCACAGAACTTCAGCGCTTAGAGCGGCGCTTGGTCCAAAAAGAAGAAAATCTTGACCGAAAAATCGATTCTCTCGAAAAGAAAGAAGAGATTCTCAGTCGTAAAGAAGCTGAGCTGGACAAAAGTCAAGAAAAGATTAACGAACTTTATGCCAAGCAACAAACCGAACTCGAAAGGCTATCCGGCTTGACCTCAGAAGATGCTCGTAGCTTGCTGCTTGCCAATGTTGAAGAAGAAATTAAGCATGAGACTGCAATGCTTATCAAGGACCTAGAGCAACAGGCTAAAGAAGATGCGGATAAGAAAGCCAGAGAGATTATATCGTTAGCCATTCAGCGCTGTGCCGCTGATCATGTTGCAGAAACAACTGTATCTGTGGTTGCTTTGCCTAACGATGAAATGAAAGGTCGGATTATTGGACGGGAAGGCCGCAATATCCGAACCCTGGAGACACTTACCGGTATTGATCTGATTATTGATGATACACCTGAGGCAGTTATTTTATCTGGATTTGATCCTGTCCGGCGAGAGGTTGCCAGAATTGCGTTGGAAAAACTTATCGTGGACGGTAGGATTCATCCTGCTCGTATTGAAGAGATGGTCGAAAAAGCACAAAAAGAAGTTGAACAGAAAATTAAGGAAGCAGGTGAACAGGCTACATTCGAAACTGGAGTTCACGGCCTGCATCCAGAACTGATAAAACTTCTCGGACGATTAAAGTTCCGTACTAGCTACGGTCAAAATGTCCTCAAACATTCGATCGAAGTAGCACACTTAGCTGGAGTTATGGCAGCTGAACTTGGTGTAGATGTAATGTTAGCCAAGCGAGCTGGTTTACTGCATGATATTGGAAAGGCTGTAGACCATGAAGTTGAAGGCCCTCACGTAACAATTGGCGCTGACTTGGCCAAGAAATATCGTGAATCAGCTGAGGTTATTAATGCTATTGCTGCTCACCATGGCGATGAAGAGCCTAAGACTATCCAAGCTGTGCTTGTAGCAGCTGCTGATGCGGTTTCAGCCGCTCGGCCAGGGGCTCGCAGAGAGACTCTAGAAAGCTATCTTAAGCGATTAACACGATTGGAAGAAATTGCTGAATCATTTGATGGCGTAGAGAAATCTTTTGCGATTCAAGCGGGTCGCGAAATTCGTATTATGGTTAAGCCAGATAAGATTGACGACTTAACGGCTGTTCGTCTAGTACGGGATATTGTAAAGAAGATTGAAGGCGAACTTGAATACCCAGGTCAAATTAAAGTAACAGTTATTCGCGAGACGCGTGCTGTTGATTATGCTAAATAGAAATTAGAACGCTATTTAAAACGGCTTTGCCTTTCCAGGTAAAAGCCGTTTTTTAGTTTTTTTCCCAATAATTTAAAAGCAGGATTTATATATCTTCTAGAGAATATTAAATCAGAAACTTTACAAATTATTTTTTATTATATATTTTACAAACTTATTGGACGGTGAAAACATATGTCTGATCTTTCCCAAAATGACCAACAAGTTTCGGATGGAGCAAACCTTCTTATATCTATGTTAGTGCGTTATCCGGAAATCGGTACAATTAATTTTGAACCTGAGGCAAATTCACTTAAACTCACATTTATGATCTCAGGTATTCCTACTACTAAGGATTTCGAAGCCGCTAAGCGACTTCTCATTAATAGTATTGCTGCATATCATTTACTTGAAGGCGTAACAGATAGCAGCATCGATGTTGAACTTAGTTCATATGATCAAGTAGCTATTTTGACAGTTCGGCGGGACGTCCGCACCATGTCACGCGGGGAAATCGGTCTGACGATTAAACTCCTCAGAGATAGGTTTGCCGATCGGTTAGTTGCGGATCGTAATGACGCTATGTTGGAAGAAGACCTCCTTTTGCAAGAAGAAGTAATCGAAGATATGCTGGAGAATATGCGCAAAAAAGATAATGACGACCACAGTCTTATTGGAATTCGCGAAGACGGGCGTGTTTTTGTGTTTAACAAGTAAATGAATATGTAGGTGTATTTGTTGTAATAATTAGATTTTTTTGGATATGGAAAAAGGAATTTTTTCCCGTACAACGAATATATCTAATTCATAGGACTAATAACGTTTTTTTTAATCAAAGGAGGGCACATAAAACATGGATGTCTTGAAAGTATCAGCAAAATCTAATCCTAATTCTGTAGCAGGAGCCTTGGCCGGAGTGCTGAGAGAACGTGGCGGTGCCGAGATTCAGGCAATCGGCGCAGGCGCACTCAACCAGGCTGTAAAAGCAGTTGCAATCGCCAGAGGGTTTGTAGCGCCGCATGGTGTTGACCTAATCTGCATCCCCGCCTTCACTGATATTCTTATTGATGGAGAAGAACGTACCGCCATCAAGTTGATTGTTGAGCCTCGCTAATAATTGAACTATACTCAAAACCTGTTCATACTGAACAGGTTTTACTGTTTTAGTAGAGCATTTTATGGCATAATATAATAATGCTTAGTAAATATCAAATACGAGGAGGGAAAAAATGAATATTGAAGTGATTAATGGGACGGTAACCGAATCTTTGAGTGATACCGTAATTGTTAACCTGTTTGAAGACGGCTTAATTCCTGGTGGTGCACTTGGAACTGCTGACGAGGCTTTAAATGGTCATATAGATGAAATAATTCGAGATATGCCCGGGTGTGGTAAGTATGGAGAAACCACCGTTATACATACCTTAGGCGCTATTAGCGCTAAACGGATTATTCTTCTTGGGTTAGGGAAGAAGGCAGAGTTCTCATTGGACAAAGCCCGTGCGCTTATGGCTATAGCAATGCGGGCAGCCCGTAGACTGGGGTCTAAAACAATTGCGATCAGTCTTCCCGGTGCCGGCAGTGGTGGGTTAAATTGTCGTCAAGCAGCCCAAGCAGTGGTCGAAGGTGCAATAATGGGCTTGTATCAGTTTAAATACTATAAATCAGGTAAAAAGGAAATATCTAATATTGAGCAGCTTTTAATTGTTGAAAACGATGCCGAAACCCTTGATGCAATCAAAACAGGAGCTGAGCTTGGCAGAATAGTTGCGGAAAGCGTCAATTATGCCCGTGATTTGATAAACCATCCCGCACAATATATGACGCCGACTAAGATCGCTTGGCATGCTGAGGAGATTGCTAAGCAGTATGGTTTAGAGATTAGCTTATTAGAAAAGGAAGATATGCAACAACAGGGTATGGGTGCGCTATTGGCGGTAGCTCAAGGCAGTATTGAACCTCCGAAACTTATTATTTTAAAATACATTGGAGACCCGTCCAACCCAGAAACGATTGCCTATGTTGGTAAAGGAATTACTTTTGATAGTGGTGGTATATCAATAAAGCCTAGTCAGAACATGGATGAAATGAAGCGGGATATGGCTGGCGGCGGTGCCGTATTAGGAGCGATGATGGCCATCGGGCAACTAAAGCCTAAGGTAAATATTTTAGCTGTTGTGCCCTGCACTGAAAATATGCCATCAGGGAGTGCATTTAGGCCAGGGGATATTATTACTTCTATGAGCGGTAAAACAATTGAAGTAATAAATACTGATGCTGAAGGCCGGTTAATTTTGGCTGATGCTGTCACGTATGCTATAAAGCTAGGTGCCACTAAGATTATTGATTTGGCAACCTTAACAGGAGCATGTGTGGTTGGACTTGGTACTTTTTACTCTGGTGTTATTACTAATAATCGTCAATGGTGTCAGGAGATTATTGATGTAGCTAAGCAGACTGGTGAAAAAATGTGGGAACTTCCTAATGATGAAGAATATCTTGAACAAATTAAAAGCTCAATCGCCGACCTTAAAAATAGTGGTGGACGGGCTGGGGGCACTATTACAGCAGGATTGTTTATCGGCCAGTTTGCAGATAACACTCCATGGGTTCATGTCGACATTGCTGGGACAGCAGATGCGGATAAAGATAAAGGCTATAACCTTAAAGGCGGTACAGGCGCTGGCGTTCGAACTTTAATTCAATTGGCCACTAATCTCGGTACCATATGATTGCAGATCTGCATATTCATTCTACCGCATCAGACGGTCGACTATCCCCCTTGGAGATTGTTCGTCAGGCTGAGGATGCTGGCTTAAGTCACATTGCTATTACTGATCACGATACTGTTGCGGCGCATCTAGAATTAAGGGAGGCCGGAATAATTGACAACAGTATGTCTAAGCTGTCAATTATTCCGGGAATTGAGTTTAGTACCGACTTGCCATGGCATGAAGTTCATATTTTAGGCTATTTTATTGATATTGACAATATGAAGCTTAGAGATCAGTTAGAAGTTATCCTCAATGATCGGTTGCGGCGCTCCCGGACAATGGTTGAAAAACTTATTCAACTAGGTTATTCCATTGATTACGACAGCGTATTGGAGTTTGCTGGCCAGGCTATGGCAGTAGGGCGGCCACATGTAGCTAAAGTGCTTGTAGAAAATGGCTATTTTAAAACTGTATCAGAGGCTTTTGATGTGCTTTTAGCTAAAAATGGCCCGGCGTATGTTCCCCATTACAAATTAACTCCAGAGCAGGCTATTAGACTGATAGAACAGGCCGGGGGTATCGCAGTATTGGCACACCCGGGCCTAATCGGTGATGATAATTTAGTTCTAAATATGGTTAAAGCCGGTATGCGTGGATTGGAGGTTTTTCATCCTGAGCATGATCAGGCAATGACTAGCAGATATTTAGATATTGCTAATAAATACAATTTAAAAATAACAGGTGGCTCTGACTTTCACGCTATACCTGGCAGGTATCCTGAGAAGCTTGGTGAATTTACTATTTCAGCCGCCCTGGTTGATACTTTGTCAATGTAAATTGAATTTTACTTGACAACACCTGCAAAGGTGTTTATTTTTATGTTATATTCTATTATACTTTTACCAGGAGGCTGCCTATGGATATCTTCGCATTGGTAGGTTCAAGCGGAACGGGCAAAAGCCATCGGGCGTTAATTGTTGCGCATGATCACGATGTTGATACGATTATTGACGACGGCTTACTAATTAAGGACAGCAAGATTATTGCCGGTCATTCAGCAAAAAAGGAGCCTAGCAAGATCCGAGCTGTCAAACGTGCCATCTTTATGGAACCTGACCATGCTGCTGAAGTTAGAGATGCTATTGCTGAGGTAATGCCTAAACGTATTTTAATATTAGGTACTTCGAAAAATATGGTAGAGAAAATTGTTGAAGTTCTCCATTTGCCGCCGATCAGCAAAATAATCCGTATTGAGGATATTGCTACAAAAAACGAAATTGCCAAGGCCCGGGAGAGTCGGTTGAAAGAAGGCAAACATATCATTCCTGTACCCACTATTGAGCTCAAGCCCCATTTTTCCGGTTATTTGATTGACCCGCTCGATATTTTTTTTAAAAAGCCTCGTTCCAAGCAACGACGTAAGCTCGGCGAAAAATCTATTGTTCGGCCAACATTTAGTTACTATGGGAAACTGCTTATTTCAGATGCCGCAATTGCATCACTTGTAGATTACGTGGCTACAAGTGATGATACTATTACCAAGACCGGTCAAATTAATATAAAAAATTCTCATGACCGGGAAAAAGGGATTTCCATATCGTTAGACGTAACTATAAAATACGGACAATCTATTTGGAATGTAGTACATGAGGCTCAAATACGTATAAAGCAAATTGTAGAGTATATGACAGGCATGATGGTTAGAGAAGTAAATATTGCGGTTAAACGTCTAAGCATTGAATAATTAAGAAAATAAGGGCGGGAAAAGCGTGGAAAAAACTCAAGGTAAACACATTTTGTTTTCAGGTTATGCCAAGTTGCCTACTGGGATTACTGCCAGCGAAATTTACAAAGTGATTGGCGTTGTTCTCCTTGTTGATGAAGATACCGGGAAAATCATAGAAGCGGATTGTACTTTGGCGACAGCTGTGGCTCGCAATCATGTATCCTCAATTTTGGTTGGCAAATTAATTACAAATCCGGATAATTTAGTTAGGATAGTAGATGCAACATATCAAGGAAGCGCTAAAAAAGCCATTATTACAGCTATTCGTATAATTTATGACAAATTCCGTAGCTATAAGGAAGGCTTGGTCCCCAGCGCAATTGATTGATAGGGGGGATGGTATGTCTGAACGGGCAAAGCTTACCGGATTGGGATTTGTAGTTGGTATTTTAAGTGGCCTGCTAGGTGTTGGTGGGGGGATCTTCCTTGTGCCAATCATGGTTACCTACTTTAATATTACTCAACATATAGCTCAGGCTACTTCAATGGCTATCGTTATTCCTACCGCGTTAGTTAGTAGTGCAATATACGGTTTTCATGGTAACATTGATGTGCTATTAGCCTTAAATTTGATTTTAGGAAGTATTTGCGGTGCCAGTTTAGGCGCCCGGGTAATGAAAAGAATACCCGCGATTCGCTTAAAGCAATTATTCGGTGTGTTGCTTATGTTAGTCGGCCTTAGGATGGTGCTGGCATGAGTAGCGTACTTATTATTTTTATAATGGGACTTTGTGCTGGTATTTTAAGTGGAATACTGGGTATCGGCGGCGGTGTAGTGCTGATCCCTATGATGGTGTTTGTATTAGGAATAACACAGCATACTGCCCAAGGGATCTCAATGCTCGTTATAATCCCTACAGCCATTGTTAGTGTCTGGCATTTCCATAAGGATAAACTTATTAATTATCAGACAGCGCTGTATATAGCATCAGGGGCGGTTGTCGGAGCACTCATTAGTGCTAATTTAGTTCAATATTTGCCGGCAAATGAACTTAAACGGATTTTTGGCTTGTTTGTAATTTACTCTGGGTTTAGAATGCTTCTAGGGACACGTAAAAAATAGTTTCAGCAAACAGGGATTACGGAGGTCCCTGTTTTTTGTTTAACCCAAATAATTGTTGTGATAGTAGATAAAACTTGGTTATAATATAGGCGATAACAAGGAAGGAGCTCGACCATGCAAGAACAGAAAAAACTCTTTTATACTGAGACTTACGGTTGTCAGATGAACCTCAATGACTCTGAGCGTTTGGCCGGTCAACTAAGAACTATTGGGTATGAAGAAACCGAGAATGTTGACAAGGCTGACTTAATTTTGATAAACACCTGTTGTGTCCGGGAAAGCGCTGAGAAGAAAATTCACGGTCGAATTGGTGAGATGAAACGGCGTAAGCTTATCAATCCTAATATAATTATTGGTGTTGTTGGTTGTATGGCACAAAAGGACAAAGATAAAATAATGAAAAAATTTCCTCATGTCAATTTAGTTATGGGGACACACAACACCCACCAGCTTGTTGAACTTATTGCAAAAGTAGAACAGAGCCGCGAACCTGTATTGGCTGTATGGGACCAGGCTGAACGTCTGGCACCTGATGTCCCAACTGTGCGTAAAGGGCAAATATCGGCCTGGGTGCCTATTATGTATGGCTGCAATAACTTTTGTACATATTGTATTGTTCCTTATGTTAGAGGCCGCGAGCGGAGTCGACCTCTTGATGATATCGTGGCTGAAATTCGACAGTTAGGGATAGATGGCTTTAAAGAAATAACACTACTTGGTCAAAACGTCAACTCCTATGGTAAGGATAGTGAGTTACAGACTGACTTTGCTGATCTGCTGCAGGCTATTGATCAGATTGATACAATTGCCCGTATTCGCTATATGACATCTCATCCGCGGGATATGAACGATAAAGTAATTGATACTATCAAAAATAGTAAAAAGATTTGTGAGCATTTCCACCTACCTGTTCAGTCAGGAAATAATGATATCCTGGAACGGATGAATCGCGGCTACACGACAGAATACTATCGTCAGCTTGTAGATAAAATTCGTCAAGCTATTCCTAATGCCAGTCTTACAACTGACTTAATAGTAGGATTTCCTGGAGAGAATGAAGAACATGTTATAGAAACTTTGGAATTCATAAAAACGATCAGGTATGATGCGGCCTATACCTTTTTATATTCGCAGCGCTCTGGAACACCGGCGGCTAAATATCCTGATCAAGTGTCATTGCCTGAGAAAAAAGCACGGCTTAATCAACTGATGGCTATTCAGAATGAAATTAGTCTCCAAATTAATAAACAACTTGTAGGTAGTAGTGTAGAAGTGCTGGTTGAAGGGCCAAGCAAAAATGATGAAAATAAGTTAATGGGACGAACCCGTACCAATAAAATTGTATTGTGGGAGAAAACCGGGACAGAGATAATCGGCGGCTTAGTCAATATCCAAATTGATACTGCTCAGACTTGGGTTTTAAAAGGCCGTTTGATTTAACTTCTAATGGTAGAGGAGAAATTTACAGCATGGCAATAAGCTATACCCCGATGTTGGAACAATATCGGGAAGTAAAGAGCAGGCATAGTAGCGAAATACTATTTTTTCGGTTAGGCGATTTTTATGAGATGTTTTTTGAAGATGCTGAGGTAGCATCACGTGAATTGGAGATTACTTTGACTTCACGTGAGGGGGGCCAAAGTAATCGGGTACCTATGTGCGGCGTTCCCTATCATGCTGCTGATAACTATATCGCTAAACTAATAACTAAAGGGTATAAAGTAGCTATTTGTGAACAGGTTGAAGATCCAAAGCAGGCCAAGGGTATTGTCAGGCGGGAAGTTGTCAAGATTATTACACCAGGGACGATTCTGGCCGAAACTTCGCTGCCTGACAAAGCTAACAATTACCTAGCGCTCCTATATGAGGAAGCAGATGAATTATGTTTGGCAGCGGCCGATATTTCAACTGGTGAGTTTGTATGGGCGATGTTTTCAGGCAGTTCCCGGGCAAATACTGTTTGTGACCAATTATATCGCCTACTCCCGGCAGAATTAGTGTTGGCAAGTAAACTAGACGGCTTTAGCACCATAAGTAGCTTCTTATCGCAAAGAGTGTCTGCTTGCGCTATTACCACACTAACTAATGCAGACCTTACGTTAGCTTCAGAATTGCCTGACAAGCACTTTGGCCGCGAAGAGCTCCCTGCCAGTCCAGCGGCACAAGCTGCAATCGGTTACCTGCTATACTATTTGCACTATACCTTAAAGAGCGATCTTTCTCATATCAACAAGCTTTCAAGAGTTAATACCCAGGATTATTTACTGCTAGATGCTTCTACATTGCGTAATCTAGAGATTACCCGCAATATGCGCGATGGTGGACGCAAAGGCACACTGCTGGCGGTACTGGATTTTACTAAAACCGCGATGGGTAGTAGGCTGCTAAAAAAATGGTTGGAGTTTCCGCTTATAAATCCTATTACTATTTCTAAGCGCCAAAATGCAATTGCCGATTTGATGGATAAACGGGCAGTACTCGATGGACTAAAGGAGCTTCTCGGTAATATATATGATTTTGAACGTATTCTAACAAGAATTGAGGTAGGCAGTGCTAATGCCAGAGATTTGGCAGCGCTTAGAACATCACTGTCAGTGTTGCCTGAGATAAAAGTAAAACTGCAAGAGTGTCAGTCTGAACAGTTGACTGGTATTAGTATGGAGGTCAAAACCCATGTAGATGTAGCCAACATGATTGCAACTGCTATTGCTGATAATCCGCCGTTTGGAGTCCGTGATGGGGGTATTATCAGAGTTGGTTATGACTTAGAGTTAGACGAGCTCAGGAATATTGCCAGAGATAGTAAACAATGGATTCAGGAATTGGAATTGCGTGAACGGGAAGCGACAGGCATTAAGTCGCTCAAAATAGGGTATAATAAGGTTTTCGGCTATTATATTGAAGTAACTCATGCCAATACCGGATCTGTACCGCCCAATTATATCCGCAAGCAGACACTGGTTAATGCTGAACGCTATATCATGCCAGAACTCAAGGACTTTGAAACCAAAGTACTCGGTGCTCAAGAAAAAATTGTAAACATTGAATACCAGCTATTTTCAGGCATCAGGGATTACATAAAGGAACGCATTAGTGAAATTCAACAGACTGCAAGACAAATAGCCCATTTGGATGTAATTATGTCGTTGAGCGAAGCGGCCATACGCTATAGTTATATCCGGCCGAATTTGAACCATAATAAGGAGCTTGTCATTAAAGATGGCCGCCACCCGGTAGTTGAGCGGCTCTTAATTGGCGAGATGTTTGTGCCTAACGATACAGAATTAAACCACCGTGACAGTGAAATAATGATAATTACGGGCCCCAACATGGCTGGTAAATCGACTTATATGAGACAGGTGGCGCTCCTTACAATTATGGCTCAGACAGGCAGCTTTATTCCTGCGAGAGAAGCGTCGATCTGTCCTGTTGACCGGATCTTTACCAGGGTAGGTGCCAGTGATGATTTAGCAACTGGCCAAAGCACTTTCATGGTTGAAATGACAGAGGCTGCTCAAATCATCAAATTTGCTACCGCCAACAGCTTAATTATCTTAGATGAAATTGGCCGCGGTACCAGTACATTTGATGGAATGAGCATTGCACGGGCTGTCGTCGAATATATAAAAGACAAGGTTAAGGCCAAAACTTTATTTGCTACTCATTATCACGAACTTACTGAGTTAGCTGAATATAGCAAGGTAATAAAAAATTATTCTGTAGCTGTTAAAGAACGCGGCAATGATATTGTATTTTTACGCCGGATAATACCAGGCGGTGCTGATAAAAGCTATGGTATCCATGTTGCCCAGCTTGCCGGATTACCTAAACGAATTATTGAACGGGCGCAACAAGTTTTACAAGAATTGGAACAGTGTAAGGCAAATATTGATCACATTCCTCTAACTGCTAAACATCAAGGCTCTAAGCAGAATGCGGTCGCTACAGTATCCCTGTTTAGCTCAAGCATTGCGGATGAATTATTGGCTATTGACGTGATGACACTTACTCCGTTAGAAGCGCTCAATACATTGTACAAGCTACAAAACAAAGCTAGAGAGGAAAGCGGAAGCTTATGAGCGAGCAGGTAATTCATATATTAGATGAAAATACAGCCAATAAGATCGCTGCAGGTGAGGTTGTTGAACGACCAGCTGCTGTGGTTAAAGAGCTTGTTGAAAATTCAATAGATGCGGGCAGTAAGAATATTGAGATTGAAATCGTTGATGGTGGTACGAAATTTATTCGCGTTACCGATGATGGAAAAGGTATGAGTCATGAAGATGCGCAACTTGCTGTAAAACGACATGCAACCAGTAAAATCCGTACTGCTGAAGATCTAGCCGCAATAAATTCACTAGGATTTCGCGGTGAAGCCTTGCCTAGTATTGCCGCAGTATCTAATTTTACACTGACTACCCGTTTGCTAGATGAACCGCTGGCAAGTTATGTAGAAATTCACGGTGGCATACTTGCCGATGTGCGTGAGGCTGGGGCGGGATGTGGTACTACCGTTATCATCGCTGATTTATTCTTCAATACTCCAGCTCGCCGCAAATTTTTGAAAACACCATCTGCTGAAAGCGGCCATATAAGCGATATAGTCACAAAACTATCCATGTCTCATCCTCAGATCGCTTTTAAATTACTCAGTAATCAACGTCTGGTACTGTCCACTAGCGGCAGTGGGAAGTTAACTGACACAATTGCCGATATCTATGGGCATAAGGTCGTTCCAGAGCTTTTACCGGTAGAATACAGCAACGAAGGTATTGTTGTATCTGGCTATGTTGCTAAGCCAGCATTGCTCAAAAGCAGTCGTCAGTGGCAGACGTTTATGGTTAATCAGCGGGTAGTAAACAGCAGAATGCTGGCAAAGGCACTGGATAATGCGTATTTCTCCTTATTGCCTAAAAATGGCTATCCGCTGGCTGTACTTGATATCCATATCCCTGTTGATTCAATTGACGTTAATGTTCACCCGCAAAAAAAAGAAGTTAAGTTTAGTGATGACCAAAAGATATATAAGGCAGTGTACAAAGCAGTATCTTCTAGCCTAGCGATGCCCGTATCACATGCTCAAGCTGCTGCAACTATTCAGCTTGGACCAACACATAGCCATCAACTGATGGATGCTAATACTGCTGGTAGTGAGCAGTATAACAGCAATAATAAGCAAATTAGGTCTAATGAGTTTGCCGCTAATATAACCGAGAGTTCTCGTCAGTGGGTACCCACTTTATGGCGGGAAGAAAGTATTAATTTTTCGGATGTCAGACAGGCAATTAGACAAGAAGAGCAGCTAATTGAAAGTACCGAGCCCGCTTCAGGGGATACAACAGCAGCCTGCCAGCTATATCCCCTGGGACAGATTGAGTCCTGTTATATTGTAGCACAGGGGCCGGATGGCCTTTATATTGTCGACCAGCATGCCGCTCATGAGCGAATACTATATGACCGTATGAGCCGCTCCAAGGGGCGTGTACCAGTACAGCAGCTGTTAGTAGCTCAATATCTGGAATTCACCTCAGATGATTGCGACATCATTGTCGGAAGTCAGGATACCTTTTACCAATTGGGATTTACGCTTGAACAAGTTGGGGCAGATACGATGCGGCTGATAGAAATGCCTATTGATATTCCGCTAGCTGACGCTGAATCGGTATTACGACAAATTTTGAAATTAATTCATGAAATGCATCAACCTACTGCGCAGGAATTGCGCCACGCCTATCTTCAGATGGCAGCATGCCGTAGTGCCATTAAAGCGGGGGATACGCTTAATATGCGGCAGATTCAGGCGTTGATCAGCGAACTATATACAACGGACTTGCCATATACCTGCCCACACGGTCGTCCGACTATCGTAAGATTTGGACCAGAAGAGCTAGCCAAAATGTTTAAACGAACATAGGTGATTCATATGAACTTAATTGTCACAACTGCCCAAAAGCCTTCGCCAGATGTTATCCGGCTGGCAAATGATATAGCTGCCAGGCTATGTGTGCAGTTTATCCCGCGCAACAGTCACTCTCTCGCTACAATTAGGGAAAAATACGAGGTATGTGATCTTATTGTGGTTGCAAGCAATGGACCAATTATACATACAGCTGCCGGTGAGTACTTTTTTCATTTAAGTATGGCTGAGCTGCGAATAAAAAACTTAATAAATGGAAAACATGACCATATGGTGATCGCAATGGGGCTTGAGGCTGGTATGTCAGTTCTTGACTGTACATTAGGCCTGGCAACAGATGCTATTGTCGCCAGTTTTGTGGCAGGTGAAACCGGTATAGTTACTGGGCTTGAAAGTTCTCAGGTAATTGCTTTGATAACCGGATATGGCCTGCAAAATTTTACGGTTGATTCTGAAGCTGATATTACAAGTGCTCTGCGCCGGGTTAAGGTAGAAAATGCCGAATACTGCCAATACCTTGAAGAATTGCCTGACAATAGTTTTGACATTGTTTACTTTGATCCCATGTTTCGTAACCCTATTTACAAAAGTTCTAACGTAAATCCAATTAGGACGCTTGCTAATATGAGCCCGCTTACACCTGAAGCTATTAGACAAGCTTGTCGGGTAGCCAAACAAAAAGTTGTAGTTAAAGAAGCCGTAGGTAGTAGTGAGTTTGCTCGACTGGGGTTATTTACAGTTGTTGGAGGAAAGTACAGCAGTATTAAATACGGTGTTATTGATTGTAGGCCAAAAATGGCGGGCGGAGGCCAACCATGGAACGCTTAATTGTAATTGTTGGACCTACCGCCGTAGGAAAAACTAAAATAAGTATTGATTTGGCAAAAAGATTGAGTACACAAATAATCTCAGGCGATTCTATGTTAGTATACCGGGGGATGGATGTCGGTACCGCTAAACCTGATATTGCTGAGCGTGGCGGCGTCGTACACCAGCTTATTGACATCTTAGACCCCTGTGAAGAGTTTAATGTTGTCGATTTTCAGCGCTATGCTCAAAAGCTGATTACTCAGATTAATAATGACGGACTTATTCCAATCTTAGCTGGCGGCACAGGCCTGTATGTTCGGGCTTTGCTTGAGGGTTACCAGTTTAATCAGGCGCCAAGTGATGAAGGACTTCGACAAAAACTGACTGGAATGGCAGAGCAATATGGAAATCAATATCTTCATACCATGTTAGCTCAAGTCCAGCCGGAAACCGCAGCTAGGCTGCATCCAAATGACCAGCGACGGGTAATTAGGGCACTTGAAGTATATTATTTAAGCGGTGAGACTGTCTCGCAGGATAAGTCTGCACCGAATAAACTCCTGTATGACGCAGTTGTGATTGGTCTAACAATGGAACGTGCCACCTTATATGAGCGGATCAACAAGCGGGTTGATATAATGATGGAACAGGGATTGATAGACGAAGTAGTAAGACTCTTACAGCAGGGTGTAACGCCTAACTGTCAGGCTATGCAGGGGATTGGTTACAAGGAAATAGTTGAGTATCTTACCGAGGGAAAGGATTTGTTAAGCTCTATAAATAGTGTAAAACAGGCTACCCGCAATTTTGCTAAGCGTCAAATGACTTTTTACCGGCGTATGCCTTATATAACATGGTTTGCTGTTGATGATTTCGATAATTACAATAAAACATTGGAAACAATTTACAATCATGTTGCAGGAAAGTTTTGTCTAAGGTAAAATAGATGTGAGTAGAACATCAAGACGGAGGGATTTCATTTGACTAACAAAGTCATTAATCTGCAAGACAGTTTTTTAAATCAAGTACGAAAAGAAAACGTGCCGGTAATTATATATCTGGTTAACGGATTCCAATTACGAGGAGCCGTAAGGGGCTTTGACAATTTCACCGTAATAATCGAGAATGATGGTAAACAGCAGTTGGTTTATAAACATGCTATTTCGACAGTAACCCCTTTTCGCCCATTGTCTGCAAATCTGCACGAGAAGAAGGATGAAGCTGTTAAAACTGACAAATAGGAAATGTCTTGCAGTACTCCAGGTGAATGCCTGGAGTACTTTTTCATGTGCGCCCAGCATGGGCGCTTACTTGTTGGTGAAAGTCCAATACGGGGGTTGATAGTGCCAACCGTTAGCCTAAGACAAGGGTGTCGCCTGTGAGGGCGAATCTGAAGGAAGTCGGCGGCAAAACTCCGGTC